>NZ_QFAY01000003.1 GCF_017884005.1 Streptococcus panodentis
ACCTTTTCAGCCTGAGCTTAGAAACAAAAGAGTGAAGGGAACTAAATTTTTAAAAATTTAGTTCTGTCCCACCGCCAGGGAATCCATCATCCAAAGAAAGTCAGCTAGACCTCTAGTTGGCTTTTTTCATTCCTTCAAAATATAGAGCTCAAGCAAAAAACGCTGATTTCTCAACGTTTTAAAAAGTTTTAAAAAAATTCAAAAAACAACAATGGAGCCGGTGGGAGTCGAACCCACGTCCAAACACCTGCTAGCACATTTGTCTACAACCATAGGCTGTGTCTTGCTTTAACTTGACTTTGACACACAGCTCAGGCCCAAGTCAGGCGAGTCTATTCATCTCCTGCAAAATCCCTAGACTGGATTTTACCGTAGCTTGCTGAAAATAAGACCTGTCATCAGACACAAGCCATCCGAATCGGGTCACGCTGGCTGGTTTTTAGGCAGCTAAAGCGTAAGAATTGTTATTTTTTGCAGTTATATTTAACTGGCGTTTTACATCCGCTAGATGAGTTGCAAAATATGCCTCATAATGCCTGTCGAATCCGTAACGACCCCAAGACAGTATCATCATTATAACAGAAGCTGCCGAAAAATGCAAAAACCTGCACTGGCCGCACAGGTCTGCTTGACTATCGAATCCCCAGAGCAATGCGAGCATAGCGGCTCATTTTCTCCACCGTCCAGGCCGGATACCAGACCAGCTTGACATCGGTCTTGGTCACCTCTGGGACATCTGACATGGCGTCGTAGATCTGATCGGTCAGGAGGTCCGCCAGAGGGCAGCCCATGGTCGTCAGGGTCATGTCGATTTCTGTTTCGCCGCTTGCGCCGTCAAAACGAATCTCATAAATCAAGCCCAGATTGACAATATCAATCCCCAATTCTGGGTCAATCACCTGCTCCAAGCTCTCCAAAATCCGAGTTTTAATCTTTTCAATTTCTTCAGGGGTATAGTTTTTTTCTGACATAGCCTGTCCTCCTTTAGATTGTTTGCAGCATGTCTGTTGAGAAGCAGCATCCATAGATGACATTGGCCTCTATGATTGCTGGGAATGCAGAAGCTTAATCTTCAATAAAGTCACGAAGCGGTTTGCTGCGGCTTGGGTGGCGGAGCTTGCGCAGAGCCTTGGCCTCGATCTGACGGATCCGCTCGCGGGTCACATTGAAGACTTTGCCCACATCTTCCAGCGTCCGCATCTTGCCGTCATCCAGCCCGAAGCGCAGACGCAGGACATTTTCCTCCCGGTCGGTCAAGGTATCCAGCACTTCATCCAGCTGCTCACGCAGGACGACCCGAGTCGTGTAGTCTACCGGATTTTCAATCACTTCATCCTCGATAAAATCGCCCAGATGGCTGTCATCTTCCTCGCCAATCGGCGTTTCCAGAGACACGGGCTCTTGGGCAATCTTGAGGATCTCACGGACCTTGTCCGGTGTCATATCCATCCGCTCCGCAATCTGCTCCGGTGTCGGGTCTTGGCCCAGCTCCTGCAGGAGATTGCGCTGCTCACGGACCAGCTTATTAATGGTCTCCACCATGTGAACCGGAATGCGAATGGTCCGAGCCTGGTCAGCAATGGCACGGGTAATGGCCTGACGGATCCACCAAGTCGCATAAGTAGAAAACTTAAATCCCTTGGTGTAGTCAAACTTATCAACGGCCTTCATAAGGCCCATGTTGCCTTCCTGGATTAGGTCCAGAAACTGCATGCCGCGGCCGACATAGCGCTTGGCAATGGACACGACCAGACGCAGGTTGGCCTCCGCCAGACGCTGCTTGGCTTCCAAGTCCCCCTGCTCGACCAAAATAGCCAGCTCCTGCTCCTCTTCATTGGTCAAGAGCGGCACTACCCCGATTTCTTTCAGGTACATGCGGACGGGATCATTGACCTTGGCAGAATTGCTGCCCAAGAGCTCCTCATCGCTCAGCTCAGCTTCTTCTTCCTCATTGTTGAGGACACGCGCACTGGGGTTTCCCTCCTTGTCAGTAATGGAAATGCCTGCATCCTGAATCCGCTGCAGCAAATCCTCGATACCGTCTGCATCCAGTGTGAAAGGAATGACCAGCTGATCATTGATTTCATCATCTGTCGCTGTACCAGTCTGCTTATGATTGCGGATAAATTCTGCAACTTGCACATCCAATGTTGTTACTTCTTTTTGTTTTGTAGCCATTCCTACTCCATTCTTCTTTTTTGTTCGATAATCTGCTGCAAATCCAGCAAGGCAGCATCCGTATTTCCATTGTGATAGTGCTCACGAAGCTTTTTGCTGATGAGCTGGTTGTCCTTGCGGAGCAGCTCCTTCTCTCTGGTCTCCTCTACCTCCCTCAGTTCCTCATCTGAGCTTTCTTCCGGCAGATTTGCCTCCAGCATGTAATACCAGGCATGCTGCACACTGTCCGGCAGCTGGGACAAATCCTGCGGCGTCACCTCGCCGTTAGACAGGAGGATGGTGTAGAGGGTCTGCAGCTCCTCCGTCGCAAAAGCAAAATCCTCTCTCAGCCGATACTGATTTAAAATGAGGGGGCTGTGGACCATGCGGTACAGCAGGTGGTTCTCCGCTCTTATCAAAGGCGACAGCTGCTTGGAAAGCGGCTGCTCCACAACTGCCGGCGCCTGCTGGTAACTCTGATAGCCCTGCTCCTCCTGCCGCTCCCTGCGGCCGTCCAGCCGGCTGTTATTAACCGCTTGCTCGACCTGCTGAAATTCAAAATAGGACAGGAGATCCGTCAGCATATAGATATAAGACTGCTGGGCCGTGATAGACTTGGTCTTAGCAATAATCGGAGCCATCTTTTCCAGAAAGTCAATCTGGGCCTGCAGATTTTCGATATTATCCGGCTTCAGATAATGCAGGAGAAACTCCACATTACTTATTCGCGTTTTGGTCAGCAAATGCTGCAAATCCTCAGGCGAATGTTTAGCCAGAAATTCATCAGGATCCAGATTGTCAGGAAAGCGGACAATCTCCACCGACAGGTCTCTCAGCTCATCCAAAGCTTTAGCTGTCGCAGCCTGCCCCGCCTTATCCCCATCATAAGACAGGATAATCTTTTTGCTGTACTTACTCAGATGCTGGACATGCTCAGGTGTCAGGGCCGTCCCCATCGAAGCAACTGCATTTTCAATCCCTGCCCGATAAGCTGCAATGACATCCATAAAGCCCTCCATCAGATAAACCTCATGGCTTTTCTTGATGACCGGCTTGGCCCTATCCAGATGGTAAAGCTCATAGCTCTTATTAAAAATAGCAGTGGCCCGGCTGTTTTTATACTTGGCTGTGTGGCCGTCAGCAGGCGCTTCCTGCCAGATCCGTCCGGAAAAGGCTACCACCTGACCGCTGTCATTGGTCAGAGGAAACATGATCCGATTCTGAAAAGCATCATAGACCAGATTATTCTCCGCCAGATTAAAGAGGCCTGAGTTCATAATGGTGTTTTCATCAAACTTGCCAGCCATGCTCTGATGCAGGTAATTGCCCTCACTGGGAGCCAGACCGATTTGAAAATGCTTGAGTACCTCATCGGTCAGACCGCGCTGATAAAGATAGTCTCTGGCTTGCTCCCCCATCTTGGTCGTCATGAGAACTGCATGGTAGAACTTAGCCGCCTCGGTATGAATGTCATAGAGGGCTTGATGCGGATGCTGCTGCCGGGGCCGGTCGCTGCCGGCGTTTTCTGCTGCCAAAGGGATTCCCGCCCGCTCAGCAATCACCTGTACCGCATCCATAAAGGATACCCCTCGGTAATCTTCTATAAATTTAAAAACATCACCCGACTTGCCGCAGCCAAAACAGTGATAAAACTGCTTGTCCTCTACTACGTTGAAGGAAGGCGTTTTTTCACCATGAAAGGGACAGAGACCCAGAAAATTTCTCCCTGCCTTGGTCAAGGCCACCGTTTCTCCTATGACATCAACGATATTGACACTATTTTTAATTTCAGAAATGGTTTCTTTATCAATCAATAGACAATACCTCCAATTTATCATAGAATATCACTCTATATTTTATAATAAAATCACACAAATGTAAAATATTTGATAAGCAAATAGCTTGTCAATGTCATTTATTTAAGCTATAATATAATCTCATTAATAAATTTCTTGAAAGGAAAAAAAGAAATGTTAAAGGATCTTAAAGAATTTTTGCTGCGCGGAAATGTCATTGACTTGGCAGTCGGTGTGATTATCGCCAATGCTTTCGGCGCAATCGTCACTTCATTGATTGAGGACATTATCACTCCGCTGATTCTCAACCCAGCTCTGAAAGCTGCCGGCGTAGACCAAATCGCAGGTTTGAAATGGAACGGAATTGCTTACGGAAGTTTCCTGAGCGCTGTGATCAACTTCCTGGTCATCGGTACCGTTCTCTTCTTCATCGTCAAGTCTGCTGAAAAAGCTCAAAGCCTGGCTAAGAAAAACGAAGAAGCTGCTGAAGAAGCACCAGCCGGACCAACCGAACTGGAAGTCCTGCAAGAAATCAAAGCTTTATTGGCTGAGAAAAAATAAGAAAAATCCACTGATGAAAATCAGTGTTTTTTCTTGCCCTGCTGCTCCCAATCCAAAGCACATCTGCCTCTCTCCAAAGAGTCACAAACAAAAAAACAGACCGAAGCCTGTCATTTTGCTCAATTAGAATTTTTTACGTTTACGCGCTGCTTCTGATTTGCGTTTGCGCTTTACAGAAGGTTTTTCATAGAATTCACGTTTGCGTGTTTCTTGAAGAGTCCCAGCTTTAGTAACCGCACGTTTAAAACGACGAAGTGCATCATCAAGTGATTCATTCTTGCGTACTACTGTTTTTGACATATTTTTCACTCCCTTCAAGTCCAAAATCTTTATCATTTTACCACATCTATGTTAGCCTGTCAAGGATTTTTCGCAAGAAAAGCAGATTTTCAGTTTCATTTTAGCTCATTTCAGCGATTTAAGTTTTCACGCTTAAAAGCCGCCCAAGGATCATCTCCTATTTTAAAATCAGCCATTCCCCAACGCTCATCATTTGAAGAAAATTTATCTAGAGTCAAACTCAAATAAAAATCATCATCAAGTGCATAAGAAAAACCAACTTTCACTCCCTTGCGTTCCTTGAACCACATTTTCCAAGGATATTCCATACCAGCTTGATAGATACTAGTTTTGTAGTTGCCTTTAAGGTATAGTCTCACTCGTCTTCCTCGTCCTCGAACTCATCGTCGTCTTCGTATTCATCATCCAATTCCACTTCACCATGGATTTTAATGTATTCCTCGCGCTTCCTATCCAACTCTTCCCAGATGGAATCGTCAATCGCACCCATCGTTTGAATTTCTTCCAGACTCATCTCATTGGCTTCGTCAAAGGTTAGAGATAGAATATCTTCGTACTTTTTCTTAAATTCCTCGATTGTTAACCATGTTTTCTTGTCATCTTCACTAATTTGTCCATTAAAGATTGTGGCAATCTCAATGGCCATGATATAGAACGCTCTTTTATCAAGAGTGAGCAGTTCAAGATGGGTAGAGGCCAAACGTAAACAGTTTCCATTTTCGCGAAAATCTGTTACATAAGCATTCTCAAATTCCAAATTTAGGTCTTCATCAATTTGTGAATAAAAACGGTATTTTATCCCTTCTTGTATCGGAATATGCAACCAACGTTCGTCATAATCCTGTTTATCTAGTTTTAGATGAATGGCTAAATCATTCTCATCTCTGATTTGACGAAAACCAGAATAGGAGAGAGGGATACCTTCTCCTTGATAACTTTCAAACCACATTTTCTTCGCTAGTTCCAAATAATTGAATGGTATTTTTTTAGTAAAATCGCCTTTTATATAAATTCTCACTCGTCTTCCTCGTCGTCATAAACTCGTTCTCCATGAATGGCTATGTACTCTTCCCATCCCTTATGCAATTCATCCCAAAGCGGTTCATCTACCGCCTCCATAACCTCTAGTTCCTCCAAACTAATATCGACCGCTTCATCGTAGGTCAAATGCAGCAGGTCTGCATGTTTTGCTTTAAATTCTTCAATGCTCAGCCAAGTTTCTTTGTCGTCTTCGCTGATTTGACCGTCTATTGCAGTCGCCACTTCGATTGCCATAATATACATAGCACGTTTATCAACCGTTAAAATGTCCGTATGTGTCGTCGCAATCCTAAGGTGTTCTCCACGCTCTCTCCCATCCGTAATAAAATCATTTTCAAATTCCAACTGAATATTTTCATCAGAAAACGAATTCCAAGGATTGCTCTTGTCGTATGGTATATGATTCCATCGTTTATCATTAAATCGCCATTTATCAAATTGTACACCAAAAAAGAAATCATCTTGTAGCATTTCATCATCACCGACGTTTGAGTATGTAATAGGATGACCATGCCATTCCTTAAACCACATTTTCCAAACCAGATTTCTAGTAGTAAATGTTATTCTTTTACAATAGTCACTTTTGATGTATAGTCTCATACTACTTCATCATTCCTTTTTCACGCATTTTAGAAACAAGTCAGGAATTTGGACGGGGTTCGAAAATAAACTTGGTATGTAGTCCTGTGGATTGCTAAAAATAACCTCTTGGTATGTATTGCTTTCACTCCATTCGATTCTTTTGTATTCAATTGATTCATCGGTCACATTAATAATCAAAAAAACTTTCTCTGTAATGCCAATCTCAATAATTTTGTTCAAGTCGCTTATTTCATATTCTTTATGCAGATGAAAATATGTAAATAATCTACTGATGATTGCATCTTCTTCTAAAATTGACTGTAACAATTCAATTAAGTCCTCTGTTTTCATATCATTCTCCTTTATTTTTGCAATGGAATTCTAATAATTTCTCCATTATAAGTTGTCTTTAAATAGGGTCCACCATGCACGCTGTCTGTAGCGTTTTTATAACCATCATTTAATTGCCAAGAATTCCCCTTACCATCATAATATCTAAGTCCTTCACCCCTTTTTAATGGTGATTTAGTAAATCCTTTCAACTGCTCGTCCAAAAAGGATTCAACATCTTTGATATTGGCATTCTCAAAACTAGATACATCGTTCAAGTCAAAATCTAAATCAGTCTGACTTTGACTTGAATTATTTTATACGAAAACTTCAAAAAGATGCAAAAAGTCTCCCCCTATGATATAATCAAGGTGAAAAAATAAATATGGAATGTTAGCTCGTCTCTAACATTCTTTTTTGTGCTGCTTGAAAATCGTCAAACGTCAGCTGGTAGGACAGTAAATAATAGGCTAGTTTTAATAGAGAGTGTGCAATGGCAATCGTGGCTTTCTGCGGTCCTCTGCGAGACCTGATTTGGTTGAACCGTTGGCTAATGGGAGAATTCTTCTGTCGCCGGGCCGCAAAAACAGCCTGGCATAAACATTTTATNNNNGACCTGATTTGGTTGAACCGTTGGCTAATGGGAGAATTCTTCTGTCGCCGGGCCGCAAAAACAGCCTGGCATAAACATTTTATACGAAAACTTCAAAAAGATGCAAAAAGTCTCCCCCTATGATATAATCAAAGTGAAAAAATAAATATGGAATGTTAGCTCGTCTCTAACATTCTTTTTTGTGCTGCTTGAAAATCGTCAAACGTCAGCTGGTAGGACAGTAAATAATAGGCTAGTTTTAATAGAGAGTGTGCAATGGCAATCGTGGCTTTCTGCGGTCCTCTGCGAGACCTGATTTGGTTGAACCGTTGGCTAATGGGAGAATTCTTCTGTCGCCGGGCCGCAAAAACAGCCTGGCATAAACATTTCTTTAAATAAGCATTTCCCCGTCTGATTTTTGTACTCCGTTTCTTCCCAGAACTCTCATTATTGCCAGGACATAACCCAGCCCAGGAAGCCAACTGTTCGGCTGTTGGGAACTGCCCCATATCGACACCGATTTCGGCAATCAAAACAGAGGCTGTTATCCGGTCAACTCCAGGAATACTGTCTAAAATGTCTACTTCCCGTTGATAGTTCTTAAGACAGCGGCTGATTCGTTTTTCTAACTGTAAGATTTTATCTTGATAGAAATCATAGATGTCCAGAGACTCGCTTAACATAAAGCGATGGTGCTCTGAAAAATAACCATCCATGGCCTGCATGAGTTCTGGAATTTTCTTTTTCAAACTCGTATAAACAGCTTTTCTGATTCCGGCTTCCGTGATGCTTTCACCATCACAGAGCAGATTCAGGAGATTCCGACCCGACATTCCCATGATATCCTCAATGTAAGTGGTGAGTTTGATGCCGCCCATTTGAAGAATCTTATGGATTCGATTGACTTCCCTGTTTCGGGATTCGACATAATGTTTTCTTTGACGCGTTAAATCTCGCAATTCTTGAATGTCTTCATCCGGAACAAAACTTTTAGGAAGCAGTCCAATCCTGGTCAGCTGAGCAATCCAGTGGGCGTCCTTTTTATCGGTCTTTTTCCCCGGAATAGCTTTCATATGTGCCGGCTGAGCCAAGATACATTCAAAGTCATGATATAAGGCATGCCAAACCGGCACCCAGTAAACACCAGTACTTTCCATACCGACAGCCTGAACCTGATAACTCTTCAGAAAGTCATGACAGGCTTTTAAGCCAGCCGTTGTAGTATCAAACCGAGCCTCTTCTCGTTTTGGACGAGTGCTGAGAAGGGAGCCGTGTAAGATACAGACTACAACATTGGATTGGTGGACATCAATTCCTGCACAGGATTTATAGAGAATATCCATCATCCATTCCTCCTTTAGTTATAAATGGAGGGCTTATCCACTGATTGTTTATCGTAATTTTATACTCATGCACAAGGCGATATTTTGGGGTGCTCGTCAGTGGAATGGATCAGTTTGTCCCTCGAAGTTTTCATTCAGTAAGTTATCAACCGCAAAGCCCTCACTAGGATTATACACCTAATGAGGGCTTTTGACTTGTTTTCATACCTTTGTGGGTGAGGGCGCAGCCATCATGGGCGTCTGTCTCAGCCTCGCCTTCTTTCTACAGGGTCTTGCGTTTCTTGGCTGCTTTTGACAGAGAGATTTCTTTGACCTTGTCATAGCGCAGAAACTGCTGGACCAGCTGGCTGTCGCTGACTTCGGCATTGAGGTCAATGACATATTCCAGCTTCATGGTACGGTTTGCAGCAGACTGGATGGCGGTCAGTTCCGCTGATTTGCAGTGCTTGGCGAAGATAGCCTCAAAGAGCACTTCGTAGTCAAAGTCCGCTGGAATGTTAATCGTGACATAGCGTCTGGTCTGGCTGACTGAGGTGAAGCTCATATTTTCAAAAAGCAGCCAGACAAGGGAAATCAAGAGGGTAAAGACGATGGCCAGCGTGACAAAGCCCATGCCGGTCGTAATCCCGATGGCTGTGGCGACAAAGATAGCCAGCAATTCCTTGGACCCTCCCGCAGCCGAGCGAAAGCGAATGAGGCTGAAAGTACCGGCAACGGCCACACTGGTGCCCAGATTGCCATTGACCAAGAAAATGATAATCGAAATAATGGTCGGCAGGATGGACAGAGTGATGACAAACTCCTTGGTATAAATGGTTTGGCGCTTGTAGACCTTGGCCAGAACCATCCCCAGCACCAAACTGGTCACTAAGGCGAAAATCAGCGCTAAGGGATTAATCTTGACCTCTGTGGATGAATAGATACTGTTAAATATTTGGTCGAGCATAGCGGTCCTCCCTCTTAGGATTTAACGGTCCGGGCAAGTCTTTCCTTGGTCTTCAGGTAAGCATTGCCGTATTTAGAGAAGGACTGATCCTCTAGGCCGTACTTGTCCAAAATAGCGGACAGCCAAGCAGGATAGTGGCCCGGAACCTTAATTTCCATAATCACCTTATCCTCTTCCAGAAGCGGCAGGCCATAGCGGCCGGAAGTCAAATCCACGTCGTAATCGCGGTAGCGGATATTGGAGTCGACCGTCACACGCACCTTCTTGTCTTCCCGCCCTTTCATGGAGTAACGATCATAGCTGATCACCATTTTAGGCTTCAGATCCAGATAGCGATCCTGCAGCTGCTCCACCTCTGCTTTGACCCGGTCATCGGAAATGGTATGGTCTTCCAGACCATTGGTGATATAGTTGACCACAGACAGAGGATTGGAGACCAGACGGTATTTAAAGCCGACTTCCTCCGATTTCTTTTTAATCTCCAGAAAGACCTGACTCTCCTCGGTCGGCTGGGCGGCATAGGTCCGCATCCGCATCTTTTCTCGCCCGCCCCGCCGGGCAATCGAATCCTGAATCATCTGGAAATCATCATTATCAAAGTAAACATTGGAAATCGTCGAGGTCGCATAGTCGTCCTCCATCAGATAGGGCTTCATTTCAGCCTCCAGCCGGGCTAAGCTGGCTCTGTCAAGGACATACTTGGTTTCGATGCGTTGAAAATTGGTCTGGATTTGCTTTTGTTTCATGAGAGTTCTCCTTTTTATTCTACAAGTGTAGTTTTATAATCTAAAATAAAGAGAGCCGCCGCTCTGCACTGACTGCTCGGTGAAAATCAGCTGCCTCTGCCACTGTCAGGGTAAAGGAGAGCAGACTGGGGAAGCAGACAGAAAAGCTTGAAGAATACTTTGGCCAGCCTGTACACTTAGGAGTCTGTTTTGATTTTCAAAGAGGATGACAAGCGTCTGAATGGTCGTTGCTTCTGCCCCTCTGCACTTAAATTCGGACATTTTCGACAAATGTAGTTTATAGATATATTCTACACTTGTCGTTTCTCTATGTCAAGAAAAAAGCTTGGTGAGGATCTGTTTATTCTCAGCACCTTCTCTAAGAATATAAAAACATTCTATCAGCCAAAGCTTTTAAGAAGCTTAAACTGACAGAATGCTGATTTAATCCTCATCCTGGTCCTCGCTGTCCCGCTCGTCATCATCTGCATCCTGAGCTGCGCTTTTCTGAGCAGGTGCCTGAGAACTGGAGCTTGCTCCTCCGGAAGGATTGGCACTTTCTGCCTGAGTGGCAGAGCTGCCGTCTGACTGGGCTGTTTCCCCTGCGGCAGAAGAGGCCGGCACTTCTTTTTCTACTGTCACCGTTTTTTCAACCACTGTATGCTGCTTGCTGCGCAGCAATTTCCCGTCCTTGGCACTGACCAGATTCTCATAGGCTGTCTGGCCATGGGAAAAGCTGATGTGGTAGGTGTCTTTCTCACGAACCACCTGAAGATCGGCAATGTCTTTCTCAGACAGAGACAGTTCCTTTAAAAGGGCTGCCACTGCTGCTTGCTGGCTGACCTCGGAGCTCGAGCCTTTCTGCGAAGCCGGCAGAGAGGCAGCCGTCTGGCTGCTCCTGTCCTCCAAGGCAAACACGGACCCCGACAGGAGCAATAGGAAAGCAGCTGCCAAGGCCAGAAAGGCTGACAGGAATTTCCGGGGCAGACGATTGTCCATGATACCGACAATGCGGCGCTTCAGATTGAACTTATTCGAATAAAAGCAGGTCGTCAGGGCCAGCGGACTCTTTCTGCTGCGGTTAATCATGGTCAGAATGGTTTCCCCATAGAAGGTACGGTAATCGCTGTCCTTGCTGAACAGCACATCATGGTCACAGTACATCTCTCCTGCTTCCTGACTTTCCTTGCAGGCAAAAGCGATAATGGGATTAAACCAATACAGGCTCTTCACAGCCAGTCCCAGCAGATTGACCCAGACATCCCGGTGCCGGTAGTGGGTCAGCTCGTGCTTGAAAATCAGGCTGAGCTCTTCCTCGGTATAGTCCAGCTCCGGCAGGACAATAACTGCTTTTTTCAGACCGACCAGCAAGGGACTGTGGGCCATAGGATAATGAAGCAGGCCGATGCTGCCCTTCATCCTCATATCCTGCTGGACAGCCTGCAGCTGCTCCAGCATATCGGCATCTGTCACGGGCTCCCCCCAGCGTTTTAGCAGCTTTTGAAAGCGGACATAAGAGTAGGCATATTTGCCCAAGCTAAAGAGAAAGCCCAGCAGCCAGAGGGCAAAGAATATCTCAAACCACGGCAGGGCCAAAAACTGCTCTAAAAGACCGGACTGACTGGCTGCTTGAGCGCTCTGGACGGCAGGCTGGGCCGCTCCCGAACTGCTGACAGCTGTCTGACGGATCGGCTCCGGACTGAAGCGGATCAGCCCAAGACCAAACTGAGGCCGGAAGGGAATCAGCAGGCTGGCAAGGACCAAAGACCAAGTGAAATACTGCGTCCTGATCGAAATCCGGCTCTTAAAAACCGCAAAAGTCAGACTCAGCAGCAGAATGATAAAGGAGGTAGCAAAACTAGTCAGCAGGAAAGAGAATAGCAAATCTTTCATATCCAACCCCCAATCTTTAGCTTTCCTTGTTTAAAAGACTGCGCAGTTCATCTAGTTCATGTTCCGAAAGGGAATTGGAAGAGAAAAGCGTCTTGACCAGACCGCCCATGGAATGGCCGCTGCAGCGTTTCAGAAAATCTGACGTCTCGACCTCTAAATATTCCTCCTCAGAAATCAAGGCAGTATACTGGCGCTCGCGGCCCTTGCGGACACTTTCCAAGAAGCCCTTTTCTGTCAAACGGGCCAAAACCGTCAGCAGAGTCTGCGGTTTCCAGTGATTGCTTTGGCCCAGCTTGGCCATAATCTGCGCAGAGGTTGTCGGAGCCGGCAGCTGCCAGATGGTTTTCAAAATAGCAAACTCGCCGTCCGGTAAACGTTTGATTGATTTATTCATATTTCAGTGTACTTTCTATAGACTGCTTCTTCTTTTATTCTACACTTGTCTAATGAAAAAGTCAACCATTATGCTAGGAAGTTGGCGGCTGCTAGGCGATTCTCAAAAAAGACCAGACAGTTGATTCCGCAAAAATAAAAAGCGGGAAAGCACCTTTCCTCCGCTCTTTTAGAAAAATAGACTGATCAAGGTCAGGATAGCCAGACCGCCCTGCTTGAGCAAGATTTTGGGATCGCTGGTCACAGCGCCATAGCCTGCCACCAAAATGATGTAGACCATCAAAATCCCCAGCCAAACGGAGCTCGGCTGGATAAAGACCGCAATCAGCACCAAGATTCCGATTAAACCATTGTACACTCCCTGATTCTTAAAAAGAGTATTGAGCGACTGTTGCTGCAGCTCCTCCTGGGACATGCCGAAAACCCGTGAAGTAGCGGCTGAGCTGGTCGCAAAAGTTTCCAAATACAGGATGTAGAAAAATTCCAAGGCAACCATGGTCGCCAAAATCATTGTAAAAATAGACATTCTGTCTTCCTCCTAAAATAAACAATGGAATCAGTATAGCATAGTTCGGCTTCTTCGTCGAAACATCTGCTTGAAAAATAGACGCCGCGTCCAGAAATGTCCTTTCATAAGGAAGGCAATTTTTCAAAGTCAGTTCCACCGCTGCCGCTAGCGGAAGTTAAGCTGCCAAAAACGCATAAAAGCAGCGGAAATCCGTCTCAAACTAGGTTCCGCTGCTCTTGATTTTGCCTGCCAGAAGCAGTTTTTTCTCCGCCGTTCTCCGAAAAAAAGAGCACAAAAGGCTCCTCATCTGAAATCCTTTCGGATCACATTCCGCTCTGCTGGAAGTTAGTGTGAGACGTCTCCCGCCATAAAAACCATTTCAGCTAAGACCAGCTCAGAGAGCAAAGCGGAACTTACTTTGAAAAGTTACGCCGTCATAAGGAACAGCTGCATACCGTAGCAAAAACCAGCATTTCTCACACAGATATGATACAATGCTTAGTGGAAAAGTGAGGTATATCATGTTAACATACGATTTAATAGTCATTGGTTTCGGCAAAGCCGGAAAAACTCTGGCAGCTAAAATGGCAGCCCAAGGCAAGAAAACAGCGCTGATTGAGCAGAGCAAGGCCATGTATGGCGGCACCTGCATCAATATCGCCTGCATTCCGACCAAGACTCTGCTCGTCGCTGCTGAAAAAGGCCTGCCTTTCGATCAGGTACTGGCTCAGAAAGATGCTGTCACCAGCCGTCTCAATGCTAAAAACTATGCCGCAGTAAGCGGAGCCGGCGTTGAAGTCATCGACGCCCAAGCGCACTTTGTCTCTAATAAAGTGATTGAAATCCAAGCAGGCAGCGAGACAGAGCAGCTGACCGCAGAGACCATTGTCATCAATACCGGCGCAGTTTCTAATATCCTGCCAATCCCGGGCCTGACGACAGCCAAACACGTCTATGACTCTACTGGTATTCAGAAT
Organism: Streptococcus panodentis; assembly: GCF_017884005.1. Lineage (GTDB taxonomy): Bacteria > Bacillota > Bacilli > Lactobacillales > Streptococcaceae > Streptococcus > Streptococcus panodentis. Next base: position 14,145 of record NZ_QFAY01000003.1, read on the forward strand.
TTGGACAGGCTGCCTGAGCGGCTGGGCATTCTGGGCGGCGGCAATATCGGTCTGGAATTTGCCGGACTCTACAATAAACTGGGCAGCAAGGTCACCGTGCTGGATGCCGGCTCTGTCTTTCTCCCGCGGGCAGAACCCTCTATCGCCGCTCTTGCCAAACAGTATATGGAAGAGGACGGCATTGACATCCTGCAGAATATCCACACGCAGGAAGTGAAAAATGACGGCGAGGAAGTGCTGGTCCTGACAGAAGGGGAAACTTTCCGCTTTGATGCCCTGCTCTATGCGACCGGCCGCAAGCCAAACATCGAGCCTCTGCAGCTGGAAAATACAGATATTGCAGTGACCGAACGCGGCGCTGTCAAGGTAGACCAGCATCTGCAGACTTCTGTTCCCGGCGTCTTTGCTGTCGGAGATGTCAACGGCGGGCCGCAGTTTACCTATATTTCTCTGGACGACTTCCGTATTGTCTACAGCTATCTGGCAGGGGACGGCAGCTATACGCTTGCGGATCGCCAGCATGTGCCAACCAGCATGTTTATCAGTCCGACTTTGGCACAAATCGGTCTGACAGAAGCCCAAGCCAAGGAGCAGGGACTGCCTGTTGCGACGAAAGAAATTCCGGTTGCAGCTATGCCGCGCGGCCATGTCAATGACGACCTGCGCGGAGCCTTCAAAGCCATCGTCAATACGGAGACCAAGGAAATCATCGGGGCAACCATCTTCTCCCAAGGCGCTCAGGAAATCATCAACATCATCACAGTAGCCATGGACAACAAGATCCCTTATACTTATTTCACCAAGCAGATCTTTACCCATCCGACTCTGGCGGAAAATCTCAATGATTTGTTTGCTATTTAATCCGAAAGCTCCTGCGGGGGCTTTTTATTTTTGACTACATTTTAAACTCATTTTATGGTACAATAATGCTAGTTTATTTTAAAGAGATTGAGGAAGATTATGTCTGAACTGTACGATATTACCATTGTCGGCGGCGGGCCTGTGGGGCTCTTTGCCGCTTTTTATGCCCACCTGCGCCAAGCCAAGGTCAAGTTGATTGATTCCCTGCCCCAGCTTGGAGGGCAGCCGGCCATTCTCTATCCGGAAAAGAAAATCCTGGATGTCCCGGGCTTTCCCAATCTGACCGGAGAAGAGCTGACCCAGCGGCTGATAGAGCAGCTGGACAGCTTCCAGACAGACATCTGTCTGAATGAGACGGTCCTGGAGATTGTCAAGGAAGAGGGGAAATTTCGCATCACCACTTCTAAAGCCCAGCACCTCAGCAAGACCATCATCATCGCCATGGGCGGCGGTGCCTTTAAGCCGCGTGCTCTGGAGCTGGACGGCGCTGAGCACTACAGCAACCTTCACTATCATGTATCCAACATCCATCAGTATGCCGGCCAGGAAGTCGTCGTGCTGGGCGGCGGCGATTCAGCCGTTGACTGGGCGCTGGCTTTTGAGAAGATTGCCAAGACCAGCCTGATTCATCGGCGGGACAATTTCAGGGCCTTGGAACACAGCGTTGAGGAACTCAAGGCTTCCACTGCTGTTATCAAAACGCCTTTTGTGCCGAGCAGGCTCATCGGCGAGGGCGACCGTATTACTCAGCTGGAAATCACCCGGGTCAAGGGAGAGGAAAGCCAGCTGCTGCCGGTCGATCAGCTCTTTGTCAACTATGGTTTTAAGTCTTCTGTCGGCAATCTGAAAAACTGGGGTCTGGAGCTCCAGCGCCATAAAATTATAGTCAACAGCAAGCAGGAAACTTCTCTGCCCGGCATCTATGCAGCCGGCGACTGCTGCTTCTACGAAGGCAAGGTGGATCTGATTGCGACCGGTCTGGGCGAGGCGCCGACAGCGGTCAACAATGCTATCAACTCTATCTATCCTGAACGGAAAGTCCAGCCAAAACATTCGACCAGTTTATAAAAGATGGACTAAATGACAATAAAGCTGCTGAGCATCATGTACTCAGCAGCTTTTATGATGGATTCAAAACTTGGAACTGTGAACTCTGAAAGACTATAATTCATCCGCAATTTTATTGATTTTCCGCAGGCGGTGGTTGACCCCGCTCTTAGTCAGGGGCTTGGTCAGGCTGTCAGCTAGCTGCTGAATGGAATAATCCGGGTGGCTGATCCGCAGCTGGGCCACTTCCTGCAGGTCCAGCGGCAGCTGCTCAATCCCGATGCTTTCATTGATTTTGATGATATTATTGATGGTCTTCATGCTGGCCGTAACCGTACGGGCAATGTTGGCAGTCTCGGCGTTAGTGGCCCGGTTGAGGTCATTGCGGGCCTCGCGCAGCAGCTTGACGGACTCAAATTCCTTCATGGCCTCCATGGCCCCAATGACGATGAGAAAATCCATGATATCCTCTGCCCGCTGCAGATAGGTCACCACCCCTTTTTTGCGCTCAATGGTCTTGGCATCCAGCAAAAAACGACGCATGAGCGCAGCCAAATCTTCGGCATGGTCCAGGTAAACCGACAGGATTTCCAGCTGGTACTTGCCCGATTCCGGCTCCCGCATACTGCCATTGGCAAGAAATGCCCCCCGCAGATAGGACCGGCTGGCTTCATCATCTGACAAAATAGCCTGATCAATCCCGGCCTCAATACCGAAAAAGGCATCTGCCAGATGCAGATCAGCCAGTATCTCCTCCACTCCCCGATCCAGAAAAACAGTGTAGACACGGTTCTTGCGCAGGTTGGTCTTTTGGTGGTGGCGAATATCTGACTTGGCCTGATACAGAGCCAGCAGCAGCTCATAGATATGCCGGGCGATTTTAGCATTTTCTGTCGTGAGCGACAGGGTCAAGCCTTGTCCGGTCAGACCCAGACTGCCCGACATTTTGATGATAGCTGCCAGCTCATTCTTGTCCCGGCTGACCAGACTGAGCAGTTCTTCCTTGACTTTGACTGTAAAGCTCATTTGCGCACCTGTATAATCTGCATCAGCTCATCAACAACCAGCTCCCCGTCGTGAAAAGCTCCGCCATTTTCCAAACGAAGGAAATTGGAGGAAATAACCCGCGGAACCTGCTCCTGAAGCCCTTGAAAATCATGGTCTACCTGCACCAGGTATTCGTCAAATTTATTGCTGTTCATATAGTCGTGGGGGACATTCTCGATATTGACCAGCACTGTATCAATGAACTTCCGGCCCAAGTGGCGGTGCAGCACCTCCACATGGTCGCTGTCTGAGAAATGCTCTGTTTCGCCGCGCTGGGTCATGATATTGCAGACATAGGCCACTTCTGCCTTGGTCTCCAGCAGCGCCTGACCGATTTCTTCAATCATCAGATTGGGCAGAATGGAGGTAAACAGAGAGCCTGGCCCCAGCACTACCATATCGCTGTCTAAAATCGCCTGAACCACCCGGCGGCTGGCAACCGGCTTTTCTTCATCATAGGTATTGGTCACATAGACCCGCTCGATCATGCCTGCATGGTCGGCAATGCGGCTTTCGCCTGCCACCTGACTGCCGTCTGCAAAGACCGCATGCAGGGTCAGCGGATTGTCACTGGAGGGATAGATTTTCCCAGTCGTATGGAAAAACTTGGTCAAGAGCTGCATGGCATTGTAGGTCGAACCCTGCATCTCTGAAATACCGGCAATGATGAGATTGCCCAAGGGATGACCGGCCAGAGCGCCGTCTTCATCGGCAAAGCGGTACTGGAAAACCTTCTCATAAAACTTGGGCATGTCCGACAGGGCCACCAGCACATTGCGCAAATCTCCCGGAGGAGTCAGCTGCTGAATGTTCTTGCGCAGCTCGCCTGAACTGCCGCCGTCATCTGCTACCGTTACAATCGCTGTAATATCTGCCTCTTTTTTGCGCAGGCTGTTCAAAATGACCGAAATCCCTGTTCCCCCGCCGATCACCGCAATTCTTGGCTTTCTCATGAGCGGTTCACCGTTTCCTTTCGGCGGTTTTTGTCCCGATGGCTGGCATTGACCGGCCAAGCCTTGGCCAAATCATCCGCCAATCGCTGGGCAAAGGCTACTGAGCGGTGCTGACCTCCCGTACAGCCAACCGCAATAGTCAGGACAGACTTGCCTTCCTTTTGATAACCCGGCAGAATCGGCTCAATCAGCCCCAGCAGGTGCTTGTAAAACTCCTCTGACTCCGCATGGTTCATGACATAATCAAAGACATCCTGATCCAGGCCTGTCTGATTGCGCAGTTCTGGCTTGTAGTAAGGATTGGGCAGGAAGCGCACATCAAAGACCAAATCGGCATCAAGCGGCAGGCCGTACTTAAAGCCAAAGCTCATGACTTCGATGCGAAAGCTGTGCAGCTCATTATGCTGGGCAAATTCGTCCGCGATTGTCTTTCTCAGCTCCCGCGGTGTCAGCTCAGTGGTATCCACCACGTTTTGGCTGAGGTTTTTCAGAGGGGCCAGGAGCTCCCGTTCCAATTTAATGCCATCCAAAATCCGGCCGTCAGCAGCCAGCGGATGGCTGCGGCGGGTCTCCTTATAGCGGGCCACCAATTCCTTGTCAGCCGCATCCAGAAAGAGAATCTTAAAGTCAATCTCCTGATTGGCTTCCAGCTCATCCAAAATCCCCTGAATTTCCAGAAAGAAAGACCGGCTCCGCATATCCACTACCAGGGCCAGCTTATCATTGTCCGTCGTCCCCTCCACCAGCTGCAGAAATTTGGGCACCAGAGTCGGCGGCATATTATCAATGGTAAAATAGCCCAAGTCTTCAAAGGACTGGATTGCTACAGTTTTCCCCGCTCCGCTCATCCCTGTCACAATCACCAGTTGAATTTTATTCTCTGACATACATCATACTCCTTTTCTTAAAAAAGAAGAGGGGCTTCCTCCTCATTTTTTATTTAGACGATTTCGGCAATGACCTCAATCTCAACCTTAACATCGCGCGGCAGACGGGCTACTTCCACTGCTGAGCGAGCAGGAAACTCGCTGCTGAAAGCGGTCTTGTAGACTTCGTTGAAAGGAACAAAGTCATTCATATCGCTAAGGAAGCAGGTCGTTTTGACAACATGGTCAAAGTCAGTTCCCGCTGCTTCTAAAATCGCTTGGATATTGGCCAGAACCTGTCTGGTCTGCTCCTCAATGGTGCTGCCGATGATTTCTCCTGTTTCCGGAGATAGGGGCACCTGACCGCTGGCAAAGAGAAGATTGCCGACGACCTTCCCCTGAACATAAGGGCCGATTGCTGCAGGTGCCTTGTCTGTGTGAATTGTTTTTGCCATAATCTCATTTCTCCTCATCGTTTTCCCCCATTATACCATAAAAGCAGGCAGCTGACTACGGCAGGCCTCTCCCCATTGACTTTTGGGCAAAATTTCTTTATGATAGAACAATATAGAAATCAAAACACTGTTTTGGACTGGTTCGAGAACTTCCCAGAATAAAAAACTAAGTCGCTTCGATTGCTGCAGCGGTGTACATGCGCTTGTTTTTTATTGTGGTTTTGTTGAAACAAAGCCATTTTTTCTTTGTTTAGAAAGGTTTACCGCAAGTGAAAAAGAGAAAAATCATCATCGACTGCGACCCCGGCATCGACGACAGCCTGGCCCTGCTCTATGCTATCCAGCATCCGGGCTTGGAGGTGGCTGCCCTGACGGTCACTGCAGGCAATGTTCCAGTTGAGCTGGGAGCAGACAATGCTTTTAAGATCCTGGAAAGACTGAACAGGCTGGATATTCCGGTCTATGCAGGTGCTGACAGACCCTTGGTCCGCGATTTTGTCTCGGCTCAGGACACCCACGGCATGGATGGTTTGGGCGACGGCAGCATTAAGCGCCGCAGTGCTGCCACCCTTCAGCCAGAGACAGCAAGCGATTTTCTGGCTGCTTATTTCCGGGAGCAGCAGGATACTTCCCTAATCGCTCTGGGACCTTTGACCAATATTGCTCAGGCTCTGAGAAAAAATCCTCTGCTGGGCCAGCATATGGAGCGCTTTGTCAGCATGGGAGGCAGCTACAAATCTCACGGCAACTGCTCACCCGTCGCAGAGTATAACTACTGGTGCGATCCGCATGCAGCTCAGGAGGTCTACCAAAAGCTGGGGAGAAAGATTGAAATGATTGGTCTGGATGTCACGCGCCAAATTGTCCTCACCCCCAACCTTCTGGAGTATATGCACTTCATCCAGCCGGAGGTCGCTGCCTTTGTCCGCACCATCACCCGCTTCTACTGGGATTTCCACTGGAAGTATGAACATATCATCGGCTGTGTCATCAACGACCCGCTGGCTGTCGCTCATTTTCTCCACGAAGACCTCTGTCAGGGCTTTGATGCTTTTGTTGACCTTGCGACTGAAGGCCCTGCACTAGGGCAGACAGTGGTGGATGCTTATGATTTTTACCACCGCCCGGCCAACGCTTTTATCGCCCAAGAGGTCAGCTCTCAGCTCTTTTTCCAGGATTTTTTGGCTGTCATTTTAGAGGCACCTCAAGAAATGATTGCCCAAGACCTGCGCACACTACAGTTAGGATAGAAACATGAAAAAATTTTCACCTTATATCATCTCATTTGCTGCCATCTGCATCGCCCTCAACTATGTCGGCAGCACGCTGGCCCTGCTGCTCAAACTGCCCATCTATCTGGATACCTTTGGAACCGTCTTGGCCAGTCTGGTCCTGGGGCCTCTGGCCGGTGTGGGCATCGCTGTTCTCAGTGCTCTCATCAGCGCCTTTACGACTGATATATCAGCCATCTACTTCTCACCAGTAGCCATATTGCTGGCTCTCTTGGTTTCCATTTTTTTCAAGAATCAGTCCAGGCCCAGCCTAAGCCTGCTGTGGAAAACCCTCCTTGTCTCCCTGCCGGCAACCATTCTGGCCTCACTGATTACCGTTCTGGTCTTTAAGGGCATCACCCCCAGCGGCTCCAGCCTTCTAGTGCAGGGCTTGCACGGCTTGGGGCTCGATCTCGTCAGCAGCACCGTCCTAGTGCAGGCTCTGACCGACTATGCCGACCGCCTCATCGTTATCGGAGTCAGTCTGCTGGTCCTGCCTCAGCTGAAAAAAATCAGCCCCCAATTTTCTGCCAAAACCGGCAGAGTCTGAGCACTGCTTACCCGCTCTTATCTTCCTTTTCATTTTATAGTCTTTTAGTTTGCTGATAATTTCCCTTGAGTATCACTCTCCTGAATTGGGAAATAATACAGAGCAGCTGGCAAAAAAGTCCCACAAATTTATCAGAAAAAGGAGCAGCTCTGAACATTTTTACAATTTGTTCAGGGCTGCTCTTTTTTTTTATTCTTCTGATTGCTGCTCCAACTTTTCCCTTTCCAAACGCAGCTGACGCTTAGGATTGAGCTTGTTGAAGAGTTCTTCTAATTTCTCTGCATTCCAGACATCAGCTGCAGAGACAAAATTTCCGTTTTCATCGCAGAAAGATATTGGTTTATCACCCATGGACAATCCCCTTTTTAAAATATCGTCATTTCGTTTATCTTGTATGACTTTGTTAGCTCGCCTTGCCCTACTTTTGACACTTCCTAGCGGTCTTTTTTTGGCAAGAGGCTGAGACAGACGCCCATTCAGCACCGACTGCGCAAAGAAAATCAAAGCCTATAATCACTTAAGCTGGATGGACTGCAGCCTTAATCTACAAACTCAAACTCAAAACTGCCGATACGAACTACATCGCCGTCCTTGGCACCGCGGGCGCGGAGTGCTTCGTCAACTCCCATCCCCCGCAGTTGGCGGGCGAATTTCATAACCGCTTCATCCCGGTCGAAGTTGGTCATGGTAAAGAGCTTTTCTAGCTTATCGCCAGACAGCAGCCAGGCTGCATCGTCATCGCGGGAAATGTCAAAGGCCGGCGCAGTTTCATCAAAGCCATAGTAGGCTTCTTCTTCCATCTCTGTCTCATCGTAGAGCAGAAACTCCGGTGTTCGATCCAGCAATTCTGCTGTCGCATCCAAAAGGGTCGCAAGTCCCTGCTTGGTCAGACTGGAGATTGGAAAGATTGGCGGCAGGTCCTCAAACTCATCATAATTCTCAGCCAGTTTCTTTTTGAATTCCCTGAGATTCTCTGCACTTTCAGGCATATCCATCTTATTGGCCACGATGATCTGCGGCCGCTCCATGAGGCGGAGATTGTAGGATTCCAGCTCTTTATTGATAGCCAAATAATCTTCATAAGGATCCCGGCCCTCGCTGGCAGACATGTCAACCACATGGAGAATGACCCGGGTCCGCTCGATATGGCGGAGAAACTGGGTTCCCAGACCTACACCCTGGCTGGCTCCCTCAATCAGCCCCGGCAGATCCGCCACGGCAAAGGACTCACCTGAGTGAGTGCGGACCATACCCAGATTGGGCACGATAGTGGTAAAGTGGTAGGCCCCAATCTTGGGCTTGGCTGAGGTGATAACACTGAGCAGGGTTGACTTGCCGACAGAGGGAAAGCCGACCAGTCCGACATCTGCCAGCACTTTTAATTCCAGCAGCAGCTCCCGCTCCTGTCCCGGCTCTCCATTTTCAGAGATTTCGGGGGCAGGATTTTTAGGAGTGGCAAAGCGGATATTGCCGCGGCCGCCGCGGCCGCCATGGGCCACGATGAACTGCTGGCCGTTCTCTATCAGGTCCGTCAGAATCTTACCGGTTTCCGCATCGCGGACAGTCGTTCCCTGCGGTACGCGGACCAGCAAGTCCTCTGCTCCCCGGCCATGCATCCCTTTTGTCATGCCTTTTTCGCCCGACGGTGCCTTAAAGTGGCGGTTGTAGCGGAAGTCCATAAGGGTACGCAGCCCTTCATCAACGACAAAAATCACATCGCCGCCACGGCCGCCGTCGCCGCCCCAAGGACCGCCGTTGGGAACATACTTCTCCCGGCGGAAAGCCACCATGCCGTCACCGCCCTTGCCAGCCTTGACCTGAATCTTGGCTGTATCTAAAAACATACTCATATTCTTTCTCGCTTCTTTTTACTCTAAAAAAACGCCCTAAAGCGTTTGGGATTAGAAGATGGCACTGAGAGCGGAAGCAAAGATTGCTCCGACTGTCACGATCAGCATGATAATTACGACGATCATCGTCAGTTTTTCAAATCCTGTTTTCTTGCGTTGTCCATTATCTCCAAAAGCCACAATAGCACCTCTATTCAAAATTACTAGGTCTATTCTAACACGATTGCAGCTATTTTTCAAATGGAAGGCTAAGGCAGAATCCAGACTGCACTTTCTTAATGAACATTCTATTCGGCTCAACTAATAAAAATCCACACGAAAGCAGGAATAGACAGGATGAGAGCAGACAGCCTCTGAAACGATTCCTTGCCATGGCCAGCAGGGTCCGAACAGCTCTAAAAAAGGCTTTAAGAGCTGCCTCTTAAAACCTTATCTTTTTAGCCTTTTTTCTTACGCAGCAAGACAAGACTTCCCACGGCTGCCAAAACAGCCAGACCTGCTGCTGTCAGCCAGAGAGCATTCTGCTCACCGGTTTTAGGCAGAACTTTTTTAGACTGGGCTGTTGGAGACACAGTGTTATTCGCCTTTGAACCATCAGCAGGGTTATTTCCTGGATCAAAACCTCTGTAGGTATTGGTAAAGGTTGCATCTACATCATAGCTGACAGAGCCCAGATACTCACCGTTGACATCAGTCACCGTTACAGTCAGCTTCGCTTCCTTATCGTCATAGATATAGTCTGGACTGTTGCCAGGGATTTCTTTGATGCTGTAGCTGTAAGTACCCGCAGCATCAAAATTCAATGCTTTAAACTGAACGGAGCCGTCCGCTTCATTGCTGGCCGTCTGCAGCAGATTGCCGTTTGCATCGTAAAGACCGAAGCTAAATTGACCTTGCTCCAAGTCCTTGCCAATCAGCACCTTCTTTGCCTGAATCTGAACATCTTTTGACTGCTCAGCACTTCCTTTACCGGAACCATCTTCCAAACGAACGGACCGTGTAATTGAGCGCTCACCCGGGAAGTTGGAAGCTGTCCAAGTCAGCTTGTTGTTGACGACACTGCCTACATCTGTGCCTTCCGGTACACGGGTTGAGTATTCGATATACATAGGCCAGTTGTAGTTGGTGCCAAAGTTAATGGTAAAGCCATTTGCTTCGCCCTTGTCATTGGTGGACAGCTCCGCTTTATTGGTAAAGTTGTCCAAGACCGGCAGGGTCAGCAGATGGGCTTCATTGCGGATTCCGCCGTCCACCGGAGCATAGCGGACTGCCCGCAGGGTGCCGGGAACCAAGGTCAGGCCGTCTCCAAAATTGTCAGAAATGACCATATCGCGAAGGAGATCCTGTCTGGCATTGAGGATGATGCGCCATTTGACAATGTTCGGATCGCTTTTATCCTGATAGCCGTATTTCATCTCATAGTCACCGGCAGCGCCGTCTTCCTTTTGAAATTGGAAGGCAAAGTCTGTCTGCCCAAACCTGAAGGAGACAGGACCAGTTCCATGGACAGCATCATTGTTCACCCTCACATTAAAGTTTAGAGAGATTTCCTTATGCTCCGTATATTGGGTAAAGTAATCGCTGAAGGTGACTGTAATCGTCTGCGTTGCTGGGTTGGCCTGAGCCTTGCCGACCACTTCTCCCTTGTGATTGACCACATCAAAGACGTCAAAGTTTAAGGGGGTAATCAGGGTTAGCTGCTGAGGCAGCGTGAAAGACAGGGTGTCGCCTTCATTGATAGCCTGAGAATCGGAGAAGGTGAAATTGGTCGTGACAGCCAAAACCTCATTGGTCAGGACAGTCGTATCACTGGTCAACGGATTCCCGTTTTTGGTAATGCTGGTATTTTGGGTATATTCCGTGATTTCAGCAGCCTGCGCTTGAGCCGTGAAGCCAAGTCCTGCAATAACAGCAGACAGCAAGATTAAAATCTTGATAAATATATTATTTTTTTCTTTCATTTTGGACTCCTTTCTCATTTATTATAACAGGAGTATTTCATTTTAGCAACATTTTATACTAAATTGTTTTAATATTCAAATGAGCTGTATAAAGATAAAAAAAGCACAGATAAACAAAGCGGCCGGCTCAATGAATGCCGACATCAAAGAAGGCAGTGAGCTGCTCACAAAGCTCCAGCCACCGCCTCAAAAACTCCACTGGACTATTTAAGCAGCTCGCTGTCCTATCGTCCTGTACGTTAAGCGATAGGCTGAAACTGTCCCCCCGGACAGTTTCGCTGCTAAAAGCAAACTAAAAAGCTATAAATAAAAAAACGAATGATGAGCGCAGGAGACAAACTCCAGCTGCCGTTCATTCGTTTTCTGTCTATTGTGAATCGTTCTTACCGAAACATGCCGGTTCGCTGTTTGAGGAACTCTGCTGTTTCAGCCATTTCATGACTAGCAGATTCTGATTTATTCCAGCCCGATTTCTGCCCGGACGACATTGGCAATGGTATCGACATAATAATTTACTTCCTCGTCAGTCGGTGCCTCAGCCATGACCCGCAAAAGCGGTTCAGTTCCGCTCGGACGGACCAGGATTCGGCCGTTTCCGGCCATTTCGGCTTCCATCTTTTCAATGACAGCCTGAATAGCCGGAACTTCCATAGCCTTGTCCTTCATGCTGTTTTCCACGCGGATATTGACAAGTTTTTGCGGGTAGATAGTGACCTCAGCAGCCAGCTGAGACAGGCTCTTGCCGCTTTCCTGCATGATTTTGGTCAGCTGCACCGCTGACAGCTGGCCGTCTCCGGTCGTATTGTAGTCCATGATAATGACATGGCCGGACTGCTCACCGCCCAGATTGTAGCCTGATTTGCGCATCTCTTCTACCACATAGCGATCGCCGACGGCTGTGATAGCCTTTTGAATCCCTTCCCGGTCTAAGGCCTTGTGGAAGCCAAGATTGGACATGACGGTTGTCACGATAGTATTTTGGGCCAGTTCCCCTTTTTCAGACAGGTACTTGCCGATGATATACATGATCTTGTCGCCGTCTACCAGCTCACCGGTTTCATCTACGGCAATCAGGCGGTCGCTGTCACCGTCAAAAGCAAGGCCGATAGCGGCGCCAGATTCGCGGACCGTTTCCTGCAGGGCTTCGGGATGAGTTGAGCCGACATGGAGATTGATGTTGAGGCCGTCAGGATTTTCACCGATGACTGTCAGCTGAGCTCCCAGATCCGCAAAGACTTGCCGGGCACTGGTCGATGCTGCTCCATTTGCTGTATCAAGCGCCACATGCATGCCTTCCAGATCCAGACCGGTTGATACCAGGTACTGCTGGTACTTGCGCAGACCTTCCGGATAGTCCACCAAGTCGCCCAAACCTTCTGCACTGGGACGGGGCAGATGGTCCTCTGCCGCATCCAGCAGCGCTTCAATTTCCAGTTCACACTCATCATCCAGCTTGTAGCCGTCACCGCCGAAGAATTTGATACCGTTGTCCAGAGCCGGATTATGGCTGGCTGAAATCATGACACCGGCGCTGGCCTTTTCTGACTTGACCAGATAGGCCACTCCCGGCGTTGCAATAACGCCCAGCTTGTAGACATGAATACCGACCGACAGCAGTCCTGCAATCAGGGCGCTTTCCAGCATCTCTCCCGAAATACGGGTGTCGCGGCCGACAAAGACCCGAGGAACCTCGCTTTCGTGCTGGCTCAGAACATAGCCGCCAAAACGGCCGAGTTTGAAAGCCAATTCCGGCGTCAGTTCTACATTTGCTTCTCCTCGAACACCATCGGTTCCAAAGTATTTACCCATTGTTTCTAATTTTCCTTTCAATTTGAAAACTTATTTATCTTTTGAGCTGGACGAATTTGCCTCCGAACTGCTGCCGGAGCCGGATGAGCCAGAGCTCGTTGTTTTGGTTGTCACTTTCATCGTTGTTTCAAACGGTGTCACTACACTCGGCAGGATATTGCCGCTTGCATCAACAGCCTGCAGCGGCACCGTACCGCTGTAGCTGCCGGTCAGCGTGACATTGGCCGGCAGAATCGCTACGACATAGTCGATTCTGGATAAGGTATCCTGATCACTGGTGACCGTTACTTCCTTATCTTCCAGCGTTACGCCGCTGACAGAAATATTTTCAGCGAGCTGACTGTCGGCAATCAGGGAGCGGACTTCTACTTTCTTGCTGGCTTTTTTGCCGATTTTTACTGAAATCTTCTGCGGTGTCACTGTCGCTGTCAGACCGCTGGGCAGATTTTCCACTTTCAGCTGGGCCTCTACAGTGCCTTCGGTCGCCTTGGACAGGTCTGCCACTACCTTAAATTTCCGGGTGCTTTCCTGCGTCTCGCTGGCCAGACTGACCCGATTGGAGCCGGTCAGAGCGACAGAGACTTCGGAGGTAAAGCCGCTGATAAAGTAATTGTCACTGTCGTATTTGATGTCAATCGGTACATTCGAAACGGTATTGGTATAGGTTTCTGATGTAGTCTGGCGCACACTGATACTGTTCTGGTAGCTGCTGGAGGTCGCATAGACAAAGAGGACGACAGCAAAGAAAAGCGAGGAAATAATATAGAGAATTCTTTTTCTTTTACTTTGTTTCATTTCTTCAGCCCTCCCAACAAGCGATTTTTCAGCCCTGAGGGCTTCTGCTGCTCCGGCAGAAAGACTTTTTTCAGCTCCGCTTCAAAATCTTCTAAGCTCAGATCATGCTTGAAAATCCCATTGTGTGTGGTGGAAATACCGCCTGTCTCCTCGGAAACGATAAAGGTAAAGGCGTCGGAAACTTCTGACAGGCCGATGGCTGCACGGTGGCGGGTCCCAAACTCCTTGGAAATGGCGGTGCTTTCTGTCAGGGGCAGGTAAGCACAGGATACGGCAATTTTATTATCCTTGATAATCACAGCTCCGTCATGCAGCGGTGTATTGGGGATAAAGATGTTGATCAGCAGCTCCCCAGACACATCCGCATCCAGCGGGATGCCTGTTGCCATATACTCCTGCAGGGTCCGGGTCCTCTGAACAGCTACCAGGGCACCGATTTTCCGCGGGCTCATGTAGGCCACAGCCTTGACAAAGGCCTGGATCATTTTTTCCTCGCTGCTGACCGGAGCCGCAGAGAAGATTTCCGTCGCCCGACCCAGCTTTTCCAGACCGGCCCGTATTTCAGGCGAGAAGATGACCACGGCAGCAATGACCCCGTAAGTGATGACCTGATTGATCAGCCAGGAAATGGTAGTCAGTCCGATTAGATTGGCCAAAAACTGAGCCAAGATAAAAAAGAGCACCCCCCGGACCAGAATCATAATCTTGGTTCCGGCAATGGCCTTGGTCAGATAGTATAATATCCACGTAACAATGAGAATATCAATAATATTGATAAGAATATTCCGCGGGTCAGAAAACAGACTGGACCAATACTGGAGATTGGTTAATTGTTGAAAATTCATACCTAGACTTCCTGCTTATCTCTTTTAAAATCCATATTCATAAAGACTTGTCAATCCATTATATCACGTTTGACGATATTTTTCTGTAACCTTCTTTACTTTTTTATGATAAAATATTTCTTATGAAGATAAATACCCATTTGGCAGCCCTTGCAGGCAAGTCCTCCCACTTTGTCCTCAGCAAATTGGGCCGGGGCTCCACCCTGCCGGGAAAAATTGCCCTCAAATTTGATAAAAACCTGCTGCAGAGTCTGGCCCGCGATTATGAAATTGTGGTCGTCACCGGCACCAACGGCAAAACCCTGACCACTGCTCTGACAGTCGGCATTCTCAGAGAAGCCTTTGGCCCGGTCGTGACCAATCCCAGCGGAGCCAATATGATTTCCGGCATTGCCACTACTTTTCTGACAGCCAAAAAAAACAAGTCCGGCAAGAATATCGCTGTCCTGGAAATCGACGAAGCCAGCCTGTCTCGCATCTGCGACTATATCAAGCCCAGTCTCTTTGTCTTTACCAATATCTTCCGCGACCAGATGGACCGCTACGGGGAGATTTACACCACCTACCAGATGATTCTGGATGCGGCAGCCAAAGTACCGGAGGCGACGGTGCTCATGAATGGTGACAGCCCGCTGTTCAACTCGGTCACCCTGAAAAATCCAGTCCGCTACTATGGCTTTGATACCGAAAAAGGTCCGGCCCAGCTGGCCCACTATAATACCGAAGGGATTCTCTGCCCTAACTGCCAGCATATTCTCAAGTATAGGCTCAATAGCTATGCCAATCTGGGAGACTATATCTGTCAGGACTGCGGCTTTAAGCGGCCGGAGCTGGACTGCCGGCTGACCGCCCTCAAAGAGCTGCGGCATAACAGCTCTGCCTTTGTCATTGACGGCCAAGACTACCATATCAATATCGGCGGCCTCTACAATATCTACAATGCTCTGACGGCGGTAGCAGTCGCCCAGTTCTTTGGTGTCGAGCCTGCGACTATCAAGGCCGGCTTTGACAAGAGCCGGGCCGTTTTTGGCCGGCAGGAGACCTTTACGATCGGCGGCAAAGAGTGCACGCTGGTCCTGATTAAAAATCCTGTCGGAGCGACTCAGGCTCTGGAGATGATTAAGCTGGCGCCTTTTCCCTTCACTCTCTCCGTCCTGCTCAATGCCAACTACGCCGACGGCATCGATACCAGCTGGATCTGGGATGCGGACTTTGAGCAGATCCTGAAGATGGACATCCCCCATATCACAGCCGGCGGTGTCCGCCACTCCGAAATTGCCCGCCGTCTGCGGGTGACCGGCTATGATGCCAGCCGCATCAGCGAAGTCAGGGACTTAGAAGCTGTCTTCAAAGGGATTGAAAGTCAGGAAACACCGCACGCTTATATCTTGGCTACCTATACCGCCATGCTGGAATTCCGCGAGCTCTTAGCCTCCCGCCAAGTCGTCAGAAAGGAGATGGACTAATGGTTTACACTTCTCTTGCTTCTCCTGAACATGGTACTTATCCTTATGAGCTCAAGATTGCCCACCTCTACGGCAATCTCATGAATACCTACGGCGACAACGGCAATGTTCTCATGCTCAAGTATGTGGCCGAAAAACTGGGCGCCAAGGTTCAGGTAGACATTGTCTCTCTGGAAGATGACTTCGACAAGGACTTTTATGACCTGGTCTTTTTCGGCGGCGGTCAGGACTATGAGCAGACCATCGTAGCCCGTGATTTGCCGGCCAAAAAAGAGGCTTTGGAAAGTTTTATCAATGAAAACGGCGTCGTCCTTGCTATCTGCGGCGGCTTCCAGCTGCTGGGCCAATACTATATCGAAGCATCCGGACGGCGGATTGAGGGTCTGGGCATCATGGGCCACTATACCCTCAACCAAACCAAGAACCGCTATATCGGTGACATCAAGATTCATAATGAAGAATTTAACGAGACTTACTACGGCTTTGAAAATCATCAAGGCCGCACCTTCCTCTCTGACGATGAAAAACCGCTGGGCAAGGTAGTCTACGGCAAGGGCAATAACCAAGAAGACGGCAGCGAAGGCGTCCACTACAAGAATGTCTTTGGCTCCTACTTCCACGGCCCTATCCTTTCCCGCAATGCCAATCTGGCCTACCGGCTGGTCACCACTGCCCTGCAGAAGAAATACGGGCCAAATATCAGCCTAGCCGCCTATGATGACATCCTAGCTCAGGAAGTCCCAGAAGAATACGGCGATGTTAAGAGCAAGGCTGATTTTGAATAAAGATACTCTTTGAAAATCGAATTCAAACTACGTCACCTCAACAGTCTGGAAGACTGTTGAGGTGGTAGATGACGAAAGCGAAGCTTTCGTCAACGATCCGTACTTTTGATACTTCCTGACGGAAGCTCTATTCACAACCTCAAAACCTCCACTGAGATTTTTGAGCAGCCTGCGGCTTGCACCGATACCATCTGTCTTGAAACGATAATTTTCAAGACAGATGGTTAGTGCGGAAATTAGAGAAAGTCCCTTGGGATTTCTCGTGCTAAGACGAGCAGGTTCCTGCCGTCCTAGCTACTCCTGCCTAGTTTGCTCTTCGATTTTCTTTGAGTATCAACAAAACCTAGACTGGCAATCCGGTCTAGGTTTTTTGTGTGCTCGTGAACTTTTACAGAAATCGTCAGCTTTTCTCCTCAGACAGTCCCTCCTGCCCGCCTGTCTGATCCTTGTCATCGCCTATAAAATAGCAGGCAATACTGAGGAAATAATCTGTGATGACTTCCGGCGGCTCCGGCTCCTCCTGCTGCAGCCAGCTCCAGATGGAATTACTGAAACCGCCGATTAAAAAGTGAATTCTAAATAAATTTCCATCCATCTGGTCCTCACCGAAAAACCTTTCGATAACCGCAGGACCATGGACATTCCAGGCAAAAATAAAAGGTGAAAAAAGCTTGCTCCTGATAATACCTCTCAGCTCTTGGCGCTTGCCATACCAAAAACGAAAAAGATGCAGAAACGCTTCACGATTATCGTATTTCTCCAGCATTTCCAGCTCCATGGCAAAGTATTCCTCCGTCAGCTGCTGGAAATAGTAGTCCAGCAAATCAGATTTATTGCGGAAGTGCCGATAAAAGGTCCGGCGGGAAGTCTGGGAAACCTCGATGATATCCTTGACCGATATAGCTGTAAAATCCTGGCTCTGGAGCAGGGTCAGCAGGGCCCTCACCAGCATGTCCTTGGTCTCCTGCACCTGGAATTTCTTACCGTCCATCTCTTCCTCCTCTGCATGTGAAACACTTGTCACCGAAAAGTATCTCTTGTCGGCAAAAGGCTGTTTTGCCTTGAATCTGCCTATGGGCTTGGTTATAATCTTAGTGACAATTCGCTATCAGTATAGCTTATTCTGTCTGATTTTTCAACAAAGGGATCAGTCCTACATTTTATAAGTTGAGCAAATAGAAAGGAAATCTCATGACACAAGAAACAACTCTTAAACCTGAACCAGAACTCATCTGGCCTTTTCTGGCCTGGAACTTTGGCTGGACTTGAGGCTTTTGGCTGTTGGCTATTCTTCTCAAAAATCTCTGGCCGGGCAACCCGCCCGCTGCCTCTCTGATTCTTGAAGTCTCACTGAATATCCTTGGTTTTTTCGGACCGCTGCTGGCCAGTCTGATTGTTCTAAAAAAGAGAAGCTTCAAGGCTATCCTTTCCTTTATCATCTCAGGCAGGAAGGGGACCTGGCTCTATTTTCTGATCTTTAGCGGAGGTCTGACAATGACTTTTGTTTTGGCCTCTGGAGGCAGACTGATGGACGGTGCCTTAGTTACATTCCCATCATATTTTACCTTCTCTACTATCCTGGGCGGCGGCATTGAAGAATTTGGCTGGCGGGGCTTTCTGCAGCCAGCTATGGAGAAAAAATTTTCCTTTCCTCTAGCTACTTTGATGACTGGTATCATCTGGGCTTGCCGGCATATCCCTCTCTGGTTTTATGACCGATTTCAGGATCGAAGCCAGGATCCTTTCCTGCTCTTTATTATCACCACTATCATCCTCGCTATCTGGCTCGCCGGACTTCGTAAGAGGACCCAGTCTGTTCTGGCCTGCAATTTCTTCCATGCCCTGTTCAATACTCTTGCTGTGACTGTTATTGGCATCATTCAAGCTATAGGAACTCTGAATTTCTCACAAATCAATCCCTTCTTTTTCCTTGGCGGGCTTGCTATTCTGACCCTTTACAGTATCTATCTCTGGTATTGGACGGATAAGGAGGAGAACATTTTCAAGAAAAATAGAAAGGAAAGCTGATGAAAAGAATTATCTTGCTAACGATTTTCGCCATCCTAACGCTGGGCCTCTTCCAGCCACTGACTGGGCTGGCTGAGGAGCCGCAAAAGCTGCCTTCAGGCACAGACCGCAGCCAGATTGGCCAGAAAATCCAGGACTTTGTCAAGGAACATGAAAAGACAATGGCCGGCATGGAAACAGCTGTCTTTGACGCCAGGGGCACCATTTACCGGGGCAACTTCGGCTACATAGACAAGGAAAACAAGATCAAGACCGATGACTCCAGCGTCTTTGAATGGGGAGCAATTACCAAGCTGACCGTCTGGGTCTCGGTCATGCAGCTCTGGGAGGAAGGAAAAATCAACCTTGAAGAAGACATCCGAACCTATCTGCCGGAAGGCTTTCTGCGGAACCTCCGCTACGACAAGGCCATCACCATGCTGGACCTCATGAATCATCAGACAGGTTTTGATACTAGCCCCAATTATCTGAAGGGCGACAAGAGCCTGAAAGAGATTTTAACCATCTACCAGCCCATTCAGTCCTTTGAGCCGGGCACCGTCACAGCTTATTCCAACTACGGGACAGGACTAGCAGCCTACATGGTGGAGCGGCTTTCTGGCCAGCGCTTCGCAGATTATGTCCATGAGCATATCTTCCAGCCGCTAGGCATGGACCGGACTGCCATCCTGCCGGACCTGTCTGACAATGCCTATGTGCAGGCCAAACGCAGGGAAGCCATGGGGTATGATAGCCAAGGCCAGCTCTTGGGCAGCACCAACTTGGAATTTGGCCTCTATCCAGCCAGCAGAGCGACCGGTACACTGGAGGATTTGCAAAAGTTTGCTCAGGCGCTTCTCAAAAGGGAAACACTTTTCCAGCGGCTGGAGACTTGGGCGACCTTCTATACCGGCACTTCGACCTATCCGGGCACAGACATGGTCCGAAACGCCCACGGCTTCTGGACCAGTGAGTATGGCCTTTCCGTCCTGAGCCAAGGAGGCCACACGGTCGGCTTTTCTGCCAATCTCTTGCTGGACCTTGAATCAGAGGTCTGCATGATTGTCATGACCAATCAATCCATTGAAGAGCGCTACAATTTCGCTATGCCAGAACTGGTCTTCGGCCAGCGAAAAACAGCCAGTCCAGCCACCCAAAAGAATTTTGAGCCCGGCTATTATCGATCTTTCAGGATTTTTAACAGCGGGCCCCTGTCTATTGCGAAAATCGTCCCTCCCTTCCTTGATCGGTTCAGCAGTCCAGATGCACTCAAAGATGAATTTTGGACCCTTGATGACAGCAGCGGACGGACGATATTGTCTCTGTCTTCCTCTGACTTTGAGAAGGTCTCTGACCTTGCACTCTTTACGGACTATGCCCTTACAGGCTTGGGAATTTTGGCCAGCCTTTTTGCTCTGGGCAATCTCTTGTGCAGCTTTTTGAAAGATGGCATTCGTCTCATTTCAGGCAGGCAGAAGACTGCTGCTCTCCGTTCTTGGAAGATTTGGAATTATGTGGCTTCTCTAGCTACCATAGCTGTTCCGCTTCAGCTCTTATTGGTTTTCCAGGCAGTTTTGAAGAACGATTTCAGCGGCATCAGCCCTTGGCGCTATATGGTTTTTGCGGGACTAGGCCTGGTCTTGGCTGTCTGTTCCGCCTATCCGCTCCTGCGCAAATTCCAGCTCAGCCGAGGCGGGAAAATCCTAACCGTCCTGACCAGTCTGTCTGCTCTAGCTATCGTCGCTAACATCCTCTGCTGGTCCCTCTATCAGTGGTGGGTCTTCTAACAATGAAAGGAACATCCTATGAAAAAATCAAGTATTCTAATTATTTTCATCATCCTAATCCTCGCCCTCTTAGTTTACTGCTGCAATAGCTAAATCTGAAATAGTTTAAAAAGGAGTACGATATGATAACAAAACGAGTATTTTTATGGCTTCTGACTATCCTCAGTCTGGGACTTTTCCAGCCAAGCACCGCGCTGGCCGAAGAATCACAAAAGCTACCGTCTGGCACAGACCGCAATCAGATTGGCCAGAAGATTCAGGACTTTGTCAAGGAACATGAAAAAACGACCGCCGGTATGGAAATGTCTGTCTTTGATACAAACGGCACTATCTACCGGGGTAACTTTGGCTACATTGATAAGGAAAAAGGCGTCAAGGCCGATGACGACAGCGTTTTTGAATGGGGCTCTGTCACTAAACTAACCGTTTGGGTGTCAGTCATGCAGCTCTGGGAGGAAGGTGAGATTGACCTTGAAGAAGACATCCGCACCTATCTGCCCAAGGATTTTCTAAAAACTCTCCGCTTTGACAAGCCCATCACCATGCTGGACCTGATGAACCATCAGGCAGGCTTTGAGGAGTCATCCGCAGCCATGAACTCTGACCAAAAGAGTATGGAGGAACTCCTGGCCACGAAACAGCCGGCGCAAATTTTTGAGCCCGGCAGCAAGACTGCCTATTCTAATTACGGGACAGGCTTAGCCGCCTATATCGTCGAACGAATCAGCAAGCAGAGCTTTTCAGACTATGCCCACCAGCATATCTTTCAGCCGCTGGGCATGGACCGGACTGCCCTCTTGCCAGACTTATCTGACAATGCCTATGTCCGTGACAAACGCAAGGAAGGTCAGGCCTACAATGCCAACGGCCAAGCTCAGGGCCCATCCATCTTTTACCTCAGCTTATACCCAGTAGGGCAGGCGACCAGCACTTTTGAAGATTTTCAGAAATTTGCCCAGGCCCTTCTCAAGCAGGATAAACTCTTTCAGCGGCCGGAGACTTGGGACACTCTATACTCCGCCAGCTCCACCTATCCCGGCACAGACCTGCCGCTCAATATGCACGGCTTCTGGACTGTGGAATACGGCACAAGTGTGGTTGGCCATGGAGGCAATACCGACGGTTTCTCCTCTAAAATCCTGCTGGACCTGAAAAACGGAGTCGGCTATGCTGTTATGACCAATCAGGCCCAAGAACTTATCTATAACGAAACGATGCCGGAGCTGATTTTTGGAGTCAAGAAAAAAACGGACAAATCTACTTTTGAAGCCTTCCAACCCGGCTTCTACCGCCGGGCGCGCTACTTTGCGACTGGCCCCATGTCCATTACCCGAGGATTTTTATACACCAGTTACGCCTCTAAAGGTAGGGACAATTCCCTCCTCAGTCAGGACTATGCTGTCCTCAGCAGGAAAGACGGTCAGGAGATGGTAACGGCTGCCTATGGGGATAGCTACAAGATTACAGACATGGAGGCCTACATGGACTATACCATGTATCTCCTCTTCTTTATCGGCCTAGTCTATGCCTTCATCAACCTTATCATCAGCGGAGCAGCTGATCTCATCCGTCTAGTCAGAAAGAAAACTGCCAAGGCACCGACAGATTTAAAAATCTGGAATTACCTAACCACGCTGACCATTCTTGGCGCAGGTTTCAACTCCTATCTCATCTTTGCCACTATGGCCGTCAGCAAGACTGCTATCATGCAGCCTTGGCGCTATATGGTCTTTGCAGGGCTGGGAATTTTACTGATTGCTAGTCTGGTCTACCCTTTGATAACTAAGATTAAAAACCGACTGAGCAGAGGCCGGCTGGCCCTAACTATCCTAACCAGCCTATCCGCCCTAGCCATCGTGGTCAACATCCTCTACTGGTCCCTCTATCAGTGGTGGGTGGTCTAATGATGAAAGGAAATCTGATGAAAAATCTCTGATGGTTAAAAAAGGGCGATAGACTTGTCTGAAAGGTCAAAAAGGTCTTTAGAAGCCTTACTTTTACTATAATTGAGTAGGAAAAATGCTGTAGAAGCCTTGCTTTTGCTATAAAAGATTAGTGAAAAAGAAAATAGAAAGGAAATCTGATGAAAAAAATATTTATTCTCACACTTTTAATCATCTTAACGCTGGGATTGTTTCGGCCAGTCACTGCCTTGGCCGAGGATCAGAAGCTGCCTTCGGGCACAGACCGCAGTCAGATTGGCCAGAAAATCGAGAATTTTGTCAAGGAACATGAAAAAACGACTGCCGGAATGGAAACAGCAATCTTCGACACCAACGGTACCATTTATCGAGGCAACTTCGGCTACATGGATAAGGAAAACAAGGTCAAGGCTGATGATGACAGCGTCTTTGAATGGGGTTCGGTCACCAAACTGACTGTCTGGGTCTCCGTTATGCAGCTCTGGGAAGAAGGAAAAATTGACCTAGAGGAAGACGTTCGCACCTATCTGCCGGAGGGTTTTCTGCGCAATCTCCGCTACGACAAGCCCATCACCATGCTGGACCTCATGAACCATCAGGCCGGTTTTGATGATACACCACTTTACTTAAAAGGCGATAAGAGTAACCTAGAAGAACTGCTCAGCGACTATCAGCCTATCCAGTCCTTCGAGCCGGGCACGACAACCATTTATTCCAACTACGGCACAAGTCTGGCCGCTTATATCGTCGAGCGGATTTCCGGTCAGACCTATGTAGACTATGTACATGAGCACATCTTCCGGCCGCTGGACATGGACCGGACAGCAATCCTGCCTGATCTATCTGACAATGCCTATGTGCAGAAGAAGCGCAAGGAAGACAAAGGCTACACCAGTGAAGGGGAACTCATAGGTGATGCCCCCTACGAAGTCGGCCTCTATCCAGCCGGGCGGGCTACAGGGACCTTGGATGACCTGCAGAAATTTGCCCAAACCCTGCTATCTCGCAGAACTCTCTTTAACCGGCCTGAGACCTGGACGACTCTGTACACTACTAGCCTGACCTATCCCGGCACAGACACTGTTCGCAATGCCCATGGATTTTGGGCCAATGAATACGGCGTCACAGTTCTGGGTCATGGCGGTAATACAAATGGATTTTCCAGCTATCTTCGTCTGGACCTCAAGAAGGGCGTCGGTCAGGTGATTATGACCAATCAATTTAATGAGCAGATTTACAATTACCAAATGCCCGAATTAATCTTTGGCAAGCTGCAGACGGCCAGTGCTGAGACTAAGAAAGAGTTTGAACCGGGTTATTACCGCGTGCTTCGCAATTACAATCAAGGGCCAGCGACCTGGACCCAACTCCTTCCAAATGTTACATTTGAGCTAAAGGATTCATCCTCTGAACAAATAGATGGCACTTTTTGGACCCTTTATAAATATAAGGGAAAAACCCGAATCGCTACCTCGGTCAGTGATTTGGAGAAAGTCCCTGACTGGGAAATCTGGACCCAGTATGGTCTGGCTGCCTTGGCCGGTCTCAGTGTTCTTTATGCCTTGGGCAGTCTGCTGGTCCGTCTCCTGCTGGGACTTTATCGGCTTGTCTTTGATAAGCATAAGAGCGGTCAAGTGCGCGCCCTGAAAATCTGGCAGATTATGACAGCTGCAGGCATAACCGCATTTGCCGGTAATTTCCTGCTCCTCCTTCAAAGCGCTATGGATGCTTCGGACTATAGTGTAGTTAGTCAGTGGCGTTACATGGTCTTTGCCGGACTGGGCTTGTTGCTGGCTGGCTGTGCGATCTATCCGTTTTTGACGAAAGCCAAGTCCCAGCTCAGCCGTAGCGGGAAAGTCCTGACTGTCCTGACCAGCCTATCCGCCCTAGCCATCGTGGTCAACATCCTCTACTGGTCCCTCTATCAGTGGTGGGTGGTCTAATCATGAAAAAGCTCTGCTTTATCAAGAAAGGAAAAAAATAACATGATTCTAGCAAATTTTCAAGAAAACCTAGCAAAATACGCCAAGATTTTGGTGACCAACGGCATCAATGTTCAGCCGGGCCAAACCGTCCTCCTAAATATTGATGTTGAGCAGGCTGCCTTGGCCCGCTTGATTGTCAAAGAAGCCTATGCCGCAGATGCACAAGAAGTGATCGTCCAGTGGACAGATGAGCCAGTCCAGCAGCAACAGCTCCTGCACACTTGGCCGGAGCGCTTGGAAAGTGTGCCAGACTATAAGCTGGCTGAAATGGACTACTTCTTGGACCAAAAGGTCAGCTATCTCCATATCCTGTCCTCCAATCCTGACGCTCTCATGAATATCCCAGCAAATCGGCTGGCAAAATTTGTCCAGACTACTGCCAAGATCTCCCAGCCCCTCATGGCCGCCGCCCAGTCTAAGAAAATCTGCTGGACTATGGCCGCTGCAGCCGGCCAAGCCTGGGCTGAGAAAGTATTTCCCCAAGCCAAGGACGAGGAAGAAGCGACGGACCTGCTCTGGGATCAGATTTTTAAGGCCAGCAAGGTCTATGAGGAGGACCCGACCGCTGCCTGGCTGGCCCATAGGGAAACATTGACAAAGAAGGCCCAAGTCCTCAACCAAGCCCAGTTTGCTGCCCTGCATTATCAGGCGCCGGGAACGGACCTGACCCTCAGCATGCCTCAGAATCACCGCTGGGATTTTGTCGGAGGGGCTATGGAAAACGGGGATTATTGCATCGCCAATATGCCGACTGAGGAGATTTATTCGGCACCTGACTTTCGCAGCGCAGACGGCTATGTGACCAGCACCAAGCCCCTCAGCTACATGGGGCAGATGATTGAAGGCATGAAGCTGACCTTTAAAGACGGCCAGATCATCGAGATTCATGCAGACAAGGGTCTGCAGCTGCTCAAGGAGGTGATTGCGCAAGATGACGGGGCCCAGTATCTGGGGGAAGTCGCCCTCGTCCCAGATAAAACTCCCATCTCCCAGTCCGGCCTGACCTTCTTCAATACTCTTTTTGACGAAAATGCCTCCTGCCATCTGGCCATCGGGGCAGCCTATCCTATCAGCGTTGTCGGCGGTGAGCACTTGTCTGCAGAAGAGCAAAAAGCGGCCGGCCTCAACCAATCCGCTGTCCACCTAGACTTTATGATTGGCTCCGACCAGCTGGACATTGACGGCATTCAGGCAGACGGCAGACGTGTGCCCATCTTTCGCAAGGGCGATTGGGCTATTTAAACAATACAAAAAACTAGGTGAGGCCTAGTTTTTTAAAGTTTTATTTTAGCAAGCAGTGGCCATTCAGCCGAAAATCCCGAAAAACAGGTCCTAAATTGTCCATCTGCTCACCACTTAAACTCTTTCAGCTGCTTTTCCAGCTCCTGCAAATAAGCCTCATCAAAGCCATGACGGTCCTTGACAGACGCATCCAGACTGGCCAGATAGAGCAGGAAATGATCGGCCAGCATCTCATATTGAGGAAAGGGCAGGCGCTTCATCTGAGCCTGAACGAAATCAGCAGCCTCCTC
This sequence comes from Streptococcus panodentis, assembly GCF_017884005.1. Lineage (GTDB taxonomy): Bacteria > Bacillota > Bacilli > Lactobacillales > Streptococcaceae > Streptococcus > Streptococcus panodentis. The sequence goes on from NZ_QFAY01000003.1 coordinate 39,939, forward strand.
AAAGCGCTCGCTTTCCAGCAGTTCTTGAAAAAAGTCAGCTCCATCCAGCTGCCGGCTTTCCTCGTCTTCAAACTGCCCCAGATCCAAGTGACGAATCTTCAGACGCAATGCCGAATCAAACATATTGGCCGCCCTCTTGATCTGCCGCATAAACCAATCATTTTCTGTCGTCATAAGCAGCTCCTTTCAAAAGCAAGCGGACTGACTGTCCATAAAAACCCTACACCCTCTCCGCCAATTCTTCCCACTCCTGCATGGCGGTTTCCTGGGCGGCGGTCAGGTCGTCCAGTTCAGCCTGTAGTTTGATTAGCTCACTGGCTTCATTCGTGGCCTGCATGCTTTGAGTCAGCTGGGCTATCTGCTGGTCCAGGTCTTCGATCTGGGCTTCCAGCTGCTCGATACGGCGGGCGATTTTGCGAGCCTCTTTCTGGTTTTCCTTTTGCTGCTGGTAGTCGCTGGCCGGGGCTGGAGCTGCTGCTTGGGCCGGCTGATGTTGCTCAGCCTCAGCCGCTGCCAAGGCTTCCTGCTCGGCCTTTTTCTCCAGATAGTAGTCATAGTCACCCAGATAGAGGGTGGAGCCGGTCTCGGACAGCTCGATGATCTGAGTAGCCACCCGGTTGATAAAGTAACGGTCGTGGCTGACAAAGAGCAGGGTGCCGTCAAAGTCAATCAGGGCATTCTCCAAGACCTCCTTGCTGTCAATGTCCAAATGGTTGGTCGGCTCATCCAGAATGAGAAAGTTGTTGTTTTCCATAGACAGCTTGGCCAGGAGCAGACGCGCCCGCTCTCCACCCGACAGCATGCCGACGGACTTTTTGACATCGTCACCCGAGAAGAGAAAGGCGCCCAGCCGATTGCGAATCTCCACTTCCGGTGTCAGCTTGAAGTCGTTCCAGAGCTCGTCCAGGACCGTATTGTTCGGGGTCAGCTTGCTCTGGGTCTGGTCATAGTAGCCCAGCTCCACATTGGCTCCCAGCTGCTCCCTGCCTCTGATAAAGGGCACTTGGCCAATCAGAGACTTGACCAGAGTCGTTTTGCCAATGCCGTTGGGGCCGACGATGGCCGTTGCACTGAGCTTGCGAAGATCCAGATTGACCGGTTCAGACAGGACCTGTCCCTCATAGCCAATGGCAGCATCTTCCAAGGTCAGAACGACATTGCCGGAGACCTTGGCCGACTGGAAGGTCATATTGGCCGAGCGGCCCCCGGTTTCCGGCTTGTCCAAGCGCTCCATCTTTTCCAGCTGCTTACGGCGGGATTGGGCCCGCTTGGTCGTCGAAGCCCGGACCAGATTGCGGCTGACAAAGTCTTCCAGCGCTGCGATTTCCTTCTGCTGCTTTTCATAGTTCTTGGCCTCAGTCGCCAGCTTCTGCTCTTTTTGGACCACAAAGCTGGAGTAATTGCCCACATAGCGGTCCAGCGCATGCCGGGTCAGGTCCAGCGTAACGGTCGCCACCTTGTCCAGAAAGTAGCGGTCATGGCTGACGATGATCAGGGCGCCCCGGTAGTTGACCAGGTAATTTTCCAGCCAGGCGATGGTTTCGATGTCTAGGTGGTTGGTCGGCTCATCCAGCACCAGCAGCTCGGGCTTTTCCAAGAGCATCTTGGCCAGAGCCAGCCGGGTATTCTGCCCGCCCGACAGCTCGGATATTTTCATCCCCCACATGGTTTCGTCAAATTTGAAGCCATTGAGAATGGCCTTTATGTCCGCCTCATAGCTGAAGCCGCCCTTCTGGCGAAAATCCTCGGACAGCTGGTCATACTGGCTCATCAGACTGTCCAGCTGGTCACCAGCCAACTCCCCCATCTGCAGCTCCATCTGCCGCAGCCGCTGCTCCTGCTGGCGCAGTTCCTCAAAGACCAGCAGCATCTCAGCATATATGGTATTTTCCGACTCAAAACGGCTGTCCTGAGCCAGATAGGACAGGGACAGGTCCCGTTTTTTATGAATCTGGCCGGAGCTGGGCTCTTCCTCGCCCACCAGCATCTTCAAAAGAGTGGACTTGCCGGCGCCGTTCTTTCCCACCAGAGCAATCCGGTCGCCCTCGTCCACCTGCAGGCTGATATTGTCAAAGAGCAGCTCCCCTGCAAAAGAGCGCTCAATCTTGCTTGCTTGTAAAATAATCATAAAACCATTATAGCAGATTTGACGGCCGGCTGCTATGCCTCCAGCTAAAAAGGCAGCCAAATCTGACTGCCTTTCTATCTTTCTTTACATAAAACTATTGAGAATAGACTGATTTTGCTTAATGAGGTAAATTCCCAGCAAGATCAAAATCAGCAAAAGGACAAACTTAATGACGCCCTTGACCAGCCGAATCACAATCAGGATAATCATGGAACCGACCAGCCACATAAAGGCTGAGTTATGGAAAAATCCCTGAACGGCTCGGATATTCTGTCCGAAAAAAGTCTGAATGGGAGCAGGCACATGATTTTCCCAGGCCGCTGTCACTCCCAGCTGATTGGCAATATCGTTGCCGCTTTTCCAGAGCCAAGCAAAGATACCTGAATTAAAGACAAATAGGAAAACCTGCTCAGGAAAGCGTCTGATGAAATAAAAAATAGCTTTTAACATAGGCTTACGTTTGATACAAGTCTTTTACAGCTTGGATATCTGCAGGCTGAATACTGTAGAATGAGCCAGCCGACTGCATCACTGAATCCTCCTCATTATGATCTAATCCAATCGCATGGCCCAGCTCATGCTCGGCCGTATTGACAATCCGCTCATAGGAATAACCATAGCGATTATTCAGAAGGTAATAGCCATTGAGCCGGACGGTCACATTGGTAAAACGATTGGTCAGCAGATTGGTCTGTGATTCCGCTTCACCAGCAGCACTGACACTGCCGTCATTCATTTCGGTAGCAATAATATCCGCCTTGTCCTTATCGGTGACAATGTGAAAAGTAAAGGCGCCTGTCTGATTCCAAGAGCCAATGGCATCCTGATAGGCAGAACGGAAGGTCTCATTATCCGTATCAATATAAATGGCAGCCTCAGCCTGATCCCAGCGAGCCCCTGTTGTTGTATGCTCGTCTGTCAGCTGATCCGTCTGCGTCTCAACATTGGTATGAAGTCCTGTTGCAATGCCCTGATGGTCCAAAAACTGGCCCACTCGGACAACGGCTGTCTGAACAGCCTGAGATAGACCGGCACTTCCGCTTTCCGTCGACGTCGTGAAATAAAAGATGCCGACAATGATGAGGAAACTGAGGGCAAAAGACCAGACCAGTCCCCAAAGCACGCGCCAAACCAGACGCAGCAGAAAACGAATGCTGTTAAAAATAAGTCTCATAGCAACCTCCTTTACTAGATTGTAGAGAAGACTGATTATACCGCTGCTTGCTTAAAGAAAACTGAAAAATCAGCCTTCTTTTTATTTATTACTATAAAAGAAAATGACTACAGATCTGCAACCATTTCTTTTCATTCTAATGAATAATCTTTGCAAAGCCATTTTTGACTATAAAATCAGGAACCTCTATCCAGACTGGCCCTGCCACTGCTGTAGTCCAGACGAATCCCCTTTTGCACATTGGGAATAAAGACATTGAATTCCAGACTGCCGTCGCTGGATTTGGCCTCTAAATGTGACCCAACCGGTACTAAATCGGTTTCCCTAGCATAAATCAAGGTCACCCGGTAGCGGACCCGCTTGTTCTTGTCCAGAGCCTTACGGATTTTTGTCTCAAAGTAATTCTGACCAGTCGAGTCAGCTTCGTTGGCCTGGTTGGACCAAGCCGTCTGCACAGCGATATTGGCCGGATTGCTGGTCGAGGCATCGAACCCTTTCAGACCGCCGGCCAGCGAATAGGCCAATAGATGGCCGCGGTCTACGGCATGATTGTACTCACCGGGAAGATTTTTAAGCTGGTGCCAGCCGGCCGGGACCCAGGAAGTGCTGCCATTCCCCGTCTCTTCCCGCTTCTTATACTGCCGTGTGGACTTGGCCAGCAGGGCATTGGCTGCTGTCGGCACAGTTTGTCCCTGGACAATCTTGGTCTGATTGTCCGCATAGGGCACACTGGCCACGCTGGCATCTAAGTTTGTCTGATTGCCATTCACGACAAAGGCGCCGGCGCCGTTCCATTCGACGCTGCCTTTGAGCTGGGCTCGGACAGCATCTGTCAAAACGCTCTCAGACAGGGCCTGACTGGGAGTGCTTTCATCCTGCCCCTGCTGACGGACCGCCGTCTGTGAGGATGGTGAAGGCTGTTTTTCATTGCCCAAGTAATAGCCGCCCAGAGCCAGGGCTAAAGCAAGCAGTAAACCAACCAGTCCCTGAAGGGAGCGGGCTGCTGTTTTTTGGCTTTTCTTTCTTCTTGTCATGATTTCCTTATGATACTCAAACTGTGTCGAAATGCGATGGGACGGACTCCCACTCTCTCCTTAGGCCGGCGAAGCAGTCAGCTATCCAGCTGCAAAAGCTCACTCTCCGGTAAACTTCCTGAGTATCTCCTGCCAGGTATCGGCTGACAGGATGGAGCCCTTGCCGCTGCCAATCACCCCGTAGCCAATCATCAGGCCGACTGCAAAGATGACAGCTGCCAGCAGCAGGACCAGCAGGACAATGCCTATCTGCCTGCCCAAGTATTTTACATTCTCACTCATCGTCCTCTTCCTTTACGCGTTTTACCTTGGCTCCCAAGGCGGCCAATTTTTCATGGAATTGATAATAACCGCGGTCCAAATGAACCAGCTTGCTGACCTTGGTTTCTCCCTCAGCCACCAATCCCATGAGAATCAGGGTTGCGCTGGCCCGCAGGTCTGTCGACATGACTTCGGCTCCCTGCAGGCTGCCGCCGCCCCAAATCCGGGCCGTGTCCCGCATAATATCGGAATGCAGGCCCATACGGCGCATTTCTTCCAAATGCTGGAAACGGTTTTCAAAGACAGTCTCAACCATGGTAGATTCACCCTTGGCCATGGCCATCAGCGCTGTAAACTGCGCCTGCATATCGGTCGGAAAGCCTGGATAAGGGAGGGTTTTGACCGAAACCGGTCTGAGCTTAGACACGTCAGAGCGAATCCGGATGCCGGCATCTTCCTCCCTTACTTCCACCCCCATCTCCTGCATCTTGGACAGCAGCGGGCGGTTGTGCTCCCAGATGGCATCCTCGATCAGCAAGTCGCCGCCGGTCATGGCAGCTGCCACCATAAAGGTCCCGGCTTCGATACGGTCCTGCACCACATTGTGCTCCGTTCCCCGCAGCTTCTCCACTCCAAGGATGGTCAAGGTTTCCGTCCCGGCTCCTCTGACCTTGGCTCCCATTTTGTTCAGGAGCAGAGCCAGATCGACGATTTCAGGCTCCCGGGCAGCATTTTCAATGACCGTTGTGCCAGCAGCCAAGGTGGCTGCCATCATGATATTCTGGGTTGCACCGACGCTGGGGAAGTCCATGTAAATATGTGCCCCTTTGAGCCGCTCTGCCTTAGCTTCGATATAGCCGGCAGTCTGGGTAATCTCAGCTCCCATGGCCTCCAAACCTTTCAAATGCAGGTCAATCGGCCGGCTGCCAATCGTGCAGCCTCCCGGCATGGATACTTTAGCATGACCGTTGCGGGCCAAAACAGGTCCCAGAACCACGATAGAAGCCCGCATTTTGCTGACATATTTATAGGGGGCTTCTTCGGTCAGAGGCTGCGTGGCATCGACCACTACTGTATTGGCTGCTTGGTCAAAGTCCACCTGCGTATTGAGTCCACGCACCACATTGTTCATGGTAAAGACATCCGACAGGACCGGAACATTGCTTAAAACGGTCTTTCCTTCACTGGCCAAGACAGTGGCTGCCAGCAAGGGGAGGACGGCATTCTTTGCCCCCTCAATCTGAACTGTTCCGACCAGACGATTGTCCCCGCCTTGAATAATAATTTTTTCCATACCGATTCCTTACACTAAATTTTTAAAATCATCCATACTATCATACCATAAAATCGAAAATATGGCCTTATAAACCGCCATTGAAAATCGAACGGCTCATATCATAAATGCCGATAAAGAAGTGACTGACCAGATAACCCAGGGCAATGCTGAGCAGCAGGATCAGAAAGCGAATTTTGATGGCATTATCCGCATTGACCTTTAGAAATCGTTCCCAGTCAACCACGGTTGACAGCAGATGAAAAGCAAAAAAGATGAAGAGCAGATGACTGCCTAATTGAAATATAATTTCTATCATAGTTTTTATTATACCACAAGACCGAAGCTGAGGTCTCTCAGAAAAATCGTCCGCTTCATCAAAAAATGAGAACGGATGTCCCGCTCTCATTTTGATTATATTCTTGTCCCGACATTGATGCGGTTGATGGCCCGCTGCAAGGCAATCTTGGCCCGGCGTTCCTGATCGATCAGATGCTTGTCATGTGCTTCTTCGATTTCACGCTCAGCACGGAGTTTGGCCCTTTCCGCACGGCTGATGTCAATATCCCGCTCGCGCTCAGCCGAATCGGCCACGATGGTAATGACATTATCGGCGATTTCAATGATGCCGCCGTTGACAGCAATCCAGTCGATGTGCTTGTCGTCATCTACCCGGCGTACCTTGACCTGATCCACTTCTAAAACAGCAATGGTATTGATGTGGCGGGGCAGAATCCCCAGCTCACCGTCAATGGTCTTTACGGAAACAAATGCAGCATGGTGGTCATAAATCAGACCGTCCGGCGTCACGATTTGTACTGTCATTTGAGCCATGATTCACCTCTTAAAATCCCATTTTCTCTGCCTTGGCAATCACGTCTTCGATAGAGCCGACGCCGCGGAAGGCATCTTCTGGAAGCTTGTCATGCTTGCCGTCCAGAATCTCCTTGAAACCGCGAACGGTCTCAGCCACCGGCACATAAGACCCGGGCTGGCCGGTGAACTGCTCGGCCACGTGGAAATTCTGTGACAGGAAGAACTGAATCCGGCGCGCACGCGCAACCAGAGTCTTTTCCTCATCAGACAGTTCATCCATACCAAGGATGGCAATGATGTCCTGCAGCTCATGATAGCGCTGCAGCACTCGTTTGACTTCTGCTGCTACAGCATAGTGCTCTTCACCAACGATGTTGGGAGACAGGGCACGGGAGCTGGAAGCCAGCGGATCAACAGCTGGATAAATTCCCAGCTGCACCAGTTTCCGCTCCAAATTGGTCGTGGAGTCCAGATGGGCAAAAGCCGTAGCCGGAGCCGGATCCGTATAGTCATCAGCCGGTACATAAATAGCCTGAATGGAGGTTACAGAGCCCTTCTTGGTCGATGTGATCCGCTCCTGCAGCTGGCCCATTTCCGTTGCCAGCGTCGGCTGGTAGCCAACAGCTGACGGCATGCGGCCTAAGAGGGCTGAAACCTCAGAACCTGCCTGAGTAAAGCGGAAGATATTGTCAATAAAGAGCAGCACATCCTGACCTTCCACATCGCGGAAATATTCGGCAATGGTCAGACCGGTCAGGGCAACCCGCATCCGAGCACCCGGCGGCTCATTCATCTGGCCAAAGACCATGGCTGTCTTTTCGATAACGCCGGATTCTTTCATTTCCCAGTAGAGGTCGTTCCCCTCGCGGGTCCGCTCGCCGACACCGGTAAAGACGGAGATGCCGCCGTGTTCCTGAGCAATATTGTGAATCAGCTCCTGAATCAGCACGGTTTTTCCAACTCCGGCACCGCCAAAGAGACCGACCTTCCCGCCTTTCAGATAGGGAGCCAGCAGGTCAATGACCTTGATGCCGGTTTCCAGAATTTCTGATGACGTAGACAATTCATCAAAAGTCGGTGCTTTTTTGTGAATTGGCTCCCGCAGAGCATCTTCTGCAAAAGGAGCCTCCAAATCAATGGTGTCGCCCAAGACATTAAAGACACGGCCCAGCGTTTTCTGGCCGACCGGCACAGAAATCGGCCGTCCTGTGTCCAGGACCTCTAAGCCCCGTGTCAGGCCGTCGGTAGATTCCATAGCGATGGTCCGCACTACTCCGTCACCAAGCTCAAGAGCTACTTCAAGGACGATTTTCGATTTTTTCTCATCATTTTTATAGACTACAAGTGCATTATTTATCTCAGGTAGCTTATCTCCGGCCGCAAACGCCACGTCTACAACCGGTCCAATGACCTGAGCAATTTTGCCTGAGCTCATGTTTTTTCCCTCGTTTAATTTCTAATTGATTTGCGGCCTATTCCAGGGCACTTGCACCCCCCACAATTTCAGTAATTTCCTGGGTAATCGCTGCCTGTCTGGCACGATTGTACTGAATGGTCAAATCACTGATGACCTTCTTGGCATTGTCCGTCGCGGTCTGCATGGCCGTCATGCCGGCCGCGTTTTCAGCTGTCTTGGCATCGATAATCGCTCCGTAAATCATGCTCTCAGCAAACTGAGGCAGGAGCTGATCCAAGATGGCTTCCCGGCTGGATTCCAATTCCAGATTTAAGATATAATCCTCATCTGCTTCATTGGGATCCAGATCAATGATGGGCAGCATCTGCTCGACCCGCATCTGGCTGGTCAGGCTGTTGACATGGTGGTTGTAGCAGACATAGAGCTCATCAAAGAGCTCATTCTCATACATTTCAATAGCCTTGTTGATGATTTTGCGGACTTCATCGAAACTCGGCTGGTCGGCCAAGCCCCGCAGTTCATAGACTGGCTGAACGCCGCGGGCCCGGAAAAAATCCGCCCCGACACCGCCGATACAGATGACCTCAAAGTCCTTGCCGTCCGGGTGATACTCTGCTTTCAGCTCCAAAAGAGCTTTGAGAATGGTGGCATTATAGCCGCCGACCAGACCGCGGTCTGAGGTGATGACGATATAGCCTGATTTTTTGACCGGCCGGCTGATCAGCATCGGGTGATGCTTGACATTCTCATTTTCATGCCCATGCAGCAGATCCGTCAGAAGCTTCCGAACTTTTTGGGCATAGATTTGAAAGTTCTTGGCTGCTTCTTCAGATTTTCCCAGCTTAGCCGCTGATACCATCTGCATGGCATTGGTGATTTGACTGGTGTTTTTTGTGGATGCAATCTTATTTTTAATATCATTTAATGAAACTGCCATCTGCCACCTCTATTCTTATTTAAAGCTAGACTGATTGATAAATTCAGTAATAGCGGCATCCAGGACTTCCTCGCTGGGGAGGTCCTTGGTGGTGCGAATGGTTTCATAAATCCCTGCTTGGTGGGCATCAAAGTAATCAAAGAGCTCCGCTTCAAAGCGCAGGATATTGTCGACCGGCACGCTGTCCAAAAAACCATGAGTCAAAGCATAGAGGATGACCACTTGTTTTTCAACCGGCAGCGGCTCATGGATGGGCTGTTTCAGCACTTCCACTGTCCGGCGGCCGCGGTTGAGCTTGGCCTGGGTCGCAGCATCCAAATCACTGCCAAACTTGGTAAAGGCTTCCAGCTCCCGATAGGATGCCAAATCAATCCGCAGGGTTCCTGCGACCTTCTTCATGGCCTTGATCTGTGCAGAACCGCCGACCCGCGATACAGAAGAGCCGGCATCAATAGCCGGACGGATACCGGCATTGAAGAGGCTGTCGCTCAAAAAGATCTGGCCGTCTGTAATGGAAATGACATTGGTCGCGATATAAGCTGAAATGTCACCGGCCTGTGTCTCGATAAAGGGCAGAGCCGTGATAGAACCGCCGCCCAGTTCATCGGATACCTTAGCCGAGCGCTCCAAGAGACGGCTGTGCAGGTAGAATACATCCCCCGGAAAGGCTTCCCGTCCCGGCGGCCGGCGCAGCAAGAGCGACAGCTCGCGGTAGGCAACAGCCTGCTTGGACAGATCATCATAGACAATGAGGACATGCTTGCCCTGATACATGAATTCCTCAGCCATGGCTACTCCGGCATAAGGTGCCAAGTAGAGCAGGGGCGAAGGCTGGGAAGCAGAGGCTGTCACCACAATGGTGTAATCCAGCGCACCGTACTGACGGAGAGTCTCTACCTGCGTCCGCACCGTTGACTCTTTCTGTCCGATGGCCACATAGATACAAATCATATCCTGCCCCTTCTGGTTCAGGATGGTATCAATGGCAATGGTCGTCTTCCCTGTCTGACGGTCTCCGATAATCAGCTCCCGCTGACCGCGGCCGATTGGCACCAGGGCGTCAATGGCCTTCAGACCGGTCTGCAAAGGCTCCGATACAGACTTCCGCTGCATGACACCCGGAGCCGGTGTTTCTACCGGACGGGTCTTGTCCGTCGCAATCTCTCCCAGACCGTCAACCGGACGGCCCAGCGGATCCACAACGCGGCCAATCAGAGCATCTCCGACCGGAACTTCCATAATCTTGCCTGTGCGGCGGATGCTGTCCCCTTCACGAATATCTGTAAAATCACCCAGAATGATGATCCCGACATCTGTTGACTCCAGATTCTGCGCCATCCCGTAGGAGCCGTTCTCAAAAATCAAGAGCTCCCCGCTCATGGCATTGTCCAGACCGTGGGCACGCGCAATCCCATCACCAATATAAGTGACGATCCCTGTTTCTGTGACGTCAAAATTTGGCTGGAAATTTTCAATTTGTTGCTTAATTAAAGCGCTGATTTCTTGTGCGTTAATCGCCAAAATTCACACCACTTTCTATTTCAAATTTTCTTTTATGACTTGTAGTTGACTTCTGATGCTGGCATCAATCATCTTGTTGTCCGCAGAGATGACAAAGCCGCCAATCAGGCTGCTGTCCAGCTCCTGCCGAATCGAGCGGACCTTGAGGCCCATTTTCTGCTCAATCATCGGGCGGAGCTTTGCCTTCTGGCTGTCCGTCAGGGGCTGAACAGACTTGACCGTTACTTCAAAGACATGGCTGATTTTCTCAATCCGCTGCTGCACTTCCAGCAGGATAGCATAGAAGAGGCCTTCCCGATGATTGAGAATGACCACCTCGATCAGATTGTCAATCAGCTCGGAGCCAGACTTCTGAAAAAGCCGCAGGCTCTTTTCTTTCTCGCTGCTGTCAACTCCGATATGTGCTAAAAAGTCAGCAAGGCCTGTCTCTTCGAAAACAGCCTTTATCTGACTCAATTTCTCAAAAACATCTTCTTGCTGACCCTTTTCAAAGACGACCTGAACAAAAGGCAAGGCATATTTTTCAACCAGTGCATACTGCTTTTTGTCCATTAGGCATCTCCTAACTGTTCGATATAGCGGTCAATCAGTTCGCTCTGAGCTTCTTTGTCCAATTCCTGGCTCAAAATCTTGCCGGCCAGACTGACGGTTAAGTCAGCCACATCGCCCTTAATGCTCTGAAGAGCGTCAGCCTTGCTCTGTGCAATCTCCTGATTGGCCTTTTCTTTCAGGCGTCCCGCTTCTGCTGCTGCATCTGCCAAAATCCCGGCCTTGTTTTTCTCAGCTGTTTCTTTGGCTGTTTCGATGATGGAAGCGGCTTCCGCCCGGCTGCCTGCCAGCGCTTCTTCCCTTTCCTGAGCCAGCTTCTCCGCCTTCTTGCGGGCAGTTTCCGCACCGTCAATATCATCGGCAATCTTCTGGGCCCTCTGGTCCAGCATACTGGTGATATTGCCCCAGGCAAACTTCTTGATGAGAACAATCAAAAGAAGAAAGGAACCGGCAACAAGGATGAAATTTCCAAGCACTTCACCTAATGTAATATTCATTCTATTTTCTTCCCTTTCTATTCTTCGCCGTTAATCTTCTTTCCCAGATACATGGAGGTCAGCATGGTAAATACATAGGCCTGAATGCATGAAATAAAGATTGAGAAGGCAGTCCATACCATATTCATGACAAAAGCCAGCGGATAAGTAAAGATAGCTTGCTGGGACAGAGTGACCAGCATGCCAGCCAGCACTTCCCCGGCAAAGATATTTCCGTAGAGCCGCAGAGCCAAAGAGGCCAAATTGGTAAATTCTTCCAGAATATTCATGGGAGTCATGATGCCCGGAGTGATAAAGCCTTTCAGATAGCCCTTAATGCCGCGGCGTCGGATCCCTTCCACATGGCAAATCAGCGTAATCATCACTGCAAAGCCCAAGTCATAGGCCAGATTGGCAGTCGGCGATGTCCACAGATTGAAGCCATTGGTCGTCTGTAATTTGACCATCAGGCCCAGATTATTAGCCACCAGCACAAACAGAAATAAGGAGAATAAAAAGAGTGAATAATTCTTCATATAATGCTGGCCGATATTGCCCTTGGTGAAATCAATGACAAAATCATAGAGATACTCAAGCGCATTCTGCTTTCCTGTCGGTTTGAGCTTCATTTTGCGGCTGGCCCAGTAAACCAGGGCAAAAACAAGCAGCACCGTCAGCAAAGACATGGCAAGCAGGGTCAAATCAAAGGTTACAGGACCTAGATGAATCGTTGGATTTTTACTCTCTTCCAAATAAACGACACCTCCTTTTATTTCTGAAGCCAGGTACAGTCCGTCTTCGCATCTGCTGAAGATGCTGGTGCGTACCTCGCTTCACACATCAGTATCTGATTATTTGATAAAGAAGGCCATTGCCAGCGTTACAAAGAAAGTACCTTCAATAAAGGCAATCCCCAAGATTAAAAGACTTCTCAGCTGACCGATGATTTCCGGCTGGCGGGAAGCAGCTTTGAACAAATTACTCATCAGCAGACCTTCAGCAATGGAAACACCAAAGCAGGCAAAACAAAGTCCCAAAAATGATAAATTCATGATGAATTCTCCTTTATGTTTTAAAATTTACTTACTTAGTTTAGTCCTAAAAAGACCATTTGTCAAATGTTTTTAGACAATGTAAGCGATTTTATTTCGACTTTTCCTTCAGGAAAAAAAGAGATGCCGCTGACCTTTCCTGACTAAAAACAAAAAAGTATAAACAGAGCAGCAAAAGCAGGAGGACCAGCTCAGCCCAGTCCTCCTCTTAGTCCTTCTACTTTTCCAGATTCCAAATTTCCTTGGCATACTGCTCAATGGTATCATCAGATGTAAACTTATCGGATGTTGCGATATTGACCAGACTCATGCGGGCCCACTTTTCTTTGTCGCGGTAAAGACGGTCAATCTTTTCCTGTGCTTGGACATAAGCTTCAAAGTCCTCCAGCAGGAAGTACTCATCATTGTGGGTAATCAGGGCTTCATAGATTTCAGAGCCTTCCTCCCGGACATTTGGAATGGTGCCGTTGACAAAGGTATCCACCACCCGGCGGATAAGCGGATTGCTTTCATACAGACCGCGTGAATAGTAATCGTGGCGCGCATAGTGCTCATAGACTGCATCCTTATCCATACCAAAGATAACGATATTGTCATCGCCGACTTCGTCCTTGATTTCGATATTGGCACCATCCAGCGTCGCCAGAGTAATAGCACCGGTCATCATGAACTTCATATTGGAAGTGCCGGAAGCCTCCTTAGAAGCCAGAGAAATCTGCTCAGACACATCGGCCGCTGGGATAATGAGCTCAGCCAGACTGACCCGGTAATTTTCCAGAAAGACCACCTTAAGCTTGCCTTGGAGACTCTCGTCCTGATTGACCAGATTGGCCACTTCATTGATAAGCTTGATGACCGATTTGGCAAAATGATAGCCCGGTGCAGCCTTGGCACCGAAGATAAAGACGCGGGGAACCATATCCTTGTCCGGATTGTCCTTCAAATCCCAGTAAAGCTTGATGATGTGAAGGAGATTGAGGAGCTGCCGCTTATAGGCATGAAGGCGCTTGACCTGCACATCAAAGATCGCTTCTGTGGAGACTTCCACTCCTGTCGACTCCTTGATAAAGTCAGCCAGACGGGCCTTGGCCTCCTGCTTAACCCGATAGAAATCAGCCAAGACCTGCTTGTCATCCTTGTAGTCCAAGAGACGGCGCAGTTGGTGAATGTCACTTCGCCAGTCCTTGCCGATGAGCTGATCGATGGCATCCGACAGCGGCTCGTCTGCAATCTGCAGCCAGCGGCGCTGGATAATGCCGTTGGTCTTGTTGTTGAACTTTTCAGGATAGATTTGATAGAAATCACGCAGGGTATCCTCTTTGAGCAGCTCGGTATGGAGTTTGGCCACCCCATTGACCGAATGGCCGCCGATAATGGCCAAGTGCGCCATGTGGATCTGATTGTCCTTGACAATCCGCGTATTTTCGATGACTTCCGGCTCAATGCCGCGCTGGGCCATTTCTGCCACATAGCGGTTGTCAATCTCAAGGATAATCTGGTAAACCCGCGGCAGGACATTCTTGAAGAGCTCCGCATCCCATTTTTCCAAGGCTTCGGAGAGAATGGTGTGGTTGGTGTAGCTCATGGTTTTGACGGTCGCCTCCCAGGCATCGGCCCATTCCAGACCGTAAACATCCAAGAGCAGGCGCATAAATTCAGCCGGAGCAACGGCCGGGTGGGTGTCATTGATATGGACAGAAACCTTGTCATGAATCTTTTCCAGCGGCAGCCCCTGCTTGAGATAGGACTGGATGATGGTCTGCAGGCCGGCACTGGTCATGAAGTATTCCTGAATCAGGCGCAGTTCTTTTCCTTCATAGCTGGAATCATCCGGATAAAGGATGGCTGTAATATCCTGTACCCGGCGGCGGGCTTCAATGGTTGGATAGTCCAGTTCGTACTCCTCAGGGATTTCAACATCCCAGAGGCGGAGATTGTTGACATTGTCGTTGCCAAAGCCGATTTGCGGCACATCATAAGGCACCGCACGCAGGGTCCGGGAATTTTCATAAACCGGCACGATCCGTCCTTCCTCATTGGCCCGCAGATAGACATTTCCGAAGAGCTTCACATCGACAATATCATGGTCCTTGCGGGTTTCCCAGACATTGCCCAGACTGCCAAACCAGTCATCCGGAATCTCAACCTGATAGCCGTCTACAATCCTTTGTTTGAACAGACCGTAGCGGTAGCGAATGCCATTCCCAAAACCGGGATAGCCGGTCGTTGCCAGCGAATCCATAAAGGCTGCGGCCAGACGGCCCAGACCGCCATTTCCCAGAGCCATATCATGCTCGGCATTTTTGACATCGGCAAAATCAACTCCCAGCTCCGCAAAGCCTTCTTTCACTGTATCCAGAATGCCCAGATTGAGCAGGTTGGTTTCCAGCATGCGGCCGGGCAGAAATTCGATTGAAAAGTAATAAGCCGTTTTCTGCTGGTGCTCAACCAATTTATTGCGGCGGTCCAGCCAGAGGGGGGTAATATACTTGCGCACGGTGCTGGCCAAGGCCTGAAACAGCTCAGCAGAAGTCGCATCTGCCACTTTGATTAACTGTCGTTCGTGCAGTGTATCTTTAAAATCACGGATAAATTGTTCTTTTGTAAGTTCCATTGTGAATGGACATCTCCCTTTCTAAAATGAGGGAATCAGTTCTGCCGCCGGCAAAAAACAGTATAATAATATATAAAAATGCTTTTTTCGCGGAAATCCTCTCTTATTGCTGCAATAAGAGAGGATTTTATACATATGATTCCAAAGTGAATGTTACAAAAGTGACTGGTACAAGTCACTATAGGCCTGACTGGCTGTATCCCATGAAAAGTCTCTTTCCATGGCCTGTTCCTGCAAGGCATGCCAGGCTTCCTTGTCATGAACATAGAGATTGAGGGCTTCCTTGAAAGTCCATCTCAGCCAGTAGCCGGAAAAGTTATTGAAGCTAAAGCCTGTCCCCTGTCCAGTATAGACATTGAAAGGCTCTACAGTATCACGCAGGCCGCCCACTTCATGGACCAGCGGCAGGGTGCCGTAGCGCATGGCCATCATCTGAGACAGACCGCAGGGCTCAAAGCGGCTCGGCATGAGGAAGATGTCACTGGCAGCATAGATTTCCTGCGCCAGCGTCACGTCAAAGAGAATATTGGCGGACAGCTTTTCAGGATAAGCCTGGCCAAACCAAGCAAAGGCCTGTTCAAAAGCCGGGTCTCCGGTCCCCAGAAGAATGATCTGCACATCTTCCTGCAGGAGGTTATGCAGTTCTTCCACTACCAGATCAAAGCCTTTCTGACGGGTCAGACGGGAAACAATCCCTACGACCGGTACATCATCGCGGACAGGCAGTCCCACTCTCTCTTGCAGAGCACGCTTATTTTCTAGTTTACCAGATAAATCATTTTTGTCAAAGTGATGCGCCAGCAGTTTGTCTGTTTCCGGATTATAGATATCCGTATCAATCCCATTGACAATGCCGACCAGCTTTCCAGACTCCATGCGCAGGACCTGATCCAGCTGGCAGCCGAATTCCGGCGTGCGGATTTCATGGGCATAGCTCGGTGACACCGTCGTTACCCGATCCGCATAGAGAATACCGGCCTTCATCCAGTTGAGGCAGTCATTCCAGCGCAGCGTACCGTCCGCATACCGCTCATAGCCGACGCCAAAGAGCTCCCACAGCATGCTGTCAGGAAACTGGCCCTGAAATTCCAGATTGTGGATAGTCAGCACCGTCCGAATCCCCTGATAAGCCTGAATCCAGTGGTATTTTTCCTTGACCAGGAAAGGAATCATGGCCGTATGGTAATCATGAACATGGAGAATATCCGGAACAAAGTCAATCCGCTCCATCAGCTCCACTGCTGCCAGCTGGAAATAAGCAAAGCGTTCGCCGTCATCAAAATCACCGTAAATATGGCCGCGGAAGAAATAGTGCTGGTTATCAATAAAGTAAAACTGCACACCATCCAATACAATCCGCTTGACTCCGACATACTGCCGGCGCCAGCCGACACTGACCTCAAAAGAGAAGAGATCTTCAGCCTGATCGCCAAATTTAGCTTCTGTCGCATCATAGTAAGGCAGAACGACACCGACTTCATGTCCAGCTTTCACCAGCGATTTGGGGAGAGCGCCAATCACGTCTCCCAAACCGCCCGTTTTAGAAAAAGGGGCGCCTTCTGCTGCTGCAAATAAAATTTTCATGAGATGATATCCTCTGTAACCTTCTCGCCCTTCCTGACAACAACCGGATGTTCAGCCGTTCCGCGAATGACCACTCCCTCAGCAATCTCAACGCTCTTGTCCACGATGGCATACTCTACTACAGCGTTTTTGCCGACTTTGACACGCGGAAAGAGAATGCTGTCCTTGACACTGCTGCCTTCGGAAATATCGGTATTCCGCGAAACAACGGAATTAAACACCTGTCCTCTGACAATGCTTCCTGAAGCGAACTGTGAACGCGACACTTTTGAAGACGGAGCATAATAGGTCGGTTCCTCATTTTTCACCTTGGTGTAAATCTTTTGGTTAGGGGTAAAGAGGGAGTAGAATTTTTGACTCTCCAGCATGTCTTTATTGGCCTGATAGTAGGACTCGACAGAGTAGATATTGGCCAGATAGCCTGTGTATTCATAGGCAAAAGCGCCTTCCTGAGCCGCCAAATCACGCAGCACATAGCGCAGTTTCTGCGGATGTTCCTTCTGAGCTTCCTCTTCCAGTCTTTCAATCAGCCAAGGAGTGTCGGCTACAAAAATATCTGTCGACATATTAAAGAGCTCGCCGTCAGACTTGGGATCAAAGAGCTTGTGGCTCTTGACATGGTCTGATTCATCAATTTCCAAGATAGAATTCACATCTGAAATATTTTCTTTGTGCAATTTCTTATAGACCACCGTAATCGGCTGCTCTGTCGTATTGTGCAGATGGAAGACCTGGTTCAGATCAATGTTAATCAGCACATCGCAGTTGAGGGCAACGGTCTGATTGGAGCCGGAGCGTCTGAGATAGGTCAGGAGCTGGTCATAGTATTCGTCCCCCACCGTAGAGCTTTCTACACGGGTATTGTAAATCCCCAGATAATAGTGGCTGAGCAGGGTAGACAGGCCCCATTCGCGGCCGGAGCGGATATGGTCAAAGACAGAGCTGATATTGTCCTGCTGGAAAATACCAAATACGCTGCGGATACCAGCATTGGCCAGACTGGAAAGCGGGAAGTCAATCAGACGGTATTTCCCCCCAAAAGGCAGACTGGCTACGGGACGGTGATTTGTCAGGCTTGACATATCATGAAAGCCGACTGTATTTCCTAAAATCGCTGAATATTTATCAATCTTCATCTGTTGGTACCCCCACTTTCTCGTTGTATCCGATAACATGCACTTCATCCGTTCCATCAATCTCGACACCTTCAGAAATGATGGCACCTTCGCCGACAATGGCCCGCTTAATCTTAGCACCCTGGCCGATGACAGCCCCGCTCATAATCACGGAGTCTTCAATGACAGCGTCCTTTCTGACCTGAGCTCCAGTAGAGAGGATAGAGTGCTTGACAGTCCCATCCACAAAGCATCCGTCAACGACCAGCGAGTCTTCCACATGGGCATGTTCGCCCAAGAAGTTAGGCGGGGAAATCAGATTGCGGGAGTAGATCTTCCAGCGGCGGTTGCGGCTGTCCAGAGCGTTGTTGGGGTCGATATATTCCATATTGGCTTCCCAGAGGGATTCCACTGTCCCCACATCTTTCCAGTAGCCGGCAAACTCATAAGCATAGACGCTTTCGCCGGATTCCAGATAATTTGGAATGACATTTTTACCAAAGTCTGACATGTCCACACTGCTCTTTTCAGCAGCCACCAGCATATTGCGCAGGCGCTGCCAGTCAAAGATGTAAATCCCCATGGATGCCTTGGTAGACTTCGGCTCTGCCGGTTTTTCTTCAAATTCAACAATCCGGTTGTTGGCATCTGTATTCATGATGCCAAAACGGCTGGCTTCTTTGAGCGGTACATCCAGAACGGCCACGGTCAGACTGGCATTATTGTCCTTATGGGACTGAAGCATGTCATCATAGTCCATCTTGTAGATATGGTCTCCAGACAGAATCAGGACATACTCGGGATTGATGCTGTCGATATAGTCAATATTTTGAAAAATAGCATGGCTGGTCCCTTCAAACCAGCGGTTTCCTTCACTGGCTGAATAAGGCTGAAGAATGGATACGCCTGAGTTGATACCGTCCAGCCCCCAGCTGGAACCATTGCCGATATGGCTGTTCAGAGCCAGTGGCTGGTACTGAGTGATGACACCGACATTGTGAATGCCGGAGTTGGCGCAGTTTGACAGGGCAAAATCAATAATCCGATAGCGGCCGCCAAACTGTACTGCCGGTTTTGCAATACTCTGTGTGAGCTTTCCAAGACGAGTCCCCTGCCCTCCGGCAAGGATTAAAGCTAGCATTTCATTCTTCATATCCTACTCCTTTGTGGATTTTTTATTAGCTTGAGTGGTTTTCACGCGACGCTTAACCTTCCAGATACTTGCCCCCAGAGCCGGCAGCGTAAAGGTCAAGGTCTGCGGATAATCTTTCCAAAGTCCTTCTTGGGACTGAACGGTTGCATTATGTTCCTTCCAAACACCTCCCCATTCTTCTAGTTCGGTGTTCCATACTTCTTCATAAATGGCCGCCACAGGAACACCAATGGTAAAGTTCTTCCGCTCTACCGGCGCCATATTGAAGACACAAATTAACATTTCTCCCTTAGCCGTCTTTCTGATAAAGGAGAGGACACTCTGGTCTGTATTATCGGCATCGATGATTTCAATGCCTTCATAGCTTAAGTCAATTTCCCAGAGAGGACGGTTTTCCTTGTAGAAAGCATTGAGAGCGGAGGTAAAGCCCTGCATCTGCTTGTTGAGCCGGTCATCCAGATTGGACCATTCCAGCTGTTCTTCGGATTTCCATTCTAAGAATTGGCCAAACTCAGAGCCCATAAAGAGCAGCTTCTTGCCCGGATGGCAGATCTGATACGTGTAGAGGTTGCGCAGACCTGCAAACTGATTGTAGCGGTCGCCCCACATCTTGTGCATGAGACTCTTCTTGCCGTGGACCACCTCATCATGGGAGAAGGGCAGCAGGAAATTTTCCGAGAAAGCATACATGAAGCTGAAAGTCACCAGATTAAAATCATACTTGCGGTAAATCGGATCTTCCTCATAGAAGCGGAGAATATCATTCATCCAGCCCATATTCCACTTGTAGTCAAAGCCCAGACCGCCCAGCTCCTTCATGCCGGTAATCTTGGTTCCCGAAGAGCTTTCTTCAGCAATCATCATCACATCCGGATGGGCCAGCTTGATGACGGTATTGAGCCGCTGCAGGAAGTAATAGCCCTCATAGTTGCGGTTGCCTCCGTCTTTATTGGGCTGCCAAGGACCGCTGTCATAGTCCAGATAGAGCATATTGCTGACAGCATCCACGCGGATACCGTCCAGATGGTAAAAATCAATCCAAAATTTAATGCTGGAAATCAGGAAGGACTGAACCTGATTCTTGCCCAAATCAAAATTGAGCGCACCCCAGCCGTAGTTATGAGCCCGGTCATGGTCCTGGTATTCAAAGGTCGGTGTCCCGTCGTAGTAGGCCAAGGCATCGTCATTGATGGTAAAATGCCCCGGAACCCAGTCCACAATGACCCCGATATTGTTCAAGTGGCATTCTTCAACAAAGTCCTGAAACTCCTCCGGCGTGCCGTAAGTATGCTCAAAAGCAAAGTAGCCCATGAGCTGATAGCCCCAGCTGAGTCCCAGCGGATGCGCCATGAGCGGCATGAACTCCACATGGGTGTAATTCATCTCTACCAGATAGGGAATCAGCTCCTCTTTCAGCTGTGCAAAAGTGTAGGGGCTGCCGTCTTCATTGCGTTTCCAAGACCCGGCATGGACTTCATAGATAGAGACCGGCCGGGAAAAGAAGCCCCAGCGCTTTCTGCGGGCCAGCCAGAGACCGTCCTTCCATTTCTTTTCAGGAATGGTGCGGATGACTGCTCCGGTGCCCGGCCGCTCTTCCAGATAGACAGCCAGCGGATCCAGCTTGAGAATCTCCTGACCGCTGCTGCGTTTGATATTGTATTTGTAAATGTCTCCTTCCTTGGGCAGTTCGGTAAAGACCTCCCAGACACCGGCTTCATTGCGGGTCATGGGAATCTGATGCTCATACCAGCCGGTGAAATCTCCGATTAAGTGAACATTCTGAGCATTAGGCGCCCAGACACGGAAGGTATAGCCGGACCGGCCGTCCACTACCTCCTGATGCGCCCCCAGATAATGCTGCAGATGAAAGTTTTCACCCGTTGTAAAGGTTCTTAATGCTTCGTTTTTATCCATGCAATCACCTTTCTATTTTGTAAGCGTTTTCTATAATACTATTCTACATTATTTTTAGCTCTTTTTCAAGTAAATTTCAAAAATCATTACGGAAAATTACAAAAACCGAACGTTATCCGAAATGGCCTTCTGACCAGCTCTAAAAGACTGAGATTTGCTATTTTCTAAAGGTTTTTATTCATTCTTAGCTGTCTGACAGCCTCGGACCGGAAAGAAGGAAAGATGAAAATCTCCCTACCGCTCTATACCAAAATGTAAATTTACATTTTGAAAGTATAAGCGCTTAATCTATCTTTTGCTCCCTCTTCTTCTATTGGACCTGCTGGGGAAATCTTCTCATTTTCGCCGGCCGCCTTTCTGCTCTTCGACACTCAAGCACTGACCGAACATCGAAGATGGCGCCTCCTGACGGAAGTTTTATTTGCAGGTTCAAAGCAGTGCTTTTGCTGCTGCCTGTTGGAAGCTTCATCTGCCATCTCACTCCCCCTTCCCGAAGCTGCTGAGCGTCATCAGCTGTATGAAAAAAGGCCGCACAAAGCCGCCTTTCTTATTTATTTCACGTCAAACACGATTGATTTCACTTGTGTCATCGCTTCGATACTGTAACGGATCCCCTGCACACCTGCTCCGGATCCTTTGACCCCCAAGAATGGGAAGTTGTCCGGACCGCGCTGTGTTTTATTATTGATGTGTACAGTGCCCACTTCTAATTTTTCAGCAATTTCAAATGCTTTAGGGAAATCATTTGTAAAGACTGAAGATTGCAGACCGAATTCAGACTGATTGCAGATTTCGACAGCTTCTTCCACAGAAGCAACACGAATAATCGGAAGAGCGGGACCGAACGGCTCCTCCCAAGCTAATTTCATATCCAGTGTGACATTGTCAAACAAGGCAGGCCAGATGAGATTTGCTTCACGTTTGATTTCCGTCAGGGCAGTCGCTCCCTTAGCCTGAGCGTCCTCAATCAAGCCCCAGATGAAATCTGCCGACGCATTGTCGATAACCGGTGTAATATCTGCGTTATCAAAAGGATCGCCGACCGTTAATTTGCTGACCTCTGCCTGCAGCAGCGCAGCCAGTTTATCCGCTACACTTTCCATGACAAGGACACGCTTAATAGCCGTACAGCGCTGGCCGGAGTAGCTGAAAGCCCCGCCGACAATCTGCTTGGCAGCATGCTCCAAGTCCGCATCTTCCAAAACAACCGCTGCATCTTTTCCGCCCAGCTCCAGCATCACCGGACGCATGCCAGCTAACTTGCCGATCCGCTCACCGATAGGAGTTGAGCCCGTAAAGTTAATGTAGTTGACTTCCTGATGCTCAATGATGTAGTCACCGATTTCAGACCCACGCCCGGTAATGGTGTTGAAGACACCTGCAGGGAGGCCCGCCTCTGCAAAGGCCTGCGCCAGCAGCAGCCCTGAAATAGAGCCTTGAGTCGGCGGTTTGAACATGACAACATTTCCGCCAATCAAAGCCGGTGCAATCTTGGAGCCAGATAGGTTGACTGGATAGTTAAAAGGCGCTACAGCCAGCACAACGCCCATAGGCTCACGGCGCACAACAGCCAGCTTCTTCTTGCTGGCAGCTTCAAAACCGCCGCCTTCCAGTACCTGGCCGTGAACACGGATGCCTTCTTCAGCTGCATAGCGGATCAAATCGGCTGTCCGGACAACCTCGCCAACCGCTGCCTTGATCCCCTTGGCCACTTCCTTAGCCAGAATTTGGCCGATTTTCTCCTGATCGCGCTCCAAAATATCTGCCGCCTTATGCAGATAAGCCGCACGCTCAACTGCCGAAAGAGCACGCCAAGCAGGCAAAGCCGCGCGGGCGCTCTTCATAGCAGCATCCACTTCTGCCTGACTCATGGCAGGAACGGTTCCTAAAATTTCGCCGTTAATCGGAGATGAGATGGTAATTTCATTTGCAGAAGACTTCCATTCTCCATTGATGTAGTTTTTATATTGTGTCAAATTCGCCCCTCCAAAATGTTGGTAAGTATTATTTTACCAAATTTTCTGAAAACTTCAACCAAAAACCGTAAATTTAAAGAAAATTTTCACAAATTAGATGATTACAGCCAATTTGTTCAAATTTCACTTGCAAAAAAAGAGCGCACAAACGCTCTTTAAAAGATTATTCAAAATCCAGATACTCTTTTTCCAGTTCCAGAACTTCTTCCATGGTTGCACATTCTGTCAAAGCACGGTTAGCCAGTTCTTCCATTTTCTTCGTATCCAATTTCTTCATGAGGCTGCGGGTACGCAGGACAGAGGTGGCACTCATAGAGAATTCATCCAAGCCCATCCCTACAAGCAATGGTACAGCTGTTTGATCTCCAGCCATTTCTCCGCACATACCTGCCCACTTGCCTTCTGCATGCGCTGCCTTGATAACATTGTTAATCAGGCGCAGGATAGAGGGGTTATAAGGCTGGTACAGATAGGAAACCTGCTCATTCATCCGGTCAGCTGCCATGGTGTATTGGATCAAGTCGTTGGTACCAATAGAGAAGAAGTCTACTTCCTTGGCAAACTGATCTGCCAGCATTGCTGCTGCTGGGATTTCAATCATGATACCGACTTGGATATTGTCCGCTACAGCAAGGCCTTCTGCCTGCAGCTTGGCTTTTTCTTCCTCATAGACAGCTTTAGCCTTGCGGAATTCTGTCAGAAGGGCTACCATTGGGAACATGATGCGCAACTGTCCGTGCACAGATGCACGCAGAAGCGCACGAATCTGAGTGCGGAACATGGCATCACCTGTCTCAGAGATAGAGATACGCAGGGCACGGAAGCCGAGGAATGGGTTCATCTCATGCGGCATGTCAAAGTAAGGAAGTTCCTTGTCCCCGCCGATGTCCATGGTACGAACCACGACCGGCTTGCCGTTCATCCCTTCCAGCACTGCTTTGTAAGCTTCGTACTGTTCGTCTTCTGTTGGGAAGTCTTGAGAATCCATGTACAAGAATTCTGTACGATAAAGACCGACTGCTTCTGCACCGTTGGCATTGACACCTTCGACATCTTTCGGTGTACCGATGTTCGCTGCCAGCTCAAAGTGTTTGCCGTCAGCCGTCACAGTCTGAGCATCTTTGAGCAGTTCCCACTCAGCCTTTTGCTTGGCATAAGCTTCGCCGGCTGCCTTGAATTCAGCGATCTGCTCTTCGGTCGGGTTGATGATGACTTGGCCGGTAATACCGTTAGCTGCAATCACATCACCGTCTTTGACTAACTCAGTAATATTATTTGTACCGAGCACAGCAGCAATTTCCAGCGTACGGGCCATGATAGCTGAGTGGCTGGTACGTCCGCCGATGTTGGTCACAAAGGCCTTTACAAAGTTTTTATCTAACTGTGCTGTATCAGAAGGAGTCAGGTCATGGGCAATGACGACTACTTCTTCATCGATAGAAGCAGGATTTGGCAATTTCTTGCCCAAAAGATTTGCCAGCACGCGCTTGGTCACGTCGCGGATGTCTGCTGCACGCTCCTGCATATATGGGTTGTCTTCCATATTTTCAAAGAGGGTGATAAACATGTCCGTTACTTCTTTGAGACCAGCTTCTGCATTGGTCTTTTTGGCACGAATGGTTTCTTTGATTTGCCCAACCATTTCAGGGTCAGCCAGTACCATCAAGTGCGCATCAAATACTTGAGCTGCTTCTTCGCCTAGGCTATCTACTGCTTTCTCACGGATAACAGAAAGCTCGTTCTGGGAAGCTTCAAGAGCTGCATCCAAACGAGCCTCTTCTGCATTCGTATCTTCGACTGAAACAGTCTCAAATGACAAATCCGGTTGAACTAATAGATATGCCTTAGCAACGGCAACACCGTCAGATGCTGCAATTCCTTTTAGCATTTCTGTCATATTAAGCCAATCCTTCTTTTTCCATTGTTTCTGTGATCGCTGCGATAGCGTCATCCGCATCTGCACCTTCAGCTGAGATAACTACGTCTGCACCTTGACCTACACCAAGACTCATGACACCCATAATTGATTTGAGGTTTACTGATTTACCTTTGTATTCAAGCGTAATGTCTGAAGCAAATTTGCTGGCAGTTTGCACCAATAAAGTTGCTGGACGTGCGTGAATACCTGTTTCTGCCACAATGTGGAAATCTTTAGAAGCCATAGTTAGACTCTCCTTTAAATATTTCTATTTGGATTATTTGTGATAACCCTTACAAATTGATATTATATCACCTTTTGAAATCTTTTTCAAGAATTTTATGTGGCGCTTACAAAATATTTCTCAATCGTTGCAAACTGTTCTTATTATATTGAAGAAGGTCTTCTTTGAGTCTTTCCTTCAGCAAGGACGGCAGCGATGCCTTGGAAATTCCATACCTAAGCTTTGAATTTGTCTTTTGTTTTGAAGGCTCATTCAAACATGGCATCCACTAAGTTTTCAATCATAAAGCTGAAAACTTCTTCAATATCAGCGGGCAGCTGGTTCTTATGGGTAATGGTTGCCATGGTTGCCGATAAGACTGAAATAGCCAGATTCTTTTCAATTTTTAAACTTAAAAAGGATTGGGAAAAGATTTCATCGTTCAAGCGAGAGGTTTTAGAAGTAATCTCCTGCCGCTGTTCTAAGCTCAGCTTATTCTCAAAACTTAAAAAGTCTGGATTTTTTGTATCAAAGACAAAGGTGCTCTTTTCATACTCCTTAAATACAGCCTTGAGAGCCGCCGCAAAACCAGCTTTTGAGGGGTTAGCCTTTAAAGTCTCTTCAAAAACAGCGAAAGTCTCATCCTGGGTATCGCAGTAGACTTGGAAGAAAAGCTCCTCCTTGTTTTTAAAAAAAGTATAGAAAGAGCCTTTGGCAATCCCAGCCTCCTGACAGAGCAGATCGACACTGGTCTTCTTATAGCCAAAGGTCATCCAGCTTCGGCTGCAGGCCTCTTTAAATTTTTTTATCAATATCTTCTTTTCTTCTATTGTAAATCCTTTAGGCATTTTTTCTCCTTTTTTGTTCAAAAATTATATATGACTATTTACACAGTTTTAGTCATATGTTATAATTAGCTTGTAGCTACTTCTTAAATATATCTTACTTTACCCCTAATTGCAATCTTTTTTTATAGAAGCGATTGGTCCATTTTTTCATTGAAGGCGCGCTTGATTCAATGAAGATGGAGGCGGTTAGGGTTAAAGGCTCCGTTCTGCTATCTTAAGAAAGGAATATGCCATGAAGAAACGATTATTGCTTGCCTGCTTGCTGCTCTTGGGCTTTGCCAGTCCTGGACTGGCTTTAGCTGAAAGCCAAAAGCTGCCAGAAGGGACCAGCTATGACCAAATAGGTCAGAAAATTCAAGATTTTTATCAAAAAAATGAAAAAACATCTGCTGCTATGGAGACTGCCATTTTCGATACCGAGGGAACCATTTATCGGGGAAATTTCGGCTACAGTGACAAGGAAAACCAAGTCAAGGCTGACGACGACACCGTTTTTGAATGGGGCTCCATCACCAAACTAACCGTCTGGATCTCTGTCATGCAGCTCTGGGAAGAAGGAAAAATCAACCTCGAAGAGGACATCAAAACCTATCTGCCGGACGATTTTCTGAAAAATCTGCATTTTGACAAGCCCATCACCATGCTGGACCTGATGAACCATCAGGCTGGCTTTGACGAGCAGAATACCTACCTCAAAGGAGACCTGAGCATCGAAGAACTGCTCAGAACCAGACAGCCCAATCAGGTTTTTGAGCCGGGGACTGTCAGTGCCTACTCCAACTATGGTACCGGCCTAGCCTCCTATATCGTTGAAATCCTCAGCGGTCAGTCCTTTGCTGACTATGTCCATGAGCACATTTTCCAGCCGCTCAAGATGGATAAAACAGCTCTGCTGCCAGATTTATCCGACAATCACTATGTTCAGGAAAAACGCCAAGAAATCAAAAGCTACGATTCTAACGGAAATCAAAAGAATGCTGACTTTGAACTGAGCCTCTATCCGGTCGGCAGGGCAACGGGAACACTGGATGATTTGCAGAAGTTTGCCCAAGGGCTCTTAAAGCAAGAAGGGCTTTTCAAGCGGCCTGAGACTTGGTCTGCTCTTTTCACTGCGACTTCGACCTATCCAGGCACCGACATTCCCCTGAATGCCCACGGCTTTTGGTACCAAGAGTACGAAGTGAGACTGCTCGGCCACGGCGGCAATTCTGCTGGATTCTCCTCTATGCTCTTGCTGGACTTGGAATCCGGCCTGGGCCAAGTCATTATGACCAACCAGTATCAGGAAAGAATTTATAACTATCAAATGCCTGAGCTGGTATTTGGCCCTAAAAAAACAGCGGATAAGCAATCCTATGAAACATTCAGTCCCGGCTACTATCGCAGCGCTCGGACCTTCAACAGCGGTCCTTTCTCCTTTTTAAAAACCATTCCGGGATATACTTACTATCTTAATGAAAAAGCAGACGCCCCGCAAATGAATGGCGATTTCTGGGTCGCTAGTGAGGCAAACGGACAGGCAAAAATCACACGCGCCTACGGTGATGCTCTAAAACTGTCCAATTGGGACCTGATCAAAGACTACGGCATGGTGCTGCTCTTTGCACTTGCTGTCATTTTCAGTCTGCTCAGCCTTCTGATCCATGCCGGGCTTGACTGTTGGCGGCTGATTTTCAGAAAAAACAAGGACAGCTATCCTCTGGCAAGGAAGTTATGGATCTATCTGACTGCTGTCCTCATTTTAGCAGTGCCCATTAATTTATTCAATGTCTTTAACAAGCTGATGACCGCATCGGCCAATGTTGACTATACTTGGAATTTTGTCCTCTTAGCTGTGACCGGTCTGCTTTTAACCGTCTCTGCTCTCTATCCTTTCTATCTGAAAAAGAAAGAAAGATGGACCAAGGGGCAGCTTTTCTTCGCTGCCATGATCAGTCTCTCTTCCCTGATGATGGTGGCCAACATCCTCTACTGGTCGCTTTACCAATGGTGGGCAGCTTACTAAGATAACCCTATCCATCTCCCTTGCAAAAATGGACTGCCAAAGCTCTCCTTCTGCAGGGGAGTTTTTCTTTGCACAAAAAGCCTCGGAATGCTTCTGCAGCTTTTTTTGCAATTTTATAAAAGCATGCAAAATACTGTGAAAAATTAGCTAATTCTAAAATATTTCTAAAGTTTTTAAAAAACATACAGGACTTTTGGGCCAATATGCTCTGGATAGCTGATTTTCTTGACTTTTTATAGCTATAATTTTTTAATATAAAAATTTGACATACATAGAGTGTTTATATATAATTAATTTGTATATAATGCATTCTATATAAGAATTACATAAAAGGCCGGCTTATGTAAGAAGATGCAATCATATTTGCAAAGGAGTCTAACATGTTTAAAATTTTTATCCGAGTGGTCTGCAGAAGCATCGCCTGCGCTATCCAAGGTTTTGACTAGAAAGGAAAACTCATGAAAAAATCAATTTTATTCATTATTTTAACCGTTTTGACGCTGGGAATTTTTCGCCCAGTCCATGCTCAAGCAGCGTCGCAGAAGCTGCCATCGGGCACTGACCGCAGCCAGATTGGCCAGAAGATTCAGGACTATGTCAAGGAGCACGAAAAAACAACCGCCGGTATGGAAACAGCCGTCTTTGACACCGACGGCACCATTTACCGGGGCAATTTTGGCTATGTGGACAGGGAAAACAAGGTCAAGGCCGACGACTCCAGCGTCTTTGAGTGGGGCTCAGTTACTAAGCTCACTATCTGGGTGTCGGTTATGCAGCTTTGGGAGGAAGGAAAAATCAACCTTGAAGAAGACATCCGCACCTACCTGCCGGAGGGCTTTCTGAGAAACCTCCGCTACGATAAGCCCATCACCATGCTGGACCTCATGAACCATCAGGCCGGTTTTGACGAAGCACCGCTTTACATGCAGGGCGGCAAAAGTCTGAAAGAGCTGCTCAGTGACTACCAGCCCATCCAGTCCTTTGAACCGGGCACGACAACGGCCTATTCTAATTACGGGGCAGGCTTGGCCTCCTACATCGTCGAGCGCATCTCTGGCCAGTCCTATGTCGACTATGTGCATGAACATATCTTCCAGCCGCTGGGCATGGACAAAACGGCTATCCTGCCGGACTTGTCTGATAATGCCTACGTACAGAAGAAACGTAAGGAAGACAAGGGCTACGATGCCCAAGGCAAGCTATTGGGAGAGGCGATTTTTGAGGTCGGACTCTATCCAGTAGGCCGAGCTACCGGAACCTTGGACGATATGCAAAAATTTGCCCAGGCCCTGCTGTCTCGCAAGACCCTCTTTAGCCGGCCAGAGACTTGGACCACTCTTTACACTGCCAGCCTGACCTATCCCGGCACAGACATGGCCCGCAATGCTCACGGCTTCTGGACCAATGAATATGGCGTTACTGTTCTGGGCCACGGCGGCAACACAGCAGGCTTTACATCCCGCATCATGTTGGATTTGGAAAATGGCATCGGCTATGTGGTCATGGCCAACCAAGCTAGGGAAGAGAACTATAATTTTGAGCTTCCGGAGTTGGTCTTCGGCAAACGGAAAACAGCCAGCGCTGAGACTCAAAAAGAATTCAGCCCAGGCTACTACCGTACTCTTCGTACCTTCAACCAGGGACCGCTATCTATTTTCCAAATGTTAGTCAGTCCCACTACATATCTAAAGAGACCAGCTGATGACCAGCGCTTGCCCGGCAACTTCTGGACTCTTTACCAAAACCAAGGACAGACTCGGATTGCCGTTGCAGTTGCGGACTTTGAAAAAGTGCCTGACCTTGATGTCTTTAAAAACTATATTGTGCTGGGACTGGGGGCACTGGGAATCCTTTACGCCCTAATCCTGCTCTTGACCAACCTGCTCTTGGGAGCCTATCGGCTCATCTTCCGTAAAAAACAGAAAGCACCAGCCCGGACTTGGAAGGTCTGGAATCTCCTGACAGCTGCCGCTATTCTGGCGGTTCCCGGCCATCTCTTTCTGACCTTGCTAGCCACAGATGCTACAGACTTAAGCGGTTATGCCCCTTGGCGCTACATGGTCTTTGCCGGCTTGGGCATCCTGCTGACCGTAGCTGCCATCCTGCCCCTTTTCAGAAAATCCAAAGAAAAGCTGAGCAAGGGCCGCGTCGCCCTGACCGTCCTGACCAGTCTCTCGGCCTTGGCCATCGTAGCAAATATTCTCTACTGGTCCCTCTATCAGTGGTGGGTGCTGTAGGAATCTTGCCTGTCTTCCTTGAAGAAGGCAGGCTTGATTCATACTACCATCATCTCCGACTAGAAAGGAAAACTCATGAAAAAATCAATTTTATTCATTATTTTAACCGTTTTGACGCTGGGAATTTTTCGCCCAGTCCATGCTCAAGCAGCGTCGCAGAAGCTGCCATCGGGTACTGACCGCAGCCAGATTGGCCAGAAGATTCAGGACTATGTCAAGGAACACGAAAAAACCACCGCCGGTATGGAAACGGCAGTCTTCGACACCAATGGAACCATTTACCGGGGCAACTTCGGCTATATGGACAAGGAAAAAGGCATTAAAGCCGATGATTCCAGCGTCTTTGAGTGGGGCTCTGTCACCAAGCTGACCGTCTGGGTCTCTGTCATGCAGCTTTGGGAAGAAGGAAAAATCAACCTTGAAGAAGACATCCGTACCTACCTGCCGGAGGGATTTCTCAAGAACCTCCGCTATGACAAGCCTATCACTATGCTGGACCTGATGAATCATCAGGCCGGCTTTGAAGAAGCTTCCCATGCTGGCTACCTGGAAAATAAGGGCCAGACCATCGAGGAAATTCTGGCTGTCAATCAGCCAGCTCAGATTTTTGAGCCGGGCACGACAACAGCCTATTCCAACTACGGGGCAGGCTTGGCCTCCTACATCGTGGAGCGGCTTTCCGGTCAGAACTTTGCCGACTATGCCCATGAGCATATCTTCCAGCCGCTGGGGATGGATAAAACAAGCATTTTGCCCGGTTTCACCGATAATGACTATGTCCGAGACAAGCGCAAGGAAGCTCAGTCCTATGACATAGAAGGAAAGGCGATTGGTTCGGCTTACTTTCATCTAGGCTTGTACCCTGTTGGTCAGGCTGCCTCTACCATGGAGGATTTCCAGAAGTTTGCCCAGGCGCTTTTGAAGAAGGACAAGCTTTTCAAACGAGCTGAGACTTGGACGACACTCTACACAGCGACCTCTACCTATCCCGGAACAGACAAACTGCTCAACGCCCATGGCTTCATGGTCGAAGGATATGGCACCATGGTGCTGGGCCATGGTGGAAATTCGACCGGTTATTCATCCTATATCCTGCTGGACCTGAAAAACGGCATCGGTCTGACCGTCATGACCAACCAAAAGGGGGAGGATATTTACAATGTCCAGATGCCTGAACTCATCTTTGGAGCCAAGAAAAAGACGGATAAGGCTGCCTTTGAAAATTTCCAGCCCGGTTACTACCGCAGCGCTCGCTATTTCGAGACCGGTCCACTGTCCCTTGTCAGAAGCCTGTTTTACACGAGTTATGCCCCTAAAAGCATGGACAATTCGCTCTTAAGCCAAAACTATGCCGTTCTCAGTCAGGAAGGTGGACAGGAAAAAGTGACCAGCAGCACCGGGGACACGCTTAAGATACCAGATGCAGAAATCCAAAAGGACCAGGCCATGTATCTCTTAGCAGCTGTAGGACTGGTCTATGCTGTTATCAATCTGATTATCAGCGGCGGCATAGACATGATCCGCCTGCTGAAAAAGACAGCTGCCAAAACGCCGAAAAAGCTGCGAATCTGGAACTATGTAACCTCACTGGCAGTATTGGCTGCAGGCCTGAATTTTGCTTTGTTTTTCCTTGCAATGACCAGCGGGGACATCAGCTTTCTGGCTAGCTGGCGCTACATGATTTATGCTGGTTTAGGCCTGATACTGGCGGCCTGTGCGGTTTATCCACTGGTGGCCAAGGCTTGGAAAGAACTGAGCAAGAGCTGCATTGCTCTGACCGTCCTGACCAGTCTGTCTGCTCTGGCTATCCTTGCCAACATCCTCTACTGGTCCCTCTATCAGTGGTGGGTGATATAAGACACAAACTCAACAATTCAGCCAGTCTCCGGATTGGCTGAAGTTTATTCAATCATTCTTTAGAAATATTTTAGAATGACTTGATAAATATTTGAAATTTAGCCTGTAAACTAAAAGAAAATAAAAAAAGAAACGGAGTATTCCCATGCAAAACATCCTCGAGGTCAAAAACCTCAGCAAGCAATACGGCCAGCAGTACGCCCTCCGTGATGTCAGCCTGTCTATCAAAAAAGGCGAGATTTACGGCCTGATCGGCAAGAACGGGGCCGGTAAATCAACACTGATTAAGATCGTCACTCGAATCATCCACGCCAGCAGCGGCCGCGTGTCACTCTTTGGCTCCAGCAATTCTCAGGAGTGGACGGAGGCCCTGAGTCGGGTCGGCGCTGTCATTGAGACCCCGGTAGCCCATGCCCATCTGACCGCCTTTGACAACCTACTTTATTACTGCATTGAGCGGAAGATTGACAATCCCAGCAAGGTCATCCAGGAATGCCTGACCTATGTCGGCCTGACCAAGACCGGTAAGAAAAAATTCAGCGAGTTTTCTCTGGGCATGAAGCAGCGGCTGGGCATTGCCATCACCCTTTTGGCCAAGCCTGACCTGCTCATCCTGGACGAGCCCATCAACGGTCTAGACCCGGTCGGTATCAAGGAATTTCGCGGGATGATCCGCCGGCTCAATCAAGAACTGGGCATAACTATCATCATCTCCAGCCATATCCTGTCTGAGCTCTATCTGGTTGCTAATAAATTTGGCATTATCAACCAAGGCCGGCTGGTGACGGAATTTACCAAGGAGGAATTTGACCGGGAAAGCGAGGACTATGTCGTCCTCAAGACCGACCGCATCCAGCAAGCTGGTCAGCTAGTCCAGGACAAGCTCCACTATCAACTCAAGCCCTCTGGCAAGGACGATGAACTCCACATCCTGGCCCAGCCTCATGAGATTAGGGACATCACGAGGGAATTAGTTCTATCCGATATTGCCATCGATGAGATCTATGCCCCTCATAGAGATTTAGAGAAATACTTTACAAACTTAGTTGAATAAGGAGAAGACCTATGTTACAAACTTTTCGAGCCGATTTTTTCCGACTCTTTCGCTCCAAGGGCTTTTGGGGAACTGAACTTTTCTTTCTGCTCATCAGCGCCATTATTGCAGTTCTCGCTGTGACAACTGCTCAGCCAGGAGACTTTTCCACTGCCCTTCCTGCCTTTGAGGCTATATCAAAGGATATGCCAATGATGTTCATCTTTATGGTGATCATCATCAGCCTGCTGCTAGGGGTTGAATTGAATAATAAACTTTATCATAATACCTTAACCAGTGGCACATCCCTGAACAAATATTACCTTGCCAAATTCATGACCTTCGCCCTGATTGCACTCCTGCATTTCTTTCTGGCTTACAGCACTGCCTTCATGGCTTCCGCCTTCTCCACAGGATTTAGCAGTCTTCCCGCTGCTTATTGGGGACAGCTGGGGCTGAGCATCTTGGTCCAGTATGTTTGTGCTCTGGCTTGGATCGGTATCATCACCTTTGTCCTCTATCGGACCAAATCCATCGCGGTTCTCATGATTACTTTTCTCTTGGGCGATTCCATTCTGGCTTTGCCTGACATCCTATTTCCAAAAGTTGGCTGGCTCCAATATCTCCCCTTGAGATTTAATATCACCATGGTTACAGAACAAGGCGCTGCAAGTCTGCCCCTTCTCTCTGCCCTGATAGCTGCTGCCGCCTTCACCGCAGCCGGCATCTATACGCTTCAGACCCGGGATTTGTAAAAGGAAGACTCAGCCAGTCTCCGGATTGGCTGAAGTTTATTCAATCATTCTTTAGAAATATTTTAGAATGTCTTGATAAGCATTTGAAATTTAGCCTGTAAACTAAAAGAAAATAAAAAAAGAAACGGAGTATTCCCATGCAAAACATCCTCGAGGTCAAGAACCTCAGCAAGCAATACGGCCAGCAGTACGCCCTGCGTGATGTCAGCCTGTCCATCAGGAAAGGCGAGATTTACGGCCTGATTGGCAAGAACGGAGCCGGCAAGACCACCTTGATTAAGGTGATTACCCAGCTCATCCATGCCAGCAGCGGCAGCGTGTCTGTCTTTGGCTCCCAGACCTCTAAGGAATGGACCGAGGCTCTGAGAAAGACCGGCTCTGTCATCGAAACACCGGTGGCCTACAATCAGATGACCGCCTATGAAAATCTCAGCTACTGCTGCAAGGTTCATCAGATTGACCAACCTGACCAGCTTATCAAGGAAACCCTGGCCTATGTCGGCCTGACCGATACCGGCAAGAAGAAATTTCGGAACTTCTCTCTGGGCATGAAGCAGCGGCTAGGCATTGCCATCGCGCTGATTCATAAGCCAGAGCTGATGATACTGGATGAACCCATCAATGGCCTAGACCCGCTCGGCATCAAGGAATTCCGGAATATGATCCAGCGGCTCAATCAAGAGCTGGGCATTACCTTTATCATTTCCAGTCACATCCTGTCCGAGCTCTATCTGGTCGCCAGCAAGTTTGGCATCATTGACCAGGGGCAGCTGGTGACGGAATTTACCAAGGAAGACTTTGACCAAGCCAGCGAAGACTATATCGTCCTCAAGACCTCTGAGCCAGAGCAGGCTGCCAGTCTCATCCAAGAAAAGCTTCACTACCAGCTCAAGGATGCGGACAAGGCCGGCGAACTGCATATCATGGCGCAGGAGCAGGAGCTCAATGCCATCGTCAGGGAGCTGGTCCTGGCCAATATTTCTATCAGCGGCATCTATGCAGCCCACAAAGACCTCGAAAAATATTTCACAGATTTAGTCCAATAATTAAGGAGAATACCCCATGTTACATACTTTTCAAGCAGATTTTTACCGCTTCTTTCGTTCCAAAGCCGTTTGGATTACCGAAGCTATCTTTCTACTGCTCACCCTTTTCTCAGCCGTTGGCAAGGCAAACGCGGTCCAGACTATACAGGGCGTTTCCAGCGGTCACGGTAATAATACTTTTATCATCATTATCCTCTCCATGATCGTCATCGGGACGGATATGGCCCAGCAGCTCTATAAAAATACGCTGACCAGCGGTGTCTCCCGTACCAGCTTCTTCATCTCCAAAGGCCTGATCATGGCCTGTGTCATAGCCCTGCAGATGGCTATCTTTTATGCCTTCAGCTTTATGGTGGCGGCTGTCCTGAATGGCATCGGCCCTCTGTCAGCCAGCTTCCTGTTTCAGTTTATCCTTGTATTCTGCGTACAGTTTCTGGCTACCATGGCTTGGACTGCCATGACTACCTTCGTCCTTTATCTGAGCAAGTCCATGATTGCTGCTTTGGGAGCCCACCTTTTCTGCGCATCTTTGACCGGTGCCCTCGCTCAATTTTACCCCAAATCCCAATGGCTGCAGCACCTGACTATGAGCTTTGACTTTGAATTGGTCCAAAGCAGCGGCGTGACCATGAGAATTGTCCTGATTGCCTTGCTAACAGGCGCCGCCCTCACAGCTGCTGGCCTCTATACTCTTCATAAAAAGGATTTATAGAAGAAACAAGGCGGTCAAACAGAAGCTCATCTTGACCCCAAGTGATTCTTGCAACACAAGATATAGTTTTCCATTTTTCATCTCCTGTCTGAGAGATTTCTGCATGGTTTTAGGTGTCCTGTCTAAGCAAGTCAGGGGCTGGATTGGACCTGTTTCTCTGGCTTTCAGCAAGGTTTTCGTCTTTTATACATGCACTATATATAGTATTGCATGTATCTTATAACAAAAATTAACACAATATTTAGTTCAAAACTATTGACATCCCCCTGGCTTTTAGATATACTAGATTCGTATTTAATTTTAAGAAAAAAAGAAAGTTTAGAGGAATCTTCTATGGTAACTATTTACTCCAAAAACGACTGTGTTCAGTGCAAAATGACCAAGCGTTTCTTAGATACCAATCATGTGGAATATCGCGAGATTAATCTTGATGAACAGCCAGAATTTATCGACCATGTTAAAAACCTTGGCTTCAATGCTGCTCCTGTCATTCAGACAGCAACGGAGGCATTTTCTGGTTTCCAGCCTGGTAAACTGAAAAAATTATCATAAGCCGCGATGGCATGAGCTGGATGGCTGCTCCTATAGACATAGGAGCCTTTCTTTTGTATCGGGCAGAGTTACTGCCTGCCAAATCTTATATTATTTTATATAGAAAAGGAACACCATGGGACTTAAACAACTCGAAGACGTGACTTACTTCCGTCTCAACAATGAAATCAACCGTCCGATTAACGGACAGATTATGCTCCACAAGGACAAGGAAGCTTTGGAGGCTTTCTTTAAGGAAAATGTTAATCCCAATACCAAGCAGTTTGCTTCCATCACTGAGAAAATCAGCTATTTAATAGAAGAAAACTATCTGGAAAAAGAGTTTATCGAGCACTATTCTCCAGCCTATATTGAGGAATTGGCAGCCTTTATCCATGCGCAGGACTTCCAGTTCAAGTCCTTCATGGCCGCCTACAAATTCTACAACCAGTATGCCCTCAAGACCAACGACGGCGAATATTATCTGGAAAGCATGGAGGACCGGGTGCTCTTCAATGCCCTCTACTTTGCCAATGGTGACGAAGCCATCGCCAAGGATATTGCCAACGAAATCATCCATCAGCGCTACCAGCCTGCGACGCCTAGCTTTCTCAATGCCGGCCGGGCCAGACGCGGTGAGCTGGTCTCCTGCTTCCTGATCCAAGTGACGGACGACATGAACTCTATCGGCCGCTCTATCAACTCCGCCCTGCAGCTTTCCCGTATTGGCGGGGGCGTGGGCATTTCCCTCAGCAATCTGCGGGAAGCCGGCGCACCGATCAAGGGCTATGAAGGGGCTGCTTCTGGGGTCGTGCCGGTTATGAAACTTTTCGAGGACAGCTTCTCCTACTCCAACCAGCTAGGGCAGCGCCAAGGGGCCGGTGTGGTCTACCTCAATGTCTTCCACCCCGACATCATCTCCTTCCTGTCTACCAAGAAAGAAAATGCGGATGAAAAAGTTCGGGTCAAGACCCTGTCTCTGGGGGTGGTCATTCCGGATAAATTCTACGAACTGGCCCGCAAAAATGAGGATATGTACCTCTTCAGTCCATACTCTGTCGAGCGGGAGTATGGTGTTCCCTTTGCTTATCTGGATATTACTGAAAAGTATGATGAATTGGTGGCCAATCCTAAGATTACCAAGACCAAGATCCGGGCCCGCGATTTGGAAACGGAAATTTCCAAACTGCAGCAAGAGTCTGGCTATCCTTATGTCGTCAACATTGACACCGCCAACCGCTCCAATCCGATTGACGGCAAGATTATCATGAGCAATCTCTGCTCTGAAATCCTGCAAGTACAAGAACCTAGCCTTTTGAATGATGCGCAAGAATACCTCCGTCTGGGAACAGATGTATCATGTAACTTAGGCTCTACTAATGTTGTAAACATGATGGCGTCGCCGGACTTTGGCAAGTCGATCCGGACCATGACACGCGCTCTGACCTTTGTCACAGACAGCTCTCACATCACTGCAGTGCCTTCTATCGACAATGGTAATAGTCTGGCTCATACCTTTGGACTCGGTGCCATGGGCCTGCACAGCTATCTGGCTCAGCAGCTGATTGACTACGGGTCTGCCGAAGCGGTTGAATTTACCAGCATCTACTTCATGCTCATGAACTACTGGACCCTGGTCGAGTCTAACAATATCGCCCGCGAACGCGGTGTCACTTTCCATAACTTTGACAAATCCGACTATGCCAGCGGCACTTACTTTGACAAATACCTGACGGGTGAATTTGTACCGAAGTCCAACCGCATCAAGGAGCTCTTTGCCGGTATCTTTATCCCGACAGCCAAGGACTGGGCAGCTCTGCGGGATAAGGTCAAAGCAGACGGTCTCTACCATCAAAACCGTCTGGCTGTCGCACCAAACGGCTCTATCAGCTACATCAATGACGTTTCTGCTTCGATCCACCCGATTACCCAGCGGATCGAAGAGCGTCAGGAAAAGAAAATCGGCAAGATTTACTACCCTGCTGCCGGTCTGTCCACTGAGACCATTCCTTACTATACCAGCGCCTATGACATGGATATGCGCAAGGTCATCGATGTCTACGCTGCTGCTACCGAGCATGTGGACCAAGGGCTGTCACTGACCCTCTTTATGCGCAGCGACATTCCTCAGGGCCTCTACGAGTGGAAACGCGAAAGCAAGCAGACCACCCGCGACCTCTCCATCCTGCGCAACTATGCCTTTAACAAGGGGATCAAGTCCATCTACTATGTCCGTACCTTTACCGATGACGGCGGCGAAGTGGGGGCTAACCAGTGTGAAAGCTGCGTAATATAATTTTTAACAGGGGGAGATACTTCGTTAAGTCGTCTTGTTGTACCACAAGTACAAACTGCGACTCCTTGCCTAGTCTCTCCCGCCTGTAAAAATTATATTCGACAATTCTAGCATTATCAGAGAAATTGTATTCGTATTTCATCAATCTATTTATTTCAGTGATTGGTGAGAATAAGATTGCTTACATATAATTGGAACTTTTTCTCTGTGGTAAAAGCTGGCTTGTTCATTATGATGGTGAACAAGCCAGCTCGGAAGTTTTGAGACTATAGGCTCAAAACTTAGTCCTAAAATCCCAAAGGGATTGTGGACGTCCGAACCACTTAGAAAAAGGACCAAATAAACTGATTATCTATACTGTATTAAAAAGTTAAAAGCGAGATCATCATGAAAACTTACTACAAAGCCATCAACTGGAATGCCATCGAAGATGTCATTGACAAGTCTACTTGGGAAAAGCTGACCGAGCAATTCTGGCTGGATACTCGGATTCCCCTGTCCAATGACCTGGACGACTGGAGAAAGCTGTCCCACAAGGAAAAGGATCTGGTCGGCAAGGTCTTTGGCGGCCTGACCCTGCTGGATACCCTCCAGTCTGAGTCCGGTGTCGAAGCCCTGCGCAAGGACGTCCGCACAGCCCATGAGGAAGCGGTCTTTAACAACATCCAATTCATGGAGTCGGTCCATGCCAAGTCCTACTCCTCCATCTTCTCCACTCTCAATACCAAGTCGGAAATTGACGAAATTTTTGAGTGGACCAATACCAACCCTTACCTGCAGAAAAAGGCGGAAATTATCAACGAAATCTACCTCAACGGCAATGCTCTGGAAAAGAAGGTTGCCAGTGTTTTCCTTGAAACCTTCCTCTTCTACTCCGGCTTCTTCACCCCGCTCTACTATCTGGGCAACAACAAGCTGGCCAATGTGGCGGAGATTATCAAGCTGATTATCCGCGACGAGTCTGTGCACGGCACCTATATCGGCTATAAGTTCCAGCTGGGCTTTAACCAGCTCCCAGAAGACGAGCAGGAAAAGCTGAAAGAATGGATGTACGACCTGCTCTACACCCTCTATGAAAATGAAGAAGGCTATACGGAAAGCCTCTACGATACGGTCGGCTGGACCGAGGAGGTCAAGACCTTCCTGCGCTACAATGCCAACAAGGCCCTGATGAATCTGGGACAGGATCCGCTCTTCCCAGACTCAGCGGACGATGTCAACCCGATTGTCATGAACGGCATCTCAACCGGTACTTCCAACCATGACTTCTTCTCTCAGGTCGGCAACGGCTACCTGCTGGGCGAAGTTGAAGCCATGCAGGATGATGACTATAATTACGGACTGTAAGACCAAACAAAACCTGCTCTTTCCCAATACGGAAAGAGCAGGTTTTGCATATCAGTCTATGTGACTCCCATAGATATAGTCATTTAGTCTGAAAACAGTATGTTAAAGCGTCAGTAACAGAGTTCATTCCCCGAAGGAATTCCGTGACTGCTTTCTTCAAAATCGCCCAGCTTTTTTCTATAGGATTCAATTCTGGAGAATAAGGAGGCAGGGGCAGAAAGAAGTGCCCGGCATCAATGGAAAGCTTATCTAATATCTTTTTGGGATGAAAACTCGCATTATCCATGACAATAACATGAGGTGTCTCCAAAGCCGGAAGCAGCTGACTTTTGAATCACTCTACAAAGAAAGTGCTTGTCATACTTTCTTTATAAATCATCGGCGCCACAAAGTTCTGATTCACTTGTCCTGCAACAAGAGAGGTCCTTTCAAAACGCCTTCCGCTGATTGTATCATAGACTTTCTGACCTCTTGCTGCCCGGCCGTTTTTGCGATAAAGATAGGTATCAATCCCTGTCTCATCAATGTAAACGACTGGAAGATTTTCCAAAGCCTCCAACGACTTGAGGTATTGACGAACCTTTTTCGGATCTTGCTCTTTATAGCTTGTTGTCTTTTTTTAAAGTGATGTTCGCTTGTTTTAGTGCAGCCCAAACAGAGGGAATACTGCAAGAAAAGTGTGCGGCTATTTCCCTTAAAAAGGAGTCAGGATGAGCTTCTACGAATGCTGTGAGTTCATCTAAGGGGATTTTCCTGCTTTTAGCTACCCGTTTTTTCCGCTCTAAGTGTCCCAGCTCACGCTGCTGCTTTTCCCAAGTATATAAAGTATTTGTACTGATATTAAATATTTTTGCAGTTTCTTGACGGGTGTGACCTTCCTGGACATAGGCAAGAACCCGTTTTCGAAAATCAATTCCATATGACATATAACTAGTATAACATATACTGGTTATAAACTAAAAGACTATATCAAGCAAGAAAGAGAATCTGCAGAAAGGCAATCAGGTTATTGGCCATGTGAAGGGCAATCGGATAGCGCAGGTCCTTCTTGGTCACATAGGCTAGGGCAAAGATAGCGCCCATGACAAAATAAAGCAGAAACTGCGGCAGGGTCCCCGGCTGATGCAAGAGAGAAAAGAAGGTTCCCGATACAGCCAGATAGAGCAGAATCTGCGGCAGGCTCTTTTGCTCAGGGAAAAGGTAGTTGGCCAGCAAACCGCGGGTCATAAACTCCTCGACAATCGGTCCGACAATCACCACAAAAAAGAAAGAAAAGAGGGGCTGACTGCGAATCAAACTGACGACAATCGTTTGATTGTCCGAAGCTTCGATAGGCACAAAGTTCTGAAAAAGGATATAGGCAGCCAGCAAGACAAGGGGCAGCCAGACAAATCCGGTCAGTTTGCTGTTGATAACTTCCAATCTGAAATCCAGCTGGTACCATTTCCATAAGCCAAAGCAGTAGAGAAATGACAGAACTGCAAAGAGGAGGGTGATCATCACTGCAGAAAATCCGGCGTTTAAGAAACTGAAAC
Organism: Streptococcus panodentis; assembly: GCF_017884005.1. Taxonomy (GTDB): domain Bacteria; phylum Bacillota; class Bacilli; order Lactobacillales; family Streptococcaceae; genus Streptococcus; species Streptococcus panodentis. The sequence goes on from NZ_QFAY01000003.1 coordinate 81,276, forward strand.
TATAGGCAGCGATTGTCATAAACACTAAAAAGTAAGAGAGAACAACTAAGATATACATGCCTATATTGGCACAGAAAGATTTGAAATTCATAGAGAAACCTTATAAATTGATTTACTGAAACATAGCTAGCAGGAGTAATATAGCCATGGGGAGATTGTTAAGGATATGAACGAACATGGAATCTTTAAGATTGCCCCGACGAGCATAGGATAGATAAAGAATCAGTCCAATAGCAAAGTAGGTTGGGAACTCTGTTAATTGAGTGATATGAGGCAGAGTGAAGACCACAGAAGTCACAATGGCAGCCAGTACTTTTTGATTCTTTTTGAAAAAGAAGGCAGTACCAAAACCCCGGAAAATTAATTCTTCCATGATAGGACCGATAAAAGCAAGCGTTGCAACAAAGAGCAAGGCAAAGAAGATATGCTGCGAAGACATCATTTCCCCTAGCCCTTGTATAGCGCTGTCATTACTGGTCTGGGAATTGCCACTCAGGATAAGATTAAGATAGACACCGGCAATAGCTGCCACTCTGGCAAATAAAAAAAACAGAAAAGCAAAGCCAATATCCTTACCAGATCGTTTAAATTTCTTCTTTTCTTCAGGCAGATGCTTCTGATAATGCTGCCATAGGCTGCGGAAAATCAGGAAGGCCAAAATCAGATACAAGGCTACCAATAATATTTCCACATAAATAGGCGCATTCTTCCCGTGCATCAATAATAGCATCGGAGTAGTATTTATAAGGAGGCTAAGAGCAATAAGGCCTATCCACTTTACGATTCCTAGAGCAAGTGATTTGAAGTTCTTCATTTTGTATTCTCCTTTTGATAAATAGTGATACCGACTGCTGTATCCTCGACAGCGATAGCGCCCTTCTGCCTAAGGATCACTGCCGTCATGTAAAAATCTCCTATGCAGCCGGCCGCATGGATGCTGCTAAGGGCGATATAGGAGAGAGGCTTGAGCCAGTGCAGGCTATAGAGCAGGGTCAGCGTCAGACTGATTAGGACAAAGGGCGCCAGCAGAATAATCAGCATCCTGCCGCGGCTGTATAAGCTGCCAGGGCTTCCGGCATAAGCCATACCGTTCTGAAAGCCAAACCTGACCTTGGTTTCAGCATTTCCCAAAATCTTGAAGAAGAAACCATGGATCAGTTCGTGAATCAGGATGAGAGGAAAGAGGTAAATCAGGTCACCGAGGGGAATACTGCCATCTTGACTGCCGCTGCCCCAGAGCAGAATGGCCAGACCGCCAAAGACCGCCCCAAAAGGAAGAATCAGCAGAACGGACGCAATATTGATAATCAAAGCAGTCTTTTTATTATTCAGCACATCAATTGTTTTAAGAATTTTCATGTCAGGCTCCTTTTTTATGCAGGTTTGTGGTCCCTATCTAGGACATCAGAAGCATGAGAAGGGCTGCAACGCCATTTCTCAGCATGTGAGCCAAAACAGCCATTTCCAAGCGCTTGCTGATATAGACTACGAAAGCCAGAACCCCGCCTATACCGGCGTAGAGGACAAAGCTTCCGATATTGGTCGGACCGTGAAAAAGTCCGAAAAGAATAGAACTGACAAGCAGCCCCCAGATGGAATGCTTGGCAAAGATCTTCTCAGCAATGAGACCTCGAAAGGCCACTTCCTCCAGAATGGGCGCCTGAATCACAGCTCCCATGACCAGCAATATGGAGGGGACATTTTTAAACATCTGCTTCAGGGCCTCCTGATTGGCCGTGTCAATCCCCTGCCCTTCCATCATCATGATGACGATCCCCAGTATACTGACTCCAAACATCATGACATAAGAAAGAGCCAGCCAGCCGACCGAGGACCAGCCAAAGAAGCTGAAATCCAAGCTCAGCAGCCCTTCCTGCTTGGCCATCCGCAGGACAAAAAAGACAATCAAAGCGTAAACTGCCAATACCAGCAGAGTCTGAGACAGAGTGAAGCCCCTGCCGGCCTGTCTAATTCCTCTGATAAAAATAAAGGGAATCTGGCTCAGCAGCAGAATAAAGAGCGTCAGTAAGCTGTAGTCAGCTTTTTTCAGAAATATTTTCATATTTCTCCTTACTTAAATAATAGGATATTTTCTATTTTATTCAATACGCACCGGATAGTGCGGATCCGCCCTTTCCAAAAGACTAATAATCTCTTGAATCCCCGGTCCGTTTGGTCTGATTGAGACTGGCGCAGACTCTCAGGCTCAATGACCGTCAGAGCAAACGAAGCAGGAGCGGATAGGATTTAAAGAGTGAGTCTGATACAGTATCTTCAAAAGCTGCATCGCTTTGCAGGCGACGGCCCAGCCACCATAGAAATCCGTCTCACTGCCTTTTGGGCTTCATGGCGCTGCTTCTTTGTCTTCTCTCAGTTCGACAGACTTAATATCGTCGATGCGCACAGTCTTGGTGAAAACCTGTCCCTGTCTATTGAGGCGCCGTATCTTCATCCAGTCTCCGTCTACTGCTATGATTTCATAGCCTGACAGTCCAAAATCATTTTCAAAATGGATAGTCGGTTTTTTCCCGATAAACTCATTGAGCAATTCTGACATCTCACTTTTTCCTTTCATCTTTCTCTCCAATCTGTGTATCCGGTTTTGCGCTCTTTTGACCCTGCCAGCAGAGTCCGACCAGATGAGAAAGACAAGGGGCAGCACCAATCCAACCAACCATATCATCTTCATCTCTGCCTCCTGTCCTTTTTAAATTGACTATATTGTAACAGATTATTTTCTTTTTGACAAGTATATTAGTCAAAAAAATAAAGATTATTGTCAAAAACCTCCATTCCAAAGCAGCGCTTCTATTGCTTCCTGTCGGAAGCTTCATCAGCCTCAAAAGGTTCCCCAAGCCTTCTCTGCAGGAATGAGGAGGCTGAGCAGCTGCTGCCAATCCGTCTGCTCCTGCCTCATCTGATGTCGATTTTCTTTGAGGATTAGAAGGCACAAAAACCCAGTCAAAAACTGGGTTTTTAGAGTATGATTCATAAAAACGGCCCCTTCTTCTGTCAATACAGTTTATCAATCTGCTTCTGCAAATACTTCTTTGAGAATCGCAGCTCCCTGCTGGATTTCCTCCCTGCTGACAGTCAGGGGCGGCAGGAGGCGGATGACATTGCTGCCTGCTGTCAGAATGATCAAGCCTTTCCGGCGGGCAGCTTCGACAATCTTTGGTAGACTGGCACTTGTTTCAATCCCAATCATCATCCCGAGACCGCGGACGGCAGAAATCTTTGGATGGTCTTCAAAAGCCTGCTGCAGCTGTTCCAGCAGAGCAGTGCCTCTGGCCGCTGCATCCGGGAGAAAGCCAGGAGCCTGCTGGACCTTCAGGGTTGCCAAAGCAGCAGCCATTGCCAGTTTATTGCCGCCAAAAGTAGAGCCGTGGCTGCCATAGCTAAAGGCGGGCGAGAGACTGCTCCTGCCCAGCATGGCACCGACCGGCAGGCCATTGGCCAATCCTTTCGCCAGAGTGACAATATCCGGTACAAGGCCATAGTGCTCAAAGGCATAGAGCTTTCCTGTCCGCCCCATGCCCGTCTGCACCTCGTCTACAATGAGGAGCAGCCCCTGCTCCTGACAGAAAGCAGCCAGCTCTCTGACAAACTGCGGTTCAGCAGGCAATACACCAGACTCGCCCTGTATCAGCTCCAGCATGACAGCTGCCGTATCTTCATGGACCAGACTTTTCACGCTGTCCAAGTCATTATAAACAGCAAAGCTGAAGTGGGGCAGGCCATCGCCGAATCCTTCCTTGATCTTATCCTGTCCTGTTGCGGCCATAGCGCCAAAGGTCCGACCGTGAAAGGAATTCTGAAAGCTGATAATCCCCTGCTTGCCGCTGGCTTTGCGCGCCAGTTTGATAGCAGCTTCATTGGCTTCCGCCCCGCTGTTGCAGAAAAATGCCAGATAATCATAGCCGCCAATCAGCCTCTGGGCCACTTCTTCCTGCAGGGCATTCCGATAGAGATTGGGACTGTGCCAGATTTGCTCCGCCTGCTCCAGCAGCGCCTGCTTGACCTGCGGATGAAAGCCCAGATTGGTCACACCAATCCCCGATGAAAAATCCAGATAAGCCTGTCCCTCGCTGTCTATCAGGCAGTTGCCTTCAGCCCGGACAAATTCAATAGGGGCCCGCTTATAATTTTGAAATAAAAAACTCATATCTATCCTTCCGCTATCAGGGTGCCTGTCAAGAGATTGTCGCCAATCAAGACTTGATTGACACCGGACAGAACCGTCTGGACGGCACTTTCAATCTTGGGAATCATGCCGCCCTGAATGACTCCGGTCTGGATTTTCGTGGAGACCTGACTGGTCAGGAGCTGGGGCAGCACTTTTTTGTCCTCCAAAACACCCTCTGTGTCGGTCATCAGAATTAATTTTTCAGCCTGCAGTTTGCTGGCAACTGCAGCAGCCAGATAGTCCGCATTGATATTGAGCAGCTCTCCGTCAGCATTCGACCCCAGAGAGGCCAGAACCGGAACCAGGCCCTCAGCCAGCAGCTGTTCCAGATAAGCAGTCTCGATATCTGTCACATAGCCGACATAGCCATAGAGGGATTGATTGATAAAATCAGCCGAAACCGTTGAGCCTAGATGGGAAAGCAGCTGCAGACTGTCCAGGCCCGCCTGATTGAACTGCTTGGTCAGCTTCAAACCGACAATGTCCAGCAGAGCCTGCTGGATGACCGGCAGGTCAGACTTGGCTGTTACCCGCAGCCCCTTGACCTTCTGAGTCTCCAGCTGGCGCTCCCGCATCAGCTGATTGATGACTAGGCCGCCGCCATGTACGATGATGATGTGCTTGCCAGCTGCGGCCCAGCTTTTGACCTGCTGGATGAAAGCCGCTGAAAGTTCCTGTGCGGCTGCGCCGCCGATTTTGATAACAATGATATTCTTCATGATGATTCTCCTTAGGTTCTGTAGAGGGCATTGATCTTCACATAGTCATAGGACAGGTCGCAGCCCCAGGCCCGTCCCTCAGCCTCGCCGTCATGGAGGTCAATCTCAATGACCAGATCATCTCTGGTCATGACCTCGCTCATTTCCTCCGAATCAAAGGAAACCGGGCTGGAAGCTTTCATGACCGGCAGACCCTCGATGGCAATGTCAATATTGGCGACCGATACCCGAGGGCCGGCATAGCCAATAGCAGCCAGAATGCGGCCCCAATTAGGATCCTCACCAAAAATAGCTGTCTTAACCAAGCTGGAACCGACCACACTTTTCGCAACCATGCGGGCTGTCAGCTCATCCTTGGCATGGAGAACCCTGGCTTCAATCAATTTGGTCGCACCTTCGCCGTCTTTGGCAATTTTCTTGGCCAAATCAGCCATGACAAACTGCAGCATGTCGGCAAAGCGGTCAAATGCTTCTGTATCCGGCAGAATTTCCTCATTCTGCGTGCAGCCGTTAGCCATGACCAGCACCATATCATTGGTAGAGGTGTCGCCGTCTACAGTAATCTGATTGAAGGTCGTCTCAACATTGCGGCTGAGCGCCTGTTGCAGGGCAGCGCTGGAAATATTGGCATCGCAGGTGATAAAGGCCAGCATGGTGGCCATATTGGGATGGATCATGCCCGATCCCTTGGCCACACCAGCCATGGTCACCACATCCTGACCGAAGAGCTCCGTCACAACACAGGTCTTGGTGCAGGTGTCCGTCGTCAAAATGGCCTGGGCAAAATCATCGGCATTGCCGTTAATGACAATCTTGGACAGACCGGTTTTGAGAGCTTCCATGGGCAGACGCTCACCGATGACCCCAGTGGAAGCCAGAGCCACCAGGTCCGGCGCTATTTTCAGCTTATCGGCTGTCCATTGCTGCATCTTATAGGCATCTTCCATCCCTTCCAGACCCGTGCAGGAATTGGCCACACCCGAATTGACCACTACAGCCTGCAGCTGCTGGTTTTTTTGGATTGACTCTTTCGTCACAAGGAGCGGGGCAGCAATGACCTGATTGGTCGTGTAAACCCCGGCAACGCTGGCCGGAACCTCCGAAACAATCCAGCCAAAATCGTGTTTTTTCTTTTTAAATCCCGCATGCAGGCCGTCCGCTGAAAAGCCCAAGGGACTGGCAATATTGCCTTCCATTATCTTCATTTTTGCTCCAATCTTCTATACATAAGCCGGCTGGCTGAGCAGCCCGGCTCTTTCGTCCCAACCCAGCATCAGATTCATATTTTGGACAGCCTGTCCGGCAGCTCCCTTGACCAGATTGTCAATGACAGCCACCACTGTCAGCACATTGGTAGCCGGATTGTAGTCAAAGCCAATATCTGTGTAATTGCTGCCGATGACCTGATGCAGACTGGGCAGGCTGGCCTGCAGCCGGACAAAAGGCTTGCCATTATAACTTCGTCGGTAAATACTGCTGATTTCAGCAGCAGACAGCGGCTTTTTCAGTCTGCTGTAAACCGTGGCTACGATACCGCGGTTGAGCGGCAGCAGGGAGGTTGAAAACTGGATCTGCTGGATCCTATCATCAAAGAGCTGCAGCTCCTGCAAAATTTCAGGAATGTGCTGGTGGCGGTTCAGCTTGTAGGTCACATAATTATCATGAACCTGCACAAAATGACTGGAAGCGGCTGGTTTTTTACCGGCACCGGTCAGACCGCTTTTGGCATCAATGATGATAGAGTCTGGCTCAAGAATCTGCGCCTGCAGCAGGGGAATCAGGGCCAGCTCCGCAGCTGTGGCATAGCAGCCGGGATTGGCAATGAATTTCTTGCCTGCCACATCCGCAAACTCAGCCAATCCATAAGTGAAGCACTCCTGCACAGCCGCCTCTCCTGCTTCTTTCTGATACCATTCTTTATAAATATCCGCTGGCAGACGGTAATCGCCCGACAGGTCAATGACAGGAAAGTCTGCCTCAACAAAATCTTTGACCAAATCCTTTGCAACTCCGCTCGGTGCTGCAAAGAAAACCAAATCAGACTGCTGCATGATTTTTCGGCTGTTAAATTCCTCTATTTTCAACTCGCAGCTGCCTCTCAAGTGCGGATAAAGAGCAGACAGAGGACGGCCGATACTGCTGCTGGCATGGATAGAAACAACCTCAGCCTGCGGATGGCCCTGCAGGATGCGAAGGAGTTCCAGCCCTGAATAACCTGTAATGCCGACAATCGAAACTTGCATATTCCAAAACTCCTTACGTATAAATATGCGTTTTATTTTACTAGCATCATTTCTCTTTGTCAAGTGTTTTCTGTATTTTTATGCAATATTTTTGGAAAAATACATCTTTTTGCAAAAACAGCTGCTTTCCCAAATAAAAAAACTGCCCCAAAACAGGTGCAGACTTCTAATCTAATATCGTCATTTCGTTTATCTTTCAGTATGTCTATTCCGTCGTCGTTATAGTCTTTTCGTTTGCTTTTAGTACGAGGCAGAATTTGCGGCAGCTTTCTTTGTTGGAGAAAGAAAAATGTTGCCCTAAACCCTCTAAACATCAATTCCTCCACAATAGGAGCAAGGAGGACAGTATCTAGGAAAGCAAAAACCGCCTGGCTTTTCACTAGTTCCACAACCGCACTCTGATTGTCAAAAGCTTTAATCGGGACAAGTTCCTGAAAAATCAGCAGAAAAATCCAGAAAAGAAGAGGCAGCCAGATTGAACTGGCCAGCTTGGTGCTTCTCATCTCCAGCTTCAAGTCTTTTTGATACCACTTCCACCAAGCAAAACAGTAACGAAAAGCAAAAAGAAGGTTAATCAAAAAGCAGAGATACCAGATTTTAATAAGCGAAGACTGATCAGAATTTCCCCTAAACCTGTATTTATGGATAACTTTATAAATGCAAATCTTCGATTGGCCCTTGCCATCTCTGATATTCTTTGACTGCTACTTGAAATATTTTCTCACCATCGGATAATACATAAGATTGATATAGATATGGATCACCATCAGGACGACAAAGCCAGAAACGACATTGAGAGGTGTGAAGGCTCCCAGTATTCCTAAAATAATATAGAGAGCTGGCAGAAGTCTCTGATTTAGATTGAAGAGAATGAGATAGCACTGTTCATAATTGGCTTGCAGCTCTGACTCATCATAAGAAAGCACAAATTCTTTTATTTCCTCAGTAGTCGGAAAGGCTGATAGCTTATAATGCCGCACCTTCTGAACTGTCTTTAAAAAAACAGCTTGCAAAATAATATAAAGAAAGGCAATCGCATAATCTATAAGACTCAACTGAAGAGGGCTCTTATGATTAGTGATATTCCCGATAAAAACGATTCCAACAAAAATTGTAAAAAGAATGATAGCACTGCTAATATTAAAGACAATAGCCGCGTATTCCAAATTTTTAAAGGTTAGGCGGTACCATTCATAATTCTGCTCCTCATCTGCTTCTTTTTCATAGGCTTCATGGTATTTACGAGTCCGATAAATCAAGAAAAAGACCAATGGATAGAGGATAACAAGACTGGCCCTACCGAACTGGCGCAGCAATCCAACATTTAGAGCTGACGACCAGCTGAAGTTTTCAAATACACCAAGACCAGAAAAGAAACCAGACAGACCGCCTATTAAGGCTCCAACCAGCAATAAAAAGATATTATATAAAACTCTTTTCTGTGTAGATATACGTTTTTGCTCTTTCACGACTTCTTCTCCTTTAATTTTTACAATAGATGATACAAGAATGATGAGGCTGAAGGACTATTTTAGCTCCTGTTGAAATGAATCTTAATGGGTTCTTCATTCTGCTTCCTCCACCAGCCGAAAAACATCCTCGACATTTTCATTGAAAATATGGGCAATCTTGAAGGCAATCACGACAGAGGGAGTGTACTCGCCCCGCTCTAAGAGGCTGATTGTCTGCCTGGAAACACCGGCCAGCCTAGCCAGTTCTGTCTGGTTGAGCCCGTCACGCGCCCTCAACTCCTTGAGGCGATTTTTTAGCTGCATCATAAACTCCTTATTTCCCTTCTCCCTTAGATAATTCCATTGTAACAGATTCTTTTCTTTTTGACAAATATATTTGTCAAAAAAACTGTTTTGGTCCAAAATACTATGATTCTATTCAAAAAAGAGACTGGAACTCAGTCCAATCTCTTGTGTTTATTACAATTTCTCAGCCACTGCTGCCAGCAGGTCTGGAATAGCTGTTTGCTTACTGCCGCCGGCCATAGCCATATCCGGCTTACCGCCGCCGCGGCCGTCCACAATCGGCGCCAATTCCTTAATCAGATTGCCGGCATGGACTTCCTTAGTCCTGCTGGCTGCCAGCACATTGACCTTGTCTCCAATGGCTGCGGCCAGGACCAGAACGTCTGAGTAGTCCTTCTGCTTCCAGCTGTCTGCAAAAGTCCGCAGGGCACCGGCATCAGAGACAGAGACTTGACTGGCGATGAAGCTGCGGCCGTTTGCTTCCTGAACATTCTGGAAGATTTCACCAGAAGCTGCAGCGGCTGCCTTTTCCTTGAGTTCCGCATTTTCCTTTTGGAGCTGGCGGAGCTGCTCCTGCAGACCTGCAACCTTGTGGGGCACTTCCTTGATTTGCGGTGCTTTGAGGGTCGCAGCAATCGCCTTGAGCGCTTCTTCCTCTTCGCGATAGGCTTCAAAGGCTTCCTTGCTGGTCACGGCCAGAATTCGTCGGGTACCGGAGCCGATACCCTCTTCCTTGACAATCTTGAAAATACCGATTTCAGAAGTATTGCCGACATGGGTCCCCCCGCAGAGCTCGACAGAATAGTCGCCGATGGTGACAACCCGGACTTCCTTGCCGTACTTCTCACCAAAGAGAGCCATGGCTCCCATTTCCTTGGCGGTGTCAATGTCGGTCTCCACCGTTTCGATAGCGATGGCTTCCCAAATCTTTTCATTGACCTGCTGTTCGATGGCCCGCAGTTCTTCTGCTGTCACCGCTTGGAAATGGGTGAAGTCAAAGCGGAGGAAGTCCACTTCATTGAGGGAGCCAGCCTGAGTGGCATGCTTGCCCAGAACATTGTGCAGGGCTGCATGAAGCAGGTGAGTGGCCGTGTGGTTTTTCATGACCCGATGGCGGCGGCTGCGGTCAATTTCCAGCTTATAGCTTTGACCCAGAGCCAGCGGCGCCAAAACTTCCACGGTGTGAAGGGCCTGACCGTTGGGCGCCTTTTGGACATCGGTCACGGTCGCGACTAAGCTGCCGGCCTGATCAAAGATCTGTCCATGGTCGGCTACCTGTCCGCCCATTTCCGCATAGAAGGGTGTTTGGGCAAAGATGAGGGCTGCTGAGCCTGCTTCTACAGACTCGACTGTGGCGTCATTTGCTACAATAGCCACCAGCTCCGCTTCCAGCTCTTCTTTTTCATAGTTAAAGACACTCTGAACAGTAATGGCCTGCAGGGTTTCATTCTGCATGCCCATAGAGCCGCCCTTGACGACAGAAGCACGCGCCCGCTCCTGCTGCTCCTTCATCGCCGCTTCAAAACCATCACGGTCCACGGTCATACCGGCTTCTTCGGCAATTTCCTCGGTCAATTCCAGCGGGAAACCATAGGTGTCATAGAGCTTGAAGACATCTTGGCCTGCGATGACAGACTGGCCCTTGGCCTTGAGGTCGTCCACGATGCCTTGGGCAAAGTGCTGACCAGAATGCAGGGTCCGGGCAAAGGATTCCTCCTCGCTCTTGATAATTTTTTCAATAAAAGCTTCTTTTTCGACTACTTCTGGATAGTAGCTTTCCATAATCCTGCCGACTGTCGGCACCAGCTTGTAGAGGAAGGGCTCATTGATACCCAGCTTTTGACCGTGCATAGAGGCCCGGCGCAGCAAACGGCGCAGGACATAGCCCCGGCCTTCATTGCCCGGCAGCGCTCCGTCTCCGATAGCAAAGGACAGCGAGCGGATATGGTCGGCAATGACCTTGAAGCTCATGTTGTCGCCGTCCTGGTCGTAGACCTTGCCGGACAGCTTTTCCACCTCACGGATAATGGGCATAAAGAGGTCGGTTTCAAAGTTGGTCTTAGCCCCTTGGATAACCGCCACCAGCCGCTCCAGACCTGCGCCCGTATCAATATTTTTGTGAGGCAGCTCCTTGTACTCGCTCCTTGGCAGCGCTGGGTCAGCGTTAAACTGGGACAGCACAATGTTCCAAATCTCAATGTAGCGGTCATTTTCGATGTCTTCAGCCAGCAGGCGGACACCGATATTTTCCGGATCAAAGCTTTCGCCCCGGTCAAAGAAAATCTCCGTATCCGGACCGGATGGACCCGCGCCGATTTCCCAGAAATTATCCTCAATGGGAATCAGATGGCTTGGCTCTACTCCCACAGCAATCCAGCGGTTGTAAGAATCCTTGTCATCCGGATAGTAGGTCATGTAGAGCTTGTCCTTGGGAAAGTCAAACCAGTCCGGACTGGTCAGGAGCTCATAGGCCCACTCGATGGCCTCATCACGGAAATAATCACCGATAGAGAAGTTGCCCAGCATTTCAAACATAGTGTGGTGGCGGGCTGTCTTTCCGACGTTCTCGATGTCGTTGGTTCGGATGGCCTTCTGTGCATTGGTAATCCGCGGATTTTCCGGGATGATGGTTCCGTCAAAGTATTTTTTGAGCGTGGCAACTCCGGAGTTAATCCAGAGCAGGGTCGGATCATTGACCGGTACCAGACTGACAGAGGGCTCAACAGCATGGCCTTTGCTTGCCCAAAAATCCAGCCACATCTGACGAATCTGTGCACTTGACATTTGTTTCATTGTTTTTTATTCTCCTATAATTTTGTTTGTTTACGATGAGGAAGATTCCAGCATCTCGACGTAATCAATGGCTACGCAGAGGGAAATGACCAGATCGGCATACTGGTCATCATAGACAGCTACTTGGTAGGTCGAGGTGAGATGAAAGAGTTCTTTGGAAATCTCTGCCACGGTCTGGCCGCGGTCATCCAGCAGCCGGAAATCCAAATCCCAGATATTGCCTTCCACCCGCAGACCGAGATTGTCAAACTGGTACTTGTCCCGCCAAAAGGTCCATTTTTTGCGGATGTAAAAGCTGGAGCCGTTGGCCAGCTGGATTTCAAAGTGGGGCAGCAGGGTCAGGACAGGCTTGGTAATCCGACTGACCGTCCGTCCCTGACTGTCGTATATCGTAAAGGTCTTGGGAATCTGAAAGAAAGAGCCCTCGACCTGATACTCCACATTGCCGCGATCATCTTTAATATCAAAACGTTCTCCGCCCAAGCGGAATTTCTGTTTGACCAGATAGGTTTTCATGTTACTGCCTCCTTGAAATATGATTCTGCTGGCATGCAGCTAGTGAAATCAAAAGACAAGCTCCTTGACTGAAGGGCGAAAAACCGCGGTACCACCTTCATTCAATGAACTTGTCATTCTCATTTGCTATGCAGTTGTTTGACATGAGCAGCATGACCTTCACTCTTACATGGCTTGCAGCACCGCCAATTCTCTGGGCTAAGAGGGTTGAACATCATTTCTCACTAATCCTATTATACTTGCTGAAGGGCGTTTCGTCAACTTATTCTGCAGCTGAAGAAGAACTTTCTTCTGAACTGCTGCTTTCCGCTGCTGAACTAGACTCAGAGCTGGATGAGCTGCTGGCCGCACTGGAGGAAGCTGAGGTTGAGGATGCATCTGTTGTTTCGATATACTGTGCAAAGACATTTTGGAATGCAGCATCTTTGACTTTGATGTTGGCATCTTTCAGCTCAGCGGCAACGACCGTACGGATAAAGCTGGCATCATTTTCTTTTTGCGCAACGATGATATCCTTGAGCTTGTCCTTGTATTCTTTCCAGTCAGCTGCTTTTTCTGTCTTCTTGGTCAGCTTGACGATATAGAAGCTGGTCGTGTAGGTTTGCGCATCCTGCACGGTCACAACATCTGAAATACCGTTTTCTGACAGGGCAAAGGCTGCTTTTTTCACCGCATCCGGAACATCGGTTGAAGCAGAATCAAACTTCACTTCGCCGCCTTTTTCCTTGGTTGCCGTATCCGTTGAGTTGTCCTTAGCGATTTGGCTGAAGTCTGCGCCGTCAGCTTTGACCTGCTCCAAGACTTCCTTGGCCTTGTCTTCGCTGTCCAGCTTGATGATTTGCGCTGTTACTTCCGGTGTGTAGTTTTCATAGGCAGTTTTGTAATTTTCATCCGTCAGCTCTTTTTCAGCTGCTTTTTTGACAGCATATTCTACCAGCTTGTTGGTCCGGATTTGGTCCTTGTAGGTGTCCTCTGTCATGCCGTTTTGGGCCAAAATCTGAGCAAAGGAGGTTCCGTAGGCAGCTTTCATTTGGTCAAAAGCTTCGTTCACTTCCTTATCCGTGACATTCTTGCCGTATTTTTCGCCAAAAACATCCTTGATAGTCATCTGCAGCAGCACCTGCTGGGCAGCGCTGTTGTTTTTTACTTCGTCGTAAAATTCATTAACGGTAATGGTATTGCCTTTCATGGTCACAATATCTTTGCCGTCTGAGTTGGAACACGCTGCTAAAACAGCAAGGGACAAGAGGGTCACTGCTCCTGTAAAAATTTTTTTCTTCATTTGATTTTCTACTCCTTTATCTTAAATAAATTCACTTTTTCTATTGTAACACAAATTGAATTTCATATCTTAAATTTTGCTAAAAATATGACTGCTGTAGGAAAAAAACAGATGGGTCACTGCTTCCGAACCATGAGCAGTCCGTCACCTAAGGGCAGCAGACTGGCTGTCAGACCAGGCTGATCCAGAGTCGCTTCAAACAGACTGTGCAGTCCCCGGTAAATGGCCCGCTGGCCGCGGCGGATTTCCTCTGCGGGCTTGGCTATATCCCCGCCTTGGAAAACATCATCGATGAGAATGAGACCGCCTGGATTCAGCCGTTTCAGGACTTGGGGCAGAAAGACCACATACTTGGATTTGGCTGAGTCCATAAAGGCCAAGTCATAAGAGCCCCTCAGGGTCTGCAGCAGATCGACTGCCTCCCCCTCCAAAAGCTCAATCTGCCGGCGGCCGTCATATCTGGCAAAATTTTCCTTAGCCAGCGCAATCATTTCCGGATTGCGGTCAATGGTGGTAATCTGAGCAGCCGGGGCAGCATCTGCCATTAGAAGCGCCGAAAATCCGATAGCCGTTCCGATTTCTAAAATCCTCTCCGGCTGCAGGGTTTCCAGCAGGAGACGGAAATAAGCTGCCGTTTCCCGGGGGATAATCGGAATATTTTCCCGATGGGCAAACTCTTCTAACGCTTTGAGTCCGCCAGTAACCGGCTGGAGATGCTGCCGCATAAAGTCAACGATTTCCTGCTTGACCACTGGACGGCGCATATTGGGATTGGAGTTTTGTTTGTAAGTCTCAACCATCTTATAGCAGTCCCAACTTTTCTACCAGAGCTTCAAATTCATCCAGCCGGCGCTCAAAGACAGCAAAGGCATCATTGAGATAGTCTTCTTTTTCCATATCCACACCTGCTTTTTTGATGACATTGAGCGGATAGTCAGAATTACCGGCTTTCAGATAGTCCAGATACCTGTCCCTGTCTTCCTGGCTTCCGTGAACAATCTTCTCCGCCAAGGCCGAGGCTGCGGAAAATCCTGTCGAATACTGAAAAACATAGTAGTCATAGTAGAAATGCGGAATCCGGGCCCACTCGTACTGAATCTGCGGATTGTCCTCTTTTTTCAGGCCGTAGTATTTCTCATTGAGGTCAGCATAAAGGTCATTGAGAAACTCGCTGGTCAGGACCTGCCCTTCCTGGTCAGCCTTGTGAATCGCATGCTCAAACTCCGCAAACTGGGTCTGACGGAAGACCGTGCCGCGGAAGCCGTCTAGGAAGTGATTGAGAATGGCAAAGCGGGTCGCGTCGTCTTCGACTTCTTCCAAGAGCTTTTCTGTCAGAATATTTTCGTTGGTCGTTGAAGCAATCTCTGCTAGGAAGATAGAGTAATCACCATAGACATAAGGCTGGGTCTCACGGGTATAGCTGGAGTGCATACTGTGGCCGGTCTCATGCACCAGGGTAAAGAGATTGTCCAGCGTGTCCTGCCAGTTGAGCAGCATGAAGGCATTGGTGTCGTAAGAACCTCCTGAGTAAGCCCCTGAGCGCTTGCCTTGGTTTTCATGAACGTCAATCCAGCGCTCTGAAAAGGCGCGCTTGACACGGCTGAGATAATCTTCACCTAAAATAGCCAGAACTTCCTCCGACTTAGCTAAAGCTTCCTCATAGCTGAATTTGTAATCAGCCTGTGACAGGGGGGTGTAGAGGTCGTACATCTTTAGGTCATCAATCCCTAAAATCTTAGCCCGCAGGGCAATATAGCGCTGCAGGAGAGGCAGGTGCTTATTGACCGCAGATACCAAGCTGTCATAGACACTTTCCGGGATAAAGTTGGCGGACAGAGCCGCCTCACGGGCAGAGGAGAACTTGCGGACCTTGGCATTGTAGTTGTGCACCTTGACATTGGTCTGCAGGGTCTTGGCATAAGTATGCTGATACTGCTCGTAAATGCTGTAGAGCGCTTCATAAGCTTCCTTGCGCACAGCACGGTTCTTAGACTCGACCAGAGAGATATAGTTGCCATGGGTCAGCTGGACTTCCTTGCCTTCCTCATCGTGGACCGTCGGAAAGACGATATCAGCATTGTCCAAAATCGCAAAGGTCTCGCCTGCCGCTCCAAAGATTTCGCCGGCGCCGGCCAGCAGCTCCTCCTCACGCTGGGTCAGGATATGCTCTTTTCTCTGCAGGAGCTTGTCAAAAAAGTGCTGATAGGCTGTCAGCTCGGGCTTTTCAGCCAAGAAAGCCTGATACTGCTCCTCCGTGATGGCCATAAATTCCGGTTCATAGAAAGCAAAGGCCTGACCAAACTCGCTGTAAACGGTCATGCCCTTGGCTTGGTATTCTTGGTACTTGGCGACCCGTGTATCCTGATCATTCTTCATATGGGCATAGGAATAGAGCTTCTCAATGCGGCGCATAAGGTCCAGCTGGATTTCAGTTGCAGTCAGCAAGCTGTCTGCTGAGTCCAAGAGGTGGCCCGCCAGATTTTCTGCTTTTTTCAGTTCCTCAGAAACCTGAGCCAATTCTGCTTCAAAGGCCTCATCTGTTGGGAAAATCGTGCTCAAATCCCACTGGTATTTTTCTTCAATTTCATTTCGTTGTTTTGCCATAAAAATTCCTCCGTGCTTTCTATTTTACCACAAAGAAGGAGCTTTTATAAGGAAGAAGCCCTAAAAGAACCTGCAATCCCATCAAAAAAATCAGACAAAACAAAAAAGCTCCCCGTCCAAGCCGGTGAAAGACACCGCAGCGACCAAGAAGGATTGCTGTCTTATAGGAGACTGGTTCAGAAACTTCGCCTTGAGTCAGTTCGCATTAGGCGGCCGGCGCATCATACTCTTTGAAAACCGGCTTTTTGCTGTGTTCTTTTGACTGTGTGAAAGCACTTTGCTGAACACCAGTTCTGCCTGCAAACCCTTGCCCTGTCAAAATGGGATTTTCATGAAGCATAAGCAAGCCGCTCTTGGCATAGCAATACAAAGAGTCCCTGCAGGGGGAGAATAATTTCTCCTGACCTGATGGGCAGTTTCCCGCCTGATATGAATGCTCGTCCTTTGACTATTGCTCTCCCAAGCTTTGCAATCAGTCAAAGAAAGGAGCCCGCTTTCTGAACAGACCTGTTAGATTGCTTCATATTTTTGACTGTTTTCTTTTAGAGCAGCTACTACTTTCTTAGAAAACTGTCCCTTGATAGAGCTGTCTAGCTGGTCCGCAGCTGTCTGCACGCTTTCCTCAATCGTTTTGGCGATATCCGTAAAAAGTGTATCATACTGACTTTGCAGATCACTCTTTTGAGACAGCAGGATGGGGGCCAAAATATTGGTAATAATCTGCCGCTCTATCGTTTTTTTGATTTCTGTCAGATCGGCGGTCTTGGACGATGAAAAGTACTCTTTCACCGGCGGTATAGCTGATTGC
Organism: Streptococcus panodentis; assembly: GCF_017884005.1. Lineage (GTDB taxonomy): Bacteria > Bacillota > Bacilli > Lactobacillales > Streptococcaceae > Streptococcus > Streptococcus panodentis. The sequence goes on from NZ_QFAY01000003.1 coordinate 98,184, forward strand.
GTTATAAACATCTCTATTTCCTCGCATTCTTGTATGATTCAAAGCCCTGCTTCAGATAGAGCAGCAAGCTAGTTTTAATGCAGCAGAAGCCTTATGATTCAGACTCGCGGAGACGGCGGCAGTCATCCTCAATTTCCCATTCTAAATGCCGTCTTTTTTTGAAAAATTCTTCTAAGAGTTCTTCATCTTCACGATCCAATTTCTTTAGCTCTTCACTGCTGGCTTCGTCCGCTTCAATAGCATAAGACTCGATGTACTGATTGAGAGACTGCCATTCTGTACTGCTATCTTGTTCCTGATGGCGCAAAATATTCGCTGCCATTTCATACTCTTCCTGAAGCATTTCGGTAAATGCTTTTTTCTTGGACTGTATGCTATCTCTTTTTTCATCAATCTTCAGGCGTTCCCGCTGAAGCTCTGCAGAGAGAGTATCTATTTCTTTTTCCTTCTTGGCTATGGCCTGTCTAGTTATCTGAGCTGGCTCCATTGTGCAAAATCTCCCGCTAATTCTTGGTCTGCAGCCGTCAGCTGCTGAATACCGGCTTGAATCTGACCTTTCAGGTCAGAAAAGGTTTCATGAAGTGCTTTAGCCTTGGCCAAGCGATTGTCAAAATGCTCCTGCAGAGAGGTGACGAGCGAATCCTGATCTGCTCCTCCAGCCTGATAGGCTGCAGCTACCTCATCCGGACTAAGGCTGAACCCCCAGGGAACTTGCCGCAGCTGCTCTGCCAGCTTTTCGGCTTCCTCAACGACCTTATTTCTAGCCTGCTGCAAAGTCTCACAGCCCAGCTTCGTCGCATTTACTAAGCTTTGGGCTGTAATCTCGGCCTGAAGGCTGTCCAGATAAATCTTTTCTTTGCCGCTAAGGCCTCCGTTAGATTGGCTCAGCTGCTTCTTGATGGTACGATAAGGAATCATGTCCGCTTCAATGGTATCCTTGAGAGTAATCTTCCCTGTTCCATCCATGAGCACAAAGTTTTTATGTTTATCGTAAAGGTAGCCCTCCATCATATGCTGATCGCCGATCTCTTTTTCGACAGTCGCAATATGGCGTACAATACCGGCAGCGTTTTCACTGCCAGATAAGTCATATCCGAGGCTGACGATGTCCTTATGGTCAATATGATTAAAAATCTTATACTTAGCACTATCCAGTCGTGCCTGCTGTTCCTTGGTTAAGAGAGGATAGATATTGGGACCATTGTAGATATGGACCGTTTCGATATGACGCATCTCCTCCTCCGTCAGATTGGACAAAGCATACTGGATATCCATAGAGCCTAAAGAGTGTCCGTAAAGATCAATCTTGGCATTGGGATATTTGTGAATCGTTTCCTTAAGATGCTTGGCCGCATCCTTAAACTGAGCCGGCGGAAACTTTTGGGTCACTTTAAGACCGCCAGCAGCAAACATAATCGGCGTTGAGGTGATTCCTGTCGTTAAAGCTCCGCCAAAGACACCTGCACTATTTGACAGGATATACTTCCTCAGCTCATTAAAGGGATTTTTATTGAAAGAATTAAGGCTCTGCTTCACAGCTTGACCAGCATCTTTATTAAAGATTCCTACTGCATTTCCTATGTTATTACTAACATCCCGATCCGCCTTATCTAGTATTTCTCGGCTTTTTTGAGTGATAATACTTTTTGAATGACGATAAACAAAAGGAGTAGCATATTCTACTGCACCTGCAGGTCCCAGACGGTGAGACGCTGTCACAAAGTCTGTAGGCAGCCAATCCGTAACAGTGTCGTGAAGCAACTTAGGAGTGTCCGTCTTGGTCTGAGAGCCCTGCATCATGACTGTCACATCCTGCACCTGAGCACGCTCAGCATCCGAAGCGGAGTAGGGAACAGCACCACGCAAACTCCCATTAGAGTCTTTGATTTCAGCTTCTGTTAAGCCACTTTCTTTATTAGTTAGCACATAGACCTGCTCTTCATGGCCATTTACATTGTCGTAAATTTGGGAGACTGTGCCAATGTATGTTTTATCATCATTTATTGTTAGTCCAGACCCAACTTTAATCCCATCCTTATATTCCAGCATCGCCACATCAACATTCTCTTTATCTGTAAAATCTTTATTTTGTGCCATGCTCATTTTCTCCGTCCATTAGTTCAGTAAGCTTCGGTGACCATACAGTCCCATCTCTGTGAAATTTCCCATTTTCGTCCTCTGTAATGACATAACCTAGTGTTAATTCTTCGTCACCATTAATGATTAAATCGAACATTAATCCTCCCATTGGGTTCTGAGCCAGTGACTTCTTATCAATTTCATAACTTTTAATTTTCCCTTCAGGTGTTAAAGCTTGAGGATCTATCTTTTTCAGCCCTTCCTCAATTATATTCTTCATCTTTTTACTCTCCACAATCTGAATCATTTCTTCTTGTTCTGAACGACTGTTTATCATACTACAACCTCCTAAAATCATGCCTGAACTGAGCGTAATGATACTCAGAAAGATGACAAAAATTTTCTTCATGACAGCTCCTTTCGTTTCTCATCTTTGCTAAAGCTGATGCCTTAACGAAAACGGGAAATCTGAACTGCAACCGCATTTATACTATTATACTATCTTTTATCTTTTTTTGAAAGTGCTATTATACAGCTTGCGCGCTGTACGCATGCACCTGAGCACGCTCAGCATCCGAAGCTGAGTAGGGGACAGCCGCACGCAAACTCCCATTAGAGTCTTTGATTTCAGTTTCTGTTAAGCCGTTTTCTTTATTAGTTAGCGCATAGACCTGCTCTTCATTGCCATGTACATTATCATAAATTTGGGAGACGGTGCCGATGTACGTTTCGTCACTTAGTTCAACCTCTTGATTAACATTTTTTATCTCATATTCTTGCAAAGCAATTTTCACCTTCTGTTTATCACTAAATGATTTATCATATGTCATGTCATTCTCCCCTCAACTTCTTTGCAAGCTCACCAGAAATCACGTATCCTGCATGTTCTAGCTTCCCATCAGACTCTTCCATCAATGTTGTGGTAATTGTTAATTCCGGGTCATCGTTTATTATAAGCTCAACTATTAAGCCACCCATTGGATTATATTTAAGATTTTTTTCATTTATTGTATATTTTTTTATTAACCCTCTTTCTGTCAATGCTTCAGGATCTTTCTTCCTTAGCATTTCCTCAATTAACTTTTTAGATTTCTGGCTTTCCGCAATCCGAATCATTTCTTCTTTTTCCGACCGACTGCTTGGCATACTACAACCTCCTAAAAACATGGCTGAACTGAGCGTGATGATAGTCAGAAAAATGACAAAAATTTTCTTCATGATAGCTCCTTTCACTTCTCATCTTTGTTAAAGCTATCGCCTTAACGAAAACGGGAAATCTGAACCGCAACCGCATTTATACTATTATACTATCTTTTATCTTTTTTGAAAGTGCTATTATACAGCTTGCACGCTGTACGCATGCACCTGAGCACGATTAGCATCCGAAGCCGAGTAGGGAACGGGTGATTGTTTAGGCCCTTGACCGTTGTTGGTAAAGACAAACACTTGTTCCTCATGGAAATTTACATTGTCGTAAATTTGAGAGACGGTGCCGATATAACCAACACTTTCAACTATTCCAGCTCCCCCAAAATGTATATTTTCATCATATTCAAACAATGAAATATCAACATGCTGTCTATCAGTATACTTCGTACCATCAATCGGATTTATATAATCTTCCATACTCACACCTACTCAACTATTTTATTTATGTCTTCTGATATAAAATAACTAGCAACCCTATAATTACCTGACTCTTCCTCCTGCACAGTCATACTTATGTTCAATTTTTCATCTTCGTTAATGATAATCTTAATTATCAATCCTCCCATTGGATTATACTTTAACTTATCCTTTTGAATTTCATAGGATTTAATCTTTCCTTCTGGTGTCAAAGCTTTAGAATCTAAACCTTTGAGAAAATTTTCCAAAGCTTTCTTCATCTTTTTACTGTCCGCAATCCGAATCATTTCTTCTCTTTCTGACCGACTGTTTACCATACTGCACCCTCCTAACAACATGCCTGAACCGAGCGTGATGATAGTCAGAAAGATGACAAAAATTTTCTTCATGATGTCTCCTTTCGCTTCTCATATTTTCTAAAGCTAGCTGAATTAGCAAGATTTAGAATTTTTGAATATCTAACTTATTACTTTATTATATTATACAGGATTCTCAAATATTCTAAAACTGAAAGGATAGCTAAAAGTTTATGGATTCGTCAAAGGGAAACTAACGATACTTAGCAATTTTCTCTTGTCATCTCATAAAAAGCCGGCGGATAGAGAATTTGCAGAGTTTTGGTCTGCTGATTGGCATAATAGTCCTCAAACTGTTGATAGTAGCTCGTCAGATCTGCAGTGATTTGGCAGAAGGAAGAGGCCTGAACCGGCCGAACCTGCGGGTAGAAATCCTCCGCAGACTTGGTCAGGAGATTATCACCAGCCTGATAGAGCTGAGCCTGCAGCCGCATCCATCTGGGCTGCTGGTAATAGAGCTGACGGCGAATATAGGTGCAGATATGCGGATCCGGCTGGGCCACAAAGCTCGTCATCTCCTGCTTTTGAAAAGGCAGGCGCAGAATATCCAACAGTCGGTCTTGACCAAAAGGAAAGTTTCTGGTCTTGTGCTGCACCTTGCCATGCAAGTCTTCATGGATTAGGTATTTCAGCCGCAGCAGCCGCTCCTTTTCATCTAATTCCCAAAGATGAAAGCCCATATTTTGGCTGAAGCAGAGAAGATTTTTCTGCAGCTGAGTCAGAGAATCCCTGAGCCAGAGCTTTTGGCCCAAAAGCCAGAGAACCTGATAACCATGCTGGCGGTAGGAAATCGTCCGCTCCTGCAGTCGCTCCATGCTGAGAGGGCTGCACTGGACTTCCAGCGCCAGCTGATCATTCACCAGCAGGTCCGCCATCTGCTGCAGCTGAGGCAGAAAGGCCTCTACCTGCATTTTCTGACTTTCAGCTCCCCAGCGAAAAAGCGCAGCCTTGAGATTCAGGTGCTCAGCGCTCTCATTTTCGCTGTAAAATTGGCACTGCCGGAGGGAAACGTGAGCAAAATGCGGCCGCATGATTTTTCCCTTTTTAAAACGGACAGCCCCAGCGCAAGCCGGACAAGACAAGTTCTCAGACTTCTTTGGCGTCTCTTCCAGCGCGTTGACTAAACGCGCTCTCTCATTTCTCGCAAGCAGCATAATCCTTTCCTCCCTGTCCTCGTTTTCTCTTTTACTTATCTATTCGTAATTTAGTAGCAAAAAAAGAGAAACTTCCGCAGAAATTTCTCTTTTTATAAATCCGGACTTCAGAGGAATAATCAGCTGATTGTTGTTTCTTCTGCTAGCTGCATTTCTTCTTTGTAGAGTTTGGAATCATACATTCTGATAAAGGGATACCAGATTAGAAAGGCTGCAAGGGCACAGACTAAGGAAGTCAGCAGGGCCCCAAAGGCACCCGCACCGGAAGCCCCCACATAGGCACCTAAGCCAACAGGTGTCGGCCACGGAGTCTGCGCAATAGCCTTGCCGGCAAAGCCAAGCTGAACCGACCAGTAACCAACAGAAGCCGAAACGACAGGCGCCAGAATAAATGGAATGGTTAAAGCAGGATTATAAACAATCGGCAGACCAAAAATCAGCGGTTCATTGATATTGAAGACAGCCGGTCCCATAGAGGCCTTGCCTAGCATGCGCAGCTGTTCTGACTTGGCACGGTAAGCAATATAGAAGCAGAGCAGCAAGGTCGCACCAGATCCGCCAATGGTGACATATGAATTGGTAAACTCGCCGGCAAAGGCAATAAACTGTCCGTTTTTATTGGCTGCCATGTTGGCTAGCAGAATCGGATTGACCAAGCCCATAACGATATTGGCACCGTGGATTCCGACAATCCAGAGCGCATGGACCAGCAGGTAAATCACAACGATTCCCAGCCAAGTATTGGTGATATGGGTTACAAAGGCAAATGGAATCGCAATAACCTTATAAATATCGGTTCCAAAGAGAATGAAGACTCCATTAATCAGCAAGACCACAAAGGCGATGACAAAGCCTGGGATCAAGGCAGTGAATGAGCGAGATACCCCTTCCGGAACAGCTTCAGGCATCTTAATAATCCAGCTTTTCTTGACACAGAGACGGTACAGCTGGACAGCCAAAATAGACATGAGAATGGCTGTAAACATACCAGAGGTGGAAAGGCGGTCCAGACTGTCATTGCCGATTTTCCAGCCAGTAACAGTGGTCTCATTGCTGACGGCGCTGATCGCACCTTTGGCCAGCTCAAGCTCGGGAATGGTCAGGAAGAAGGCAAAAACTGACAGCAGGCCGCCGTTTAGAGGGTTTAGATTCAGCCCTTCTTCTTCTGCGTAAATTTTAGTGTATTCATAGCCGATGACGACCGCAAAATAGAGGGAAAGAATGCCCATTGTACACTTATAAGCCAGCAGATACAGGGCCTGAATCTTGTCAAAAGAGCCAGCCCACAAGTCAATGATAAAATCCAGCTTAAAGGCCTGCGGAATAACGCTGAGAACCAAGAAGGCTGAGCCGACAATAGTGAAGGGAATGCTGGCCATGCCGGCAGCGACAATGGCCCGAACCGGCCGCCAGGTCGAAACTTTTCCCATGGGGTCCATGAGATATTTTTCTAGGAACTCAAATACTTTATTCATTATGTATCCTCCTCTTGAATATATGAGTTTGCTTCATGATTAAAGGTTGGCAAGATAGCGCTGAATGCGCTGATACTGCTGATCAGTCTTGTGGGCAATGCGGTGTAATTTAGTCAGCATCAGAAAGGACAGGAGCAGGCCTGCCGCAAGAAGCACCGTTAGAAACAGAACGGTGGTGGAACTGACAGAAAAGAAAGGGTAGAACCCGTGATACTGTCCCAAAAGAAGCAAGAAGAGCAGGAGCAGATTGACAGCCAAAGACAGATAATAAAAATATCTGGTAAATCTAGCTTCTCTCTGCTCAGTCGTAAACATCCGAGACTGCTCCCACATGGCCACCGCAGCTGCGGCAGCCTGTGACAGGGGCAGGAGCAAGATCAGTCCGGCCTCTGACAGATAGAGCATGAGCAGCCAGTAAAGATTGGCAAAGAAGAAGAAAGCAGTCGCATAACGGACCGAAAAATAGCGTGTATAATACATGTTTTTTATGGCCGCTTCTTTTCTTCTAGCTTCCAGTTCCCGTTTTTCCTTATCTGTCATCTTCCTTCTCCTAGCTTTCTGATTGGTCCACCTTGCGATAAAGGCTGAGCATTTCCAATGCCACCTCACGCAGGGTCATGGTTGTCATAAGGTGGTCCTGAGCATGCACCATGATGATTTCGATTTTGATTTCAGCTCCGCCGGCATAATCCTGCAGGAGCTTGGTTTGGGCATGGTGGGCTTCCAGCAGGGAGGCATTGGAGGCCTCCAGCTTATCAGCCGCTTCCTCATAAAGCCCTTGGCGCATGTCTGCAAAGGCTTCGTGAACAATCGTTCGGGCAGTTCCGCTGTGGAGAATAATCTCAAACGCAGCAACCTGCAGTTCTTCTTGATTCATAGGCACTGTTTCCTTTCTTTTCCGTTGAAGGGCGGTGGGTCAGACCCTCTCCAACTACAGCTTTCCAGCCCGCTTTCGAGTTTTGATACTGAAAGAAAATCAGGATGAAGCTGAAAAGCTCCCCTGAACTCCCCTCGCCTTCATATTTCCAGGCTCTGGCTCTTGAAGGCGGGAGGCGGAGATGCTCGAAGAGTCTGAAACCGCCCGACAGCAAAGCCTTTCTTGCTTGAGCCGGCTTTTTTCTAAATGCTTAAAAATAGTTCTTTGAAAGCTGCAAAATTTTTGCAGTTTACAATCTGATCCTCTAAATCTGGCTGCTCCAGCAGATCTACAATTTTTGCTGTCAGCTGGGCCATGCCGTTATTGCCGTAAATAGACGGCGACACCAGAAAAACCAGACGAATATGCGGATGGTTCTGCGACCAAGCGAGACCGGAAGGAATCAAGGCTGCAGCGATTCGATGTCTTTTCGCACAGGCCTGTATAGGATGAGGCACTGCTATGCTGTCAGAAAAGATGATAGAGCTCATGCGCTCGCGCTGCTCCATCAGGCTGCAGATCCGACCCGGAAAATCCGGCCCCTCTCCAACTGCCATTCTGCCCAGCAAGTCTGTCAAGACGGCTTCCTTATCCGTCTGCTCATAGACTGCAAAGCAAGCTTCTGAAAAATAATCATCAAACAGCTTTTCCAGCTCCGCAGACGATTGAGGCGGCTGCCGGTCTATTTCACAGCCGCTGATTGGCTTTAAACAAGCAATCTTATGCTTGATGTCCCTGACTTCATCAGCCTTGAGGAAAATACTGACGGTAAAGACCGGCAGACTGAACAGCAGATTGGACAGGTCGATAGAAGAAATAATGAAATCAATATGCTGCAGCCGCTCATCATTCAGCTCATAATAGCCGATGACATCAACGATATGGACCAGATTGCCCAGCTCATTAGCTATCCGATTGCGCAGCATCTGGGCCGAACCGTAACCGGTCGCGCAGATGATCAAAATATTAAACTTCTGCTTCTCTCTGAGCCGCTCCAGAGCCGCCATAAAATGCAGAGCTACATAGGCAATTTCATCCTCGGACAAGCCTTCCTGCTTGGAAAAGAGAGGCATAGCTGTCAGAATTGCTCTGGTCATTTCTAATACTCCGGCATCATGCTCCCGAATGTCCGCCAAGAGCGGATTGGTCATTTTGACATGATTTTTCAGACGGATCAGCAGGGTCGAGAGGTGGGCCAGCAGCCCTTCCACCAGCTGAAAATCACTGGCAAAGGGCTGACCGCCGAATCTCTCCTGCTCCTCCAAGGCAGCTGTCAGCTGAGAGCGCAGCTGCTCTGCCACATCACTTTCTTCCTGACTGCTGACCTGCTGCAGACTGGCCTTGGAAATCAGATGCAGGGTGATATAGTCCACTTCTTCTGCAGGAAAGACCATTCCAGTCGCTAAGTGGACCCGCTCTAAAATCTTCTGAGCAATCTGTCTTTCCCGAACACAGCCTGAGCAATTCCAGCTGTCCAGCCGATTGATGTGAAACCCTTCGCCAATCCTCTTGAGAGAAAGAGCGATGTGGATGACCAAATTCTGAATCGCAAAGTCCGACAGGCGCAGCTGTCCCTCACGGCACTCATCCAGAACGATAATCGTCAGTTCCTCCAGACCGATTGGCCGGCCGGGAAGCTCAATATTGATATAATGCTGCAAAACCTGAAAGAAATTGTCGCGGAAAAAATAGTCCATGATAAAGCGGCGGATATTGCGCTCGCTGCCCTTGACATAGACCCCGCGCTTGGCCTTGCTTTCAATCAGCAAATCATATTTGGCCAAATCCTGCCTGATTTTCTTAAAATCAGAAGACAGGGTAGAGCGGCTGACATACAGCTCGCCCACCAAATCGTCAAAAAAGATTTCCTGCTGCTCAAAGAGAAGTTTATTCAAGATGTAATTATAGCGGTCCTCCCTACCTTCAAAACTGGTCGGTGCCGCTTCCAGCAATACTTCCGCTTTGAGAAAGTCCTGGTACACTTCTTTATCGCTGATGGTCAGCTGATAGCCATAGCCCTGCTTTGCTGTAATAGCCCAGCCGGTCTGCTCAGGGTCTGCCTCCATTAAATTTTTAAGGTAGTTTCTGATGGTTCTGTCTGAACAGGATAGATGTGCAGCCAATTCCATGCTGGTGATGAATTGGTCCGGATTGTCCAGCAAATACTGGAGAATCTGCTTTTCTTTTTGATGCAGCACTCCTCTTCCTCCTTTGGTCCATAAAATAACCACCCTATTATACTATCCAATGTTCTCCTTGATCAAGCTGGCCATTTTTTCAATCCCCATCGGAATCGGAATATAAGCCTGCGGAGGGATTTGCGCGATTGGCTTGCCAACCTTTGCTGCTGCTTCTTCAAACTGTTTATAGTACATCTTGGTCTGCGGGCTGATGAGATACAGATCAAAGTCTGCTGCTGCAATAGCCTTGCCGCCTTCCGTTGCGCTGATGGCATCTACTTCGATATCTTCCCCTTTATTCTTCAGGAATTCTGTGGTTTTCTTAGCCATAAGAGAAGATGACATTCCTGCTGCACAGATAATTAATGCTTTTGCCATAAGATTTTTCTCCTTATAAAATAAATTGACACTTTTATTATAAATGAAAACGTTACCAAAGGCCATCTTGTCTTTTTCCGGATTGAAACGGAAAACCATTCTCATTGCTAAAGCTTTTTTCTCAAATGATAGCGGCTATTCGCCCCAACAGTCTCCGGGCTTAACGAAAATCGGGAACCGCATACCCTTATCCGTCACCTTCAACAGCTTCTCAGGCTTAACGAATCTCGCTTTTGATTATCAAAGACTATTCATCCACCGAAGCCCCATTTGTCGCAATCACTTCCTTGTACCAAGCAAAGGACTTCTTCGCTGAGCGTTCATAAGTGCCCTGACCCTCATCGTCCTTATCCACATAGATGAAACCGTAACGCTTGCGCATTTCACCCGTACCAGCCGACACCAAGTCAATACAGCCCCAAGGAGTGTAGCCCATAAGGTCCACGCCGTCTTCGACCACAGCTTTTTTCATCTCGCGGATGTGGGCGCCCAGATAGTCGATCCGATAGTCGTCATGCACCATACCGTCTGCTTCCACTTGGTCAATAGCGCCAAAGCCATTTTCCACGATAAAGAGAGGCAGGTGGTAATGGTCAGTGAACCAGTTGAGGGCATAACGCAGCCCCTCAGGGTCAATCTGCCAGTCCCATTCTGAAGCCTTGACATAGTTATTTTTCACTAAATCTTCCGTTTCAACATAGTCAAAGTAAGGATTATTTCCCCGATGGGAGTCGATGGCAAAGGACATGTAGTAGCTAAAGCCGATGTAGTCAACCGGACCTGCCAGCAGGTCTTCTTGGTCCTGCTCAGTAAAGTCAATCTGGATGCCTTTTCTTTCCCAATATTTGAGAATGTGCTCCGGATACTTGCCAAAAACGTGAACATCAGTGAAGTAGTAGCGCTTCTGCATGGCTTTCATAGCCATAAGCACGTCCTTAGGATTGCAGGTTGCTGGGTAAATCGGACACATGGCAATCATACAGCCGATTTGGAAATCCGGATTGATTTGATGCCCGATGCTGACTGCACGCGCAGAAGCTACCAGCTCGTAGTGAGCTGCCTGATACATGATAGCCTCGCGGTCGTCACCCTCCTGATAGACAATGCCCGAGTTGGTGAAAGGTGCAAAATCTTCCTGATAATTGGCCTGATTATTGATTTCATTGAAAGTCATCCAGTATTTGACCTTATTCTTGTAACGCTCAAAGACCACTTGGGCAAAGCGGACAAAGAAATCAATAACCTTGCGGTTCTTCCAGCCGCCGTAGTCAGTTACCAGATGATAAGGCATTTCAAAGTGGGACAGGGTAATGACTGGCTCAATGCCGTATTTGAGGCATTCATCGAAGAGATCATCATAGAACTGCAGCCCTGCTTCATTAGGCTCCGTCTCATCGCCCTTAGGAAAAATCCGGGTCCAGGCAATGGATGTCCGGAAGCACTTAAAGCCCATCTCCGCAAAGAGGGCAATATCACCCTTGTAGCGATGATAAAAATCAATGGCTTCATGGTTGGGATAATACTTGCCGGGCTGGACGCCGGGAGTAATCTCGCGGGGCACTCCATGGCGGGCCGCTGTCATGACATCTGCCACGCTGATGCCTTTTCCGCCTTCCTGCCAGCCGCCTTCCAGCTGGTGGGCTGCAACGGCGCCGCCCCAGAGAAATCCGTCTTTAAAAGTTGACATAGATACAGTCCTCCTGATTTTTGATACTATTATTATAGAATAAGAAAACGCTTTTTTGAATGGCAAGAATTTCCGTATTAAAACGGAAACATTCAGCTCTGAATTTCTTTGCAAAAACAAAAGACTCTTCGAAAACTTCTTCAACCCATATCAGCTCCAGTAGTCTAGGCAGAGAAAATTCAGGAGAACTTTTCAGCCTCTGCCCAGAAATTGAAAAGCAGGGAAGGGTAGGAATCCTTTTCACTCCCCCGGACTGTTAAGCAAGGCGAGTTAACGACAGAATAAAAGATAAACGAAATAACGATAATCTTAAGAAATGAAGCAAAAAATCTCAACACAAGAAAAAAAGATAAGCTCTTCATCAGAACTTATCTCAGAACGTAGACAAATTCCATTTTCTTTGTAAAAATTTTCTTAATTCTTTGTAAGAATTAAGAAAAAGCTCATTGCTATAATTTAAACAAAGATCAACCAAGTCTTTCCGCTGTGAGAAAAGCGCCTGAAACTCTTTAGTTTCAGGCGCTCGGAAGATTTGAGACTTTAGGCTCAAATCTTAGGTATGGAATTCCGAAGGAAGTCGCTACCGTCCGCACTCACTTAAAGAAAGACTTTGGATAACTTTGTCTTCAGTCTCAGATAAGCTCTTCATCAGAACTTATCTTTTTCTGTAGGCCGGAAACATAGTCCCTTAGCTTTGATTCTTATCATTCCTCTTCCCAGTCGATGCGTCTGCGGCGCGCCTGCTTCATAGCTTCGCGTTTCTTGCGGCTGCGGTATTCAAAGTAAAGAATCAGAAGCAAAATACCGACCGGCAGGAGAATCAGCAGCTTGTCGCTGATCAAAAGCGTATACCAGGCCTTGCCCTCATTCTTACCGCTGGCAACATCTTGGATGGCCTTGGTGATGGACTGATCGACCTTTTCCACCTGCATGCCATCGGAAACATGGTCCGACAGGGTTGTCAGCTCATTTTCAGATCGGAGCACATCATTTTCAACTTTCAGCTTGGGCTTGCTGCCCTTTTTAACGGTCGCATAGAAATCTTCGGGCAGCTTGTACTTCTGTCCATCGATTTCCTGCTCTCCCTTAGGAAGCATCTTCTTGTACTCATAGTCCGCATAAGCCTTCTCAATCAAGGCATTGCCGAAAGGATGGCGGTAATACTCGCCGTCCTGATCTGACCAGTCACCGACCCCCATAATCACCGCAATCATGCGCTGATTGCCACGCTTGATTGTCGCGATGTAGTTAAAGGCACCATTAGGGCTAGAGCCCGTTTTCAGACCGTCTACCCCTTCGATGCCGTATTTTGCACCCGGCAGAGAGTAGTTATAGGTCTCAAAGGTTTCTTCATTTGCAGTGCCTTCCTTGACAGTGACCTTGGCTTTATTGGTATAATTGAGGATCCCCGGATAATTTTTGACAAAGTTGTAAGCCAAAATCCCTAAATCACGGGCAGTCGTCTGATTGCTGGCGAAGTTGTCATAGTTCTGTGGATTGTAGTAGCCTTTAAAGGAAACGGCTGCCGCACCACTGGCATTGAACCACAGGGTATTGGTCATGCCCAGTTCCTGAGCTTTGGCATTCATCCTGTCCAAAAAGGCATCCGGATCATTGTCAGAGAGATAGTTGGCCAGCATGACAGTCGTCGCATTGGAGGAAGGCACCGCCGTCATGGTAATGAGCTCCGCCACCGTATAGTCTACTCCGGCCCTGATTTTATTATTGGAGATCTCATAGATGCTGGCAATGGCCTGATCCTGCGGAGTCGCTGTGATGACTGTATCTTCGCTGATTTTCCCTTCTTTAATGGCTTCAAAAACCAGATACAGCGTCATGAGCTTGCTCATGCTGGCCGGATCGCGAATTTCATCAATGTTATCCTGCCAAAGAACATCGCCCGTATTGCCATCGATAATCAAGGATGACTTAGGGCGGTTAATAGCCTGAACATTGTCGTTGGGATACAGTTTCTGCGCCATGTCTACCAATTCGTCTGCCGCAGCAGTCACAGGTGCCATCAGGCTTAAACCTAGTAATCCTAGGAGTAAAAGAGCTTTTTTCACAAGTTCCTCCAAAGAAAAATTCTACCTTCTAAGTATAACATATTTTTGACAGAATTCAGCATAAATGTAAAAATTCCTACCTAAAAATAGATAGGAAATCAAAACTTATGCTTCTACCAGACTCAGCGCTTCCTTATCTGCTATAATCACGACATCATCGTGCCGCTGCAGAACACTGCCCGGCAGCATTTCTGTCACTTCTCCATTTACCGTTCCGGCAATCGCTCGAGCTTTGGCCGCACCGTAGGCAAAGAGGATGATGGACTTGGCATTGAGAATGTTGCGGATCCCCATTGAATAAGCCTGCGTCGGCACATCTTCAATTTTATCAAAGAAGCGGGCATTGGCCTCAATCGTTGACGGATCCAAGTCCACCACATGGGCCAAACTGTCAAAGCTGGTGCCCGGCTCATTGAAACCGATATGGCCATTGGTACCAATTCCCAAAATCTGCAGGTCAGCCGGATGCTCTGCCAAGATACGATTGTAGCGCTGTACTTCTGCCTCTGTATCGGCTGCAACGCCGTTAGGCAGGAAGCTTTCCTTGAAAGGCTTTTGCAAAAAGAGATGCTGGTCCATGAAATAGCGGTAAGACTGAGGATTGTCTGCTTCCAGACCGACATATTCATCTAGATTGACACTGGTCATCTCCGAAAAGTCCACATCACTTGCTACAATCTGTTTGTAAAATTCTACCGGACTGCTGCCTGTGGCCAGCCCCAATGTTTTTGCTCCCTGAGCCAGCTTGTCTTTTAGCAGCTCAAAAGCGACTTTTCCGCCTTCTTCCTGATGTTCAACTTGAATAATTTTCATCGTATTCCTCCTGATTGTTTCTTAATTCCATTATATGGTATAGACCAATTTTTGTCAAGAAAAAATTGCAGTAAAACGGACAGATTTTTTTATTTTCCTAACTATTTTACAGCGAAATCATGATATAATAGAATCATATTTGCAAAAACTATGTTCTTGTTTTAAACAGGCCTTTACTGCTCTTTCTATGTAAATTCACACATCGTCAGCAGCAACAGTCTGAAGAGGAGAACTCTCATCGTTGGAGTATGAGCAAGCCCTCTAGGGCCGCCTCTGACAAGACCATAGCAAGGTTCGGACCGGGAGCTTTATGAGCAAACAGCCCCCTTTTTGCTTGCTGCCTTGCTGAGCCTGACTGCCAAGGAGAAATGATGAATACCGCAGATTTTGACTTTGACCTGCCTGAGGAATTGATTGCCCAGACCCCCTTAGAGAAACGCGATGCCTCGCGCCTCCTGATTGTAGACCGTGCCAGCGGTGAGTTTTCTGACCAGCATTTTGACAGCATTATCGACCAGCTCCATCCCGGCGATGCACTGGTCATGAACAATACACGGGTCCTGCCGGCTCGCCTCTATGGCACTAAGCCTGAAACCGGCGGCCATGCTGAGCTGCTGCTGCTGAAAAATAGAGAGGGCGACGACTGGGAGGTCCTGGCCAAGCCAGCCAAACGCCTGAGAGCCGGTGCCAAGATAAGCTTTGGCGACGGCCGCCTGACAGCCACTATTATCGAAGAACTGGAGCATGGCGGCCGCATCGTGCGCTTTGACTATCAAGGAATTTTTTTGGAAGTTCTGGAAAGCCTGGGAGAGATGCCCCTGCCGCCCTATATCCATGAAAAACTAGAGGACCGCGAACGCTACCAGACCGTTTATGCCAAGGAAAATGGCTCCGCTGCTGCCCCGACGGCTGGCCTTCATTTCACAGAAGAGCTGCTGGAGAAAATTGCTGCCAAGGGTGTAAAGCTGATCTATCTGACCCTGCATGTGGGGCTGGGAACCTTCAGGCCGGTATCTGCAGACAATCTGGAGGAGCATGAGATGCACTCGGAATTCTACAGCCTGTCTGAGGAAGCTGCCGAAAGCCTGCGGCAGGTCAAGGCTCAGGGCGGACGCATCATTGCGGTAGGGACCACCTCAATCCGTACTCTGGAAAGCATCGGCAGCAAGTTTGGCGGAGAAATCCGGGCCGATTCGGGCTGGACCAATATCTTTATCAAGCCGGGCTATGACTGGAAAATTGTTGATGCCTTTTCGACCAACTTCCACCTGCCCAAGTCTACTCTGGTCATGCTAGTCTCCGCCTTTGCCGGACGCTCCTTAACGCTTGAAGCTTATGAGCATGCCATTGCTGAGCACTATCGCTTCTTCAGTTTTGGCGATGCCATGTTTATCAAATAATAAAAAGGTGAATGTTATGAATAAAATCGAAAGCAGACATCGTCTGATCCGCTCCCTGATCATGGAGAAGAAGGTCCATACCCAGCAGGAACTGCAGGAGCTCCTGGAAGCCAACGGCGTCATCGTCACTCAGTCCACCCTGTCCCGCGATATGAAATCCCTCAATCTGGTCAAGGTCAATGAAAACGATACATCCTACTACGTCATCAACAGCATCGCTCCCTCCCGCTGGGAAAAGCGGCTGCGCTTCTATATGGAAGATGCTCTGGTCATGCTGCGGCCGGTTCAAAATCAGGTCGTCATGAAAACCCTGCCCGGTCTGGCCCAATCCTTCGGTGCCATTCTGGACGCGCTGGAGCTGCCGCAAATCGTCGCCACCGTCTGCGGGGATGATGTCTGCCTCATCATCTGCGAGGACAAGCAGGGAGCTCTGGACTGCTTTGAAAAACTCAAAGAATTTACGCCTCCATTTTTCTTTAGCAAATGAAAACTGAGACAACATCTTGCCTCAGTTTTTTCTATAGCAGACTTGTTCGGAAACCGTAGCTGAGTCAGTTGACCTTAAGCGGTGGTCACACAGGCAAAAGGCTCTGTCGTTGCTTTTTGAACCCCTTTTGTCCAAGGCTCTTTATCCCCAGCCTCCTCACCTCGCTTTTCTATTTCTAGGCTCGGACTGCTTCAGCTAACAAAGCAAGAAAAGATAAAGGAAATGACACCTTCAGCGCCAGCAGGTTTTACAACCCAGACAGATTGATTCGATTTCCCGGTAAGGGGGTTCTGACTGTCTCTCAGGTCTTTAGCGACCTGCCAAGCGCCAGACAGCTTCAGCATAAATATCCATAGCCCGATACAGATCTTCTAGAGAAGCACGCTCATTGGCCTGATGCTCTGTCTGCACTGCGCCCGGGAAGAGAGCGCCGAAAGCGACACAGTTGGGCATCGTGCGGGCAAAGGTCGCTCCGCCTGAAGACATGGCCGGACTCTGATCTCCGGTCTTTTCCTGATAAATGGACATCAAGGTGCTGACCAGCTCACTGTCTTTTGGCACATATAAGGGTGCTAGATAATCAAACTCCTCATAAACCAAACGATAATCTGACGCCTTGTTTGTCAGTGTTTGAACTAATTTTTCTTTATCTGCTAAAACAGGAATGCGAATATCAATTCGGATTTCTGATTCTTCAGGACTGACTGTCAATCCCGCAATATTAAAAGATAAATTTCCTGACGGCTCATCTGAAACCGGACCAAACAAGTGGGCTCCTGTTGCATCTTCTCCTACAGCTTCAGCAATAAAAGCTAAAGCAGGGTGGGGAGCGAGAACTTGGAGGACTTTAGCCAGTCGAACAATTGCATTAACCCCTTCAGCAGCATCTTTAGCATGTTTTGGAACCCCAAGAACCGTCACCTGATTAGCTGATACTTCGTATTCAAAGCCTGTTGCTCTTAGTCCTGCAATCACTTTCTCCAAGAAAGGCCCCTGATAGCTAGCTTTTGCTGGTACGACATTAAAAGCAGCACCAGCCTCAAGCTTGGTAAGATCAGAACCTGGTCCATGCAGCTTGACCTGTAAAAGACCTTTTTCAGCGTAGGTCAAAGGGAAGGAAGAGTCTGGAGCGAAACTAAGCGTTGCCTTTTCTTCCAATTCATTGTATCTCCCCATACAGCGCCAGAGCGTCTCTTCGTCCGTCCCAAAGATAAAGCGGACCCGCTTTTTAAACTCCACTCCGGCATCCAGCAGAGCTTTCACCGCATAAAGAGCAGCCAGCGACGGTCCCTTGTCATCCTGAACACCGCGGCCAAAAATCCAGCCATCCTTGACGGTGGCTTCAAAGGGCGGTGTCCGCCAGTCTGCCTCATCACCTGATGGAACAACATCCAAATGACAGAGAACGGCCAGGAGCTGAGCTCCCTGACCGATTTCTGCATATCCGTAATAACCTTTAGGGTCGAGATAAGTGGTAAATCCCAACTCTCGGCAAATCTCTAAAGTTTTTTCCAGGACATCTTGGATTGCCTGTCCAAAAGGTGTTCCATTTTGACCTTCATTCAGTACAGAAGGATAGGAAATGAGGGTTTTCAAAGATTCAAGAAAATCTTCTTTCATCTTTTCTGTCACAACATTTTTCATAGAATCACCTCACTGTCGGCTTATAAGAATGGCAGGAAAGTGCCCAAAAGCAGGAGCAGGATACTGATAACAATGATTCCAACAACCAGCTTGCCGACAAATTTCCACCAAGTGCCGATATTAATGCGGCCAAGAGCCAGCGCTCCCATCACGATACCGGAGGTCGGAGCCACCAGATTGAGCACGCCTGAAGCGGATTGGTAAGCCGTGATAATCAAACTTGGCTTAACATTGACAAACTCTCCCAGCGGCGCCATAATCCCCATCGTCGCACTGGCCAGACCAGATGATGATGGAATAAGGAAGGACATTGGCAGGTAGAAGATATAAGTCAGAACGATAAAGACTTGTGATGACAGACCGCTCAGGCCTTGTTTGCCCCAGTTGAGGATGGTATCGGTAATCATACCGTCATTCATGATGACTTGGATACCGCGGGCAATGGCTACAATCAGCGCCACACTGAGCAGGTCAGCTGCACCGTTCATAAAGGCAGAGATAATCTTGTCTTCCTTGAGACCATAGACGATACCAATCAGCACGCCCATGAAGGCAAAGAGCATCGCACCTTCTGGGAAGTACCAGGTGCCAAGCGCTGAGGTAGAGGATCCGATAATCTTGCCCAGAACAGGAAGACCGGTCAGCCAAGTATTAAAGTCTTTAAAAATCGTAATGCCAAGGTTTGTCCAAGGAATGAAACTCAAGACCATAAGGACAAAGGTCAAAATGAAGAGCACCAAGACGATTCTTTGTTTTTTGCTCAGCGTTGACTCCACAGCTGAAGAAGTTTCAACGTTAAAGTGCTTCAAATCTTCCTCACGGGTGCTGTAAACCAGTGACTTGGTCGGATCTTTCTGAATCTTATCCGCATAGCGGTAGACAAACCATGTGCTGAGAACGGTCATGACAAACCAGAAAATCAAGCGCAGGATAATCCCATCACCCGTACCGACTCCGGCTGTTGCGGATGCGATACCGGTCGCAAACGGATTGAGGGTAGAGGCCAAGCAGCCGATTTGCGATCCAAGCAGGATAATGGCTACCCCGGTCAGGCTGTCAAAACCAACTGCCATCATCACCGGTACCAAAAGCGGGTAGAAGGCCATAGTTTCCTCACCCATACCATAGGTGGTACCGCCAAGGGCAAAGAGCGGCATCAGGACGATGATCAGCATCTTTTCACGGCCCTTGTATTTCTTCACGATAGAGGCGATTCCTACATCAAGAGCGCCTGTTTCATTGACAACGCCTAGGAAACCGCCGACCATGAGAATGAAGAAGGATACATCAATCGCTGCGCTGGTCGCTTTGATCAGCGAACCTTCTTCTGGGTTGGTCCCCAGCATGGCCCGAATAGGCGCCATGAGTACATCCCAAATCCCCTGCGGATTCTGCGCTTGTTTTTGGTAAACACCTTCTACAAAGGCACCCGCTGGGATAATCCAAGTCAAGATTGCCATTATGGCAATGATGAGAATCAAGACGGTATAAGATGAAGGCATCTTAAACCCTTTTTTTGCTTTTTCACTCATTTGTTTTTTCCTCCTAAATGTTTTCACGAGGTCTAAAACCTACTGCCTCCCTGCATGAGCAAACAGGAAAACGTTTTCTTCTTATGCTTATTTTACCATATTAATATTCAAAAAACCACTGTTTTTTGAAAATAAAGAAAAATTTTCAGGAAAAGCTTTCCATCTTAGGTAGGATAGAAGGAAAACGAATGGTTTGGCCATTTAGTTTGTCTTTTTTTGCGCCGTTAGCTTGGTTTGCTCTAACAGTCCAGAGGAATAAGGCAAACTCTTTGATTTGTTTGGAGTTCTTTCCCACTCCCGCTATTAAAAGCAAACTAAATGACTATAATAGGACAGAGGCTTTCCCTGAAAATACAGAAACAGATAAACAGTGGCCAGGGAGCAGAAAAATCTGCTTCTAGCCTTTTTCAATAATCGTTCCGCTTTCGGACTCAATGAGAGCGCCCAGATTTTCCAGCGATGTGATGACCGCTTTGCCTTCCGGACGGCCGTTGACAAAGGCAATCGCTGCTTCTACTTTTGGAAGCATGCTGCCTGGTGCGAATTGATCTTGCTTGATGTATTCTTCCAATTGAGCAACATTGACATGCTCCAGTTTTTCCTGATTCGGCTTATTGTAGTTGACAAAGACATAGTCTACACCGGTCAGGACGATAAAGAGGTCAGCCTCGACCAGTTCAGCCAGACGCTGAGAAGCAAAGTCCTTGTCAATAACTGCTTCTACACCAGTCAGATGGCCATTTTCTTCTTTGATGACAGGGATACCGCCGCCGCCTGCTGCTACGACCACTTGGCCGGCATGGAGCAGGGTACGGATGGTTTCAATTTCCTTGATGTCCACTGGTTTTGGTGAAGCAACGACTTTTCTCCAGCCGCGGCCGGCATCTTCCTTGAAAGTAGCACCGCTCTTTTCAGCTTCTGCTTTGGCTTCTTCTTCTGAATAGAAAGGACCGATTGGCTTGCTGAGATTGGTGAAAGCTGGGTCGTTTTTATCCACCACTACTTGTGTCACAACAGAAGCCACATCCTTGTCAATGCCTTCTTCCAGCAGGGCATTTTGCAGGGCATTTTGCAGCCAGAAGCCAATGCTGCCTTCTGTCATGGCAACGAGTGAGTCCAGCGGAAAGGCAGGGTTCTTCTCAGAATCTGCTGCCAAGTGCTGCAGCAGGAGATTGCCGACCTGCGGGCCGTTGCCGTGGGTGATAATCAAATCATCACCGTTTTTGATTAATTTCACAAGGTGTTTAGCAGTTTCGACCAAGGCCTCTTGCTGAGCCTTAGCTGACGGATCTGATGAAAGGATGGCATTTCCTCCCAATGCTACTACGATTTTACGATTTGACATATATTCTCCTTTGGTGCCTATTGATGGCTTCTGCTTTTGAAAATCAAAGACGGCGCTTTTGACATAGCCTAAGGGATGTCGTATCTGCAGCCTAAGAGACTGGGACAGACTCCCCAGCTAATGAGACGCTTTACTGGCCAGCGGCCCTGCTCCTGTCTCTTTCTTAGCCCTTGATTTTCAATGAGTACCATCTCTATTTCTAAATAAAAATGAGGACTGGACTAAGCTATAGTCGCAGCCCTCATAGCTGTTGGTAGACGGTTTCTTATATTGGTAGTGCTCTTAGGAATTTAGTTCCTTTGAGCAGCAGGTTACACTTTTGGAATGTAAAGGTTGCCTAAGGTTGCTGCCATTACCGCTTTGATGGTGTGCATGCGGTTTTCAGCTTGGTCAAAGTGACGAGCATATTTGCTGCGGAAGACTTCGTCAGTCACTTCCATTTCTTCTACGCCGAATTTTTCAGCAACATCTTTCCCATAGACAGTGTTGGTGTCATGGAAAGCAGGCAGACAGTGCAGGAAGATCAGGTCTTCATTGTCTGCTTTCTTAATCAAATCCATATTGACTTGATAAGGTTTCAAGAGGGCAACGCGTTCTGCAAATTTGTCTTCTTCACCCATGGATACCCAAACGTCTGTGTAGAGTACATCAGCGCCTTTGACTGCTTCGTCAGCGTCTTCTGTAATCAGCACACGAGCACCGCTTTCTTTGGCAAATCCTTGAGCCAATTCAACGATTTCTTTTTCTGGGAAGAGTTCTTTTGGTGAGAAGATATGCACATTGACCCCAAGGATAGCACCTGTTACCAAAAGGCTGTTGGCAACGTTATTGCGTCCATCACCGCAGTAAACCAGTGTCAATCCTTCCAGACGGCCGAAGTTTTCCTGAACAGTCAGGTAGTCAGCCAGCATTTGAGTTGGGTGCCATTCGTCTGTCAGACCGTTCCATACCGGTACACCTGAGAATTCTGCCAATTCTTCTACCATGCGTTGGCTGAAGCCGCGGAATTCGATACCGTCAAACATACGGCCCAATACCTTAGCTGTATCTTCAGTAGATTCTTTTTTACCTAACTGAATGTCGTTTGCGCCCAGATATTCTGGGTGAGCTCCAAGGTCGATGGCTGCTGTTGTGAAGGCTGCACGCGTACGAGTAGAAGTCTTTTCAAACAAAAGAGCAATGTTTTTACCAGCAAGGTAACGGTGCTCAATATTTTCCTTTTTCAGGCGTTTCAAATGAGCTGAAAGGCCAATAAGGTATTCTAACTCTGCACGGCTAAAGTCTTTTTCTGCCAAGAAGCTGCGTCCTTGGAATACTGAATCTGTCATTCTATCATTTCCTCTTTCTAAACATTGGGTTTTATCATGAAGCTGCTAAGTCCCAGTCTGCCCAAAGGCTCAGCCAGATACTCAATCTATCTCAAATACAGACTGGACAATGACCCGCAGGCTGCACTGCAAGAGAGCAAAGCGGGCGAATGGCAGTTGAATTTAAGATAGAAGAGCAGGACAGGATACCTGTCTCAGCTAAGCCTTGACTGCAGGGCAGGCTGTACTGATTAGCAATTAGATTTCTTCACGTTCAAACGGCATAGACATACAACGAGGTCCACCACGACCGCGAACCAATTCACTTCCGCGGATCTTAATCAAGCGAAGCCCGTATTCTTCCAAAATCTTGTTGGTCACAGTGTTGCGGTCATAAACCACTACCACACCCGGTGCGATGGTCAGGGTATTAGAGCCATCGTTCCATTGTTCCCGTGCAGCAGCTACGATATTTCCGCCGCCGCAGCGGATGAGGTGAACTTTTTCTACACCAAGGTTTGCTGCCAAGAGTTCAGCCAAATCGCCTTTTTCTTCCACAATCTTCAGTTTTTCGTCTACATAAGTAACAGAGTAGACCCGCAGATCGCCTTCGATTTCTGGGTGAATGGTAAACTTGTCATAGTCAACCATAGTGAAGACAGTGTCCAGATGCATGAATTTGCGGTTATTGGCAAATTCAAAGGCCAATACTTTCTTGAAGCCAACATTTTTCTTGAAGATGTTGACCAAGAGTTTTTCAATAGAAGCAGCATCCGTACGCTGAGAGATACCAACTGCCAAAACATCTTTGGAAAGAACCAGCTCATCTCCGCCTTCGATACGCGTATCTTCTTCACGGTTGTAGACAAGGTCCACATTGCCGCCATATACTGGGTGGTATTTGAAGATGTACTTGCCGTAAAGCGTTTCGCGGTTGCGAGTATCTGCAAACATATGGTTGAGCGATACAGCATTACCAATCGTTGCAAATGGGTCACGGGTGAAATAAAGGTTTGGCATTGGATCGATCGCAAATGGATAATCTGATTCGACCAAGTCGGTCAGACCTTTTGCTTCTTCCGGAATCTCAGGAAGTTCTACTTTCTGAACGCCGGCCATGGTTTTTTCGACCAATTCAAGATTGTCTTCAATGCCACGGAGCAGTTCGCGAATGGCTTTCTTGGTTTCGCGGCCGCGGATATTGGCTTCATCAAGGTATTCTTCGATGAATTGGTCACGGATTTCCGGTGAAGTCAGTGACTCAGCAGCCAGTTTTTCAAGATAAAGAACTTCTACTCCTTCATCGCGAAGCGCTTGGGCAAAAGCATCGTGTTCTTTTTGGGCATCTTCCAAAAATGGAATATCGTCAAAAAGAAGACGTTCGAGATAGTCCGGCAGCAAGTTTTCCAGCTCTTTGCCGGGACGGTGCAACATAACTTTTTTCAGTTTTCCGATTTCTGAGAAAACATGAATGGGATGTGTAGACATCTACTGTCCTCCTTTTTCTTTGCGGTTCAGGTCTCCCCTTTCCCGTTTACATATATTATTCTAGCATTTGCCGATAACGCTTTCAAGAAAAATCTTACACTATAAATGCCAAATCCTTTGCTTTTTTACGACAAATATTCTATAATATTCTTTTTTAAAGCGGTTTCTTTGGATATTTTATACATTATATTATTTTTATCAATATTTATTTTTTTGAAAAAAGTTGATAAATGGTTAATATTAGAACATTTCGAATTTATCTGTCCAAAAAAAGAAGCAAATCAGCTTCCTCTGAAATATTTCATGAAAAAATCTTTGTCTTTAAAAGTCAGCAGTTTATGCTCATAATCAATCCGGCCGTCATCCCGCAGTTTTTTCAGGACCTGATTGACCGTTTCCCTAGTCGTAGCTCCTAGCTTAGCCAGCTCCTTCATACTGATCGGAAAAGGCAGGCGGCCGCTCTCTTGGCACAGATCCATGCAGAGAATGGACAGGGACTGAACCACGCGCTCCGTTGCGCTGGCCGATACCACATTGCGCAGCCGCAGTTCCTGAAATTCTAAAATCTGCGACAGGCGCTTGGTGATAAAAAGCAGCTGGCTGACACTCTGCTTGGAGTAGGCCTCAAATAAATCGATGGGAAGACTGAAATATTCCACATTGGTCACAGCACTGGCCGTATAATGATAGCGCTCATCAAAAAACATACCGCCATAGGGAAAGACACTGCCTTTTTTGACATAGTCCATATAGGAAAATGTGTCTGTCGAATCATACTGCTCAATCCGCACATAGCCTTGATACAAGAGAAAAAGCCGCTCCCGCCGGTCTCCGGCAAAAAAGATAATCTGCCCCTTTGGGATCCTGCGATACTGAATCTCCACAGCCAACTTATCAAAAAGCTCTACCGGCAGATTGGCAAAGGCCTGGTGCTGCCGAATGTAGTGATAATGCTCCTTATTAATCATAATCATCCTTGTTGTTCTTTTTTGTTTGATACTTGATATGATTATATCACAAAAAGACTGACAAGAAAAAGAATTACACTGCATGAAGACTCAAGTAAAAAGCCAGTCCCAGACCAGCCTTTTGATGACGAGACTCTTGGAAAATCAAAAGCAAGCCTCTCTATACTCTTTAGCAATCGAAGAAGCTGAGTCTGTCCCGCCGCTTTCAGCCCTGCTCTCGTACAGCGGACACTTCCTGTTGGAAGTTTTATTCACCGCCTCCAAAGTCCATGGACTATTGGAGCAGCTAGCTCCGACTTTGGCAGTATAGAAACAGTTATTTTCAATACTGCTAAAATAGTGAAGGAGTGAGAGAAAGTCCTGTGGGATTTCTCCTGACAGGATGAGCAGCTACTGCCAGCCTGTCTGCTCCTGACTAGTTTGATTGCGATTCATGGCCTAAATTAGATAAAGAGTCCTGCTGCAAAGAGAACCAGCCCCGCTCCCATGACAGCATAGGCCAGCTTGCGGGGCAGGGGCTCTCTGTCTGCCTGGACTTTCTTCGGCAGGTAATTGCCCAGAACCACCAAGAGCAGACCGATGGACAGAAAGGCCAGCTTGGTCATAGGAAAGCCCTGATGGAGATTGCGGTAGATGGTCGCCGGATAAATGATGAGATTGATAAGCGGGATGATCCAGCGGATGAGGTGCTCAAAGTTTTTATTGAGCAAGGGCTTGGCAATACTGGCCCCAAAAACAAGCAGCTGGGCCGCCAGCATAACCAGAGGGATGAGGATCAAAAAGAGATGCTTATCCATGTAGGTCGTCACATTGCCAGCCAGATCAAAACGGCTGGACATGACTTGGGGCAGCCGGCTGGAGACCGAAAAGCCATAGAGGGCCGGCAGCAGTAAGAGAGTCAGACTGCAGATAAATTCAATTAGGCTATATTTTTTCATTTCCTTTTCCTCCTCCCAGAGACTGGAACCAGACTAGGATTTCTTCAAAAACGGTGACATCCAGACTGTAGTAAATATAATTCTTCTGCTTTTCTTCGGTCAGCAAACCGGCTTTTTTGAGCTGAGACAGGTGATAGGAGACGGTCGCCGGCGTCAGTTCAAAAGCCTGGGCAATCTCCCCAGCCGACTTAGGACCGTGCTTGAGCATTTCCAAAATATCCCGGCGGACAGGATCTGACAAAGCTTTTAATGTTTCACTGATCCCCATGATTAGACCTTTCTTTCAGGTAAACTTTCAAGATTTTCTTGGTCAGAAAGACTAGTGCCACTACTTCTACTAAGAGCAGAGCCTCAACAGCCAGTGGCGGAAGAAAGCCTACCTGAGCCAGAGCAGGCGCTAAGTCAATCAGGGCGTGAAGTCCCAGAGCGGCTAAAAAATACACTGGAGCCTTCTCCTTGACCGCTTTCCAAACCCAGAAGGTCAGAAGGATTTGAATGAGAATAGCCAAGATCCGTTCAAAAGCCAAAAGATAGATGCTGCCAGCGCTCATGGAGCGGACATTGTCAATAACTGCTTGAGGAATTTGAGCCAGCGTCTGGGCATTCCCCTGAGTCACTACTTGAGCTATAACCCAAAAGTTTAAGAGACTGACAATACCAACGAACAAAGCCTCAATACCACCATGCCCCAAGCCATAGGCTATACCATCCCTAAAGGTCAGTGGGCGCTTCTTTTGCAGCCAGTAAAAGATGACCCAGCGGGCTGTTTCTTCAAAAATAGCTGCCGCAGCAATACCATAAAGGACATATAGCCAAGGATTTTCCGTCCGCAAAGCGATAGTCCCATCAGCCTGAGGCTGTAAGACGATACGGTGCAAGATATTTTCCAGAACCTGACTAGACAGATAAAAGCCAACTCCCCCTAAAAGGAAGACTAATAGAGAAATGTGCTTGGTTTTTTTAAAATAAACCAAAGGAACAAGGACTGCTCCTAAAATAAGCAGCATAGCAATCAAGATATGAATGGAAATCATCGTTTTTTCTCCTAAACTGTTTTGGTTTTTTTCTAAATAGATTATACATCTTTCCTTTCTTTCTGTCAAATCTATTTCGAATTTTTTCTAAATAACTTCAATCTAAAAATCATCAAGCTCTACTGCAATAAAAAACGGCTCTATAATTTCTGTAGTGGGTAAAACCACTGTAGGAATGATGGAGCCTATTTGTTGTAGAAAAAAAGTCCCATAAGACCTATAATGAAAAGCGACAAAACCATCATTAGAAAGACTCTTATGGAACAGTTCAATTTTATCACAAACTTACTGGGAATAAAAGACCCTAACATCATAATCTTGGATGTTCTAGATGCTGGAACTCATAAAGAAATCATCGCTTTGAACATCAAAAAGGAGAGGACTGATTTAGTCCTCACCAGATTATAACTTCTCATCAACCCACTACAGTTGACAAAGAGTCAGAATGAGACTAAACAAAAGCGCACAATCTGTGCACTTTGTTTTCACTTAATTTACAAAAGAAAGAGTCCCACTAGTACGGCTGTCAATCCGACCAGGATAAAGAGGTAGGCTAGCCAACGCGGCGCTGGTTTTTCTTCCACCACCATTTTCTTAGGCATATAATTTCCAGAAATTAGAAACATTACCCCCGAAAAAATCGCTGCAATTTTATTAATGTTGAAGTGGGAATCAAGAGCATAGAACAGAATGGAAAGATAGACAGCAATATGGTTCAAAGGAACAATCCAAAGGACGAAGCGGGCAAAAGCGGGCTTGGTGATTTCTCGGTAAGCCGTTGCCCCATAAACAATCAGCTGTATCAAAGTCATAAAGATTGGCAGACCCCAGATAAAGAGAAATTTGGGTGCATACTCAAATGTCGGGCTAATCAGCGACACGAAATTGATCCTAATATTCTCTGGCAAACTAGGATAAATCCATAAGGCATAAGCAAGTGGCAGCCAAATAACCAAGAAAGTCAGCAGCAATTCCCTAAGGTTATTTCTCAGTTTCGTTTTCATTATTTTTCCCTCCTAGCGCGGCAATCCAGACCAAAACTTCCTCAAAAACCGTGGCATCTAAATGGTAGTAAATGTAATTTTTCTGCCGTTCTTCATAGATGAGCCCCGCTTTTTTCAACTGGGACAAATGGTAGGATACCGTCGCTCCCGTCAAATCGAAGACTTGAGCGATTTCACCAGCCGACTTAGGACCTTTTTTTAATATTTCTAATATTTCCCGCCGAACTGGATCAGCTAGGGCTTTCATGGTTTCACTAATTCCCAATTTTGATACCTCTTAAAATTGATTTCTAGCTAAGGACAAACAAAGCAACTAGCTCTAGATAAGTCATGGCTCCTACAAATGTAAGCAAGGCGCTACTCAAACGGACAAGATTTTCTGCCAGCAATCCTCCTAAAACTATTTAGAGAACTTTCAAATTCTTTTCTCCATTATACTGTTTTTGAGGATAAAAGACAAGGAGGGCTTAGCTAAACACTTGCTTTTTCTTGACCAGATAAGCGATGAAAAGGCAAATCAAGGTCATCGTGATTGGCTCCAGGATCCCTCCTACGACAGGAATGGCAGCCGTTCCAACTAAAAGTGGATTGCTGTCGCTACTTAAGGTCGTCCGCAGGAAAGTCGGACCGCTCTCAACAAGGCCAAAGATATTTGTAAGGGTCAGATTGTAAAGAGCATGGGTCGCCGCCACCAGCCAGAGATTATCGGTCAGGGCAAAAAGGAGGGAAAAGAGAACGCCCGACAAGGTCACGCTCAGGATGTAAGAGAAAGGAGCGCCACCCTTGAATGTGTGCATGAGACCAAAGAAGAGATTGCCTAGGACAATAGCTGGGACAAGCCCCATTTTGGTGCGGAGCTTGTTCAGGACAAAGCCGCGGTAAATGACTTCTTCGGCTAAGGCCTCCAAGAAAATCATAAGGAGCAAATAGGGCCAGAGTGCGAGATTAAATTGATTTCCTAGTCGAAAATGGAGCTGACCAGCTAGCGCATTAACGCCAATAATTGCCGTTGTCGTCAAGAATCCTATAACTGCTCCAAACAGGAGATTTTTGCCCAGCTTTTCCCACCAGAGACCAAAGCTCGCAAGACTGCGGTGCTCCCAAAACTTAGCCACAAGGAGAAGGGGAAGAGCACTGATACCATGAAATAGAAGGGTGCTCACTTCTTCTAATACGAGTTGATTAGAAACATTGATAAAGGGTTGTATCAGCCATTGAGACAAGAGCCCGCTGAGCAACATGCCCAGACCGAGCGCCAGAAAAGCTAGAGGCATGCTCAGCCACCAGTTTTTCGCCCCTGCTTCTTCTTGCAAGATTTCCAGACTAGAGCGATGGGCTGTCTTTTGATAAGTATGTGTCATGTGTGACCTCCTTAAGGTGTATTTTCCCCTACACCCTTATCCAAACAAAAGAAATACACCAAATCAAGCTCTTTTTGGTAAGTGGTTAGATTGCGCTAGTAAGTGGTAGAAAAATCACCTAAAAAAGATTAAGAAATCCCCTGCTGACTTTCTCTCTCTTCGCGCTTGGTCAGCCAAACGGCAATGACAAGAGCAATGAGAGCGCTAAAAAGTCCAGTTGGACCAGGACCAAGGAATTTAAACGTTTCTACCCCACTAACAGTGAAAACGGTAGTTATCATGGCAACGGCATCAATGACCCCATGTCCAAAGGCTGGCAGCCAAATGGTTTTGCTACGTACATAGTAAATATCAAGGATAATCCCAAAAGAAATAGCCATGATATAATAGGGAATTAAATTTAAGAAACGCTCACCCAGCGTCCCTGCTCCAATCATATTGACAGGAAAATGCCAAATAGCCCAGATGAGACCACCAATGATGCGTCCCTTAGTCCGTCCGTAGCGCTCTTTCAAATAAGGATAGAGAATACCCCGCCAGCCAACTTCCTCGCCCAAGCCAGAAAGACTGATGGCTAGAGTTAAGACCGTAAGAATCATTAAAATTTGAAGGGCGACTTGTGGGTTCAGGGCAAAAGCCAAATGCTGCGGAAAGACAGCAAAATAGACAAGTGCGCCGCCAAGTACAATGCTACAAATGGCTAACCAGCAGGCTAGGTAATCGCGCCATTTACTGGCGAGCTTCAATTTCCAGCCGATAGACTTTACAGGAGCTTTAGCCAAAAAAGCAGCCACCATAGGGGCGAACATTACCACACTTGCGGATAAAATGTTACCGACAAGTTTCTGATTGATCGCATAAAAGTAAGCTATGACTAGCATACCTGGCCAAGCGAGCCCAAACGCCCATGCTAGAAACCTTTTAATGGTTGAAGTTGAAATTGTGTTTTACATATAAAATGCTCCTTTCTGTCATTTGTAAAATTATAAAGTCCACCATTGGTATAGCGACCAATAGAAAATATTAAAAGCGATGATAAAAGCGACGGAGCTAGTTGCTAGCGTGAGGTACTTATTCCCTTGCTTCAACCTCGCTTTGAAGAAGGGCAGATAGGGAAGAAAAGCACTAATCAGCAAGACCACAGCAAGCAAGGCAAACAGTTGGAAATGCCCCGTCAAACCAGCGAGATCGAAAGAATTTTTCGCGAGAATAATTGAGAAAAATGAGAACAAATTACGAAAAGCCCAAAGAATAAGGAAGCCAGTCAGATAATGCCAACTAGACCAGACAACCGAACCTGTTCCCTTGTTTTTCCTAGTGAGCAAACGATACAATTTTGCCAAAATACCGCTGAGATAGCAAAGGGCGACATACAGTGCGGCAAGCCCAGCGAGTAATAAACTACCATAATCTTTGATAACATCCAACAAGGGCAGCTTTGTCCTATCTGAAATAGGCAGGTTCAGAATATAGTGCCCTCCTCTTTCTCCTGCCGTCCAAAAACCAAAATAGTCTTTGATAGCCGCATTTTCAGAAGGGTTAGTTAGATAGCTAGTCGACTTGAAAACCCTAAATATAGATAGGGGACCTCCACTATAAATACGCGCTTCGCGGTAAAAACCAGCTTGAAAGTCCTTTTGAGCTGCCTTTGAGGCTTCTTTTTTCTTACCGTAAATGAGGTCAGGCATGCTAAGAGCGAAATGAAACTCATTTCTTTGATTGACTGTAACGACTGAGCCAATCCCTGACTTCAAATCAAGCAAGAGGCTGGTCGTAAAGCCTGGTGAGTTTCCCCCGTGCCCAAAAGTTCTGGTGTTTTCAAACTCCGTCACCCAAAGTCCGTGAGCATTGACGGGAATATCTGTACCCGGATAAGTATGGCTAGCGCTGTAAAAATTCTCCCAAGTCTCTGCCCTTTTAAAGAGCTTCTCCTTTTGCAGGAGGGCTTGGGCAAATTTCTTGATGTCGGCAAATGTTCCTGTTGCCCGCCCCGCTGGATATTCTCCAAGAACAAAGGGTTGGTCGCCTTTTAGTAAGTCTCCATTTGTATCATAAGTTTTCTCCTTCTCCCGCTGTTTTTGTACAAATACATTATCTGATAAATCAGGTTTGAGTGCGGTGTGTTTCATACCCAAGGGCTGGAAAATATGCTCGTGGACATAGTCGGCAAAGGATTGCCCGCTAATGCGCTCCACGATATAGCCCGCCAGCGCTGTTCCATAGTTTGAATAGGATGTCACCGTCCCCGGCTCATAAATCTGAGACGGAGTTTTTTTCATCAATGCTCCTAAATCCTTGTCGGAGCCTATATACAAAGGGTAATCTTCAAAGCCCGCTTGGTGGTTCATGAGGTCCAGCATGGTAATGGGCTTGTCGTATTTGAGATTTTTTAGGAGATTTTGGGGCAGATACTCCCTGATGTCCGTTTTCAGGTCAATCTTGCCCTCCTCCCAAAGCTGCATGACGCTGACCCAGACGGTGATTTTGGTGGTTGAACCCCACTCGAAGACCGACTTGTCATCCACCGCTAGCTTCTTTTCCTTGTCCGTATAGCCGAAGTTCTTTTGATAGAGAGTATTGCCGTCTTTGTCAAAGACCGTTGTTGCCAGTCCTGCGCTGGTTTTTTCGTGTTCTTGGTAGTAATTTTCAATCTTCTGACCGATTTGGTCGTAAGACGTGCCTGACGGCAATTTTTGCTGGTCGGCGTAAGCGTGGGCTGCTCCAAAAGCTAGCAAGCCACACGTTACCAGCGCCACAGTGCTTTTCAAAAATGATGATTTCATGATGATCTCCAATCATTATTTTCTATATTTCCTTCACTTAAAAAGGAAAAAGAAAGAGTAAACTGAGTAGACCGAGAAGGAGCCAGATCCAGCCAAAGATAAAGAATAAAAGCATTTTAACAAAAGTAAAAATATGAAACATGATTTTCTCCTTTCCTATCAGATTGCTATTTTAAAAGAGGAAGAGGCTGACCAGAAACAGGATTGAGCCAACTCCTCCGAAGATATAAGCTAAAACGCGTGGAGCCGGCTCTTGGTCTGCCACTATTTTTCTCGTGAGGAAGTAGCTGACAGCATTAAGGATGATTGCAGACATAATCCCATTGACCTTAAATACCGGAAAAGCCGGATTGAGCCCATAAAGAAGAACGCTGATATAAACTACGGCATTGATAAAGGGAACCAGCCAGTAAAGGAAATGGACAAATTGCTTGTCGATAATCTCTTTAATAGTCGTCGTGTAGCAAACAATCAGTTGAATTACACTCAAGAGAACTGGCAGAAACCAGATAAAGACTTGCTTGGGCATGCCTAGACCGCTATAGGGCAAATGCCCTCTGATTAGCTGAGGTAGGTCTGCATAGATTGACAAAGCGTAGATAAGCGGTAGCCAAATAACGATTAGGCTTGCCACTAATTCTTTCCATTTTAATTTCATTTTCTTTCCTCCTTTTATAATTCCAGACAGTCATCAAAGCGGTCTAAGAGTGCCCTGCCTTGATTATGAGTAATAACGATAACAATGCGGTCCTTGATGGACAAGATATAGTCCATGACTTCCGCCGCCAAGCTCGGGTCAAGATTACTGGTCGGCTCATCAAAAATCAGCACATCATAATCCTTAACCAAGAAACGCGCCAAATCAATCCGCTGCTTTTCACCATAGGAAACTTCCTGCCGCTCCAAATCAAGCTTCTTGCTCAAGAAAGCCTCATTAAAATGCAGACTTTGGTACAAGAAAGTTTGGTCAGGTGCATTTATATCTCTGTATAGCGCGATATTGTCCGCCACACTTCCCTCGATAAAAAAGTCATTCTTTTGGATAAAGGCGATTTTCTGATAGAGACTGTCGCTTGCTAGCTGGCTGACCGCTTGACCATTGACCATGATTTGACCAGCGTAGTCCTTGCTATCAAAATAATTGAGCAAGAGCTTCATCAAGGTCGACTTGCCCCGACCAGACTCGCCGATAATAGCATAGTGCTTGTCCTTGGCAAACTGATAAGAAAAATCCTGAAAGAGAGCCTTGTCGCCCAACTCCAGACCGAGATGTTCAAAATCAATCCGATCAATCGTTTCGGTCAGATTTTGAGCGGGCTCCGCTTCTTTCTTAGCCAACTTAGCATCAAAATCATTCTCAATATCCTTGACCGTGCTCATGAGATTTTTGTTATTGATAAAAAGCTGCAAAGGAGTGAAGACAAAGTTCAAAAGCTGAACACTGGCAATCAAAGCCCCAATGGTCAGAGACCCTTGGCTGACAAACCAAATCCCCAGAGACATACAAAATATCTGAGACAGAAAGCTAAAGAACATCATCAGAGTCACAGCGCCCTCCTTAGCCGCATTATAGCTTTTTCTGGCTTGCTCAAAGTCGCTGTTGCTGCTAGACAGGTGCTCAACCACCCTTTTTTGGATTTGCAAAAGTTTGATTTGCTCAAAGCCTTCCAAAAAATTGGTGACTTGCTTCAAAAAGTAATTGCTTTTCTGAGTGAAATTCGCTGTCGCCTTGCGCATCAATATCCCTGGAATTTGTGACGCAGCCATGGTCAAAAAAGAAATGAGAATAAAGCCCAGAGCCATGCGCCATTCAATCCAAAAAATAGCCAGTGTACTGATAAAAACTGAAGAAAAGGCAGCCACAATATCACAGCGCGGGGTCAAGTAATTCTCTTGGTAAATATCCATATTCTTGGTCGTTGTGTTGAGATAGCTATTTTCCTGCTCGGAAGCCTTGTCATGCAAATTCTTGTCATAAAAAGAATGGAAAAGCCTCGTTTTGACTTCTTCCAAGACTTGCTTATTATGATTGTTCTTGAACCAAATAGCCAGCAAGCTGCAAAGAGACCAAGCACAAGTGCAAAAAAGGCAGATAAAGAATTGTCCAAGCAAGTTAGAATGAGCCTTCTGCGCACTGTCCACAACAACTCCCAGCTGCAAAGAAAACAAAGTGATAAAAATCGTTGCTCCAATGCTAAAGATAGTCGCACCCAGATAAGAAGCGCGGTATTTCCGTAAAATTTCTTTCAACATTTAATTTTTCCTTCCAATTTTCGTCTATTTTTGAAAACGATCCAAGACGGGATTGCCCAGCAGACGGATAAAACCGTGAGCAAGCCTATAAGCAATAAAAGTAATCCTCTTTTCATCTTTTCTCCTTTATCTATCTATTTAGAAAATTTTCTAAATAAAGAGTACGAAACGAAGCAATCTAATCCTTCTTAGGTATTTCGATTTGTTTCTAAATACTCTGGATTAAAAAATCTAGTCTAGAAAAACTAGATTGCCTATTTTGTATTTAAAAATGTTTTTGATTGGATATTTTTTGCAGGTCGTCCTTATTTTTATAGAGCACCCAGGAAAAAACAGCCAGCCAAATGGATAGACCCGTCACTAGACCTACTACGGTTAGTAGGATTGAGTTTCTTGCTTTCTTCATTTTTCCTCCTTTTTGAGTAGAGAAATTTAGAATTTTTTCTAAATAGCTTTTATAAAAAATTGCTCAGTGACTAATTAAACAGAGCAGAATGAAGTAATTAGAACATCTTCTAAATAGATTGTAACACTTCTCTTTCAAAAAAGCAAGAGGTATTTTGGTTTTTTTCTAAATAGCAATCAAAAAAATAATTAACCTGTTTAAGCAAATAATTTTTCCTTCTTTTACTTCTCGTACACGAGGAGCTGACAAGTATTTAGATTATTTTCTAAATAGAATTATAAACCTCTGTTCCTAAATTGTCAAGTCTATTTTGAAATTTTTCTAAATACTAATCGACTCGATATTACTTGTTCATTTTTCGGTAGAGGTCTGGCTGATTTTGCTTTATAATAATGAAAGAAAAGAAAGGAAAATCGCATGCTGATTCAAGATGAGAACGTTAAAAAGGCCTATTATCAGGCCCTAATTGAGAAAGATAAAGATTATGATGGCATTTTTTTCGCTGCTATTAAAACTACCGGTATCTTCTGCCACGCTTCCTGCCGGGCCAGAAAACCCAAGTATGAAAACTGCGACTTCTACGACCGGGCGGAGGATGCTCTCTTAGCAGGCTTTCGTCCCTGTAAAATCTGTCAGCCCCTGAGCTTTCCCCAGCAGATTCCTGAGGAAGTAGATCTTTTGGTCCAGGCTGTGGAAGACCAGCCAGCCAAGCGCTGGAAGGAAGCTGATTTCAGAGAGTTAGGGCTTAACTCAGCTGCTGCCCGCCGGAAATTCAAAGAAATATACGGTCTAACCTTTGTCCAGTACGCTCGGGCCCGCCGCATGGGCCTGGCTTTTCATGAAATCCAAAAAGGCAGCAAGGTCATCGACCAACAGCTGAATACCGGCTATCGTTCAGCCAGCGGCTTTCACGACGCCTTTAGTCAAATCATGGGAACTCCAAGCAAGAAAGAAAGCATCAAACTGCTAACCGCTCGATTTCTCTCGACTCCTCTGGGCCGCATGCTGGCCATTGCAGACCAGGACTGGCTCTATCTGCTGGAGTTTGACAACCGCAGAGGCCTGGAAAAAGAAATCGAACGCCTGCGCAATCGGTTCAATGCCCGCA
Organism: Streptococcus panodentis; assembly: GCF_017884005.1. Lineage (GTDB taxonomy): Bacteria > Bacillota > Bacilli > Lactobacillales > Streptococcaceae > Streptococcus > Streptococcus panodentis. Next base: position 133,972 of record NZ_QFAY01000003.1, read on the forward strand.
TCATCCATGGAGACAATCCCCTGATCCAGCAGCTGGAAAGGGAGCTGACAGCCTATTTCGAGGGGAAGTCTGCTGACTTTAGCATTCCGCTCTATCTGGCAGGCTCTGATTTCCAGCGTTCCGTCTGGGACTTGTTGCAAACCATTCCGCTTGGACAAACGGCCAGCTACCAAGATTTGGCAATACTGCTGGGCGATAAAAAGAAGGTCCGAGCTGTCGGCAACGCCAACGGAGCCAATCAAATCGCCATCCTCATCCCCTGCCACCGGGTCATCCAGACCAATGGAGAGCTGGGCGGCTACGGCGGCGGGGCAGAGCGAAAGCAATACCTGCTGGAGCTGGAAAAGAAGATAGCCAGCAATTCCCAATCCAGCTGAAGCACCAGCTGCCGATACGAACCAAAAACACGCCCAGATTCTCATCTGCGGCGTATTCTAGTTAGTCGAATTTCTATTTGAATCAATTCATATTAACCCGATGCCATTCGTTGATGACATAGGCAATCTGTCCCACTTGGTCAATGCCGACACCGCTGATTTCGTCACTGGCTTCGGTGCTGCCGCCCAGATAGGCCGTATAGAGGGCGACAATATACGGCTTTTCCTCCATGACCAAAGCATCCACATTGAGCGCCTCGCGGACATAGCCCGGCTTTTGGTAGATGGCAATGTCGCGCAGGTAGCGTTTGTAGTATTCTCCGGGGAAAGATTCACCGATATAGTATAGGATATCCTTGTATTTCTCCTGATTTTTAGACAAATACTCCAGCACCTGGATGTAGTAATCCGTCGTCGTTTTATTATTTTCCCGGCTGATGGTCTTGACATCAGTCTTGGACTGGCCGTAGCGGCTGAACATCTCATAGGCCTTATCCATGCCTCCCAAGCGCTCAGCCAGAGCATAGGCCGGCGTGTTTTCCGAATAAACCAGTGAATATTCCTGCATATCAGAAATGCTCATAGCGCCATTAAAGGCTCCGACATAGTTATCATGCTCGCCCCGATACTCAAAGGTCGTATGGGTAATGTCGAAACGCTCATCCATGGATAACTTACCAGCAGCTACCTCGTCAACCACCAGCATATTAAGGGGCAGCTTGTAGGTAGAGCCCGCCGTCATGGGCTGGGTATCATTCATGGCAAAGGTCTGGCCGCTGGTTAAATCCTTATAAGAAAAAGCAATTTGCGATTGGTCAATGCCCATTTCAGCCAAATAAGTCTGAATCACCTGAGGCAGACTCTGATTGGCATAGTCATAGCGCAGCCCCAAAGCATCCATGGTCGGGCCATCTGCTTCCATGACCTTCTGCTTGTCCTCGGGACTTTTGGCAGCTGGTTTGGGCCTTTCTTCAGCCGGTTTGGCTGCATCCGTTTGCTCCTCTTTGGACTTAGGCTCGCTTTGCTTGACAATATCGATCTTTTTGACAGCTTCTTTTTCTCTGGCCTTGTTTTGCTCAGCCCAGAAAAGAAAGGCAAAGCCAAGCAGGCAGAGGGAAGCAAAGACAGCGACGGTAATCATGACAGTTTTTCTACTCAAAACATTTCTCCTAGCACTTATCATTATAAAAAATTATGAGGAAAATGACAAGTATAACTATAAATAAAGAGAATATTCAGAAGCAAAAAACGAACCCTTCTGCTCAAACGATGCAAAGCACTCCAAGCAGCAAGGAGGATACCTGCTCTTTGAACTTCAACACCAACCTTTAGGAACTTCAACAGTCCGGGGAAGCGAAAGGTTCCCCAAGCCTTCCTTGCTTTTCAATTTCTGGGCAGGGGCTAGCTGCTCAAATAGTCCAGTGGACTATTGGGGCGGTGAATAAAACTTCCGACAGGAAGTGTCAAAAAATTCAAGCGGAGGTTTTGAGGTTGCAGATAAAAGGAACGATGTTCCCTCAGCCGTGCAGCCTGGGAGACTGTTGGAGCAAGGCGACGCTGACGTGATTTGAAGAGATTTTCGAAGAGTACTCAAACTTGTAACCTCAAAAACAGCCTTAACCCCTTGCACTATCTAGGTTTAGAGTACAAAAAATAGCATAACCCCTTCAAAATCGTGTATACTAAAAGTGCAAAATCCAACACACACGATCAGAAAGGTTATGCCATGTCT
>NZ_QFAY01000030.1 GCF_017884005.1 Streptococcus panodentis
GGGCTGGGAGTGAAAAGGTTTGGGGAACCTTTTCAGCCTGAGCTTAGAAACAAAAGAGCGAAGGGAACTAAATTTTTTCAAAATTTAGTTCTGTCCCACCGCCGTTTCGGATGAAGCTTCCGTAAGGAAGAGTCAAGAGTAAGGCAAGGTGAAGTTGACGTGGTCTGAAGAGATTTTTGAAGAGTATGACTTTGAAAGAGGAAGAAAGATGAACCCCTTATTAAATGGTATGAATGACCGTCAGGCAGAGGCGGTCCAAACGACGGAAGGCCCCCTGCTGATTATGGCGGGGGCTGGTTCGGGCAAGACTCGGGTCCTGACCCATCGCATCGCCTATCTGATTGATGAAAAGATGATCAATCCCTGGAATATCCTGGCTATCACCTTTACCAACAAGGCGGCCCGGGAGATGAAAGAGCGGGCTTTGGCTCTCAATCCCGCCACTCAGGACTGTCTGATTGCTACTTTCCACTCCATGTGCGTTCGCATTTTGCGGCGGGAGTCGGACCATATCGGCTACAACCGCAATTTTACCATTGTTGATCCGGGTGAGCAGCGGACTTTGATGAAGCGGATTCTCAAAAATCTCAATCTGGATCCCAAAAAGTGGAATGAGCGGGCCATTCTGGGCACCATTTCCAATGCTAAGAATGACCTGATTGACGATACAGCCTATGCAGCCCAGGCAGGCGATCTGTATACAGAGATTGTAGCCAAGTGCTACACGGCTTACCAGAAGGAGCTGCGCCGGTCCGAGGCCATGGACTTTGACGATTTGATCATGCTGACTCTGCGGCTGTTTGACAGCAATCCTGATGTCCTGACCTACTACCAGCAGCGCTACCAGTATATCCATGTCGACGAGTACCAGGATACCAACCACGCCCAGTATCAGCTGGTCAAGCTCTTAGCTTCCCGCTTTAAAAATATCTGCGTGGTCGGGGATGCCGACCAGTCTATCTACGGCTGGCGGGGAGCGGATATGCAGAATATCCTGGACTTTGAAAAGGACTATCCCGAGGCCAAGGTAGTCCTGCTGGAGGAGAATTACCGCTCGACCAAGACCATCCTGCAGGCAGCCAATGAAGTCATCAAAAACAACCGCAACCGCAGGCCCAAGAATCTCTGGACCCAGAATGAAGACGGTGAGGAGATTGTCTACTACCGGGCGGACAATGAGCAGGAAGAAGCTCTCTTTGTGGCTAGGACCATTGATCAGCTGAGCAGAGAAGGTTACAGCCACAAGGATTTTGCCGTGCTTTATCGGACCAATGCCCAGTCGCGGACGGTGGAGGAAGCCCTGCTCAAGGCCAATATCCCCTATACCATGGTGGGCGGCACCAAGTTCTACAGCCGCAAGGAAATCCGTGATGTCATCTCTTATCTCAATCTCATTGCCAATACCAGCGACAATATCAGCTATGAACGGGTAGTCAATGAGCCCAAACGGGGAGTCGGCCCGGGTACGGTTGAGAAGATCCGGAATTTTGCGGCCAGTCAGGAGCTGTCCCTGCTGGATGCTTCGGCTAATATCCTGCTGTCGCCGGTCAAGGGCAAGGCTGCTCAGGCGGTTTCTGACTTTGCCCATCTGATACTGGATCTGCGAGAGCGTTTGGACGACTATACGGTGACCGAGCTGGTGGAAGCCGTTCTGCAAAAGACGGGCTATTCAGAAAGTCTGGCAGCTCAGGCCACTCTGGAAAGTCAGGCTCGGATTGAAAATATCGAGGAATTCCTGTCTGTCACCAAGAATTTCGATGAACATCCAGATAATCCCGCTGACGAATCCGGCCTGGACAAGCTGGGGCGCTTCCTCAATGACCTGGCCCTCATCGCCGATACCGATGACGGAGATTATGAGAGCTCTGAAGTGACCCTCATGACCCTGCATGCGGCCAAGGGCCTGGAGTTTCCCGTGGTCTTTCTGATCGGCATGGAGGAGAATGTCTTTCCGATCAGCCGGGCAGCAGAAGATGAGGACGAGCTGGAAGAAGAGCGCCGTCTGGCTTATGTGGGCATTACCCGGGCGGAGAAGGTTCTCTTTCTGACCAATGCCAATTCCCGCCTGCTTTACGGGAAAACCAATTATAATCATCCAACGCGTTTCATTAAGGAAATCAGCTCAGACCTGCTGGACTACCAAGGTCTGGCCCGGCCGGCCAATACTGCCTATAAGGTCAGCTACAGCAATAGCGACACCCGTCAGTTTGGTCAGGGTATGAGTCTGGCTCAGGCTCTGCAGGAGCGCAAACGCCAGGCCGCTCCCGGCTCTATCTCTACTGGGAGTCTGCCCTTCGGCAAGGCCAGCCAGGCGGACAGCCCTGCTGAAGATTGGGCCATCGGCGATATTGCCCGCCATAAGAAATGGGGGGACGGAACCGTCCTGTCTGTGTCCGGCAGCGGATCCAGTCAGGAGCTGAAAATCAACTTCCCAGAAGTCGGGCTCAAGAAAGTCTTAGCCAGCATTGCCCCCATTGAGAAGAAGGGATAAGGAATAAGTCGGCTGCAATTTTATCAAGAATCGGAATAAGGGGATTGAAGATATGATTCGAAATTCTATCGAAGCTTGGATTTTTGCCCCCAGAGAAAGACAAATCCTGCTTTTGCAGGTTGAAGAAGATGGGCTGTCCTTTTGGCAGCCTATAACCGGCGGCATAGAAAAAGGCGAAAGGGCAGCTGCAGCCTGCCAGCGGGAGATTCTGGAGGAGACCGGTCTGGAAATGGCCCGGTCAGAACTTCAGCCTCTGGGGCATTACACGGTAGAAATTGATAAAAATCTAAGCATTCACAAAAGTCTTTTCCTAGCTAGGCCCCAAAAGAAGGATATTCTGATTTCAGATGAGCACACAGATTTCCAGTGGATTGATCTGGCACAAGTCCCTTCTCAGCTCTACTGGCCCAGCAATCAGGAGACTTTTCAGATGATGATGGAGAAAAACGAAAAAAGGCGGTTTTGAACTGCCTTTTAATCTTAAGCATATAGAATAATCCGTAAATTGTTTCATAAGGAAAATTTTCTTGGATTCATGAAATGATTATCTATAAACACTGGCTAAGTGAATTCTTACGAACAAAAAAATTAAAGTAACTAAGTAATAGCTATATTTCCCATATTACAATTTAAGTAAAAATTAGGAGACTCACAATTAGGATTCTTTTGCTCATAGGTGGTATTCGTATAACTAAAGCCATTTACTGTAATAATGCCACTATTGACTTTTAGTTTATAAGAGGGCGTTTTTTGATCGCCTGAAAAAATTATATTTCCCATACCACATGTGAAATTAGCATTCTTTTGAATAATACCTTGAAGTGATGTATTCCCCATATCACAGGTTAAACTACAAGTATTACATTCTAGATCGTTAATAAAGATACTCCCTCCAGCTGTATATAGACTAATATCATCAGCTTTTAGCCATTTAAACACCGCCGTACTATATTTGACTTTAATGTTACAAGCTTCAAGCTTATTGAAAGGAACAGTAATAGTAATCTTTGGAATCATCCAGAAAGAGATTGCTTTAAATACATTAATTTCTTGTAAGATAAATTCGGAATCGTTGATTACAATTTTAAAATCTTCTTTAGAGCAATTTTTAAAGGATAATTTGAATTGTTTTCCTTTTTTTATTTCAAGATCAGTTCGATTTACATCAATTTCAAATTTTTTCATGATTTCCATCCTTTGTTTGTAAATAAATGTCTCGTTTTGCAAATAATAAGGAAAGTAGTAGCAAGACAAATAGGCAAGGAATCCATATATTATAGATAGATAGGTAGGCTTCAGATACTTTCTGAGGACTATGGATAGATAGGTTTTGCATATTATTTGTAAGCATAGAGATGAATACGGAAACTCCTATAACTGATCCAATCTGTCTAACAACACTGATGACACTTTGAGAAGCAGTTAACAATTCTCCGTCTAATGTAGAGGCTGCTAAAACATTGATAGGCCCCGCGATGATACCAAAGCCAATTCCTAAAACTAATGTTGAGAAACTCATAGCTAGTGTATTGTTATAATCTAATGTCACCAATAATATATAAGAAGCTAGGATTGCTAATAGACCAGTAAATACTAATAAGCGGGGGCCTAGTTTGTTAATTGCTAGGCTTCCCAATCCTCCAAAGATGAAAACGGTTAATGACATCGGAAGTAGTATTAGAGCGGCATCCAGTTCGCTTTTACCTTGAACAGAAGTGAAGAAGGTTGGTAAAATAACAATAACACCAATGTAGAAGAACTGGGCAATAAATGCGATTAATGAAGCAGATGAAAATTCTTTGATTTTGAATAAATTCAGATTAATCATTGGAGAGGAGATTCGTTTCTCTATAATAATAAATAGAAGGCCTGAGATAATGGAAACGCTAAAACATGTGATACTTCTCCAGTCATTGAACCCCCAATCTCTTACTTTAATTAATCCCAAAGTTAGTAAACAGAGTGATATCATGGAAATCAAGCTACCATACCAATCTATTTTGGTTGAAACTGTAGAATCTTTTTTAAAGTTAAAAGATTTCATCAATAGCAGAAGGGCAATCATAACAATAGGAATATTGATAAAAAATATCCAATGCCAAGATAAACTATCGGTAATAATTCCTCCAAGAGTAGGACCGATAGCAGCAGCACCTCCTTGAGTGAGTCCTAAGGCGGCAACAATTTTAAATCTGTCTTCAACCTTCCAAGAAGAAATTCCTAATGTATTTCCGACTGGTAATAAGATTGAGGCTCCAAGACTAGCAATAATCCTACCCAAAATAAGCTGATAAAATTCTACTGCTAGTCCAGAAATTAAACTTCCAATACCAAACAATACCAACCCAATAATAAGAATTTTCCCTTTCCCATAAATATCTGCTAATTTACTTAATGGGATAGTACATGTAGCAAAAATAATGGTATAAATGTTCAAAGCCCAAGATAAGCTGTCCAGTCCAACATTTAATCCTTTTTGTATAGCGGGCAGGGTAATATTCATGATTGTTGTGTCTAGCATAACCAAGAAAATAGCTAAACACATTGCAATAGTTATTGTTACTTTTTTATTCATTGCAATTCTCCTTTCTGAAACACGAGCTTTAACTCGCGTTCTATAGTCTTATTATAACACTTAATAAGAAATTATCAAGAGATATATGAGTTTTTGCTCGCTTTTTAAAAAGAGTAAAAACTCATATTTATGTTTGGGTATCAGATAGAAATATGATATTATATGATTAGAAAAATTATTAGTAGGAGGTTAAGGATTTGACTAAAAGGATGGTCAGAAAGCCAGTTCAAAAAAGGAGTATTGACAAATTAAATTTGATTTTGTCAGTATCAAAAGAATTATTTTCAAATAAGAATTATTTCAATGTAACAACTAATGAGATTGCGAAAGAAGCCGGTATATCAATTGGGACTTTATATTCATATTTTTCAAACAAGGATGAAATTTTGTCCGTAATTTTAAAGAATTATAATGAATCTTTTATCGTAATTTTTAATCAGCTGAATACCACAGAAAATTTTGAATTGTTCAGGAGTGATTATAGAAGTTGGATTGAACAACTAATTGAAAATTTGATTAAGATGGAAGATAGGGAATTTCATGCTCAAATTGAGATGTTATCTTATACCATACCGGAAGTTAAAGAAATACAGAATCAACATAATAGTAAAATGAAAGAACTGACTTACCAATGTTTATTATATTATGTAGATGGTAATGAAAAAATAGAAAATTTAAGATCTGTATCGAATGTTTTGTTTAATTTCATCACATCTATTGTAGATGATATTCTTTATTCTCCTCATTCAAATGAAGAGATTATTTCTTTAAAAAGTACGGCTTTAGATTGTATATCTCTTATATTGGAAAATTTAATAGCTTAATGATTTTCTAAATAAAAAAGAGTTAGTAATTCAAACTCAAATCTAGTTTAATTCATAAAACTTTTTTCTTGTCTGGACCCAAAAGAAGGATATTCTGATTTCAGATGAGCACACAGATTTCCAGTGGATTGATCTGGCACAAGTCCCTTCTCAGCTCTACTGGCCCAGCAATCAGGAGACTTTTCGCATCATGATAGGGAAGCTGTAAAACCTATAGCTTCTCTTTATTTGACTTGATAAAAAATAGCTATTGGCCAGCGGAGGGATTTAGTGGTAGACTGGGAAAAACGAGAAAAGAAGGTAGCTTTATGACGAGTGATTTTAAATTTGAGACCCTGCAGCTGCATGCCGGCCAGACAGTGGATCCGACGACCAAGTCCCGGGCTCTGCCCATTTACCAGACGACCTCCTATGTCTTTGAGGATACCCAGGAGGGGGAAGACCTCTTTGCCCTGCGCAAGCCCGGCAATATCTACACCCGTATCACCAATCCGACTGTCGCTGCCTTTGAGGAGCGGATGGCGGCCCTGGAGGGCGGTGTCGGGGCTCTGGCCACAGCATCGGGTATGGCGGCTCTGACTTACACGATTCTGGCCTTGGCCCATGCGGGTGACCATGTGGTGGCAGCCTCTACCATCTACGGCGGCACTTTCAATCTGCTCAAGGAAACCCTGCCGCGTTACGGGATTACCACGAGCTTTGTGGATATTGATAAGCCGGCAGAGGTCCAAGCAGCTATTCAGGACAATACCAAACTGGTGCTGATTGAGTCTCTGGGCAACCCTCTGATTAATATCCCAGACTTTGAAGCCTTGGCTGAGCTGGTCCATGCCCATCGGATTCCGCTCATTTCCGACAATACCTTTGCTACGCCCTACCTGATCAATGTCTTTTCTCATGGTATCGATATTTCTGTTCATTCGGCGACCAAGTTTATCGGCGGCCACGGGACCAGCATTGGCGGGGTCATTGTGGACAGCGGCAAGTTTGACTGGGAGGCTTCCGGCAAGTTTCCTCAGTTTGTCGAGCCGGATCCCAGCTATCATGACATCAGCTATACCCGGGACGTCGGAGCGGCAGCCTTTGTCACAGCTGTCCGGACCCAACTCCTACGCGATACCGGTGCGGCCCTGTCCCCTTTCAATGCCTTTCTCTTCCTGCAGGGCTTGGAAACCCTGTCCCTGCGCGTGGAGCGCCATGTCTCCAATGCGGAGAAAATTGTGGACTTCCTGGTCCAGCATCCAAAGGTGGAGCAGGTCAATTATCCCAAGCTGACGGACAGTCCTTATAAGGCTCTGGCGGAGAAATACTTCCCTAAGGGCGTTGGCTCTATCTTTACCTTTACGGTCAAGGGAGGGGAAGCAGAGGCCCGCAGGGTCATTGACAGTCTGGAGATTTTCTCTGATCTGGCCAATGTTGCGGATGCCAAATCGCTGGTGGTGCATCCAGCCACGACCACCCATGGCCAGATGGCCGAAGCAGACCTGCTGGCGGCAGGCATCACGCCTAATCAAATCCGTCTCTCTATCGGTCTGGAAAATGTGGATGACCTCATTGAAGACCTGCGGCTGGCCTTGGAAGAGATTTAAAAAGCTGATTTAAAATTGTACTATTTCACAAAGAACTAGGTTTTTGCCTGGTTTTTTGTTATAATGAAAGATATTCATATACAATAGGTGATAAACATGACGATTTCAGTAATTGTTCCTTGTTACAATGAGGAAGAAAGCATTCCTATCTTTTACGAGGCGATGGAAAAGATGAACCATCAGCTGCGGGAAGACTTGGAGTATATTTTTATCAATGACGGCTCCAAGGACCGCACTCTGGCAGTTTTGCGCCAATTAAGCAAGCAGGACCGCAAGGTGCACTATCTTTCTTTTTCCCGTAATTTTGGAAAGGAAGCGGCGCTTTATGCCGGTCTGCAGCATGCGGCGGGCGATTTTGTGACGGTTATGGATGTGGACCTGCAGGATCCGCCTGAGCTCTTGGCTGAAATGAAGGCAATGCTGGATATGAATCCGGAGCTGGACTGTGTCGGTACCCGCCGGACGACTCGGGAGGGAGAGCCGCCTATCCGCAGTTTCTTTGCCAATCTCTTTTATAAGCTGATTAATAAAATCAGTCAGGTGGAGATGGTAGACGGGGCGCGTGATTTTCGCCTGATGAGACGGCCTATGGTAGATGCAATCTTGGAAGTGTCAGAGTACAATCGCTTTTCTAAGGGAATCTTTGCTTGGGTCGGTTTCAAGACGGAATATCTGGAATACAAGAATGTAGAGCGGGTTGCCGGTGAGACTTCTTGGAATTTCTGGCAGTTGTTTAACTATTCCCTGGAGGGCATTATCAACTTCTCTGATGCGCCGCTCAATATCGCCTTTCTGGGCGGCATTCTGTCTTGGATTCTGGCCTTTATCCTGATGATGGTCATTATCGTCCGGACCTTAGTCTTTGGCGACCCGACTTCGGGCTGGCCATCGCTCATGACGGTCATCCTCTTTATTGGCGGTTTTCAGCTGCTGACGATTGGTATTTTAGGTAAATATATCGGGAAAATCTTTATGGAAACCAAGCACCGTCCGGTCTATGTAATTAAAGAAAAGAGTAAATCATCCACTTGAGCATCAAAATCAAAGCTCTGAGACTGCAGATAAATGACCGCAGGGAAGTGTTATCGCCATTTAGTTTATCTTTTATTATGTCCTTAACTCGCCTTGCCGTACCCCAGTACAGCCTGCGGCTCGTTGCCCTAGTACTAAAAGCAAACTAAAAGACTATCAAAAGCTCCGGCAGCGATTTTGAAGTGGCGGACAGAGCTTTCGTTAGAGAGAGTTAGTTGTACTGGCGTAAGGCTAATGGCGCCAAATTCTTTCTGCGCAGGTCTCTACAAGAGCCAGTTTGCTCAGACAGCGTAATATAAGACGAAAATATCTTGTTTCAGCTGAGACAAGATATTTTTCATTTATATCCATGTATAAACATTCCTATCAAAAAAGGACGGCTAGCAAAAATTGATTGTTGAGCTTTATTTTGCATAGGTCAGATGAACTAAATTGTGTTTTTTAAAAACCACAAAATATAACGCAGTTTTTCTTTGACTTTTTAAAACAGGTATGCTAAACTATTTTCATAATGTAATTTATAAAAAACACAAAGGTATGACATGAAAAAAATAAAGTTAGCAGAGCTTGTCCGATTAAAGGTCGGCTCACCCCAGTTCCGTATAAAAGAAAATCTGAATGAAGATTGTATTACTTATAGAATTTACAACCAATTCGACTTAGAAGAGGATTTGACAGGAAAGACGACTCAGCAAACAGAGTCAAAACAAATCCGCACTTCGGATTCTGTTTCAACTTTAAAAACAGGGGATCTGGTCTTTAGTTTCATATCTGGTACAGCCGCAATCGTTACAAGAAAACACGAGGGGTATCTATACACACAGAACTATGCCGTTCTAAGACCATCGGGGAAATTAGATCCATCCTATCTGCTCTATCTACTGAATGAAGACAAGTCGGCCAAACGTCAATTTTTACTGAGTCTGCAAGGTTCAACAGTTTTAAAATACACGGTCAAGCAAGTTCGGGATTTGATTTTGCCTATTGAAGAAAACATTGAACGTCAGCGTCTTATCGGAGAGATTTATCAGAAACAACTGCGTCTGAAAGTGCTGAGGGTAGAGCGTGCAGATAGAGAATATTTACTGAGAATACGAGAATTAGAGGAGGCTCGAAAGTCATGAAAGAATCCGTCTTTGAAAAGAAGTTAATCGAATACCTGTCAACAGGTACCTTATCAGAAAGCGGCACAGGTCCTAGAGAAGTCTCGGATGCTCTGGGGAGCTACATCACCAAAAAATGTCTTTGGACTTATGAAAAAAATATCAAGACGACAGACGATCTCTGGCAGAATTTCAAAAGTATATTGGAGCAGCATAATCAGGATGTGCTCAGCCATCCCTTATCTGTCACGGAATTCAATCAGGTGAAAAAGGTCATTTCTGACCTGCAAACGCCCTATCAGGCTGGTCAGTTTCTTTATGGGTTCAATGGTATTTCGCAAATTGAAGTGGATATGGATGATGGCCGGCACGCCTTTTTGACCGTGTTTGATCAGAGAAAAGTCGGGGCAGGCGATACGGTTTACCAGATTGTCAATCAAATCCAGCGGCCGGCTGTGATCGCAGGTAAGGAAAAACGTGTTTTTGACACGACTCTGCTCATCAACGGGCTTCCAATCATTCAGATCGAAGAGAAGCGCGACACGGTTGATGTGAATGATGCCCTTAATCAAATGCACCAATACATTGATGAGAATCAGTATCGCGATATTTACTCTACTTTGCAGATTTTAGTAGGCCTGACGCCTAATAATGTCAAGTACATGGCCAATACCACCAGTGAACTGTTCAATAAAGACTTTGCCTTTAACTGGCAGCGTCAGTCAGATAATACTTTGGTCCGAGATTGGAAAGAGTTTGCTGATAGTGTACTGTCTATTCCTATGGCTCATCAGATGGCGACCAATTACATGATCCTGGATGGAACGAAAAACAAGCAAATGCTCAAGGTAATGCGCCCTTATCAAGTCTATGCGACGCAAAAAGTTATTGAGAAAATCAAGAACACAGATTTTGACATGGCAAGTAATAAAGTCGGCTACATCTGGCATACGACTGGATCAGGCAAGACCATTACCAGCTTTAAAACAGCCTGGCTGGCCAGCCGTCTGCCAAATGTCGATAAGGTTGTCTTTGTGGTGGACCGTATTGCTCTGACCAACCAAACCTTTGATGAATACAAGGCCTATGATCCTGATGCTGAAGGCGTTGAAGGGACGGCAGGAAGTGTCCAGGATACCAAGAGAACCACTGAACTCAATCGCCGCCTCAAGAGTAAGGACAATGCAATCATCGTCACTTCGGTGCAAAAGCTCAATACCTTGGTGAATCGTAAAAGTTTTAAGGCGCCAGATAAGCGTATCGTCTTTATCGTGGATGAAGCCCACCGCTCAACGGGCGGAATATCCTTCGCAGGGATTCAGAAGGCCTTTCCCAAGTCCGCCTGGGTCGGCTATACAGGGACACCGATGTTTGATGATACGACCAAGGGCTTGCGGACAGAAGATATCTTTGGGGACTTGCTCCATGCTTACACCATTCGAGAAGCTATTTCGGACCGCAATGTTTTAGGTTTTAAGGTAGATTTTGAAACGACGATTGACGAAGAGGCTATGAAAAGCCACTACCTGCCGGACTTTTATCGTTTGCGCTATCCCCAGTGGACAGAGGGACAAATCCAAGAAAAGATTGCCAATCTCTCCCAGGAAGATATGGATGATGCTATAGAGCCCAGTTTTTATGACGAAAACCCTGACCATATCAAGCTGGTTGTAGAGGACATCTTTAAAAACTGGCGCAACCGCTCCAATGATGGCAAGTACAATGCCCTTTTGACGACTCATGTAGGAGGTGGCAAGGCCAGTATTCCTATGGCCATGATGTATTTCCGTGAGTTTCAGCGGGTCAATGCAGAGAGGCATGAAAAAGGTGAATCAGTGCTCAAGGTAGCCGTAACCTTTAGTAAGAATACGTCTAATAACGACAGCATGCTGGAGAGCAACAAAGGTCTCCATGAGGCCATGATGGCCTATAATAAGCTCTTTGAGACTGAGTTTGAGATGGATAATGTCTCAGGCTATGCTGAAGATGTCAAGTCCCGTCTTGATAAAACGGCTAGTGATGGCAATTTCCTAGACTTGGTGATTGTGGTGGAGCAGCTCTTGACAGGATTTAATGCTCCGGAGCTTAACACCCTCTATGTAGACCGAACCCTCAAAGGTGCAAATCTCGTCCAAGCTTACTCGCGGACCAATCGGGTAGCTGATATGCAGGAAAAACCTTGGGGACGAGTGGTCAACTACCGCTGGCCATCATATAATGAAAAGCTGATGAATGAGGCGCTTGCCACCTATGCCAACAAAGACTCGGCTAAATTGACAGATGAGGAACGCAAAGCCCTTAATACCAAGGAGGGAATTACAGCTCCTGAGTTCACAGACCTCTTGCTGCAAGTCAAGAAAACAGTGAGCAAATTGTCTGAAATGACCCAAGAATTTCAGCAGCTGCCTCCGTCAGAAAAGAAAAAAGACGAGATGGTTGACCTGTTGAGAGATTATAATAGCGGAATGGCTAAGCTTAAGCAATACACTCCTGATGATGAAGGCGGCGAGGATATCGGTTTTAACTATGATAATCCAGATGAGCTAATCCGTGAGCTCGGTATGACTCCTGAGCAAGAGGTTATGCTGACAACTGTCCTGACAAATGAACTGAAAGGACATATGGCCAAGGAAAAGAAAATCCCAGTCTGGCAGATTGATCTGCGAATGACCCATGTCAAGGATGTTCAGGTCAATTATGACTATCTGACCGAGCTTGTTGAGCGCCTCCTCAACCAAGTGCACGATGGCGAAAAAGAAGCCGCTGCAAAAACCAAGGAAGAAATTAAGAAATTCGCCAATGGCTTGGAAGACCGGTCCTATGCGGAGAAAATTATCAATGCGACGCAGGCTATTTTCAATGGCCATTTTCCTCCGGCGGGAAGCGGCTTTACCTATCCTGCCCGTCTTCAGGAAAGTCAGACTATCATCCAAGAAGCCAATGCCATCAGTCTGAATCGTATTTTTCTAGATTTCCGAAACCAGTGGGGAATCACGGATATTGTGACCAATCAAGACTTGCGTCATCTTTTCTCCAGCCACCGTTACGAGCAAAAAGATTTGGATGATATGGGGCAAATCCGTGATCTGATTGCTCAAGCCAGTCTGGCTTATAAAGAGATGGCACTTGATCCAGATGTCCAGTCCCTCAGCAAAATCAAATACCGCAACGGCCTCAGAGAAGCCATTTACCGGCTGGCTGACCAACTTATTGAGCAGTTGTGAATGAGTTTTGAGCAAGAAAAAAAGATAACCCCAGGGTCATAGGAATTCTAAGCAGTTGCCTACTCCCATTCGGGAACCCAGAGCGAATCCTTCCCAAGTTATCTTTAGCATTATTTTACACCCGAGAAGGAAAAGGTGCAAGGGATAAGAGAAAAACTTTACCTTCCCGTATTTTGTGAAGCGAAAAGATGATACAATAGTCTCAATAGATAGTCGGGGTGTGCAGCAGTGAGAAAGGATATCAAAAGCAATATTGAAAGTCACAAACGATTTAGACGGCATTTTGTAACGAGATAGAAAATGAGAAAGTGGATAAATACGAAAAAAACAGATTTTTGCCTTTTTCCAAGAAATGAAAAGAAAAAGGTGTAGGTTGGGGGAAAGGAGTTTACATGAAAAACATACCAAAATTAAGATTTCCAGAGTTCAAGGATACCGAACCTTGGGAACAGCGTAAGTCGTCAGATATATTTTATTCTGTATCAGATAAGAACCATGTTGACCTACCAGTTCTATCAGCATCACAGGAATTTGGAATGGTAAAACGTGATGAAATTGGTATTGACATTAAATATGATAGAGATAGTGTTAAAAACTATAAGCGTGTAAACCCGGGACAATTTGTTATTCATCTGCGTTCGTTTCAAGGTGGATTTGCACATTCAGAGATTGAAGGTATAACGTCTCCTGCTTATACAATATTGGATTTTTCTGAAGAAAATAGGCATTGTGACTTATTTTGGAAAGAGATTTTTACAAGTAACAATTTTATAAAACGTTTAGAAACGGTAACTTATGGAATTCGTGATGGAAGGAGTATTAGCTATGCTGATTTTTCATCACTAAAATTTCAATTCCCCACCCTCCCTGAACAGGAACGGATCGGCAGCTTCTTCCAAACCCTAGACGCTACCATCGCTAGTCATCAGCGTAAGCTGGAACATTTGAAAATGCGTAAGAAAGGTCTCTTACAGAAAATGTTTCCAAAAAATGGTGAAAGTTTTCCGGAAATTCGTTTTCCTGAATTTACGGACGCTTGGGAACAGCGTAGGTTAGGGGAAGTGGCGGAAATCAATCCAAAATCAATTCTTCCAGAGGAATTTGAGTATGTGGATTTAGGTTCTGTCATAGGGACGGAGATGTTGTCACATAAACATGAAACTAAAAATACAGCTCCATCTAGAGCACAGAGATTAGCTAAAAAAGGTGATGTTTTTTATCAGACTGTAAGACCGTACCAGAAAAATAATTTTTTGTTTGAACAAAATGAGCAAAATTATGTTTTCTCTACTGGATATGCACAGTTACGTCCGAATGGCGATAGCCGATTTTTGCTCTCATATTTGCAGACTCAGAAATTTGTTAATACAGTTTTAGATAATTGTACAGGCACAAGTTACCCTGCGATTAACTCTAGCGACTTATCAATAATTACAATCCCCCTCCCCTCCCTCCCTGAACAGGAACGGATCGGCAGCTTCTTCCAAACCCTAGACGCTACCATCGCTAGTCATCAGCGTAAGCTGGAACATTTGAAAACCCTGAAGAAAGGGCTTTTGCAACAGCTTTTCCCATAGAGCCTTGTTTGTTTTATGGGGGGAGAATAAAGAAAAGTGACAAGTATAATAACAATCATACAAAACAGAGGATTTATAAATGACAAGTAAAACACAAGAAATTACCGATAAAATCTGGGCTATGGCCAATGAACTGCGGGGCAATATGGATGCCAGCGAGTATAAGAACTATATCCTGGCTTTTATCTTTTACCGCTACTTATCCGAGCATCAGGAGAACTATCTGGTGTCCAATCAGGTCATTGATGTGCCAGAGGGCCTGACGGTTAATCAAGCCTATAAGGCCGAAGCTTCTGGTGAGGACTTAGAGGATTATCTGGAGGATATTTCCCTGACTCTGGGCTATGCCATTGAGCCTGAAGATACTTGGGAATCCTTGCGGGAGAAGATTGCAGACAGTCAGGTCATGCCTAGTGATTATCAGACTATTTTTGAGCATTTCAACCGCAATGTGGAGCGTAACCGTGAAGCATCGCGAGATTTTAGCGGTGTTTTTAATGACATTAATCTAGGAGATTCTCGATTGGGAGCTTCGACAACGGCGCGTGCTAAGTCGCTCAATGCCATCGTCAAACTCATTGACAGCATTGACTATAAAAGTGAGGATGGCAAGGATATTCTGGGTGAGATTTATGAGTACCTGATTGGAAAGTTTGCGGCTTCAGCTGGTAAGAAAGGCGGAGAATTTTACACCCCGCATCAGGTCAGCCAGATATTGGCAAAGTTAGTCACGCTTGATATCGTAGAAAGCAGTGATACAAGCTTTAGCGTCTATGACCCGACCATGGGGTCTGGCTCGCTCCTCTTGACCGTAGGGAATGAACTCCCTCAAGGCAAAAAAGCAGGAGCCATCAAGTATTTCGGTCAGGAGCTGGGGACAACTACCTACAACTTGGCTCGGATGAACCTTATGATGCACGATGTCTCCTATGTCAATATGACCCTTAATAATGCCGATACGCTGGAAAGCGACTGGCCAGATGGGCCGGATGAAAAAGGGATTGATCACCCACGCTCCTTTGATGCCGTCGTTGCCAATCCTCCTTACTCGGCCAAGTGGGACAATGCTGACTCCAAGCTCAAAGATCCCCGCTTTTCAGACTATGGCAAGCTAGCCCCCGCCTCAAAGGCTGACTATGCCTTTATCCTCCACAGTCTCTACCATCTCAATAACACAGGAACCATGGCCATTGTCCTGCCCCACGGCGTGCTTTTCCGAGGAGCCGCTGAGGGCAAGATTCGCCAAGTCTTGCTTGAGAAAAATTACTTGGACGCGGTAATCGGTCTTCCAGCCAATCTCTTTTATGGCACCAGCATTCCAACCACCATTCTGGTCTTTAAGAAAAATCGTAAGACCAAGGATGTATTCTTTATTGATGCTTCCAAAGACTACAGCAAAGGGAAGAACCAAAACAGCCTATCTGAGGAGCATATTGAGAAGATTGTCTCTGCCTATCAGGCCCGCCAAGATGTGGATAAGTATGCTCATCTAGCCAGTCTGGAAGAGATTCAGGAAAATGACTACAACCTCAATATCCCCCGCTATGTGGATACATTTGAGGAGGAGGAGCCCATTGATTTAGATGAGATTAAGCAACTCCTAGCCCAAGACGACCAAGAAATTTCCAAACTCGAGGCAGAAATCAATGCCCTTTTGAAAGAACTAGGGGTCTAAAGCGCAAGCAAAACCGACTGCATGTGGTCGGTTTTACTTCTGTTATAAAAAATGAAACGACTAGACTATATTGAACGACCGAGGTTGATCCTTGCAAACAGTTCAAAAAAACTGTAAAATAGACCTGTAAAAAAACGTGTGAAAGGTGCTGTCATGAACAAGGATGGAAGGATTAAGAATGTGTCTTTTAAAATTGACGCAGACTTACTAACTACAGCGAGCTCTATTTTGAAGCAAAATGGCTATACCTTATCAAAGGGCTTGACCCTTTTTTTGAAAAATGTGGCTGTTAGGGAGGAAGTCCCTCTTGAAACGGAGGATGATTTGGAAAATGAACGCTTGTTTTTGCAACTGCAAAACGAGATTAAAGAGAGCCTTGATGAGGTGCAGTCTGGAAGCTACTATACAGACGAAGACTTGGTAGAACGCTATGGTTTATAGTATTCGTTATACTGCAAGGGTTGTAGAGGAACTCGATCGAATCTACGGCTATATTTCTACTAACTTTAGTATAGGGGGTGCTAGAAGAAAAATCTCAAAGATCAGAGCCAAGATAAATCGGCTTCAGCATATGCCCGGTGGATTTGATTTTGATGACCGATTAGGCAGAAAGTTGAATCCAAATTTTAAAACACAGGCATTAGTTTGTGATGATTATTTGATATTGTTCCTTGTAGATAAAAAACATCAAATAGTTATCGTTACTCACCTAATTCCGTCAAAAAGCAACTATATGAAGTTGTTAAAGAAATAAACTGAAGAGCGCAAGCTCTTTTTAGTTTTCCGGAAATTCGTTTTCCTAGCTTTACTGACGCTTGGGACAGAAAAGCTCCAGTGGAGATTTTCTGCCTTTTCCAAGAAAATAGAAAGGAAAAGGGCGCAAGTTGGGTGAGCAAGACTGGAAAATCAAAACATCGCTTTCCAGAATTTACAGATGCCGACGCTTGGGAACAGCGTAGGTTGGGAGAAGTGGCGGAATTCGCAAAAGGACGAGGTTATTCAAAGAAAGATATTTGTTCAGAAGGAACTCCTATAATCCTATATGGGCGCTTATATACTAATTATGAGACTGTAATTAATGATGTTGACACATATACAGAATTGCAAGAGAATTCAGTATTAAGCAGTGGTGATGAAGTTATTGTTCCATCATCTGGTGAAAGTGCAGAAGACATATCGAGGGCTGCTTTTGTTCAGAATAGTGGTGTTATTCTGGGTGGCGATTTGAATATTATTAAACCCAATGAAACTATTCAATCTACATTTCTAGCGATTACTTTATCGAATGGTTCTCAACAGAAAGAATTATCTAAGAGAGCACAAGGGAAATCTGTTGTCCATCTTCATAATTCTGATTTAAAAGTAGTTAATCTCTCTTTCCCCACCCTCCCCGAGCAGGAACGGATCGGTGCCTTCTTCCAAACCCTAGACGCGACCATCGCTAGTCATCAGCGTAAGCATTCTCAGAGGCGAGTTTAATTACTGAGTGCTGAAAGGGAACGCATGACTAGATCGACATCTTTGTTTTCCAGTTCTGCGATGATGTGCAGATAGGTTTTTTGGGTTGTCGTCATGCTAGAGTGCCCCAGTCTTTGGGCTACGCTGGCGATGGAGACACCTGCAAAAAGCAGGATAGACGCATGGGTATGTCGCAGACCGTGAAGACTAATAACAGGGATATGGGCTCGTTTGCAGTGCCGTTCCAAGCATTTATTGGGCGTCGAATTCCAGACAGGGCCATGTACAAAAATCGGCTGGTCTTTGGGCAAGTTCTTGATTAATTCGCTAAACTGGATAACAGTCTGCCAATCAATAGGCACTTTTCGATTGGATGAAAAGTTTTTAGTAGGCAAAAAACCAGTATTGCTTTTGTAGTCCCAAGTTTTGGTCACGCTAATAGCCTGATGGCTAAAATCAAAGTCTTTGGGAGTAAGAGCTAGTGCCTCAGAAAAACGCAGCCCCGTCTTTGCAATGAGAAGAATCATCCAGTCCCAGTCAGCTTGGCTTCCCAGGCTTAAGTCCTCCAATAACTTGTGCACCTCGTACTGGTTAAGGAATTTCTGTTTCTTGGCGCGTGGCGCCTTACCTTTTATGATGGCCTTTCTGGTAGGATCTTTAGAAATCCAGCCTTCATCTACACAATCAAGTATGGCAGCCTTGAGTTGGTGATGGAAGTCTAGGGTAGTCTGCCGCTCATGGTAGAGTGCATAATCATTGAGCAACTTTTGGTATGCGGTTCGATTGAACTGACCAATCTCAAGCTGGGGAATCAAACGTTGTAACCAGTATAGGGTCATCTGGTATTTCTTTAAGGTCACTTCTCGGACAGCGCCCTCCTTATAAATGTGAATCCAGTCAGCATAGAAATGATAAAAAAGAGAGTGTTGATTAAAGCATTCTGTAGACATGTGCATTCCCTCCTGTAAGTTGGTTGATAGGACTGTTTCAACACGTCCTATCTGTTAATTGGACGATATTTGGGTTGCTCTCTTTTTATTATATCTCTATTCTCTTTTCCTTTCTGTTAGAGTCTTGCAGTTTGCTTTTAGTGCTGTCAATCCCTGCTGAGTGGCAACCTCCTTCGCTTTTTAAGCTCCAAAGATGACCGAAGCAGCTGTGCGCAAAGTGGGGTGAAAATAAAACTTACAAAGTAAGTGTCGAAAACAGCCTAGGATTAGGATGTTTTAGGCCAGCAGCTCGAAACGAAGACTTGCTCAAGCCAGCCAGCCTCATTCGAGTTAAAGAGGGGAGCTTTACTATTCGTCTCGCTGTCTCGTCTGGTTTCAGTTTTCATTGAGGATTGGCTGTCTTCTCACCCGTCTCATTTTCAGAGGCGCTTTTCTTGACAAATAGAACAGACAAATGTAGAATATAAGTATAAACTACACTTGTAGAAAAGGAGAAATAGACATGAAACTTTCTAAGAAAATCGTTGCAGGCTTCCTCAGCCTGTCTGCGGCAGTCCTTTTAGCGGCCTGCTCCAGCAATGCCAATCAGGGAGGTGACAGGGCACAGTCCCAGAGCAGCCAGCCGGCCAGCAGTTCCGTTGCCAGCAGCTCCTCTTCCTCTTCTAGCCAGACAGCTTCTTCCAATGCTTCTCAAAGCGGTCAGTTGGATGGCACTTACATGGCGACCGACCACGATGGGGACCAGCACAGACTGGAGATTAGGGGCACGACTGGTACTTGGACCGAGACGGAGGTTGATGGCGAGCAGGAAGTCAAGCAGGTCCAAGTGGATACGGGCAAACAGCAGCTTACGGTTGGAAACGAGCTTAAAAGCTACCGCCAAGAGGGCGGCCAGCTGATTGTGGATGAGCTGGATGATGACCCTGATACTCTGACCTTTACCAAAGAGTAGCATTTCTCCTTGTGACAGTAGGAAGGAGAGAAGCGAATACGTCAAAAACCCGAGCGAGTTCGGGTTTTTCTTGTCTGATTAAGCTGGCCCTAGTCTCTGACAATGGCCAGATTTTCCTTGGCATGGAGGCTTGGGCTTTCAGCGACCGTTTTGACAAAGTTAGCGATGGCTAAGCGGGAGATGTTGTTGCCCTAGACCACTTGACCTTTGGGAATGAGCTCGTATCGTCATTTGGCTTATCTTTTATTCCGTCGCTAACTCGCCTTGCCCTATTTTTGAGACTTCCTCACGGAAGCTTTATCTGCCGTCTCAAAACCTCCAGTGGAGGTTTTGAGCAGCTCGCTGCCCTATCGTCCTATATTTTAAGCGACAGGCTGAAGTTGTCTCCCAGACAGTTTCACTGCTAAAAGCAAATGAAAAGACTATATTATTTCCTGCCTTGCACAGCCAAAATTGCCCGGCTGTCGAAGCCAGCAGATTGGGGAGCAGCTCATGCAGGTTTTTGAGGGAGAAGCCAAGCATTACAACTGCCAGCAGATCAAGTGGAACGTAGCCCCCTGAAATAAGCTTGATCAGGCCTTTTACCAAAAAGCTGGACGCGCGCGAAGATCTAGGCTGGCTTAACTATGAGTGGGGGGTGGAGTAGGGAAATTTGGCAATAAAAAGCTCCCCTTTGATTTTCAAAGGCGGGCTCTTTTTTCTCATTTCATCTGATTAAAGATATAAAGAAAGAAGTCCTTGGAAACCTCGAAGTGGCCATAGCGCAGCTGGGTGGCGTATTGCCGCCACTCAGGATGCTGGCGGGCTTGCTCGATTGGACAGTCTTTGACCGGCTGGTAGTAGGCCACATCCCGCCTGAAAGGGAAGAAGTCCTCAAACATCTGAACCTGATAGGCTTGGTCATCAAGAATCTTGCCAGCAGCTACAAAGGCCTGCAATTTTTCCTTGCCATTAAGCTGATATTTGGGACTGTAATAAAGCAGATAGTCGCCTTTTTTCATGCGGTTGAGGGGGCCGCCCTTGCCGTGACAGACCTGGCAAAAGCCTCCTTCAACTCCCTTCAAAACGTGCTCTTTTGACACGACTCCGACCCAAAATCTAGGCATTTTTTTCCTCCAATTTTATTAAGAGCTGATTGAAATGTTCTTTTTCCTGCTCTAATTTCCCGAAAAATTCCAAGTCAAAGTGTTCCACCAGAGGCAGGGCTTGATTGACTTTTGCCAAACCAGCCTCGGTCAGCAAGATAATCTTGGCTCTGCTGTCTTTGGGATGGACTTCCCG
Organism: Streptococcus panodentis; assembly: GCF_017884005.1. Taxonomy (GTDB): domain Bacteria; phylum Bacillota; class Bacilli; order Lactobacillales; family Streptococcaceae; genus Streptococcus; species Streptococcus panodentis. The sequence goes on from NZ_QFAY01000030.1 coordinate 20,732, forward strand.
AGTCAGCAGATTTTTTTTGACCAGCAGGCGGAGCACCTGAGAGACAGTCATGACATCCATATCCGAAAAGCGGGCAATATCGACCTGAGTGACAAAATCCTGCTGGCGCTGGAGAAAGGCAGTGGCAGCCAGAACGAAAAATTGCGGAAGGGTCAAGTCAATCGTCGCCAGCTTCTGCTTGATGCGGCTATGCCACTGGTTATAGACCTGATTAAAGAGCAGACCGGTTGACTGCCGGGCCTGGTCTCCGTAAATAGAGTTGAAAGGCTGTTTGGTCATTTTACTTTCCTCATTGTGCTGGCTCAGTTGGGAGATTCATCCCCTTCCATCCCTCAAAAGCTCCTGCCAACTCATAAGCTTGAAAACCAGCTTTGAGGAGGATAAAGAGAGCTTGTTTTCCCAAGATAGTTCCACCGTTCCAATCGTAAACGATATAGGTCTTGGATTTATCCAGATCAGCCAGTTGATTGGCTAAATCCTTGGCAGGGATGGCTCTGGCGCCTTTAATCTGCTCTTTTTTGATTGGAGCCGGTGCATTTCGGATATCCAGCACTACATAATCGGATTCTGGATTTTTCAAGGCCTCTAAAACCGTGAAATAATCCATATACAGACCTAAATACATTTCTAAAAAACCAAGTTTATCCATTTTTTTGCCTCCAAATATTAAGTATACTTATTATATATAAACTTATTAATTTTGTCAAATAAAATCATTCTTTTGCTTAACTTGCTCTATCCTTGTATTGCTAAAATCTTTTCAGTATAATGGAAGTGGTTAAAGATGGACTGGAAGTATTGCTTTTGCTAGAGAAGGAGCAACCATGTCTTTTCAAAGTGAATTTATTTCTAAAATTTGGGAGCGGGGCAAGACTGATGCCGCTATTGGTGCGGTTTACGATTTGCAGGCTGAGGCGCTGGTGATGGCAGCGTATTTATCGAAGCGCAGGTAGAAGGAACTTTTGACTACTATGTCGAGCTGACAGTAGAGGGTGGGGAGATTTACGAAGCGTCCCTACAATCAGGATGTGGGTGAGCTCTGTAAGCACATGTCAGCGGTTTTGATGGTCTATGAAAAGAGCAAGACAGAGCCGTCTAAAAAATCCCCCTCTTTAGACGAGGTGGATGCAGCCATTTTTAAGGAATTTTGTCTGGCCAAGGCTGGCAGTAAGCCGGCATTTAAGCGTGAATTGCAGCATTATATAGCAGACAGGACGGAAGGTATCAGTCTGGACAAACTCGAAAAATGTGTGTCCTCCATCATCAGCAAATATGCAGGACACAGCGGCTATATTTACTATGAAAACATGGATGCTTTTGAGGATGAGCTGAGTTTCTTTCTGGACCAGCAGCGGGGAAATCTCCTTTATGGATTAACCGTCGAGGAGCATTTTGACCTTGCTGATGACTTACTTGCTCAGCTGGATGATACTGACATGGACGATTCAGATGGCGGCTTGATGAGGCTGACTGAGCAAGTATTCGAAAGCCTGGAAGACAGAATTGGCCCGGGTCAGGATGAGCAAGTCTTTGCCCAGCTTCTGGCAGCCCTGTCACAGAAGAGGAATTCTTCTCTGACAGATTATGATTGGAATCTCTTTGAAGAGCATTTTTCCGGTCAGGACTTTGCTGTGAGAAAGCTGGCTTTTCTGCTGGAGCATCTGAAAGTTCCTCCCCAAAATGCTTCTTGGTCAGAGGAATTTGAATTTAAAAGTATGGTTGGGCTCGTTTTTTCAATCTCGAAAGAGCTGGGGAAATCTTTGACAGATTTTGGTCAACTTTTGCAGGATTACTGGAGTCAGGCGAGTGTTCGGGAACTTTCTATTGATGGACACATTGCTCTGGGACTGCATGCAGAAGCTGAACAGCTTATCAAGAAAGAACTAGCCGCTCCAGAAGCTATCCATCACGGCCGTCTGCGCCTGAAACTCAAAGACCTCTGCCGCCGGCAGGAAAAGTGGGAGGATTATCGTCAGTTGTTAGAAGAGATTCTTCTAACTGGGAGCATTGACTTTAATCTCATAGATAAGCTGAAAGAGCAGCTGACTGGCAGACCGTCCGCTTGCGGCTCAAGGAAAACTGGGAACAAAGAAATGATTGGCGCTTGATTGATTTTTACCGAAGAGAGGGATTTCGGGAGGAAGTCTTGGTCCGGGCCCAGTCTAATCCTGTGGTATTGAAACAGACCTATCTGGACTTGGGCCGGCATTTCCCGCAGGAAACTTTGACTATACTGTCTGCAGAATTGGAGGATGCTCTGAGGCATTCCAGCACCCGCAAGCACTATAAGGAATTAGCTGAAATCCTGTCGAATATGAAGAAAATAGCTGGCGGTGAGGCGGTGGTCCAGCAGCTCCTCTCCAAATGGTGAACCGCCTATCACAACCGGCCTGCTATGTTAGAGGAATTTAGCCGTTTGTAAAAAATAGAAGGAGGCGGCACTATGGATAAAAAGAAGCCAGAACAGGCCATGAAGGACTTAACCTTGGTCTTGCTCTATCTAAGCAAATTTCAGGAAAGGAATCGCTATTCCGACCTTCCCCTTTACAGAGCCTGGAAGGGCTATGACTGGGACGTGATTAATGACTTGGATGAGCAGGACTTGATTGACCAAGGAAATGTTAGAAATAAATCCGTCTATCTGACCCCAGAAGGTCTTGAAAAGGCCAGACTTTTGCTGGAAGAATTTGGCATTGAGGATTGGCAGGAAAGAAAATCATGAAAGATGCCAAGCAAGTTTCCCTCTGTCAGAAGCTTTGGGCTCGCAATAAATACTTGGTGCTCAGCCATTCCAGCAGGATTTATCTGGAAATCCGTCAGTATCTGAAAGGAGACCAGGTAGAAGTAGCTCAGGTTCAGGCTATGATAGACCAGGCAGTCAGCTTGCCTGAAAACCGCGGTCAGGTCTGCAATGCCTTCCAGCATGTCTGGGGTTATTTTAAGAAGAAGGCCAGTCCGGCTGAAAAGGCAGAGTTTCTGCAGCTTTTGGAACGTTACCAAGACGGTCAGGCGGAGCAGGGGGCTCTGGCAGCAGCGGTCAGGGAATTGCTCCTCAAGTACCCGAATCGCTACCTGCAGGAATCCGCTTTAGTCTTTGGAGGCCAAACCTGAGACTCTGTCATCAGGCCTCCTCACAAAGCTGCCCCACCAGCAGCTTCTAGGCCAGCACTGGGAATCCTGTGCAGCAGCGGTGAGAGTGGGCTGGCAGCCGGTGTGCGGAAAGCCGTATTGAAAAAAGTTCGTATTTTTCTGTAAAATACTTGACTTAGAGTTGACTCCAAGGTGTATAATAGTTATCATATAACGATTAAAGGAGTATTCTGAATGAAATCAGCTGTATTTGTCAAAGCCGGTCAAGTGGCCGTTGAAACGATGGAGAAACCTCGGATTGTGGAGAGTGATGATGCGATTATCCGTGTGGTCCGATCCTGTGTCTGCGGGTCCGACCTCTGGGCTTACCGCGGTATCAGTGAGAAAGAGGAACATTCGGCTAATTCCGGCCATGAGATTATCGGTATTGTCGAAGAAGTGGGCAGCGACATCAATACTGTCAAGCCGGGCGACTTTGTCATCGCCCCCTTTACTCATGGCTGCGGCCATTGTGCGGCCTGCCGGGCTGGCTATGAGGGCGGCTGTCAGGATCATGGGCCGGAAAGCAACTTCAGCGGCGGCTATCAGGCTGAGTTTGTCCGCTATACCCATGCTGACTGGTCTCTGGTCAAGGTGCCGGGTCAGCCCAGCGACTACAGTGAAAATATGCTCAAGTCCTTCTTGGCTCTGGCGGATGTGATGCCGACCGGCTATCATGCGGCGCGTGTGGCCAATGTGCAGCCGGGTGACACGGTGGCTGTTGTCGGTGACGGGGCAGTGGGACTCTGTGCGGTTATTGCGGCTAAACTTCGCGGTGCTAAGCGGATTATCATCATGAGCCGCCATGAGGACCGGCAGAAACTGGCGCTTGAGTTTGGTGCTACCGATGTGGTAGCTGAGCGTGGCGAGGAAGGCATTGCCAAGGTGCTGGAGCTGACCAATGGTGATGGTGTGGATGCCTCTTTGGAGTGCGTGGGGACTCAGCTCTCAACGGAAACCGCCATTGCCATCGCCCGTCCGGGCGCTGTTATCGGCCGGGTCGGTGTGCCTCATACGGAGGATATCAATATCGGTGACTATTTCATGCGCAATACGGTCTTTGCCGGCGGTCCGGCTTCTGTCACCACTTATGACAAGGGAGTGCTGCTCAAGGCTGTGCTGGACGGCGTTATCAATCCGGGCAAGGTCTTTACCAGTGCTTATAAACTGGATGACATTGACCAAGCCTACAGGGATATGGATGAGCGCAAGACAATCAAATCGATGATTGTTTTAGACTGATAGGCTTCTGTTTTAAGCCTATCTGCTGCTGGTTTGACTATCCCGCTGCTGAGTGCAGCAGCTCATAGGCTGAGGATGATTTCTCTTGATAGAAGGGAATCATCCTTTTTTATATTAGCTCAAAAAGCAGAAACCTGCTGTAGACAGTATGAGAGAGAAGATATAAACTTACGAATGATGGAAGAAGCGGCCAATCCATGCGGTGGCTCAGCTGATTCGCAGTAGTCTGGAAGAGTATGGTCTGGACAAGCCCGGGACGGCTGGTCGGCTGCGGGGGAATTGCCCCGGTAACGGAAAAACAGCTGAGCTGCAAAAGCTCTATGTCAGCAAAAAGAGCCGCGGGAAGAGCTGTTCCAGCGGCCTGCTCAAGAAGATTTTTCAGGTGGCTCGGGATGAAGGCGATGAGCAGCTCTATCTGGAGACCTGCACCGAGCTGTCTGCTGCTGTCGCTGTTTAGGAGCATTACAGCTTTAAAATTAAAATGCTGGAGGAGCCTGTTTCCAATGAAGCTGGCCACACCGCCATGGACATTTGGCTGATTAAGCCTTTGCCGTAAGATGGCGGAAGTGGGACAGCCGCCGGTGATGGCTGCCTTCCGCCGCCCCCTTTAATAATGCGGGCTTAAAGATTGGAGCAGAGTTTAGGGCTGTTGATGCAGTCTGAGTGTTGGCTGCCTTTCAGCTGGCCGGAATCTCAGGCTTTCTTTTTCTGGGCTTCTCTGCACCAGCCAATCCATAGGGACCACTCAGCTGCCAGGTGCAGCTGGTGCTGGCGGATCAGGCTGTCCGGGCAGAGGCTGGGAAATTCGACCAGGAGCCGGGCTTCCAAACCTTCTGCTGTATCGCGGAACTGATGGCGGATGCCTCCCAGAATGCTGCCGTCCTGCAGTTTGGCCGCCCCGACGGACTGATAGGGATAGCGGGGGTCACGAGGTTCTTCGATTGCCTCCTCGCTGTCAAAGGAGATAAAAAACTGGGCCGGAAGCGGGCTGTTGCCGGCTGTCTCAATCACTTCCAAAACCTCGCCCTCAGCCCGCAGAAGATAATGGTCCGGACAGGCGCTCAGATTGATTTTCCGATGCAGAGGCTTATCTGTCAGCATCAGCTCTTCCAGCTGATAGCTGAAAGCAGCAGCAGTCAGGCCGGGGGCAAAAATGGTCGTCAGGGCTTTCTTTCTGGGCTTTTTGGACCATTTGGCTGCTGCAGCCATGGCAGTCTGGCTCCATTTGAGCTTTTTGGCTAATTTTGCCCGCATTTCTTGGTCGGACAGCGCCATTTTATAGTCCAGCAGCGCCTCTTCCAACAACTCCATCTTGTCAGTCTGGGGCAGCTGGAAGCCCAGTGTTTTAGCTGCCTTTTGCAGCCTTCTTTTTCGCCAGACAGCCAGTTCTTGGTCGGACAGTTCCTTGTTTCCAATGATAATTTTCATCTCTTTTCCTTTCTTTCTTGTGTTCTGAACATTTTTATTATATAGTGGGAACTAGCGGAAAACAAGCACCAATTTAGGACAGAATGTTGCATTTTGAAGGAGAACGCATGGTCTATCAGGAAAAGAATCAGCAAACCGAGGCAAATATAGAAAAATCCTTTCTTGAACTGATGAAAGAACGGTCTTTTGAGAAAATTACGATTGAGCAGTTGACGGACTTGGCGGACATTAACCGTTCGACCTTCTACCGCCATTATGCTGATAAATATGAGCTGATAGAAAAGATAGAAGACAGGCTGCTGACAGAGTTGCGCTCCTATTATCAGACGGCCCTCCAGTCTGCTGAATTGGTCCGGCTGGATAAGGATTTTCAGGTAGAAGATTATATCCATGGGGAGCAGAATTTTTTCAAATTTTTTGAACCTCATTTGGCTGAATTGGCCGTTCTTTTGGGTGAAAAAGGCCGGCCGGCCAGTCTAAGAAAGCTGCAGGCAGCTGTGCGGGAACTCTTTGACCAGAGTATTTCTTTGGCTTCGCCACACTTGAGTGAGCTGCAGAGAGAGCTGCTGCTTAATCACCAGACAGCTTCTTTTATGGGAACTCTGACTTACTGGCTGGAACATCCCCAGTATGGTTCAGCAGCAATGAGCGATTTTCATTCCAAGGTGACCAATGTCGGTCTGGTGGGCTTTGTCAAGGCCTTTATGGAGGAGTGAGGGAAATTAAGACCGCCCCGATCGGACCTGCCTCAGCAGTCCTTCCCATTTGCCAAGCTGGTCTTCCTTGAGCAGGAGGTAAAAGCGGGCAGTAGCCAAGTCTTCCTGAAGGGGCAGGATGACGCTGTCGGCGGCCTCTTGCTTTGCTGTGAACAAATCGGAAACGAAAGTGGGGAAGGTCCCCATGCTGGCGATTTCAGAAAAAGCATGGCGGCTGTCAATGTAGAGAAAATTGGCCGTGGGAATCTGCTCTTTGACCAGGTCCGTCCAGAAGCCCAGCTCAGACAGGAGCAGGATATTCTGCCGGGCTAGATCGGCAAAGGTCAGCCTTTCTTTTTTGGCCAGCGGATGCTGTTTGGGAATCCGCATAGAGAGCCTTTCAGTGAGATAGGGCAGGCAGATCCAGCCGGCATGCTCATAGGGCTGGCGGGTCACAATCCAGTCATAGCGGCCCTGCTCCAGGCCGCCTGTCAGATCTTCTTCGTCGCTCAGCAGGTCCGTCATCAGCTCCAGACTCGGCTGAATCTGAGCCAGCTGAGGTTCTAAGAGCAGGAGAGGACCCGGTGCGATAGAGCCGATGCGGAGGCTCTTTTGATGGCTGGCCTGATAGCGGACTGCCGCCAGCATTTCCTCCTGCAGGCTGAGGATTTTTTCTGCATATTCTGCCATGAGACGGCCGTTTTCGTTGAAGACGGTCTTATTTTTTTGGCGGATAAAGAGCGGCACACCGGCGATTTCTTCGATTTTTTTCATGGACTGACTGAGGGCCGGCTGGGAGATAAAGAGTGCTTCTGCCGCCGCAGACAGGGTGCCGGTCCGGTAAAAAGCCAGCAGCTGTTCCAGTAAATAGGGATTCATGGTCTCTCCTTGATGTTCACTATAATGAATCATTATAGCATAATAAACAGAATCTATTGTACTTTTGCTGTTTTGAGGATTAAAATAGAGTCAGCAAGAAAAGAAAGCGAGGATGGAAATGGAATATGTAACCTTAAACAACGGTGTCAAAATGCCCAAGCTTGGCCTAGGAGTTTTTCGGGTGACCGATTTGGCTCAGGCTGAGGAAATGGTCTATCAGGCAGTCGAGCAGGTCGGCTATCGCCTGATTGACACGGCGGCAGCTTATGGCAATGAAAAAGCGGTCGGTGCTGCCCTTGCCCGTACCAGTGTCGCCCGGGAAGACATCTTTGTCACCTCTAAACTCTGGCTATCGGACATCAAAACCGATGGCTATGAAGGAGCTAAGCGAGGGCTGGAGCGCAGTCTGAAAAATCTGGGACTGGACTACATTGACCTCTACCTCATCCACCAGCCTCTGGGAGATCTCTATGGGGCCTGGCGCTATCTGTCGGAGGCTGTCCGGGCTGGGAAAATCCGTGCGATCGGCGTGGATAATTTCACCCAGGCCAAGCTGGCTGAATTTGCTGCTTTCAATGAGGTCGTGCCAGCTGTCAACATGATAGAGGCCAATGTCCTGCACCAGCGGACAGAGGACCAGAAAGCCATGGCGGCGCGCGGGGTGCAGATGGAAGCCTGGGCACCATTTGGCGCAGGCAATACTGAGATTTTCAACTCTCCAGTCCTGAAGAGCATGGCAGAAAGCCATGGAAAGACTGTCGGCCAAGTTATTCTGCGCTGGTTTATGCAGCGGGATATTGTGGCTATTCCCAAGACCGTGCGGATAGAGCGCATGCGGGAAAATCTGGCTGTTTTTGACTTTGCCCTGACAGAAAGTGAAATGGCAGCGATTGCCCGGCTGGACCAAGGCGGCGGCTACAGTCTGCCCGATACGGCAGACGGCATGGACCAGCTGCTGGAACTGCTGAGCGGCTATGATACCTTGCTGGATGCTTAGAATCAGCATGGATTAAAAAAGAAAGCGAGAAGAAAAATGGAAACAAAACGGATTTTAAATAACGGCGTAAGCATTCCTCTTGTGGGCTTTGGTGTCTTTCAGGTTCCGGATTTGGCTCAGGCAGAGGAAGTAGTCGGTCTGGCGCTCAAAGCCGGCTACCGTCATATTGATACCGCAGCGGTTTATATGAATGAAGAAGCAGTCGGTGCTGCTGTCCGTAAGTCCGGCATTCCCCGTCAGGACATCTTTGTCACCAGCAAGCTCTGGGTGCAGGACTTTGGCTATGAAAAGGCCAAAAAGGCCATTCAGACGTCACTGGATAAGCTGGGACTGGACTACATTGATCTCTATCTGCTCCACCAGCCGTTTGGAGACTATATCGGCGCTTGGCGGGCTCTGGAAGAGGCCTATCGCGATGGGAAAATCAAGTCCATCGGCATCTCCAACTTTGATGCGGCTCGTCTGGCTGATTTCTGCCAGACAGTGGACATCCAGCCGGCGGTCAACCAAGTGGAAACCCATCCTTTCTTCCAAAGAGAGGACTTACTGGCGATTGCTGAAGAGTATCATGTAGCTCTTGAAGCCTGGGGGCCCTTTGCCGAAGGGAGATTTGGGATTTTTACCCATCCAGTTCTGACCAAAATCGGTGAGAAATACAGCAAAACCGCAGCTCATGTAGCTCTGCGCTGGAATCTGGACCGCGGCGTCATTGTCCTGCCCAAGTCTGTCACACCGTCTCGTATCGAAGCCAATATTGCTGTTTTTGATTTCACTCTGGACGATGATGACAGGGCGGAAATAGCCAAGCTGGATCAAGGGCACAGTGACATTGTCAATCACGCTGATCCGGACTTTGTCAAGCTGCTGCACGGTTTAAAAATTCATGACTAGCTGAGGGGAAACAAGAGGCTGGGCAAAAAGTCCAGTCTCTTGCTGCTGCATGAGAAAAACAGATGGACGCAGTGGTTGGGAGAAATGCTGTTGACGTCGGTCAGCTAGCATCTCCCCTGCACAGTTCATTAGACACTTTATGTTCAAAGAAAATCAAAAAGCAAACTGGGAAGCTGGCCGCTCAAAACCTCCGCTGGAGCTTTTTGACGAGGCTGAGACAAAAGTTCTTCAGTCTCGCTTTGTTTTGGTAAAAAACTCTTGACGCGGTAGCTGATTGCTCAAAAGCTCCAGTGGAGGTTTTGA
>NZ_QFAY01000031.1 GCF_017884005.1 Streptococcus panodentis
TTTTGTTGCTTCCTCTCGGAAGCTCTATTTATAACCTCAAAAGCTCCACTGGAGCTTTTGAGCAATCAGCTACCGCGCCAAAAGTTTTTTACCAAAACAAAGCGAGACTGAAGAACTTTTATCTCAGCCTCGTTCTCATCTTTATTTTAAATAAACGGGTTTTCAAGTTGTCATTCATCAATGTTTTCCCGATACTCCGTAATAGTCTGCCCCGTCCATTTCTTGAAGGCGCGAGAGAAGGAAGATACTTCAGAATAGCCCAGCAGGTAGGCGACCTCGTCGGTGGTGATTTCTGGTTGTTTGAAATAGCTAAAGGCCAGAAGTTTTTGCACATTGTGCAGTTCTTGGTTAAACTTGGTGCCTTCTGCGGTTAGGTTTCGCTGGAGGGTCCGGCTGCTGATGCCCAGAGAAGCCGCAATGTCCTCGATCCCAAAAGTGCCGCTGGGAATCATCTGATAAAGCTTCTGCTGGACGACGCCGGTGAAGCTCTCACTGGTCATGGCCTCTGCCAAGCGCTCCTTGAGCTGGGGTTCCAGGTAGTCCAGCATGACATTATTGGCCGTGAGAAAGGGCTTCTCAAGGTCTGCTTTGCGAAAGACGATTTCATTGCCTTCCATCTGCTCCACATGACAGGCAAAGGTGTCTCTACTAACTGCTTCATAGCTAAAGGGCGTTCCCACATGGACAGGAGTAATGGCTTCTCCTGTGCCTGTCCGGATCAGATCCAGCAGGAGCAACTGTTCATTGAGGACCGCAAAGCGGGGCAGGTCCAGCCCGGCATAGTCATAGCGGTAGCTGATCCGCACCAAGTCGTCGAAGACTTCCATGGTCACTACGATAGGACCTGTGATTTTCTTGTATTTTGCGAAATGCTCAATGGCCGCAAGCCCATTTTTTGAGGACAGGGCCGCAAAGAATGGGGGCATGAACATCTGGATGTCCTTGATTCGGCTCATGGCCAGGATCTGCTCGTCGCTGGCCACCTTGTCAAAGGCTGTGAGGAGATGGTAATAATCCAGAGTTGACAAGGTCATCTCCTCTTTCCAGCTGGTATCCGGCAACTGGGCAAGGTCGAGGATAGACTGAAAGTCCAATCCAAGGGCCTTGAGATTTTCTAGGTATTGTTGGCTGAGATTGAGACGCATGGGCTTCTCCTTTTTTAACGCATGGACATGAGCATCATCCGGTCGAAGAATTTATCGCCAAAGATGCGGCGGATGCCGACCAAGAGTTTACCGCCGCGACCGACTAGGTAACGGGTTTTAGGGTTACGGGCATTGATGATTTTTAAAACGGTGCGCGAGATGACTTCTGGGCCTGACCCTGGGGCTGGGTTGTTTTCCATAGCCTTGATGTAGCCATTGACCAAGCGGCTATAGGCACCATTTTTGGACTCATAAGAGAAGTTTTGGCTGACACCAGCGTTAAAGCCAGTGTTGATCATGCCTGGTTCCAAGACGACCACCTTGATCCCAAACTCCTTGACTTCCATACGGAGGCAGTCGCTAAAGCCCTCGATGGCATGCTTAGAGGCATGGTACCAAGCTCCAAGCGGGGTATAGATTTTCCCACCCATTGATGAGGTGTTGATGATGAGTCCCTCTTTTTGGGCCCGCATGTATGGTAGGACTTTCTTGGTCAGACGAGCCACTCCGTAGACGTTGACTTCCATCTGTTGTTGGACTTTTTCCATGGACAGGTCTTCGACAGGACCGTAAAGGCCATAACCAGCATTGTTCCAAAGGACATCGATCCGCCCTTCTTCTTCAATGATTTTTGCGACAACTTTTTCGATATCCTCTTCATTGGTCACGTCCATCTTCATGATGTGGCCACCGAGGGCTTCCAAATCTACCATCTTGTCCACGCTACGGGCAACGGCATAGACCGTGTGACCTGCTTTGATGAGGTCTTGGGCTGAGAGTTTGCCCATTCCTGATGATGCGCCGGTGATTAAGATAACTTTATTTGTTGACATGTTTGTATTCCTCTTTTGTTTTATGTGATAAATCTAGTATACAGGAGAATCCCTGACAAGTAAATGATAATGTCTGACAGGTCATTGACAATTTACGACAAGAGGAGGTGAAAACAGGGGGATTTTGTGGCCCCCTGCAGTTTTTAGTTTCTTTTTGCTAGTTTAGTAATCTGATGGAATTTGTCCATTTGTTGTTTGCTGATGACGTAGCGAGTCTTCTTATCTTTCAACAATTGAACTGGTAGAATAATACTCATCAAGATAGAGCTGACAAACATAATCAGACCTAAAATCCAGTCCCAACCCGTTACTAAGCCTTGTTGACAAACGTAGACGAGATAGACCGTAGCTGTCGGAATAAAAAGGAAAACTGTGGTCAGGAGACCAGGGTTGTACCAAGTATTGAGCCTGTGGTTCATCTGAAACCCATGACCCAGTAGCTGAGATAGACTGAAAAGAGAAATACCAATCCCCATCCAGTAAGCTTCTGAAAAGAGAATACTGCTGGCATAAAGTAGCCAGGCAATGGTATTGACCAACATGATGGAAAGCGTATTACCAGGGAAACGATCCGCCAGCTCTTTTTCGTCATAGATGGCTATATTGATGATGGGAGATGCTCCACCTGGAAACTGATATTCCTCAAATTGGTGGGCAAAAAGAGCTAAAAGCTGAAAAGTCATGAGATACTGACTAACGGATAAGTCCGGCCTAAATAGGAGCAGACTTACTGAGATAAGAATAAAGAGGACGGTCCCAAGTTGGTACCATTTATTGATAAAATAGATCATAAAAAACTCCTTTTCCTGATAGGATTTAAAAAAGGTTGAGAGAGAGACAAGTTATCTTAGACAAAAACATCGTCGATCTTTTGTCGGAATAACCTTCAAAGTAAAATTTGTGACAGTTAACAGAGATTATTGTAGTATAGATATTGCTGAGAATCAATAGCTTTTTAATCTTATGACACAGGGAGGGGAAAAGTGTGACAGTTAGAAAAAGACAGATCCAACAAACCCAGGCTGATATTTTAAGTGCCTTTTTGCAACTATTGGAAGATCAATCCTTAGATAAAATTACGATGGGGATGGTAGCTGAGAAGTCGGGTTATGCCCGAAGGACGTTGTACCGTCATTTTATGGATATGGATGATCTCCTTTATCGACTGGTAGAGCGCTTGACCTTAGAGTTGTTTGATGAAATAGAGCAACGAGTAGGGCAGGCTTTTGATGAGGCAGTTTTTCAATTTTTTCATTTTTGGGAACAATATCAGCCTTTATTATCGACGCTTAGAAAAAAAGACCTGCTGGCAGACTTGCAGCGGTCTTGGGGGAGGCATATTAGCAAATTATCACTCGGCAGAGGGGACTTGGCTGGAAATGATTATGCCCTGCACTTTGCCTTAGGCGGAATGTTTTCCATGTTTTTAAATTGGATAGGCCAAGATTTTACCCAATCTCCAGAAGAGATGAGACAGGTTGCTCTGGCCATCCAAGAGCATCTGAAATAGCGCAAAATTCCTCTGATAGCAGAGTTATTTCCTCCACATTCTGAAATCAATGGGGTATCTGTCATTGCCATGATATTTTTGGCAACGTAAAGTAGATCGCATCCAGACCTTCTAACTGGATCAAGTCACGGCTATAATCAACCCTTGCAAATGAATGGAGTTATTATAGTCCTTTTATCACCTCAGGTGAATGACACTAGACACCATAGACTTGACAGTTTACGCCAATCTTCTTCTGCCTTTCACAGAAAAAACACAACAGAAAATCTGCTGTGTTCATTAGAGACAGGCTCTTATTCCATATTTCCCAGTGTGAAGTTGATGACCTGTTGGTTCATGGCATCTGTGGCTTGGCGGTCATTGTATAAGAAACCAGTAGCCGCAAATTGTTCGATCAAGATGGATTTTTCAACCTGTTCAAAGTTGAGAGCGTTTCCGAAGTTTCCAATCCCTGAAACAAAGTTTTCTTTGGTCTCTTTGCAGCCTCCCCAAGTCAGGTAGGCATTAAACCAAACCATTGGAGGGGTTGTGTTGACCGTAATCCCACCGTAGTTGAGTTCGCTAAGGGCTGTTTGAAAGGCGTCTTCATGGTTGGCACGGGTTTCATCATCGATCAGAATCATACATCCTAGAGTCCCCAGCAATGCATCATTGGCAAAGGCTGTGGCTGCTGGTAAAAAGGCTTCGGCAGTCGCTGGTACATCAAGCGCTACTTCTCCCATGATTTGGCAGAAGGCTTCATGCGTGACACCGTAGGCAGACTTGTCCATATCAGGGATAAAGAGGAAGTCTGTGTTAGGATATTGGCCACCTTCTGGTTTGATGATTTCTGCTTGTGGGTGAGCTGCTAGGAAAGCTTCCCGTACATCGGCACTCTTCGGATAGTAAGTCCCAACGGCAAAGGTTGATTGCGCCGCTTGACGGATGGCATCTAAAAATTCTTCCCGTTGTGCCCACTGTTTGGACGTGATGAAGGTCTGCGGACGTCCACAGGCTGCCCCACCATTTCCTTTAGAAATCGATACAATGAGTTCTGCCTGATTTTTGATTTCTTCTGCAGTCCAAGGACGATCGCCAGGAACGATGATGGCAGGGTTATTCCCACCACATTCTGACACCAAGGGAGTATCTGTTGAGGCCATGATATTTTTGGCAACAGCTGTTGACCCTGTGAAGTAGATGGCCTCCAGCCCTTCTAACTGGATCAAGTCACGGCTATAGTCCACCCCGGCAAATGAGAGAACTTTTCGTTCTACTAGAGGTGCAAAAATCTTTTCCCAGACCTTGTCTGTTGCTTCGTTTAGGCGGTGGGCCTTGTGAATGACCGTCTTATTGTCAAAGAAGATGGCCTTAATGGTCTCAATAGAAGAGCTGTAATTTCCCGCACCTGAAACAGCAATGATACCAGCTTCTTTATCAAGCGGGCTGACTTGTTTGGGCTGGCCGACAAGGCGTAGGTAGCCATGCTGAGTCGCAGCCGTCATTTGATCCACTGGTGCTGTTGGAAAGACTTCCACCTCAAAGGTTCCATCGCCCAAATCACGAATAGATTTGGCTTCTGGCATCTTTCCTGTCTCTGCCAAGGTTTGATAGATAAAGATGCTGGCATTGATGACATTTCCTACGGCTACCAAGGTCTGCAACATGCCATCTGTTTGAGAGTAAAGGTCTGCACCCGTCAAACGGTTCTTCATTTCCATCTCTGCTTGACCCAGTTCTGCGCCGTATTGACGCATATTAGCTTGAATCTCAGCCAGGATTTGCAGGCGCTCCTCGATGGAAACCTTGGTCCAAGCTTGGGGATCTAGTTGGTCAAATGCTTCTTGTGCTGTTTGTGTCATAGTGAATACCTCATATTCTGATTTATTTTAGGTCTTACTCAACCTTATGGAGCTATTATAGTCCTTTTAATACCGCAAGTGAATGACACTAGACGCCATCAACTTGTCAGTTTACGCCAATATAGACAGACAATTTCCAGACTTCTCCAAATAAAAAAGACCTGAGCAGGGATGCTCTAGTCTAGAAGAATGCTTTCGTCTCTATTAGCTAGCCCGTTTCATGATGGCATCAAACCAACGGTCTGGTAGGATGGCGTGCAAGAAGACCAAGGGTTTTGCGCCCATGCCGACCAGGTAACGGGTCTTAGGACGGCGGCTGTTGACCGCTTTTGAGATGGCATTTGAGATGACCTTAGGATCTGACATCATGTTGCCAGAGTACTGGCTGCGCATGCCTTCCGCTGCCTTGGTTGCGGCTGCTTCATAGGCACCACCCTTGGCTGACTCGGCCAATTTGTCCGCTGCGATAAAGCCCCAGTCAGTCTTGATGCCGCCTGGCTCTACCAAGACCACCTCAATGCCAAAGTCTGACACTTCCATCCGCAGACCATCTGAGAAGGCTTCAAGGGCGTATTTGGTCGCATGGTACCAAGCGCCAAAGTAAGAGGTCAAACGACCGCCCATAGAGCCGATGTTGATGATGCGGCCTGACGCTTGTTTTCGCATGTAAGGGAGGACCATCTTGGTCAAGCTGGCCAAGCCAAAGATGTTGACCTCAAACTGCATCTTGGCTTCTTCGATGGTCACATCTTCGACAGCGCCGTATGACCCGTAGCCAGCGTTATTGACCAAGACATCGATGCGCCCTTCTTTTGCAATGATGGTTTCTAAAGCTTCCTTGATAGAAGCTTCATCCGTAATATCGAGACGGACAGGTGTCACGCCAAAGGCCTTGAGTGGGTCCATAGCATCCACCCGACGGGCTGCTCCATAGACGCTGTGACCTTCCTTGGCCAATTGTTCCGCTGTTTGGTAGCCGATTCCTGATGAAGCGCCTGTGATCAAGATAACTTTTTTGTTTGACATGTTGATTTCCTCTTTTGTTTCATTTGATTGATGTATTTATTATACAGAAGAATTTCTGACAAAGCCATAACAATGCCTGACAGTTATTTGACAATTTACGCCATCAAGTAAAAATAAAGCACCTGCCTCCAATCATCCTAAAGAAAAAAGGCTGGGACGACGAACTAAATGTTTAAAAATTTAGTTCTGTCCTACCGCCTTCAAGCAGTGGAAAAACGGATTCAATGTCCCTTGTGTTTTTCCAAGCGTTTTTGCTGTTTGCGTTCGAATTTTCTCTGCTTGACCCGTTCTTTCTGCTGCCTGCGCCGAGACTTAGCGGCTTGCTTTTGCTCTTCACATTGCAGCTTGAGCGCCTCCTGAGACTTCGTGGAAGGCCGGGCCGCCTGCTCCTTCTTAGCCTGCCGCTGCAGGCGTTTGGGATTAATCGGCCTGACCTTAGACTTTGCCTTGATACTAGGACTGAAGCGCAGCTGATGGTAATGCTGATGCAGGAAATCCAGCACTTCCTGATTGCTGGGCTCCGCACCAAAAGGAACACGGCAGACCGCATAAGCTTGCGCTTGCTCCCGCTCAAACAGGCCATACCAAAAGCCCCCGTCAAAATAAACTGTCAGCGTCATTGAAACCTTCTCCATGACAGCACCTCCTTAAAAAATCCCCAAGAACGGACAACCCAAGGAGGAAGGTTACTGATAGGATTCACAGCCTCGCGAAAAAGAGACAAACCTATGTCTGGACTACCAACCAGAACCGTGTTTTTATCTTAGTAGCTACAGTCTAGCAAGATTTTTCAAAAAAATCAAGAAAATCAGAGACCCACAGGGAGACGGCCGTCAAGATATAAAAGAGGGTGAGCTGCCTGCAGTCTCTTTTCTTGTCAAAAAGGGCCATTTCCGCTATAATACTACAAATACTGAAAGGAGAGAGTTATGAAATACTTTTGGACTTTTCTCATCCTATTAGCCTTGGCTGGAGCGGCTGTTCTCTTCTGGCAGGCCCAGGCAAAACCAAATCAAACCGCTGCCAAGCAAGAAAGCGCGCAGACAGCGGACAAGAAAAAAGCCGACAATGAGCTGACACCGACAGAAGACATCGTGTCCGAAGAGTACAGCATCTCAACCGATGATAGGCAGCTCTACGGCGTGATAACCGCTCCCCGCGACTATAAAAATAAAAATTTACCAACCATCGTCATCGCTCATGGATTCAACAACACCCTTGAGCAATATGAACTGTACAGCCAGCTGCTGGCCAAGCAGGGCTATCTGGTCTATCGTTTTGACTTTTACGGAGGCAGCCATCTCTCCAAAAGCGGCGGACAGGACATGCTCAATATGTCCGTCAAAACTGAGCTCACAGACTTGACACAGGTTATGGAAAAGCTCGGAGCCGAGCCTTTTGTAGACAAGGGGAAAATAAGCTTGTTTGGCGCTAGCCAAGGCGGCGTGGTGGCCAGTCTCTATGCAGCTGCCCACCCCGACCGTGTGCACAAGCTCCTGCTGATCTTTCCAGCCTTTGTCCTATTTGACGATGTCAAGGAGACCTATCGCAGTCTGGGAAGCCCAGCCCTGGACCAGCTGCCTGACAGCATGACGCACCACAATGCCACTCTGGGCAAGATTTATCTGATTGATGCCCTGGATATTGATATTCAAGCAGAGCAGGCAAAAATTACTGCTCCAACCCTCATTATCCATGGCACTGACGACTCTGTTGTTCCCTACCAGTATGCCGTCGACGCCAGTCAGACCATTCCAAATGCAGAGCTGGTCACTGTAGAAGGCGGCGAACATCGAATCGATGAACGCTTTTCCCTTGCCGCAGCCCCTGCAATCCAAGAATTTCTGAAAGAGTAAAAACAACTCTCTAGTCTGACTAGAGGGTTGTTTTTCAATCTTTGTGCCAACAAAAGCACGCTCAACTGAACACGGCCTAAAAGCGTCGAGAAAATAAAAGAAACTCTCTGAAACCAGAGAGCCAATCTGAGCTCGGGCTAAAATCCCAGTGAAAAAGAAAAGCTACTCTATAATAGAGCAGCTTCAACTTTGTATATTCAATTGAACACGGCCTAAGCACTTGGCAAAAAAGATAAAATCTCCTAGAAACTGAAGTTTCTTCATCAATTTTCCTATTTTTGTCTGGTGCTTTTAACGGCCTTTGTATCTTGAATTAACGACGAAGTCCCAGAGAGTTGATCAACTCACGGTAGCGGTTGACATCGTTCTTACGCAGGTAAGCCAAAAGGTTACGACGGCGGCCGATTTTCTTCATCAAGCCACGGTAAGTTGCGTGGTCTTTTTTGTGCACCTTGATGTGCTCGTTGAGGTGGTTGATTTCCCAAGTCAGGACTGCTACCTGAACTTCAACAGAACCAGTATCACCTTCGTGACGTGCATATTGTGCAATGATTTCATTTTTTTTCTCTTTTGAGATTGCCATGATTTTCTCCTTTTCTTTACGCTTCATCCGAGTGACAGGCTTGGCAATTCCTGCAACCAAGAAGAAGTTATTTGTCTTCGCGACATTCTTATTCTATCAAGAAGGACTGGCTTTGTCAAATCATTCTGCTCACGTCTGATCGTCATCTGACTGCCGCTTGAGCAGGCTCCTGATTTCTTCCAGTATGACTCTCTGCTGGGCCAATTCCGTTTCAATCTTCGCCAGTTTATTTCCTGTATTGTTTTCCCGGCTGATAAAAAAGTTGGTCAGGGAGGTGGTCAGAAGGCCCAGAGTTCCAATGCCGCTGAACATCAGCACTACAGCGACTGCCTTTCCTATGAGGGTCTTGGGCACAATATCGCCATAGCCGACAGTGGTCACCGTCGCAACCGACCACCAAACCGCATCGATAAAAGCATGGTGCTCAACATAGGCCACAATCGCACTGCTGATAATGATGATGCCGGCATTGATGGACAGAAAACGCATGATCCCATTTTTTCCTGTGAACTTTTTAACGACTTTTCTCAGCTTGCTGCTGAGACCAATCAGGCGGAAAATCTTGGTCAGCTTCACCAAACGGACGATTCTGCCCAGCCGGAAGAAAGCAAACAGCAGATTAAAAGGAATAATCGCCAGCAAATCAAAAAAATGCTTTTTGAAATAAACCCATTTCCTCTTGGCTTTATAGATTCCCACTGTATAATCCACAGCAAAAATCAAGGTAATGCCCTCATCAATCCAGACATAAGGAACAGCATAGATGTCCAGCAGTCCAATGAAATCAAGAATCACCAGACTGATGGATAAAAGGGCCAGCACCGTGATTCCCCATTCATAATTGAAGAGCAGTTCTCTTTTCTTGTCCATAGCGTCCTCTCAGTTGTTGATAGTTTTATTATAGAGTATTCTGAGCCCGGACGCAAGGACGGTCAGACAAATCAATCAAAATCCCGCACCTCTAAACAGGCAGCGGGATTCACAGCTGGACTTTGAAAATCCTTAAGCTTTCTAATTCTTCTGAAGTCAGGCGGCGATAGGCACCCAAAGCCAGCTCTGGATCCAGCTTCAGAGGCCCCATACTCACGCGCTGAAGGTCCGTGACTTCTTTGCCGCAGGCTTGGACCATGCGCTTGACTTGGTGAAATTTGCCTTCGGAAATTGTAATCCGGACCCGGCTGCTATTGGCTTTCTGACTGACTTCTAAAATTTCCAGGCGGGAGGGCTGGCAGCTAAAGTCTTTGAGCTTAATGCCGGCAGCAAAGCGCTCTGCATCTTGCTCATCCATCATCCCGGCTATCTGAGCGTGATAGACCTTAGCAACATGCCTTTTGGGCGACAGCATGGCATGAGCCAGCTTGCCGTTATTAGTCAGGAGCAAGAGCCCATGCGTATCAATGTCTAAGCGGCCGACTGGAAAAACGGCCTTCCGCCGGGCAGTCTCGTCCAGCAGATCCAGTACGGTCTGATGCCGCTCATCCTCCGTCGCTGAAATAACGCCCTGCGGCTTGTTGAGCAGATAGTAGACGAAGTGTTCATAGTTTAGCTTTTGGCCGGAAACGACAATCTCATCTGTCCTCTCATCAATCTGAGCCTTGGGTGATTTTTCTGCTCTGCCATTGACCAAAACCAGCCCCTTCTTGAGGACTTGCTTGACCTGGGCCCGTGAGCCGAGGCCATTTTCTGCTAAAAACTTATCTAGGCGCATGGAAACCTCCTACAGAGCTGAAGTCTTGTCTTTGCCTATACGAAGGGCAAAGAGAGCCGTCAGAATCATGGCCGAACCCAGAATGCTGAAAATGACAGCCTGATGACTGGAAAAACGGCCGATAGAACTGAGAACAAAGGTCGTCGCTGTAGCTCCGGCACTGCAGCCCAGAATGACGATAGAAGTCGCTTGGTTGAGGAGACTGCTTGAGATGCGCTCCGACAAGGTGTAAAAGATGGCAGTCAGGGCAATGCTGTAGACAAAGCCGGCCGCAATAGCGCTGAGCGTGAGAACCCACAGATTGGGCGCAAGACCGATGAAGAGCTGCATAAGGCCAAAGGCAAAGCCGGAAACCGTCAGCAGTCTTTCCTTGAAATACCGGAGAAAAGCGGCAAAGCTAATCCCAGCCGCAATCCCCGTCAGCTGCATCAGCGAAAGAATCAGACCTGCCGTCTGGGCCGTCCCCATGCCAGAGCGTTCAACAATCCCCGGCACGCGCACATTGATGGCGATATTGGTCAGGACAATGACCCCCGCCACAAAGGCAAAGCCCAGACTCAGCCGCCAGTCTTCTTTCGTCAATTGCAGCGGTTTCTTTTGACGGCTCTTCCCCTTGCTCGCTGTCTGTTCAGCCGGAACAAAGAGCAGATAAAGGGCCAGAACTACCAGACCAAAGGCATAGACCAAAAAGACTGCCTGCCAGCCGAAAGGCAGGAGCAGACTGACCCCAAGGGTCAAGAGCGCTGTTCCGACTACCTCTGCTGAGCCCCGCAGGCCCAGCAGCTGCACGCGCTCCCTGCCCTGGTAGCGCTCGCTGATGATGGAAATCGCCTTGGCATTAAGCAGGCCCAGCCCCATACCAAAGATTAGGCGGGAGGCAAAAATCAGCCAGTAAGACTGATCAAAGAGAGGGACAAAGCCGCAGAGCGAAAAAATCAGGAGCCCTGTCACAATCATCTGGCGCTCAGTCAGGTATTTTTCAATGACACCATTCAGCAGCAGCATGACCATGATACCAGCTGAAGGCAAAGAAACCAGAAGCTCGATCCAGCTCTCGGGAATCCCTTTATAAAAGGCAAACATGGCCGACTGGGCACTGGAAATCGAGAAAGCCGTCGTCAGAATCAAAGACAGCGAGAGAATGCTCAGCTTTTCCATAAACTTTTTCATATTCTTTTCCTTTAATGATCGCAGTACTTCTATCATACATTTTTTTAGTCAAAGACGCAACGGCCTTCGCTAAATTCTCATGCCCTGCCTTTATTTCTGACTTATTTTGTGTTATCATGTTCTGTAGAGAAAAAGGAGAGAATCATGTCTGTTATTGAAAAAAATACTGCCATTGATAGAATAAGCAAAGCAGCTCATCTGATTGATATGAGCGATATTATCCGGGAGGGCCATCCGACCCTGCGGGCTCTGGCAGAGGAAGTCACCTTCCCCCTGTCAGAGCAGGAAGTCATTCTGGGCGAGAAGATGCTGCAGTTTCTTAAGCATTCGCAGGATCCGGTCACAGCTGAAAAAATGGGGCTGCGCGGCGGTGTCGGGCTGGCTGCACCCCAGCTGGATATTTCCAAGCGCATCATCGCTGTCCTTGTGCCAAATGCTCCCGATGAAGAGGGCAATCCGCCCAAGGAAGCCTACAGCCTGCAGGCCGTTATGTACAATCCCAAAATCGTCGCCCATTCGGTGCAGGATGCTGCTCTGGCCGACGGTGAAG
Source organism: Streptococcus panodentis (assembly GCF_017884005.1). Lineage (GTDB taxonomy): Bacteria > Bacillota > Bacilli > Lactobacillales > Streptococcaceae > Streptococcus > Streptococcus panodentis. The sequence goes on from NZ_QFAY01000031.1 coordinate 12,223, forward strand.
GCTGCCTGTCGGTCGACCGCGAGGTACCGGGCTATGTCATCCGCCATGCACGGGTGACCGTGGACTACTTTGACAAGGACGGCCAAAAGCACCGTATCAAACTCAAGGGTTACAACTCTATCGTCGTTCAGCATGAGATCGACCACACCAACGGCGTCATGTTCTACGACCGCATCGATGAAAAAGACCCTTTCGCAGTGAAAGAAGGCATGCTGGTGATTGAGTAGGATCCTACTCTTTGAAAAGCACTGACAGAACACAGAAAGACTTGGATTCAAGCTGATCCAAGTCTTTTTCTATATCATCAACAATCCTAGCTCCCTCTCCGCCAAAAAATCGCTAAAAGGATGACCGCGCCCAGCACAGACGGAACAATGGCTGTGTCCGCCAGCATGGGGCCCCAATTTCCGAAAAGCAGCTGGCCGACGAAGGAGCCGACCCAGCCCAAAAGGATTTTACCGATACAGCCCATCCGCTCACCGCGGCTGGTAATAGCCCCGGCAATGAGTCCGATGATAAATCCAACAAACATACTACCAATCATATTCTATCCTTCTTTCTGTTGTCTTTGTCTCAGGAGACTGAAAAAATCTCAGCCCTGATTGGCTTTCAAAATCCTATCTGTTCACTTTGTTCAAGAGAGCTGCGCTTCTATCTAAATCGCCCAATCTCCATTTTTAAAGATGGCTACACGGCTGCCGTCCTCGCGGATACCATCCACATTCATCTGAGCAGAGCCAATCATGAAGTCCACATGGACATCTGAGCGGTTGAGACCGGCTGCTTCCAGCTCTTCTTCGGAGAAATTCTCCCCACCGACTACACTGGTCGCATAGGCCGCACCGATAGCCAGATGGTTAGAAGCATTCTCATCGAAAAGGGTATTAAAGAAGGTAATGCCAGACTGGGAAATCGGGCTTGGATCGGGCACCAAGGCCACTTCACCTAAAGCACGCGCACCCGCATTTTCAAAGACCAAATCCTTCATGACCTGGTCGCCCTTTTCAGCAGTAATGTCCACAATCTGGCCGTCTTTAAAGGTCACCTTGATGCCCTCGATGATGTTGCCGTTGTAGCTGAGAGGCTTGGTGCTGGTCACATAGCCGTCAGCCCGGCGGAAGTCCGGCGCTGAGAAGACCTCTTCGGTCGGCATGTTGGCAATGAAATACTCGCCCTGCGCATTGAGACTGCCGGCAGACTCCCAGTGATGGTTCTTGGGCATGCCCAGTGTCAGATCAGTGCCCGGCGCAGTGTAGTGAAGGGCGGTAAACTGCTCGTCATTGAGAATCTTGGCCTTGGAGCTGAGGCGCTCTTCATGCGCTTTCCAGGCAGCAACGGGGTCGTTCTCATAGACCCGGCAGGTCTTGAAAATCTGGTCCCAAAGCAGGTCGACTGCTTCTTCCTCGCTCTTAGCATCCGGAAAGACCTTCTTAGCCCACTCTGTACCAGCTGCCGCTGCCACTGTCCAGCTGACTTTATTGGACTGGGTTGCGATACGCATCGGCTTCATGGCCAGTCCCAGAGCCTTGGCAGAAGCCGACAATTTTTCAGCATCCACACCATTGAGCGCTCCCGGATCAGACGAACGTACGCCCAGACGGCTGGCTTTCTTCTCAAGGAGATAGTTCATCTCAGCCACCTTATAGTCCGGAACATTGTCCAAGCGGTCCATCGGTGCATGGAGGAATTTCTCGCGGTTAGTCACATCATCCGCCCACTGGACAATCACCTCATGCGCACCCAGAGCATAGGCTTCCCTGACAATCAAGTGAGCCAGCTCACGCTGCTCCACATCGATATTAAGAGCCACCGTATGACCCGGCTGTACATTGATGCCGTTAGCTACTAGGAGCTTAGCATACTTCTCTAAATTCTCTTTAAAATTTGGTAAAACCATTCGTTTCTTCCTTTTCTAATTATTTTTTCTTAAACAGAGACAGAACATTCGCTGCGACCACCGTGCCGCAGATCAGAGCTGTCATTTTCAAAATCGTATCCGAATCCAGCTCCAGCTAGTAGTCGAAAACCTTCTGGGCTGGCTTGTCCTGAGCAGAAATGGTCAGTTTCATGGGAGAGTCCTTTCTGTTTAGTTCAAATACTTCAATAAAAATAATAATCTTATAATCATACAAAATCTTCAAGTAACTTTTCATCCATCTCGTAAACAACTGGAGAGGATTTGATTTTTACAACGAATTTTTTCTTTTCTAGCTTCTTCATAATTGTATCAATCTTTGTACGCTTATATTTTCCCTCAAAAACTTCTACTAGTTGTTTGTTACTAATTCCCATATGTAAAACATCAAATAATTTATCTTGTCCTAAAACAAATAACACTTCGTTCTCTTGCTCAGATAGAGACAATTTATTGATTATTTCTCTCAGCTGTTCAACCTCAGTGGTTAATTTAGATAATTTTGATAACATAGTCTCTTGAGCTTGAATAATAATCCTCAACAACGCATCTACAAAAGGAGTTAAATCACCTTTATTTTTGGGATTTGAAGTTATAGAAAAAGCCTCTTCGTAAGTTTTCTTATTCTGCAAAACAGATTCCGAAATAGATAACCCTGTTAAAAAGTCTAGCTTTCTTGCCAAATACGAAGAAAGTAAAAACCGTCCCATTCGTCCATTACCATCATAAAAAGGATGAACATATTCAAAAAAGTAGTGCGTTATGATAGCTTTAATAATTAAAGGAACTTCTGGATTATTCATAAATAATATGAGTTTCGTTAAATTTTCATCAATCTTTTCTTCATTCGGATCGCCCTGATGAACATAAGAATTGCCATCTCCCACAAATATTGTTTCTTTTCTAAATAATTTTCCGTCTGGTTTCTTATCTTCAGGCATCTCATCAAGAAATAGCTGATCATATATCATTCTAAACTTAGCTGGTAAATCAATTTTTTCAAATTTATTTTCTAAAATGCTTTTATACATTTCCACAATCCCAGAAAAGCGTTTTGTTTTTGAAGGCGATATATAGGCATCGTTGATTTCTTTACGTGTTGACTTTACACCTTCCATATCGTTAGTGCTCTTTATCTCATCTATAATTTGCGAATAAAATAATTTTGGCGCCAATACACTAGACAAAGAAAATGAGGACAACTCAGCACTCATTTTATATATTCTTTCAATCATCGATATATGACTGGGTATGGACAAATAAAATAACTGATATCTATCTGATAGTCTTTTCTGCTGGCGTTTTGAAAATGGATGGAGTGATAATTCCGTTTTCAATGCAGCCGGACTATTATATCTATTCTCGTATTCTTTATCATAATTATCAAAATCTTGATAACTCACTATTTCTAATCGTTTATACATAATATCACCACACAATCAACTTGAATTTCAAATATTTTATCATTTTTTAAAATTCAAGTCAATTTACTGCTAATAAATACAACAGAATTTTCAATTTTATTGTATTTTTAGCTATTTTATCAATTTTAGAATATAACAAACGAAACAATACAACAGTATTAGAAAAACTCATCAAACAAACTCAACTGGTTATCCTCAGGCATATTTCCTAGTATACCCATATCGTCCATTTTTTCGACTAGGGTGCTAGAGAGGCCGCCGCGTTTGCGGAGTTCGGTCTTAGAGAGGAATTCGCCTTCCTCCCGGGCTTTGACCACTTGGCGGGCAACGTTGTCCCCCAGACCGTCCATGGCAGAGAAAGGCGGGATTAGGGTGTCCCCCTCGATGAGAAACTCAGTCGCATGGCTCTTATAGAGGTCCAGCTTGCCGAACTTGAAGCCCCGCTCCAGCATTTCATTGACGATTTCCAAGGTCGTATAAAGGTCAATTTCTACATTGGAAGCTTCGTTGTTCTTGCGCTTTTCAGCAATTTCTGCCAGCCTGCGTTTGACCGCATCGAGACCGCCGCTCATGGTTTTGATGTCAAAGGCCTTGGCCCGAATCGAGAAGTAGGCACAGTAGTAATAAATGGGGTGATGCACCTTGAAATAAGCTACCCGCAGGGCCATCATCACGTAGGCCGCCGCATGGGCCTTGGGGAACATGTACTTGATCTTGCCGCAGGACTCGATGTACCATTCGGGCACATTATTTTCCTTCATAGAAGCAATATAGCCATTGCGCTCATCATCAGAAATCTTGAGCCAGAGGCCCTTCCGCACCCGCTCCATGATGGTAAAGGCCATCTTAGGCTCTAAGCCCTTGTGCATGAGGTAAACCATGATGTCGTCCCGACAGCCGATAACAGTGGACAGATCGGCTATGCCCTGCTTGATCAGGTCCTGAGCATTGCCCAGCCAGACATCGGTCCCGTGGGACAGACCAGACAGCTGCAGCAATTCCGCAAAGGTCGTCGGATGGGTCTCATCGACCATGCCGCGGACAAAGTTGGTCCCAAACTCCGGAATACCCAGCATCCCCGTCGGCGTGCCAATCTGCTCCTGGGTCACACCCAGCACTTCCGTCCCTGAAAAGAGAGCCATGACGCCCGCATCATCCATGGGAATGTCATTGGGATCGATGCCGGACAAGTCCTGGAGCTTGCGAATCATGGTGGGATCATCGTGTCCCAGGACATCCAGCTTGAGGACATTTTCATCAATATCATGGAAATTAAAGTGAGTGGTCTGCCACTCGGCTGTCACATCATCAGCCGGATACTGGACCGGCGTAAAATCATAAACATCCATGTAGTTAGGGATAACAACGATACCGCCCGGGTGCTGACCGGTCGTCCGCTTGACTCCAGCTGCTCCCAGAGCCAGGCGCTCCACCTCGGCGTCCCGGTAGAACTTGCCGTAGTCGCGCTCATAGCCCTTGACAAAGCCGAAGGCTGTCTTGGCTGCCACCGTACCAACGGTACCGGCCCGAAAGGCATAGTCAGCTCCAAAGATGTCCCGCACGTCCAAGTGGGCGCTGGGCTGATCCTCTCCAGAGAAGTTGAGGTCAATATCGGGTACCTTGTCCCCGTCAAACCCAAGGAAAGTCTCAAAGGGAATATCCTGACCGTTCTTGCTGAGCTTGTGGCCGCACTCTGGACAGTCCTTATCCGGCATATCAAAACCGGAACCATAGGAGCCGTCGGTGATAAATTCGCTGTATTGGCACTTGCCGCAGACATAGTGAGGCGACAGAGGATTGACCTCGGTAATCCCGATCATGGTCGCGACAAAGCTGGAGCCGACAGACCCCCGCGAGCCAACCAGATAGCCCCGCTCATTGGAGCGTTGCACCAGCATCTGCGAAGCCAGATAAATCACGGCAAAGCCATTCCCCAAGATAGAGGTCAGCTCTTTTTCAATCCGCAGGTCCACAATATCGGGCAGTGGATTGCCGTAAATCTCAAAGGCCTTCTCATAAGTCAGCTCAGCAACCGTCTCCTCTGCCTTGTCAATGAAAGGCGTGTAGAGATCGCCCTTGACCACCTCGACCGGCTCAAAGGTCTCGGCCAGCTGATTGGGATTGGTGATGACCAGTTTCTTGGCCAAGTCCTCTCCCAGAAAGGCAAACTCGTCCAGCATTTCATTGGTGGTCCGAAAATGAGCCTTGGGCAGCGGCGCGGGCTGAGCATTTTCCCCGTGGCCAATGGTCCGGTTGATGATAGCTCCCTGCCCCAGACTGCGGACGATAATCTCGCGGTAAATCTCGTCTTCGGGCTCCAGATAGTGGACATTGCCCGTCGCAAGGACCGGCTTGCCCAAGCGGTCTCCGACCTCAATCAAGTTTCGAATAATGGTCTGCAGCTCTTCCTGATCCTTGATCTGCTCCTTGGCAATGAGCGGAGCATAAATGGCCGGCGGCATGACCTCGATAAAGTCATAATACTTGGCTGTTTCGACCGCCGCATCCACTCCCTGAGAGACCACAGCATCAAAGACTTCGCCCTCTGAGCAGGCGGAGCCCAGTATCAAGCCCTCACGATGGGCATCCAGTACGGTCCGCGGTATCCGCGGGACACCTTCGAAATACTTGGTATTGGACAGACTGACTAACTTGAAAATATTCTTGAGCCCCGTCTGATTTTTCACATAAATGGTCGCATGTTTGACCCGAGCTTTCTTGTAAGAATTCTCATCGACCAGATCCGTATTCAGATCCTTGAGATTGGTCACACCATGCTTTTCAGCCACATCCTTGATAAAGATAAAGAGCAGGCGGCCGGTTGCTTCGGCATCGTAATTGGCCATGTGGTGGTGCTCCAGGGCAATCTGGAAGCGCTTGGTCAGAGGCCCCAGACCGTGACGCTTGTACTCTGGATAGAGATTGCGGGCAAATTCCAGCGTATCGATGACTGGCTGGCTGATGCGGGGCAGGCCGTGGCGCTCATAATTGACATTCATAAAACCGACGTCAAAGGTAGCATTGTGGGCCACAAGGATACTGTCCTGGCAGAAATCCTGAAACTCCTGCAGGACCTGCTCCAGCGGCTTGGCATTGCGGACATGCTCGTCGGTAATGCCGGTCAAATCCGTCGTAAAGGCTGACAGGGGATGGCCGGGGTTGATAAATTCGTCAAACTCGGCAATTACATTGCCCTTGTGCATCTTAGAAGCGGCCACCTGAATCAGGTCATTATAAACCGCTGAAAGGCCGGTCGTTTCCACGTCAAAGACGACATAAGTCGCCTCTTTGAGGTCCTGGTCCTCCTCATGATAGACAATGGGTACCTTGTCTTCCACGATATTGGCCTCCATGCCGTAAATCAGCTGGATACCAGCCTTCTTGGCTGCCTTGTAGCCGTGGGGGAAGCTCTGCACATTGCCGTGGTCGGTAATGGCGACAGCCTTGTGGCCCCACTTAGCCGCTGTCGCTACGATCTCCTCCACTTCGGGCAGGGCATCCATGGTGGACATATTGGTATGGGCGTGAAATTCGACCCGCTTCTGACCCTCCGGCATCAGGTCCTTACGCTCATAGTGGGTAACGGCCTGCACATCCTGGACATTCATGGTCAGGTCGCGGGTGAAGTTGTTCATCTCCACATTGCCCCGCACGCGCAGCCAGACACCTTTCTTAATCATGTCAAACTTCTTGGCTTCTTCTTCGTTTTTCAGCCATTTCTGCAGAGCAAAGCTGGAAGTGTAGTCGGTCATCTTGAAGTTGAGCAAGACCCGGCCGGTCCGAGTGACCTTCTGCTCCAGATCAAAGACCATGCCCTCAAAGACCAGACGGTTTTCCTCGGTCTGCACCTCGATCATAGGCGTAATCTCAGCCTTATCCAGCTTGGGCTTGGCTGCAGCCTTGCGAGCCTGAAAATCACTGTAGGAAGGCTTTTCTTCGCTGGGGGGCGGCGCCATCTGCGCCAGCGACTCCATGGCCCTCAGGGCTTCATCATTGGCTTCCTGCTCGACCCTATCCTTATGAGCCTGAAAATTCTGAGCCTGCTGCTGGGTCAGCTCGTCATTGTGCTGGACCTGACAGGTCAGTTTGGGAAAGCCAAACTTGGTCAGCTGGCGGCTGAGATTGGGCAGGTGATTCTTGCGGAAATGCTCCGTATCAATGGTCGAAGCCCCTTCAATGAGCAGCCTATCTCCATCCAAATGAACTTTCAAATCCTGATACAGGCTCCTAAAGCCATGGCTGGCACAGGGGCCGTCCTCAAAGGCCAGTTGGTAGTAGGCCTGCAGCAGCTCGTCCGTCACCTGCGGGTCTTCCACATGAATCTCAAAAACAGCCTGATTGCCGGTCTTAGAAAACTCCTCAGCCAAACGGCTTTTCAGCTCCCGAAAAAGCTCAGCGGGAAGAATCTCCGAAAATGAAAAATGAAACTCCCAGACCTTGCTGAGCTTATGCACCAGGACCTTCTCAATTTCCCCATGCAAAAAGGCCTCTGAATTCCTCATTTCCAGCGGCATACCGAGCTGACTCATTAAAATTTCAAACTTGTTTGACATCACATTTCCTCGTACAGTAGTGACCCTATTTTATCATAAATTGCGGCTTTTTTCGATAGAAAAAGAGCAGAACGAATGCATCGTCTGCCTCTTCTTTTATTTCAGCACCGCCTCTGCCAGGGCCTTCTGGATGGCGATGACGCTCTTGTCGCTGCGGAACTGCAGGGTTTCTGCGGGTTCTTCTGCGCTGGAGACCCAGATTTTCAGCTCGGCGTCTAGGTCGAAATGCCCCGCCGTTTCGACTGAGAAACGGGAAATGGAGCGATAGGGATAGGATTTATAGGCCGTCTTTTTGCCGGTCATTCCCTGCTTGTCCACCAGGATCAAACGGGAATCTGTAAAGACAATCAAATCCCGAATCAGGCTGAAAGCCAGCTCTACATTTTCGGATGAGGTCAGAATGTCCTCCAGCTGCCTTTCCACCTTGTCGATATCTTTCTGCGAGGCATTGCCCAGCAATCCGCTAAATAATCCCATTTTGTATCCTCTCATTCATTTTTTCCTACTATAGCATTTTCAGCACTATTTGGCAAAGAAAAACTGCCAGACCAGCTGACAGTTTTGCAGTAATTTTTATTTAGTCAAAATAGACAGGGTTTCCAGCAGATTGTCCGCATGAACTTCAATGGTGTCACCGGTGGCTTTAATCTTGACCTCGACGATGCCTTCGGCGGCTTTTTTGCCGACAGTCACCCGAATCGGCAGGCCAATCAGGTCGCTGTCGCTGAACTTGACACCGGCGCGCTCATTGCGGTCATCGACCAGCACTTCATAGCCGGATTTCAGCAGACTCTCCTCAATCCGGCCGGTCAGAGCCAGACTTTCCTCATCCTTGACATTGACCGGAATCAGATGGACATCAAAGGGAGCCAGCTCTTTAGGGAAATTAATGCCCCAGGCATAGCGAAAATCACCTTTAGGTGTCTTATTGACAAAGAGGCGGGCATGCTGCTCCATGACAGCAGAGAGCAGGCGGCTGACACCGATACCGTAGCAGCCCATAATCAGAGGCACAGCCCGGCCGTTTTCATCCAAGACATTGGCATTCATACTGTCAGAATAGCGGGTCCCCAGCTTGAAAATATGGCCAATTTCAATCCCGCGGGCAAATTGGAGGACGCCCTGTCCGTCCGGTGAAACTTCCCCCTCACGGACTTCGCGGATGTCCACAAACTCCGCAGTAAAATCGCGGCCCGGATTGACACCGGTCAGGTGATAGCCATCCTCATTGGCTCCAACCACAGCATTGGCGCTGTCCTGCACCTTACGGTCGGCAATAATCCGAGTGCCCTCCGGCAGGCTGACCGGCCCCAGTGAGCCGAAGCCGGCACCGAAAAGCTGGCGGACCTGGTCTTCGCTGGCTGCTTCAAAGAAAGCAGCAGCCAAGTGATTTTTCAGCTTGACCTCATTGAGCTGGTCATTGCCCACCAGAAGGGCAATAACCGGTTCCTCGTCAGCCAGATAGACCAGCGTTTTGATAGTCTGACTTTCATCCACACCGAGAAAAGCCGCCACATCATCAATTGTCTTGCAGTCAGGCGTTTCCACGCGCACCACTTCTTCTTCTGTCACCACGCGGCCGCTCGGCTTGTATTCATTAGCAGCCATTTCCAGATTGGCTGCATAGCTGGACTCGCTGGAGTAGGCAATCGTATCCTCGCCGGAGACCATCCAGCTGGTCAGTTCAGCCCGGATAGCTTCTTGAACATCCTGAGGAATCTCCTCAAAGCTGGCCACTGATTTGTCCAGAACCACCCAGCGGCTGATATCCGTCCGGTCTGGCGTGATGGCCATAAACTCCTGGCTGTCCTTGCCGCCCATGGCACCGCCGTCACCGATGATAGCCTTGAAATCAAGCTCGCTGCGGGTAAAGATCTTCTCATAAGCAGACTTATACTCGTCATAGGCCACATCCAGACTGTCGTAGCTGGCATGAAAGCTGTAGCCGTCCTTCATGATGAACTCCCGCGTACGGAGCAGGCCGTTGCGGGGACGCTTTTCATCGCGGTATTTGGACTGGATTTGATACAGATTGAGCGGCAGCTGCTTATAGGACTTGACCGAATCCCGCACAATCGCTGTAAACGTTTCTTCGTGGGTCGGCCCCAAAATAAAGTCCGATTTCTCCCGGTTTTTCAGCTTGTAGAGATCCTCTCCGTAGGTCTCATAACGGCCGGACTCCCGCCAGAGATCAGCACTGAGCAGGGCAGGCGCCAGCATTTCAACTGCACCGATTTTCTCAAATTCCTGCCTCATAATCCCTTTGGCTTTTTCCAGCACGCGATTGGCCAAGGGCAGGTAAGAGTAAACACCGGCCGAAACCTGACGGACATAGCCCGCCCGCAGCATAAGGGCGTGACTGATAACCTGAGCATCGCTGGGCATCTCGCGCAAGGTCGGGATTAGCATTTTACTTTGTTTCATAAAAACAAAACTCCTTCATCTTCATAGAATGGTTTCTTTTTTCTCTTTCCAAGATAGCTCTTAGAAGAATAATTTCATAATATCGTTCCAAGTCACCACAATCATGAGCAGGACCATGACAGCAACTCCGGCCAGAGTGACATAGGTTTCCGTTTCCCGTTTCAGAGGCTTCCTGCGAATGACCTCCAGAATGTTGAGGACGATTTTCCCGCCGTCCAAAGCCGGAATGGGAATCAGGTTGAAAATACCAATATTGAGCGACAGCATAGCCAGAAGATTGAGCACCGCCGGCAGGCCCTGCTGGGCTGCCTGACTGCTGAAATTATAAATGGCCACGGGGCCGCCCAGATTATTGATATTAAAATTAAAAATGATGTCTTTTAAAGCAGTCAGGATCCGGACAGTTGTCGTCCAGGTGGCAGTAAAGGCCCCCAAGACCTTATCCCAGAAACCGGTTTTCATAGCCGGCGAAACGCCGATTAGATAGCGGTCGCCCTCCTTCTTGGGCTCTACGGTCGCTTCCTGAGTCTTGCCGCCGCTCTTGTAGGTCACCTGCAGCTGCGGTGCTTCCTTGGCATCGGCAGTTGATTTTGCAATCGCCTCCGTCAGATCGCTCCAGTTTGCAATCTCATAGCCGTTGACCTTGACAATCTGATCATCGCTCTTAATCCCCGCTGCTGCAACCGCTCCGCCGTCCATTACCCGAAAGTGGTTGCTGTTGACATCCTGCACACCGCCTTGGACAAAAGCCAAAAGCATAAAAACAAAGACGCTGAGGATAAAATTGTTCATAGGGCCGGCAAAGTTGGTGATGAGACGGCCCCAAATCGAAGCATTCTGATACTGCACATCCAGAGGTGCAATCCGAACTTCCGTCCCATCCTCCTCTACGATGGTTGCATCGTGGTCCACCGGATAAGTCGCCAATTCTTCCAGGACCAGCCCGGTGATTTCCAGCTTCTCTTCAAAGTCAAAAGCTGTCACACTCATGGGCAGGGCTGTCTGGTCTACCTTTTTGCCGGACAGATTGATGCGCACCACCTTGCCTTCCTCATCCAGAGTCAGGCTGGCCGGAGTGCCAATCTTAATATCAGTCGAATCTTCTCCCCAGCCGGCCATGCGGACATAGCCACCCAAAGGCAGGATGCGAATCGTATAGGCCGTCCCGTCTTTTCCGATATGGGAGAAGATTTTTGGTCCCATACCAATGGCAAATTCCCGGACCAAAATACCTGATTTTTTAGCAAAGTAGAAGTGCCCAAACTCATGGACCACTACAATGACGCCAAAAATAATAATAAATGTAACAAATTGCATGGACTTCTATTTATACCTTTCCTAGAAATCTTGTTTTTCTTTACAATCAAAGAAGGAGCAGAAAGCGGCCACATGATGAACCCAGCTTCCACCCCTCAGCTGATACTTTTGGTAATAGAACAGGAACTCATCTAAAAAATGAAGCATTTCATTCTGGTCTATTATCAGATTCCTTCCGATTAGAAAACTTGTCAATTTGGCTTTCAACCATGCACTGCTGCCTTAGAACAAGCCAAAAAAATGCATGAGCGGGAAGACAAAAATCAGACTGTCAAAGCGGTCCAAAACACCGCCGTGGCCCGGAATAAACTTCCCAGAATCTTTGACGCCGAAATGGCGCTTGAGAGCACTCTCAACCAAGTCACCAAACTGACCGGCAATACTGAAGACCACTGTCAGCACCAGCATAACAAAGAAATTATAAGGCGTCGCCACCTGCGGCCGGACGAACATAAAGATTGCGGCTACCAGCACGGCCGCAAGAATTCCGCCCAGACTGCCTTCGATGGTTTTGTTCGGGGAGACATGGGGCAGGAGTTTTCTCCTGCCGTAGCGCGTACCGACCAAATAAGCACCGCTGTCTGTTGCCCAGACGATAAAGAGGGCCAGCAGGACCTTGTCCACATTCATGAGGCGGGCATCGATCAAGGCATTGAAGCCCAGACCGACATAGAAGCTGGATGCGATAGGATAGGCTGCATCCTCAAAACTGTAGCTTGTACTGAGAACGGTACAGCCCAGCAGCAGAAAGACAACCAGGCCATAGGCCACCACATTGCCGTCCACCGGCAGAACTTTCAGGTAGTTTTCCAAAGGCAGGGTCAGGACAAAGGCTGCCAGCATGGCCAGCACTCCCTCAATCGAAGTCGAAGGCAGTCTCTTCATCCGCAGCAGTTCATGGACTGCCAGCATCGCCAACAGACCGACCAGAATCTGAAAAGCCACTCCGCCCATCAATACCAGAGGTATAAAGATAGCCAAGGCAATGAAGCCAAAAATAACACGTTTTTGTAAATCCTTACTCATACTTTCTCCCTTATACACCGCCAAAACGTCTGTTGCGGCGGCTGTATTCCGCCACAGCTTCTTTCAAGGCCTTCTCATCAAAATCCGGCCAGAGAACATCCGTGAAGTAAAGCTCGCTGTAAGCTGTCTGCCAAGGCAGGAAATTGCTGAGGCGCAGCTCTCCGCTGGTCCGAATGACCAGATCAGGGTCCCGCAGCAGACGCGGCAGGCTGCTGGTATAGAGATAATTGCCAATCATATCTTCTGTGATGTCACTGGGACTGAACTTGGCATCCAAAATATCCTGAGCAATCAGCTTCACAGCCTGATTAATCTCATCGCGGCCGCCGTAGTTCAAAGCAAAGTTAAGAATGAGGCCGGTATTCAGACGGGTCAGGCTTTCAGCCTTTTCCAAAGCTTCAAAGGTCGCTTTGGGCAGCTTTTCGGTGTCCCCTATCATCTGAATCTTGACCTTATTCTTGTGCAGTTCCGGAACATAGCGGTCATAGAATTCCACCGGGAGGTTCATGATAAAGGAAACCTCCTTTTCCGGCCGCGACCAGTTTTCCGTTGAAAAGGCATAAACCGTCAGGACCTGCACCCCCATCTCCTTGGCTGCAATTGTGACATTCTGCAGGGTCTCCATCCCAGCCTTATGCCCAAACACTCGCGGCTGCATTCTTTTCTTTGCCCAACGACCGTTCCCATCCATAATAATGGCAATATGCTTGGGAACATTCAGCGGTGCGTTCAGCTTTTCTTTTTTCTTAAAACTAAACATACTTTTTATCCTATTTGAAGTTTTATCATTTCATTATAACATAAATCCTTGGAATGTGGGCATTTGACTCTATGTTCTGCAGGCAGAAGTGCAAAAAAAGCGACAAAGCGTCAACTTTCCAGCCGACAAAAAAAGAACAGCCTGCAGCTGCTGTCCTCTCTCCATGCTATTACTCTTCTTCAATCGCAGATTCCTGCTCTGGTGCATCCACATTTACTTCGCCGTCAACTCCTGCGGCTGCCGGAATTCCTTCAGAAAGCGGCAAAACCGTCTTAATAGCTGTCAGCTCAAAGGTCAGGTAAACTCCGTCTACATCCAGTACGACGATTTTCTTATCCGTATCCACTTCATCAACAGTCCCGTAGAGACCGCCAATCGTGATGACCTCATAGCCTTTTTGCAGTTTATTTAGGCTTTCCATCCGCTTTTCAGCCTGTTTCTTCTGCGAACGCTGCATGAAGAACATCAGTCCAATCATGGCAACAAACATTAAAATTAATTGAAGATTCATGCTCTACTCCTTTATATTTCATATATGAACTACTATAGCAGATTTCAGGTACTTTTACAAGGCGATTTTGTGATTTTAGACAAAGTCATTCTCAGGTCTGATATCAAACGATGAGCGTTCACACCAGAGCAGACAGAATGGGCAGACCATGCGGACTAATGCTCTTCGGCCAGCACGAGCAGCCTTCGCTGGCTCCGGCAGTCCGCCGTCATTTGAGAAAAGGAAGGGCATTTAAAATAAAGGAAACAGAAAATGAACCCGGCTAGCAGCGAATACGTCTGGCTGGATGCTCTGCCTTTTCCAAAAAACGCAGAAAATCAGTATAGGCGATATTGAGGGTCCGGTGGTTGACAAAGGGGTGAAAGCCGACAGTCTGGCTGGCATCCACATCCTCATCCACAATGAGCTGAACCCTGTGTTCCCGATCAAAGAGCAGGCCAAAAGGCGTTACGGCGCCGGGCTGAACCTGCAGCAGCCGTTCCAAATCGCTGCTGTTGGCAAAAGAAAGCCGCTTTTCGCCCAGCACTTCTGCCAGCCGCCTGATATCCGCAGTCTTTTCGTCCCGCAAAATGACCAAGTAGAACTGCCGGCCTTTTTTGTTTTTCAAAAAGAGATTTTTCACCTGCTGGCCCGGCAGAACGATGCCCTTTTCAGCTGCTTCAATGACAGAAAAAATGGGCTCATGCTCCAAACAGTCATAGGCAATCCCCAGCTCATCCAACAGCTGGTAAATCATGTCTTCATTGGTCATGGGGAACCTCCTTGGAATTTCTGCTTCTATTATATCATTTTCAGCTCAAAAAAATCAGGGGGCGGCTGCCTCCTGATTCCTTTTCTTATTTGAGGTTCTTGACGACTTCTACCACATGATCAACGGTAAAGCCGTATTCTTCCAGAACCTTGGCTGCCGGTGCAGAAGCGCCGAACCGATCGATACCGATAACCGCTCCGTCCAGACCGACATACTTGTACCAAGGCTGGCTGGCTGCCATCTCGATTGCGACGCGGCGGCGGACTGCGTTTGGCAGGATGGCTTCTTTGTAAGCTGCATCCTGAGCATCAAAGAGCTCGGTTGACGGCAGGCTGACAACACGGATTTTCGCTCCTTCAGCTTCCAGAGCTTTGGCAGCAGCTACCGCCAGATTGACCTCTGAGCCAGTAGCCAGAAGAATGGTGTCAAAGTCAGCACCGGTCTCGTAAACCACATAGGCCCCCTTGGCTACCTTATCAAAGTCGGTCCCTTCTTCTACTGTCAGATTCTGACGGGTCAGGACCAGGGCTGTCGGAGTCGACTGGCTCTTGAGAGCCAGATACCAAGCTGCCTGGGTTTCCCGGGCATCCGCAGGCCGGAAAACAGTGAGATTAGGAATTGCCCGGAGACCGGCCAAATGCTCAATCGGCTCATGAGTTGGGCCGTCTTCTCCAACCGCAATCGAATCATGGGTGAAGACATAAGTGACCGGCAGTCCCTGCAGAGCAGACAGACGGACAGCTGCTTTGACATAGTCGGAAAAGACAAAGAAAGTACCGCCGTAGACCCGCAGGCCGCCGTACAGGGCCATCCCGTTCAGGATAGTTCCCATGGCAAATTCCCGCACGCCAAACTGGATATTGCGGTTGAGACGGTGAGCATCATCCTGCAGGCCGTCTTCCTTGATATAGGTCATATTGGAATGGGCCAAGTCAGCTGATCCGCCCAGGAAGGTCGGCAGGACCTTGGCTGCAGCATTGAGGGCATCCTGACTGGAGTTACGGGTAGCCTGAGAGAAGCCATTTTCTAAGACAGGGAAGTCTTCCGGCTTAATCTCAACCGGATCCTGACCGGCAATGATGGCCGCTACTTCTGCTGCTGCCTCTGGATAGGCCTGCTTGTAGTCCTCGACCAACCTCACCCAAGCATCATAAGCCGCAGCTCCGCGCTCCGCTACATTAACCCGATAGTCCTCGTAGACTTCCTCAGGAATCTCAAAAGGCGCATAGTCCCAGCCCAGAGCCTGACGGGTTGCGGCTGTTTCTTCCGGCCCGAGCGGTGCCCCGTGAACAGCGTTGCTCCCCTGTTTGTTAGGAGCGCCATAGCCGATGACAGTTTTAATTTCAATCAGGGATGGTTTGCCGGAAAGCTTGGCAGCTTCAATAGCAGCGTTAATGGCTTCAAGATCAGTGCCGTCTTTGACCAAGGCAGTGTGCCAGCCGTAGGCATCATAGCGGGCACGGACATCTTCGGTAAAGGAATCCTTGGTCTCCCCATCCAGGTTGATGTCATTTGAATCATAAAGGACAATCAGCTTGTCCAGCTTTTGCAGGCCAGCGTAAGAAGCCGCCTCAGCAGAAACGCCTTCCATCAAATCGCCGTCTCCGCAGATGACATAGGTATAGTGGTCAAAAATCGGATAGCCTTCACGGTTGTACTTAGCTGCCAGAAAACGCTCCGCCTGAGCCAAACCGGTCGCGGTTGCAATCCCTTGTCCGAGCGGACCGGTCGTTGCATCTACTCCTGCCGTGTGCCCAAATTCAGGATGGCCCGGCGTTTTAGAACCCCATTGACGGAAATTCTTGATCTCCTCAATGGTCAGATCTTCAAAGCCAGACAGGTGGAGCAGGGCATAGAGCAGCATGGACCCATGACCGGCTGACAGAACAAAGCGGTCGCGGTTGATCCAGTCAGGCACCGCCGGATTGATCCGCAGCTGCTTGGTGAAAAGGTCATAAGCCATAGGAGCGGCCCCCATGACGACACCAGGGTGACCGGATTTGGATTTTTCAATGGCATCAATTCCCAAGAAACGGATAGCATTTACTGATAAGTTTGACATTGCATTCTCCTTATTTTTAATAGTCCTCATTTTGCCAGCAGAACAAGGCAAACAATGCTTGCGAAAACGATAACATTTTTTCATCTACTATTATATGAAAAAAATCAGGCTATCGCAAGGTGGGGGTGATTCATAGTCAATGATACTCTTCGAACATCTCTTTAAACTTCGTCAGCTCTAACAGTCCAGTCTTTCGAATCTACATTAGGCTTGTTTAAAAACTCCACCTTGAGCCAGCACGCCTTAGGTAATCGGCAGCACAAGCAAGCGGCTCGAAATGCAGACTGGCAGCTGCCACCCTGTCTGCTGCTGGCTAGTTTGCTGATGATGTTGATTGAGTATCCTTATTTTCTGATTGTGCTGAGAGAAAAGAAGGGCGGTGGGACAGACTCCCATGATGGCTGAGTCCTCACCCGTAGAGGGATGGATCTTTTGGAAGATACCGTATAAGAACTAAATTTTTAAACAATTGAGTTCCCTTCACTCTTTTGTTTCTAAGCTCAGGCTGAAAAGGTTCCCCAAACCTTTTCACTCCCAGCCCGCGAGGCT
>NZ_QFAY01000032.1 GCF_017884005.1 Streptococcus panodentis
CTTGCAGCATGTCCAGCAAGTACGTCAGATCAAGGCAGAGGAGATGCGTTATCGTTCCCTGATTGACAAGGTGGATGCAGGGAAGTCTTTGACAGATGAGGAAACTAAATTTTTTGAAGAATATAAGAAAAATCATCCAGATGTTGGAATCAATCCAGCGGTAGAAAAATTTATTACCATTCAAAAAAATCCTGATGAAATATTCAAGAAAAATTTACAAGAACAATATGGATTTGATAAAGAAACGGCAAAAATATTGCTTAAACTATACAACAATATAAGAGAAAAAGAAGGAAATAACGCAGACTATGTATTTAATCGATTGGTAGGAGGTGTTGTATACGATACCACATATAAAGATAAGTTGATGTGGGCTAATACGGCAGGTGTTGGTGGTGAGGCGGGTCACCATGGAAGTCTTGGGATCTTAGATCAGTTAGAGAAAGAATACGGTTTAACATCTGCAGAGTTTAAAAAATTATCTCAGGCAATCGGAGATCAGCATGAAGATTCAGCAAAGAAAGGTATTAGTGATTTTGCTCATCAAAGCATTACCACAGCTACTAGTTTGTATAGAGGCGGTCATCTGCGAAGTGCTAATGTTATAGCTTTTGAAAATTCCTATAAAAACACAACTGTTCCTATGTATGAGCGTATTCCTAAGGCTATATCAAAATTATTTGGAGCAAAAAAGTATACAGATGAATTGGCTGGATGGCGAGGAGACGCAACTGGGGAAGCATTGAAGCAACCAACGATGGGTAATGATGACTATAAAGCAGATTTAGACTCGGTCAATATTGTTAATTTAATGAAGAAGAAAGATGTGGACTACGCTACTGCTGTTAATCAATATTATAAAGATATTAGAGAAGGGGAATATACTCGTGCGAGAGCATTTGTAGAGAATAGCGGTGGTAGAGACAGAATATTAAAAGAATTATTAGATGCAGAATTGATAGAAGAGAACAATCCGAAGAATGCTTTAAAAGAGCTGAGAGAAAAAAATCGTGTTGCCTATGATTTTTATAATAGTTTGACGGCAGACAATGGTAAAGGAAACAATGATTTGATCACAGAAGGAGTAAACTAATATGAAAAAAATTATCCTAAGTCTCTTCGCCCTCCTTGTAGCAGGTCTCAGTGTTTTTGGTTTTCTGAGATATAGAGATTATGATTCCCTAAAAAACCCAATTGATGAAATCTATTATGCGAGTGTTCATTATAAAAACATTCTGGGATTGCCAGATATGAGTAAGATCATAAGAAGTAATACGGCATATGTAGGTGAGCCAGCCTGGATATACTATCGTCGTGCCAAACCTAAGTTGGCAGATGATGAAGATTTGCAGCTATATATCAATCCCGATGGCTTGCTTGCTGTTCTGTATAGTAAAAAGTTATCAGGAGATACTTATCTTAATATTGATTATGTATATGAGGACAGCTTCGTTAAACAAAATGTTTCCATTGCTTTCTCCAAAGTTTCGGATTTTACTGTTCAAGCTTTTATTAATCAATCTAAAAAAAGGGGATATGTCCGGACGGCAGATGAAATTTATCGCTCTATTGGAGGTGAGGAGCCTCCACGTAAGAGTCTAGTGTCAAAAGAGGAGATTTTGGACTATCTGAAGGATTACGATATTGATCAGGCTTGGTTGGCAGAAAAATCTGACCAAATTCTCTACACTTATTTTCTAGATATCTGGTTTAAAGAGGGAAGTCAGCGTTATTCCAAAGAAAAAATGGGGAATTTGAAAGTGAAATACTCGGATACCATAGGGAAGGAGTAATACTCGAGATTTTTTATAATATAGTTTTTAAAGATTTGGTGTAAAACAGAGCAACAATTCTCGAAGAAAATGGAATTTATTGGATAGAACAATAGAGATAAGCATCCCATACATCTCTCCTTATGCTATAATAGTCTATAGAAAGTTGAGGAAGCGATGAAAAAAATTCTGCTCTATGCTCTGATTCAGGGGCTGGCTATCTTTGTGATTACGGGGCTTTTGGCCTATTTTATGCGGGGGGATTTTTTCTTCCGGGCTTTGGCGCCGATTTTTGGTCTGGCAGCGGGAGGTTTTCGCTTCTTGACGGCCATGGTGACAAAAGCGTTTGCGCCCAGTCTCTATGAGGATCGGAAAAAAGATTAGCTATTCACAAACCTGCAGAAATTCTGCGGGTTTTCTTCCTATTGGCCAGTGGGATTGGCATCCGAGTTTTTTTCAGAAAAATAGTCAGTGAGTGCACTTTCCCCGCCTCTTTGTGGTAAAATAGTAACAGCATTAAAAGTTTGGAGAGTAAGAATGAAACGTAGCATGTATGCGGGACGTGTTCGAGCGGAACATGTCGGTCAGGAAATCACCTTGAAGGGCTGGGTGGCCCGCCGTCGGGATTTGGGCGGTCTGATTTTCATTGATTTGCGCGACCGTGAGGGCATAATGCAGCTGGTCATCAATCCTGAGACCGTAGCTGCCGAGGTCATGGCGACAGCAGAGAGTCTGCGCAGTGAGTTTGTACTGGAAGTGACGGGCAAGGTGGCTGCGCGTGAGCAGGCTAATGACAAGCTGGCGACAGGAAGCGTCGAGCTGCATGTGGAAAGTCTGACTGTCTTAAACACAGCTCAGACGACGCCTTTTGAGATCAAAAATGGCATTGAGGTCAATGACGACACGCGTCTGCGCTACCGCTATCTGGATCTGCGCCGGCCGGAGATGCTGGAGAACTTTAAGCTCCGTGCTAAGGTGACCCACTCTATCCGCAATTATCTGGACGAGCTGGAGTTCCTTGATGTAGAGACACCTTTCCTGTCCAAGTCAACGCCAGAAGGGGCGCGTGATTACCTAGTGCCCAGCCGGGTGCATCCGGGGCATTTCTATGCCCTGCCGCAGAGCCCGCAGATTACCAAGCAGCTCTTGATGAATGCTGGTTTCGATCGTTATTATCAGATTGTTAAGTGCTTCCGGGATGAGGACTTGCGCGGTGACCGTCAGCCAGAGTTTACTCAGGTGGACTTGGAGACTTCTTTCCTGTCTGATCAGGAGATTCAGGACATTACAGAAGGCCTGATTGCCCGCGTTATGAAAGAGACCAAGGGTATTGAGGTGTCTCTGCCTTTCCCTCGTATGAAATATGATGATGCCATGGCTCTTTATGGAGTGGATA
Source organism: Streptococcus panodentis (assembly GCF_017884005.1). GTDB lineage: Bacteria > Bacillota > Bacilli > Lactobacillales > Streptococcaceae > Streptococcus > Streptococcus panodentis. Next base: position 3,169 of record NZ_QFAY01000032.1, read on the forward strand.
AGCCGGATACCCGCTTTGATATGCTGCTGCAGGACTTGACAGAGCTTGTCAAGGGGATTGACTTTAAAGTCTTTGCGGAGGCTCCGGCTGTTAAAGCGATTGTGGTGAAAAATGCCGCTGACAAATATTCCCGCAAGGACATTGATAAGCTGACAGAGCAGGCTAAGCAGCACGGTGCCAAGGGGCTGGCCTGGGTCAAATACTCTGCTGGTGAGCTGGCAGGCCCGGTTGCCAAGTTCTTGACAGACTTGTCAAGCAAGTTGACAGCAGCTTTACAGCTTGAAAATAATGACCTAGTTCTCTTTGTGGCTGATACTTTAGAAGTGGCCAATGCTGCTCTGGGAGCCTTGCGGGTTCGGCTGGCTAAAGAGCTGGACCTGATTGACCCATCGCGATTTGACTATCTCTGGGTAGTAGACTGGCCGATGTTTGAATGGTCAGAGGAAGAGGGCCGCTATATGAGCGCCCATCATCCCTTCACTCTGCCGCAAGAGGATTCGGCTCATGAGCTGGCAGGCGATTTGAGCAAGGTTCGTGCGATTGCTTACGACATTGTCTTAAACGGCTACGAGCTGGGCGGCGGCAGTCTTCGGATCAACCAGAAAGACATGCAGGAGCGCATGTTCAAGGCTTTGGGCTTCTCAGCTGAGGAGGCTGCTGAGCAGTTTGGTTTCCTTTTGGAAGCGATGGACTACGGCTTCCCGCCGCACGGCGGTTTGGCTCTGGGGCTGGATCGTTTCGTTATGCTTTTGGCCGGCGAGGACAATATCCGTGAGGTTATCGCCTTTCCGAAGAACAACAGGGCATCTGACCCAATGACCCAGGCACCTAGCCCAGTTGCAGCTGCCCAGTTAGAGGAATTAAGTTTACAAGTGGAAGCACATGAAAAGGACTAATTTTTATAAACTCTTTCGCTACTATGTTCGCAGAGTTGCCTATAATGTCAAACTGCTGCGGACCTTAAAGAGCATCTCCCGCGAGAAATACGATGAGAAGATTTCGGCTTCCATTGTTTACGGCTTTCTGTCGGCTGTAGCGGTCAATTTCTTCTTTCAGCCCGGGCATGTCTATTCCAGCGGAGCGACCGGTCTGGCTCAGGTGATTACAGCCCTCAGTACCCGCTTTCTGGGCTTTACCATTCCAGTGTCCGTCACCTTTTATGCCATTAATATCCCTCTGATGATTTTGGCTTGGTACCAGATCGGCCATAAGTTCACCGTCTTTACCTTTATCACGGTCAGTATGAGCTCGCTCTTTATCCAGTTTGTGCCAGAGGTGACTCTGACCACCAACCCGATTATCAATGCTCTCTTTGGCGGCGTAGTCATGGGGGCAGGGATTGGATTTGCCCTCAAATCCAGTATTTCCAGCGGCGGGACCGATATTGTCAGTCTGACCATTCGCAAGAAAACGGGTCGCAATGTCGGCAGTATTTCCCTCATTGTCAACGGCATTATCATGCTGATTGCCGGTCTGACCTTTGGCTGGGAATATGCGCTCTACTCCATGATTACGATTTTCGTATCCAGCCGGGTAACGGATGCTGTCTTTACCAAGCAGAAGCGCATGCAGGCTATGATTATCACTAGCCATCCCGATAAGGTCATTGACAAAATCCACAACAAGCTGCACCGCGGGGCAACTGTCGTCAAGGGCGCAGAAGGAACCTATAATCATGAGCAAAAGGCAGTGCTGATTACCGTCATCACCCGGGCCGAGTTCAATGAGTTTAAGTACATCATGAAAAAAACCGATCCCACCGCCTTTGTCTCCGTCGCTGACAATGTACATATCTTGGGAAGATTTGTAGAGGAGTGAAAAGGTCCGGGGGACCTTTTCAGCCCGAGCCAGAAAACTGGAAAGCGAGGCAGTTCCGGGGGACCTTTTCAGCCCGAGCCAGAAAACTGGAAAGCGAGGCAGTTCCGGGGGACCTTTTCAGCCTGAGCCAGAAAACCGGAAAGCGAGGCAGTTCCGGGGGACCTTTTCAGCCCGAGCCAGAAAACCGGAAAGCGAGGCAGTTCCGGGGGACCTTTTCAGCCTGAGCTTAGAAACAAAAGAGTGAAGGGAACTAAATTTTTAAAAATTTAGTTCTGCCCCACCGCCAGCCCGAGCCCAGAAATGAGATGGTGAGGCAGGAAGGTTGCAGATGAGTGGCTGTCCCAGCTTCAATAGCCTGCTTTTGAGACTTCTTCACGGAAGCTCTATCCGCCGCCTCAACCCCCTTCTCTGAAGCTTTTGAGCGGGTCAAACGAAAAGACCTTAGGTTTTTCCTTTCGGCAATGAAAGGACGGAGGCGTTTGCTTGTGTGCCGACCGCTTAAGGCCAACTGACACAGCATAGGGGTTCCGGTCAAGTCTAATATCGTCATTTAGTTTATCTTTTATTACTTTGTTAGCTCGCCTTGCCGTACGCCAGTACTGTCTGCGGCTCGCTGCCTCATACTAAAAGCAAACTAAAAGACTGTACACAAAAAAAGAGACAAGAGCTCTTTTTTTTCTTATTTCAGCACGATGACTTGCTTGCTGGGAACGGGATAGCTGTCCGCCAGAGGAGCGATGGGGGCTTGGACATCAATGGCCGGATACTGCAGGTAGAGCTGCTGCCTGTCTTTGTTCTCATAAAGCATCTCTTGGTCGCCAAAGTTGACGACAATGGTCAGCGTCTGCCTGCCCTTTTGGATCTTGTATTCCAGCAGGCTGTCCGTCAGCCAGCGGACCTGACAGGCTTTTTTAATCTCAGCACTGGTCTGGAAGCGCAGGAGCGGATGCGCCCTTCGAAAGGCAATCAGCTTCCTGAAAAAGGCAATGTCTTCCATATAATGCAGTGAGCGCAGCCAGTCCAGCTTGTTGACTTCGTCTGGCAGATTGTAACTGTTGTCTATTAGATTTTTGGTCCGGAAAAACTCCTGCCCGCTGTGGATAAAGGGAATGCCCTGAGCCAGCAGGACCAGATGCAGGGCCAGCCGAGAATTGGCCAGCCGCTGCCGCAGCGTAATCGAAGGATTCAGAATGTCAAAATAGTCAAAGACAGTAGCATTGTCATGGCACTCTACATAATTGAGAGCCTGCTGGGGAGCCAGAAAGTGAGCTGGACCTTCTAGCCCGACATTGGCTGTTAGGACATTGGCCATTTGGCTGGCGGCCTCCTTGCCGTCAGTCTGTCGGCTCTGGGCGATGGTTTGCTTTACCGTGTCGCGGAAGTGGTCGCTGAAAAAGCCGTAGTCAGGCAGCTGCTTGGCATTGTACTGATGGGCCAAAAGCTCGGTGTCCAGCCCGGTGTCCATCTGCCAGCCTTCTCCGTAGAGATAGATCTGGGGATAGATGGCCTTCAGCTCCTGGGCAATCTGCTTCATGGTCTCTGTATCCAGAAGCCCCATGAGGTCAAAGCGGAAACCGTCAAAGCCATAGAGGGTAATCCACTGCCTAACCGACTGCTTGATATAGCGGCGAACCATGGCCTTCTCGCTGGCGACATCATTGCCGCAGAAGCTGCCGTTAGTACGAAAGCCGATGGCATTCAAACGGTAGAAATAGCCGGGAACAATCTTTTCAAACGCATAGGTGTCGGCATTATAAACGTGATTATAGACGACATCCATGATGACACTGATGTCGGCCTGGTGATAGGCGGCGACAGCGGCCTGCAGTTCCTCAATGCGGGCATAAGGGTCCCGCGGCTTGCTGGTAAAGCTGCCGTCAGGGACATTGTACTGGACGGGGTCATAACCCCAGTTATAGACCAATTCAGGGTGTTTTTCGTCAACGCTGCCGAAATCATAGACCGGCATGAGCTGGACGTGGCTGATGCCCAGATTTTTCAGATAATCCAGGCCAAATCGCTGGCCGTGAACCTGCGGTGACTCGCTCAGAGAAGCAAATTTACCGGGCTGTGAAAAACCAGCCTCTTTTTGCATAGAAAAGTCGCGGACACTCATTTCGTAGATGACCGCCTCGGTCGGGTCCAGCTGAGTCTTAGCCCGCTGAATAGGCTTGGCGATGCGGTTCAAATCAATAATATAGCTGCTGCCGGAATTGACATCAGAGGACAGGGCATAGGGGTCGTGGACTTCCGCCCACCTGCCGTTGACCTTGTGAAGGTAGGAGTAGGCCTGCCCTTCCAAATCCCCCTCGACCCGGGTATGCCAGACCCCCTTGTCCAGCCGCTTGAGATGATAGACCTGATGTTTGAGATGCAGGAGGACCTTTTCTGAAATAGGAGCCCAGAGCTTGAAATCCGTCGCCTGCGGGCTGTAGCGAGCGCCTAAGTCTGTGTCGCTGCAGTCAAAGATTTGGTCAAAAACCGGCTTTTGAACGATATGGCGGTACTGCAGGCCAGTATGGTTGCGGTCCTGATCATAGACCTTGTAGGACTGGGTCAGGTCAATGGGCTCATTAGCAGAAACCGTGTAGATAATCCGTTCTTCCTGATTGTTAATATTTTTAATCGTCAGAGGACTGGAGCTGTGCCGGTCCTCCAGCGTAAAGTGGATGGAGTAGGCATCAAAGTTTTTTTCCAGTTCAATGCTGATGATATTTTCATCGTCCAAATAAGCCTCAAACTTCCGAAAGACCATGGCTTGCCTCCTTTTTAGAAAAATGCACTAACGGTTGGTGACGACAGTATGCGGAATGAGCTGGCGGTAGCAGATATGCTTGTCTTCCTTGCTGTCTTTGATGATTTGAAAGAGGGTTCGGAAGGATTCTTTGCCCAGCTCCAGAGCATTGATGTCAATATAGGCATCCACGTCAATGCGTGGCTGTATCGAATCAAAAGTGATAATAGGGAAACGGTCGTCCCGGTCTCTCAGGTAATGGAGTGCCCCTTCGGCGACTAAGCTGTCCGATGTGACGATGGCTTCAATCTCATCCAGCGGCAGCTTTTCCATAATCTTGTAGCTGTTATCCTCCAGCAGAAAGCCAAAGGAAAACTTCACAATGCTGTCGTCAAAAGGCAGCCCGGCCTCTTTCAGCGCCTGCTGGTAGCCGGCAAAGCGGTCCTGAGATACGACCAGTTCTTTATTTCCGGCCAGAAAAGCAATTTTTTTGCAGCCCTTTTCAAGGAAATACTTGGCGGCATCATAGCCAGCCTTGATATTGTCATTATCCACCAGTGAGATGAAAGGTGACACAGCCTTTCCCAGAATCAGGAAAGGAAATTGATTTTTGGCGGCAAAGTCTACCAAGGGGTCGTCCGGCTTAGAATAGAGAAAAATCAAGCCGTCCACACGCTTACCGTAAATCATCTGCTTGAGATTTTCCAGCCGGTGCTCTTCATCCTGACCGGTGCTGATCTGGATAGCGTAGTCATAGTCGGAAGCCACCTGCGAAATCCCCCGCAGCACAGTCGGGAAGAAAGGGTTTTGGTAGAAGACGTCCGAATCATCCGGCAGCACCAGTCCGATGACCTGAGTGGACTGGCTGACCAGGCTTCTGGCATTGAGATTGGGGTGGTAGTCCAGCTCTTTCATGGCCGCCCGGACCCGTTTTTTGGTTTCTTCGCTGATGGTTGATTTATTTTGCACAACACGGGTCACCGTCGAGGGTGACACGCCAGCTAACTTGGCAACTTCTTTAATGGTAACACGCATCCTAGCTTCCTCATTTCTGCTCTTTTTGAGTATCAATCCAATCCGCTGCGCTTCCAGTCCAATCCCGCCTCACCCCCTGGCAATCACCAGCAAAGCCAGCAGGCGAGCCTTGAGGCCTTTTCCCAAGTGTATCTGGCAGCTGCTGCAAAACATTGCTATGCAAACATTCATACGGATTTCAAGCGGCAGGCCCTCTGGCGGAGCTTGCTGTTCTTTTGCTGTAACATGCGTAGGCTGTCCGCTTTGACTGATTCAGCAGTTTGAGAGCGGCCCGCATTTTTCCCGTCTTTTTAGCCTCTCCAACGGCTGAAAAAGGGATAGGACAGCAAGCGCAAACGTTTTCTGTTTATAGAAACATTTTAACACAAAAAGAGAACGCTTGCAAGAAAGAGAAAAGCAGAAAAAGCACAAAAGCTTTCTGGCTGGATTAATAGGGAACGGAGGCTGGATTTTTTCCGAATTTTACCGGAAAAAATCCAAATAAGTCTTGCGCTAAAAAAAGAAATGCGTTATAATCAAATCAGCGCAAACGTTTTCACGAAATAAAGTGGGAAATGCAGGAAAAAATTTTGAGGTGATCAGTATGAAAGAGAGACAGAGCGGTGTTCTCATGCATATTTCTTCTCTCCCGGGGAAATACGGGATTGGTTCTTTTGGGCAGAGCGCTTATGATTTTGTGGACTTTTTGGTGCGGACCAAGCAGCGCTATTGGCAGATTCTGCCGCTGGGAACGACTAGCTACGGGGATTCTCCCTACCAGTCCTTTTCAGCTTTTGCAGGCAATACCCACTTCATTGATATGGACCTACTGATTGCTGAAGGGCTGCTGACAGAGGCTGACTTAGCCGGGGTGGACTTTGGCAGCAATCCCCAAAAAGTGGATTATGCAAAAATTTTCAAGGCCCGCCGGCCGCTTTTGGAAAAGGCTGCTGCAAATTTTCTGCAGCGGGGGGATAGGGCTGACTACCAAGCCTTTGTTGAGGCCAATCAGACCTGGCTGGAAATCTACGCAGAATATATGGCCATCAAGGAATACTTTGGCTTGAAAGCCTGGACCGAATGGCCGGATGCAGATGCCCGTCTGCGTCGGCCGGAGGCCATAGCCGCGTACAGAGAGCAGCTGGCTGAGCAACTGACTTACCATCGGGTCAGCCAGTATTTCTTCTTTAAGCAGTGGTTAAGCCTGAAAGCTTATGCTAATGAGCGGCAGATTGAAATTGTCGGCGATATGCCAATCTATGTGGCAGCGGATAGCTGCGATGTCTGGGCTCAGCCGCATTTCTTTAAGACGGATGCTGCCGGCAGACCGACCTGTGTCGCGGGCTGCCCGCCGGATGAATTTTCCGAAACCGGTCAGCTCTGGGGCAATCCTATCTATGATTGGGAAGCCATGGACAGGGACGGCTACCGCTGGTGGATCGAACGCCTGCGGGAGAGCTTCAAGATTTATGACATCGTGCGCATCGATCATTTCCGCGGCTTTGAGTCTTACTGGGAAATCCCTGCCGAGGCAGACACAGCGGCTCCCGGCAAGTGGGTCAAAGGTCCGGGCTACAAGCTTTTTGCAGCAGTCAAGGAAGCATTGGGGGATCTGAATATCATCGCTGAGGACTTGGGCTTTATGACTGAGGAAGTCATTGAACTGCGTGAGCGGACAGGCTTCCCCGGCATGAAGATTCTGCAGTTTGCCTTCAATCCCAATGATGAAAGCATTGACAGCCCGCATCTGGCCAGCAACAATTCTGTCATGTATACCGGCACTCACGACAATAATACCGTGCTGGGCTGGTATCAGAACGAGATCAAGGACGAAGTCCGCGAGTATATGGCGGCCTATACCAACCGCAGGGAATACGAAACAGTGCCTCATGCTATGCTGCGGACCATCTTTGCCTCGGTCAGCTTTATGGCTATTGCGACCATGCAGGACCTGCTGGAACTGGGCAGCGAAGCCCGGATGAACTACCCATCGACCATTGGCGGCAACTGGGACTGGCGCATGACGGCAGACCAGCTCAACCCTATAGTAGAAGGGGAGCTCTACAGACTGACCAAGACCTACCGCCGGCTGAACAGAAAATTACTAGAAAAACAGAATTAATTATTCTTTACAGGAGAAATCATGTCCAATTTACAAACCTATATTAAAAATCATTATCAAAAAGACCTTGCTGACTGCAGCAATGAAGAACTGTATCTGGCTCTTTTGAATTATACCAAAGCGGCCAGCGCTCAAAAGCCCGTTAATACCGGCAAGAAGAAACTCTACTACATCTCAGCCGAATTTCTCATCGGGAAGCTCCTGTCCAACAATCTGATCAATCTAGGTCTGTACGACCAAGTCAAGCAGGAACTGGCCGATGCCGGCAAGGACCTGATTGCAGTCGAAGAAGTGGAACTGGAGCCGTCTCTGGGGAATGGCGGTCTGGGCCGTCTGGCGGCCTGTTTCCTGGACTCGATTGCGACTCTGGAGCTCAATGGTGACGGCGTGGGGCTCAACTACCACTTCGGCCTCTTCCAGCAGGTCCTGAAAAACAATGAGCAGACGGCTGTTCCCAATTTCTGGCTGACAGAGCAGAGCTGGCTGGTTAGATCCAGCCGCAGCTATCAGGTGCCTTTTGCTCACTTCACTCTGACATCTACGCTCTATGATATTGATGTGCCGGGCTATAAGACAGCGACCAAGAACCGGCTCCGTCTCTTTGATTTGGACTCTGTGGATGCAGCCATCATCGCAGACGGCATTGACTTTGATAAGACAGACATTGCCCGCAACCTGACTCTCTTCCTCTATCCGGATGACAGCGACAGGCAGGGGGAATTGCTTCGGATCTTCCAGCAGTACTTTATGGTGTCCAATGGCGCGCAGCTGATTATTGACGAAGCGATTGAAAAGGGCAGCAACCTGCATGATTTGGCGGACTATGCCGTCATTCAGATCAATGACACCCATCCGTCTCTGGTCATCCCAGAAATGATCCGTCTCCTGACCGAGCGCGGTTTAGACTTGGATGAAGCCATCAGCATCGTGCGAAAGATGACAGCCTATACCAACCATACCATCTTGGCCGAAGCGCTGGAAAAATGGCCGCTGGACTTCCTGCAGGAAGTGGTGCCCCATCTGGTGCCCATCATTGAAGAATTGGACCGCCGCATCAAGGAAAGCTACAGCGATCCGGCGGTGCAGATTATCGACGAATACAAGCGCGTGCACATGGCCCATATGGACATTCACTATGGCTATAGTGTCAATGGGGTCGCGGCTCTGCATACAGAAATCCTGAAAAACTCTGAGCTCAAGGCTTTCTACGACATCTACCCTGAAAAATTCAACAACAAAACCAACGGCATTACCTTCCGCCGCTGGCTCATGCACGCCAACCCGCGCCTGTCCCACTATCTGGATGAACTGCTGGGCCGGGACTGGCATCACGATGCAGCCAAGCTGGAAGGCCTGCTGGACTTTTCCGGCGCTGCCGATGTCAAAGAAAAGCTGGAGCAGATCAAGGCTCACAATAAACGCAAGCTGGCCCGCCACCTGAAAGAAGTGCAAGGCGCAGAAATCAATCCAGACTCGATCTTTGATATTCAAATCAAGCGCCTGCATGAGTACAAACGTCAGCAGATGAATGCTCTCTATGTCATTTCTAAATATCTGGATATCAAGGCTGGCAACATTCCTGCCCGTCCGATTACTGTCTTCTTTGGCGGCAAGGCTGCTCCTGCCTACACGATTGCCCAGGACATCATCCACCTCATCCTCTGCCTGTCAGAGGTGATTGCCAAGGACCCAGAAGTGGCGCCGCATCTGCAGGTAGTCATGGTGGAAAACTACAATGTCACAGCCTCCAGCTTCCTGATTGCGGCCGGTGATATTTCTGAGCAGATTTCCCTGGCTTCCAAGGAAGCATCCGGTACTGGTAACATGAAGTTCATGCTGAACGGTGCTCTGACCTTGGGCACCATGGACGGTGCCAATGTGGAAATCGCCGAGCTGGTTGGTGAGGACAATATCTATATCTTCGGTAAAGACTCCGAGACGGTCATTGACCTTTACGCTAAGGAAGCTTACAAGTCTAGTGAGTACTATGCGCGTGAGGCGATTAAGCCATTGGTGGACTTTATCATCAGCGATACAGTGCTGGCTGTCGGGAAAGCCGAGCGCTTGGAACGCCTCTACAATGAGCTGATTCGCAAGGACTGGTTTATGACCCTGCTGGATCTGGAAGACTATATTGCAGTCAAGGAGCGTATGCTGGCGGACTATGAGGACCGCGAGGGCTGGCTGGAAAAAGTTCTGGTCAACATTGCCAAGGCCGGCTTCTTCTCATCCGACCGGACCATTGCTCAGTACGAGGAGGAAGTCTGGCACCTGAACAATTAATACTCTTGGAAAATCTCTTCAAAGCATGTCAGCGTCGCCTTGCCGTAGTCCAGTACAGCCTGTGGCTAGCCTCCTAGTTTGCTTGTTGATTTTCATCGAGTATAATATTCTTTGCATCAAAGCAAAAACCGAGACAGCAGTGTTTCGGCTTTTTGTGTTGTCTGGAAGTCTCAGATGAGGAGGAAAGCGAGGAGAAATCCAGCCCTTACAGCAGCGTGTCATTTTTTGCCCTTGTCAGTCCTGTCTTTTCGGTGTATAATAAGTAAAAACATTTCTTACAGGAGGCTGTTATGAAAAAGAAACCAATTTATCTTTATATTTTGCTGGGCTTGTCCACGCTTGTAACCTTGCTTGGAGTTTGGGGACGGTTCTTTAACCAATATACAGTGATTGATTATACTCAGGCTGGGTATTCTGCAGCCTTGTCTGACCAGCTGAATGAGTATTCTAAAAAATCTTATGAACTGAGCCATAACGGTATCAGTATCCTGCTCTTTTTTCTATCAGCAGCGGTTTTGATTGCAGCTATTGTCGTTTTGCTGAGAAAAAATGTCCAGCTGGCAAACATCATTTATATTTTTTACGTGCTCTTGGCCATCATTGGCTTGGTTTACAATTATGTCTCTGCTTCTCCGCTCTTTAATCTTTTTACCGACGAAGCCACTCGCAAGGGCATGCGTTCCAGCAGCTTGCTTGGTGTCGCCGTCTTTGTCGGACTGAACCTTGTCTTTTTAGGGCTGACTGTTTTTAAACTGCTGAAGCTGCAAAAGGAACTGGAAAAGGAAGAAATCCAAGCAGTTCAATAAGCTTTGAAAAAAGAGATCTGAGAGCTGACAATTTCAACAGGCAATCAGATGTCTTTTATTTATATTCAATGAAAATCAACAAGCAAACTAGGAGGCTAGCCTCAGGCTGTACTGAACTACGGCAAGGCGACGCTGACATGCTTTGAAGAGATTTTTGAAGAGTAGTAGAACCTGTGTTCATAGATTGGAGAGAAAATGAAAGTTTCCTTAGTATATATCAGTCTCAGCGGCAATACAGAAAGCTTTGTCCGCCGGCTGTCAGACTACCTGCTGGAGCTGCATCCAGACATAGAAGTGGAGCAGATTCCCATCAAAGACATGGTCAAGGAAGGGCAGCCCTTCTTTGAGATGGCCAATCCTTTTATCGCTTTTCTGCCCACCTATCTGGAAGGCGGCAACGGCGTGGACAATGGCGATGTGGAAATTCTGACGACCGATGTGGCGGATTTTATTGCCTATGGAGATAATGCCAGCAAGTGTCTGGGCATTGTCGGCAGCGGCAACCGCAACTTTAACAACCAATACTGCCTGACAGCCAAGCAGTATTCAGAGCGCTTTGGTTTCCCCGTTTTAGCCGACTTTGAAATGCGCGGCATGCTGGGCGATATTAAGAAAGTTGCCGGGATTATTGAAGACCTTTATGGCATTGAAAAAAACGAAAGCTCGTTTTGAGCTTCCGTTTTTTTAAAATTTGCAAATCAGGTTTACATTTTCTCAGGTGTTTCTACCCCCAGCAGGCGCAGGGCTTCCTTGAGGACAAGGGCAGTAGAATAGCTGAGTGCCAGACGGCTGTCGCGTTCAGGGCTGTCGTCCAAGATGCGGGTATGGGCATAGTATTTGTTAAAGGCCTGAGCCAGACTGATTGCATATTTGGCAATCAGCGACGGGTCAAAGTTATCAGAAGCCCGTTTGATAACACGGCTGAAGTCCTGGAGCAGCTTGATAATTTCCCAGCTTTCAGCATCATTGAGGCTGTAGCTGGCATCGGCTGACGGCGCAAAGTTAGCCTTGCGCAGGATAGACTGGATCCGGGCATAAGCATACTGGATGTAAGGGCCGGTCTCTCCCTCAAAGGAAACCATGGCTTCCAGATCAAAGTCATAGCCATTGCGGCGGTCGGTTTTCAGGTCATAGAATTTCACCGCACCGACACCGACAGCATGAGCCACGTCATCCTTGTTTTCCAGTTCTGGATTTTTAGCTTCGATTTGGCTCTTAGCCCGACTGATGGCTTCCTGCAGGGTTGGTTCCAGCAGAATGATATTTCCCTTACGGGTGGAGAGTTTCTGGCGGTTTTTCGTCACCAGGCCAAAGTCTACGTGAACCATGTCATCGCTCCAGTCAAAGCCCATCTTCTTCAGGACGGCCTTGAGCTGGCGGAAGTGGTTGGACTGCTCCTGCCCTACGGCATAGACATTTTTCACGAAATGGTAGGTGCGGGCCCGGTACATGGCGGTCGCCATATCGCGCGTGATATAAAGAGTCGCACCGTCTGATTTCTTGATCAGGGCTGGCGGCAGGTTAAACTCTTCCAAGTCTACGATGCTGGCACCCTTGGACTCCTGCAGGAGGCCTTTTTCTTCCAGAATTTGGATGCCCTCATCCATCTTGTCGTTGTAGAAAGCTTCCCCGTTGAAGCTGTCAAATTCTACTCCCAGCAGGTCATAGATGCGGTTGAATTCGACCAGGCTTTCGTCGCGGAACCACTGCCAAAGCTCGGTCGCTTCCGGATCTCCGTCTTCCAGTTTCTTGAACCAGAGGCGGGCTTCATCGTCCAGAGCGGGGTCGTTTTCGATTTCTGCATTGATTCGCACATAGAGCTTAAGGAGCTCGTCAATCGGATTGGCTTCAACTGCTGCCTGACTGCCCCATTTTTTATAGGCGACCATGAGGAGGCCGAACTGTTTGCCCCAGTCGCCCAAGTGGTTGATTTTAATGGTGTTGTAGCCCATTTTGCGGAAGATATTGGACAGAGCATCGCCGATGACAGTAGAGCGCAGGTGGCCGACTGAGAATGGTTTGGCAATATTAGGGCTGGACATATCAATGGTGATATTTTCCCCCTTGCCTTCGTCCTGCTGGCCATAGTCGCTGCCTTCCTTGATCACTTCTTTGATGACCTGGCCGGAAATTTCAGCCTTATTGAGGAAGAAGTTGACATAAGGTCCGGTCGCTGCGACCTTGTCAAAGTGAGTGCTGTCAATCTTATCAGCAATGTCAGCAGCAATGGCCTGCGGAGCCTTGCGCTCTGTCTTAGCGAGAGAGAAGGCTGGGAAGGCAATATCGCCCAGTTCAGAACTTTTTGGCTGTTCCAACAAATTTAAAATAGCATCTTGGTCAAGGCTGTCAATAACCTTGGCTAATTCGCCGGCAATCAACTGTTTATTATCCATATCTGCTCCTTTGAGTCTTTTGATATTATTTTATCACATTTTTCAAGGAATCTTCAATTTTTTTGGGAATAATTTTTGGGATAATATGAATTTTTTGATATAATGAGAAGTATAAATATTCAGCAAATGAGGTAGAAATGAGAAAAAGTGATCGTCATCAGCTCGTTAAAATGATGATTAAGGAGGAAAAACTGGGCACCCAGAAGGAAATTCAGGACCGCCTGGAGGCGCAGGGGATTTATGTGACCCAGACCACCCTGTCCCGCGATCTGCGGGAAATCGGCCTGACCAAGGTTAAAAAGGGCGGCCAGACTTATTATGTCCTGGCCCATGAAACAGAAGAAATTGATTTGATTGAATTTTTGGCCAGACATATTCAGAGTGTGGCCCGTGCGGAATTTAGCTTGGTTTTTCGGACCGGTCTGGGAGAGGCGACGGTCTTAGCCAATATCGTTGACGGGACGCCTGACAGCCGCATCCTTGGGACAGTCGCAGGAGCCAATACCCTGCTGGTAATTTGCCGGGACCAAGCAGCTGCCGGGGAGATTGAAGGACAGATAAGTGCACTGATGTAAGCGGCACAACGACGAGAGGTTGAGACAGGAGTCCTGGCCTCGTTTGTTTTTAGAAAGGACAGAGATGACAGCAGACAAATTATCACCGGGCATGCAGCAGTATTTGGACATCAAGCAGCATTATCCTGATGCTTTTCTGCTTTTCCGCATGGGTGATTTTTATGAGTTATTCTATGATGATGCGGTCAATGCCGCTCAGATTTTGGAAATTTCTTTAACCAGCCGCAATAAAAATGCTGAAAACCCCATTCCCATGGCAGGGGTGCCTTATCATTCGGCTCAGCAGTATATTGATGTTTTGGTCGAGTCGGGCTACAAGGTAGCGATTGCCGAGCAGATGGAGGATCCCAAAGAAGCCAAGGGTGTGGTCAAGCGGGAAGTGGTTCAGGTTATTACACCGGGTACGGTGGTGGATTCCAGCAAGCCCGACAGTGAAAATAACTTTCTGGCAGCTTTGGACCGGGCAGACGGCCTTTACGGTCTGGCCTATATGGATCTGGTCACTGGAGAATTTCAGGTGACCAGTCTCAGTGACTTTGCCTTGGTCTGCGGCGAAATCCGCAATCTGCGGGCGCGCGAAGTCGTGCTGGGCTATGAATTGCCTGAAGCTGAGGAGCAGGTCTTGGCCGGCCAGATGAATCTGCTGCTTTCGCAGGTTGATCAAGCCTTGGAGGATGTGCAGCTGCTGGGAGACGGTCTGTCCAAGACAGAGCATCAGGCAGCGGGCAAGCTCTTGGAGTATGTTCATCGCACTCAGATGCGGGAGCTCAGCCATTTAAAAAAAGCCCACCACTATGAAATCAGGGATTTCCTGCAAATGGACTATGCCAGCAAGGCCAGTCTGGATCTGACTGAGAATGCTCGGACAGGAAAGAAGCACGGCAGCCTTTACTGGCTCATGGATGAGACCAAGACAGCTATGGGGGGCCGTCTGCTGCGGGCTTGGATCCAGCAGCCTTTGATTGATCGGAAGCGGATAGTCCGCCGTCAGAATATTGTGCAGGACTTTCTGGACCATTTCTTTGAGCGGAGCGATTTGACCGAGAGCCTGAAGGGCGTCTACGATATAGAGCGCCTGGCCAGTCGGGTGTCTTTTGGCAAGACCAATCCCAAGGACCTGCTGCAGCTGGCTGCTACGCTGGGCAATGTCCCGCAGATCAAGGCGATTTTACAGGGGATGGACAGTCCGCATCTGGCCGGTCTGGTGGAGCAGATGGATGAAATTCCAGAGCTGGCCGGACTGATTGATGCGGCCATATCCCCGGATGCTCCTCATGTCATCACTGAAGGCAATATCATCCAGACAGGCTTTGATGAAAGACTGGACAAGTATCGGGTAATCATGCGGGACGGCACAGGCTGGATTGCGGATATGGAGAGCAAGGAAAGAGAAGCCAGCGGCATCAGCAATCTGAAGATAGAATACAATAAAAAAGATGGCTACTATTTCCATGTGACCAATTCCCAGCTGGCTCGTGTACCCAGCCATTTCTTCCGCAAGGCTACTCTTAAGAATTCCGAGCGTTTCGGGACGGAAGAGCTGGCCCGGATTGAGGGAGAAATGCTGGAGGCGCGTGAGAAGTCTGCCAATCTGGAGTATGAGATTTTCATGCGCATCCGTGAGGAAGCCGGCAAGTACATCCAGCGCCTGCAAAGTCTGGCAACGGCTTTGGCGACAGTTGATGTCCTGCAGAGCTTTGCGGCAGTGGCTGAGCAGCAGCATCTGGTGCGGCCGGACTTTACGGAAGAGCGGGAGCTCCGGATTGAGAAGGGCCGGCATGCGGTGGTAGAAAAGGTCATGGGAGCCCAGAGTTACATTCCCAACAGCATTGTTTTAGATGCGGCGACTGATATTCAGCTGATTACAGGGCCCAATATGAGCGGGAAGTCTACCTACATGCGTCAGCTGGCCATTATCGTCATCATGGCTCAGATGGGCTCTTATGTGCCGGCGGAGTCTGCCAGTCTGCCCATTTTCGATGCCATTTTTACCCGGATTGGGGCAGCGGATGATCTGGTATCCGGCCAGTCGACCTTCATGGTGGAGATGATGGAGGCCAACCGGGCCATTCGCCAGGCCAGCCAGCATTCGCTCATCCTCTTTGATGAGCTGGGCCGGGGAACGGCGACCTATGATGGGATGGCGCTGGCTCAGGCTATTATCGAATACATCCATGACCGGACGGGGGCCAAGACCCTTTTTGCCACCCACTATCATGAGCTGACAGATCTGGAGCATTCTCTGAATCGGCTGGAAAATGTCCATGTCGCGACCTTGGAAAAGGATGGGCAGGTGACCTTCCTGCACAAGATTGAGCCGGGACCGGCTGATAAATCCTACGGGATTCATGTGGCTAAGATTGCCGGTATGCCGGAAGACCTGCTGGAGCGGGCTGACAGCATCCTGACTATGCTGGAAGGCCAGGATCGGCAGTCGCCTGCGGCCTCTCCAAATCCCCCCACACCAGCAGTCCGTCCGCAGGTTTCTGAGCAAATCAGTCTCTTTGCAGAAGAACCGGAAAACCCAGTCCTGGAAGATCTGCGCCAGCTGGACCTCTACAACATGACCCCGCTGGAAGTCCTAACCGCAGTGGCGGAGATGAAGAAGAAGCTGTGAAAGAAAAGAACAAACTTGATTCTATTGCAAGTCTGTTCTTTTTTTCTCACGATTTGCTCGTCAAACTGCTGTTGATTTTTTTGATTTTCTGGTAGGTATGATAGTAGATAGCAGCTGCTATAATCAAGTAAATCAGGGTAAATTCTCCGATAGCGGCCAGGGTCAGATTGGGTATTTTTGCGGCTGGGAAAAAGCCGGCTAGGTTGGACAGGAGTGCGAAAGTCAGAATCATTACTCCATAGTGGCTGAGGATGGAGCGCAGCAAGCTCCAGTCTCTTTGGAAAAAGCTTCCGCTCCATCTGAAAACAGTCCCCATGGTAAACCAGATAAGCAGGCAGTAGAGCATGATAAGGGAAACATGGATATGCTGGCTCAAAAAGAAGAGGCCGATAGGGGAGCGAGGGTGCAGCGGCAGATAGTTTGGACTGTAGAAGTAGGAAATGATCATGGAGATGAAGAGGCCGATAAAGGTTCCTCCAATTCCTCCGAAAAAGAGTTCTTTAAGACGAATTTTCATAGTTGCAACCTTTCTTTGATGGATTTGAGATAGCGGCGGGATGAGTAAGTCTGAACGCCGTTTTTCAGAAATATCTGAATCAGACCATTTGGAGTCAGCCTGAGGTGGCTGATTTGCCGGCTGTTGATTATCTCTGACTGGGAAATCTGCAGGAAATACTCTGGCAGGGTCTCTAGCAGCTGGTAGAGAGGCTGCTGGCTTCGATAGCTGCCGTCTGCTGTTCGGACCTGGATTTGCCGGTTTTCTGTATAGATTCGGTAGATTTCCTCTGTGTTCAGCAGATAGATTTGGTCTTCTCTTTTGACATGGAGCTGGTCCTGTTTACCCAGATTTTGAGAAAAACGGACCAATTTTTGAATGTTCTCTGTCATGTGGCGGGCTTCAATGCTGACGGAGTCTTCAGTGGTTTGAGGATCGATTCGTAGATTGACTTTCATTTCTTTTCCTCCTTTCCCCTTTATTAAACCGCAGTTCAGCGAATAAAACAAGGGCTTCTGCCTATTCGGTCGGCTCGGCTGTCTATTCGGCAGAAAAGCGGGAGGGCAAAGCTATCCCCTGATAGAAAAACCTCAATGTGTTATAATAGGAGTCACTAGAAGGACGGAGAAAGCTATGTCAAAAATTATGGAACTGCCAGAAATTCTGGCCAATCAGATTGCAGCAGGGGAGGTCATTGAGCGGCCCAGCAGCGTGGTCAAGGAGCTGGTGGAAAATTCTATTGATGCGGGTGCAAGCCAGATCACGATTGAAGTTGAAGAAGCTGGTCTTAAAAGCATTCAGGTGACGGACAACGGCGAAGGCATTGAGCATGAAGATGCGGCCCTGGCCCTGCGCCGTCATGCGACCAGCAAAATAAAAAAACAGGCCGATCTCTTTCGGATTCGGACCTTGGGGTTTCGGGGGGAGGCCATTCCCTCTATTGCTTCGGTGTCGCACTTTCGTCTGGAAACAGCGACGGAAGGCAGCCGGCACGGTACCTTGCTGCTGGCCCGAGGCGGGGAGATAGAGCAGCTGGAGCCGGTCAGCCGGCCTGTCGGAACGACCATTCGGGTTGAAGACCTCTTTTTCAATACGCCTGCCCGGCTCAAATATGTCAAAAGCCAGCAGGCAGAGCTGTCCCATATCGTGGATACCATCAACCGTCTCAGTCTGGCTCACCCCGAAGTGGCCTTTACCTTGCTAAATGACGGCCGGGAACTGACCCGGACAGCCGGGAGCGGCAGTCTCCGTCAGGCTATTGCTGGGATTTATGGCTTGGCTACGGCCAAGAAAATGATAGAAATTGCTGCATCAGATCTGGATTTTGAAGTGACCGGCTATGTCAGCTTGCCTGAGCTGACCCGTGCCAACCGCAACTATATTACCATCCTCATCAATGGCCGTTATATCAAAAATTTCCTGCTCAATCGAGCGATTTTGGACGGCTACGGCAGCAAGCTCATGGTGGGCCGCTTTCCGCTGGCGGTCATCAATATCCAGATAGACCCCTATCTGGCTGATGTCAATGTCCATCCGACCAAACAGGAAGTGCGGATTTCCAAGGAGCGGGAGCTCATGGCCTTGATTTCAAAGGCTGTCGCAGCCAGTCTCAAAGAGCAGGATTTGATTCCCGATGCACTGGAAAATCTCGCTAAGTCCAGCATTCAGCGCGCAAAAAAACCAGAACAGACCAGCCTGCCCCTCAAAGAAAACCGCCTTTATTATGACAAAGGAAGCAATGATTTTTATGTCAAGCCGCAGGTGGCCGAGCATCAGGCTTCCTTTGGCCAAGTTGACAGTTCTGTCAAGAAGGTTGACAGCGAAAAAGAGGCAGTTCAGTCAGCATCCTCTGTAAAATTTGCAGAAAGAAAAAGCCCAGACTATGACCAGCTGGACCATCCAGAATTGGATCAAAAGAGTCTGGAGCGGGCTCTGGATAAGCTGGAAAATGAAGAAAAGTCCACCTTCCCTGAGTTGGAATACTTCGGTCAGATGCATGGCACCTATCTCTTTGCTCAGGGCACAGGCGGTCTCTATATCATCGACCAGCATGCCGCTCAGGAGCGGGTCAAGTATGAGGATTACCGGGAAAAGATTGGCGATGTAGACGGCAGCCAACAGCAGCTTTTGGTGCCCTACCTCTTTGAATTTCCAGCGGACGATGTGCTGCGGCTGCAGCAGCGGATGCACTTGCTGGAAGAAGTCGGGGTGTTCTTAGAAGACTACGGCAGCAACCAGTTTATCCTGCGTGAACACCCTATCTGGATGAAGGAGGAGGAAATCGAGTCCGGTATCTATGAGATGTGTGACATGCTCCTCCTGACCAAGGAAGTCTCTATCAAGAAATACCGGGCAGAGCTGGCCATCATGATGTCCTGCAAACGCTCGATTAAGGCTAATCACCGTCTGGACGAGCATTCGGCGCGTGATCTGCTTTTCCAGCTGTCCCAGTGCGACAATCCCTACAACTGCCCCCATGGCCGGCCGGTTCTAGTCAACTTCACCAAGTCTGATATGGAAAAAATGTTCCGCCGCATTCAGGAAAACCACACCAGCCTGCGGGAGCTAGGGAAGTATTAGAAAATATCAAAAGGACTCCAGTCAAACGACTGAAGCCTTTTTTAGATGCAGGAGGATGAATCGTTGCCCTGCCGTCACTGTTTTCCTTCTTCCTTTTTTGAATCAAGCCCGATGACCTTATCCAGATACTTTTCTTTAATCTTGAGGCCTTTGTTAATGGCTATGGCCGAGGCCATGAGCAGGAAAAAGCTCAGCCAGACCAGCATGGTAAACTTGGCCGGAAAACCGGACCCGGCGAAGAAAAGGAAGATGGCCAGAGCAGACACGAAAACAGAAAGAACCTGCCAGAAGCCGTAGGATTTCACTTCCTTGTAATAGCGGTCTTTTTCGTTTTCTGATAGGACAGGTTTTATTTCTGGTTTTGGACTTTCCTCTAACAGCAGGTAATCCGTCGTCACTTGGAAAATCCGGCTCAGTTCGACGATTTTCTCAAGTTCCGGCAGGGCCTGGCCGGATTCCCACTTAGAAATGCTCTGGCGGGAAACATTGACCTTCTCAGCCAGCAGTTCCTGGGACCAGCCCTTTTCCTTTCTCAGTTCAAATAATTTATCAGCCAGTTTCATGACAACTACCACCTTTTCTTTTTCTGTCTTTATTCTAGCAAATCTCTTTGCTTTTGAGAATACAGCCTGCTTTCCTTTTTGTCAACCAGAAGTTGCAGTTGTATTAGCAGTTTCAAAAGAGAAAATATGATATACTAGAAAGGCAAATTGATGAAAAAGAAGGAAAATCATGTACGAATATTTTAAAGGAATTATCAGTAAAATCACAGCCAAGTATATCGTGCTGGAGACAGGTAATATTGGCTATATTCTCCATGTGGCCAATCCCTACAGCTACTCAGGCCAGCTCAATCAGGAAGCCAAGGTCTATGTGCATCAGGTGGTGCGGGAAGATGCCCAGCTCCTCTACGGTTTTGTGACTGAGGAGGAAAAGCAGCTTTTTCTCAGTTTAATCTCGGTCTCCGGTATCGGGCCTGTCTCTGCCCTGGCCATTATCGCAGCAGATGACAATGCCGGTCTGGTGCAGGCCATTGAGCAGAAAAACATCACCTACCTGACCAAGTTTCCCAAGATTGGCAAAAAAACAGCCCAGCAGATGGTGCTGGATCTGGAAGGCAAAGTGGCAGCAACAGGCGGCCCAACAGAAAGCAAGGCGCCTGTCCAGACGGCGGATAACCAGGAGCTGGAGGAAGCCATGGAAGCCATGCTGGCTCTGGGCTATAAGGCAGCTGAGCTCAAGAAAATCAAGAAATTCTTTGACGGCACGACCGACACAGCTGAAAACTATATCAAGTCAGCCCTCAAGATGCTGGTGAAATAGGAGGCAATAACATGACCAAACGCTGCGGTTGGGTAAAGATGAACAATCCTTTATATGTGGCCTATCATGATGAGGAGTGGGGCAAACCCCTCCATGATGATCAGAAATTATTTGAACTGCTTTGCATGGAAACCTATCAGGCCGGTCTGTCCTGGGAGACCATTCTCAATAAGCGTCAAGCCTTCAGGGAGGCTTTTCATCACTACGATGCCCAGAAAATTGCCCAGATGACGGATGCTGATCTGGACCGTCTCTTGGACAATCCTGCCATCGTCCGCAACAAGATGAAAATCTATGCGACCAGAGCCAATGCCCAAGCCTATTTAGCTGTTCGGCAGAAGTTTGGTTCTTTCAACGACTACATCTGGTCCTTTGTCGATTTTAAAAGCATTGACAATCAAATCGCCCACTACAAGGAAGCGCCAGCCAAGACCAAACTGTCGGAAGCAGTGTCCAAAGCGCTGAAAAAACAAGGCTTCAAATTTGTCGGTCCTGTCTGTGTTTATTCCTTTATGGAGGCGGCGGGCCTGATTAATGACCATGAGAATGACTGTGACTTTAATCTACATAAAAATACCGTTTGAGAAAGATTCTCAACGGTATTTTTCAATTTCTTCTTTTAGAGATTTTACTAGCTCTTTTTCATCGGCAAGTTGTAGTAGAGCAATCCCTTTTTTTATTAATTCGTTATTATTTTTGCAAATTCCAAGTCGAATCTGTGAAAGCCCGAGGGAATCATAACGTTTTTCTTTTTTTGACAAATCGTAAATGTACTTAGTAATTTCAGCGCATTCTCTCTTTAATCCATTATAAAGATAGATGGTAGAAAGGTTGACTAAGAGTCCGATTTGTACATTATTCCTATAGCGAAATGATTTGTATTTTTTTATGCTATTTAAAATCTTTTGGGTAAATTGTTTGATATTTTCTAAAGGGAAGAAATAAAGGATAGTAGAAAGAAGTCGAAAATCACTTTCATACCAAGTGTCCTGTTTCTCTAAATACGCCCAAATTTTATTGGTAGCAGCATTAATTTCTTTTGTCTCAGAAATTCCATTTTGTCTCAGATGAATAGTAATATTGATGATATCTAAAGCATGTTTAATCGGAATATCGGAATATTTATATAGATATGCCTCGCATTCTCTCTTTAATTGTAACAAACCTTTTGTCCCTACAATAGACTCACCTTGGTTATAAAGAGAATTTAAAATTTTCTGTCTCTGACTAGGTTGATAATAATCACAAATGTATTTAAATTCTTCTAGTGTCATATCTATCTGGCGAAGTAAAAAAATCATGGTATCGAACTTTGGCACGACTTGCCCGCTTTCAATTCGTGCCAAAGTTGAGCGAGCTAAAAAATCTCCACAAATTTCTTCTTGAGTCAACCCTTTTGATTTCCTAATTTCTTTATAGATTTTTCCATAATCCCAACGCATAAGACCCCTCTTTGAAAATGTTACTAAAAGCTACGTTTTGAGAAAGCGTTTTAAAATAGTATATCATTAAATAAAAGGGAGGGCAAATATGAAAAAAATAATGTACAATTTAATTTTACTGGCAGTAGCGTTAATAGTTACTACAAGTGTGTTTCCATGGTGGTGGCCATGGGGGTAAAGTGAATAGCATAGGAAAGGAGTGAGTCCAATGGACTAAATAATTTAAATTGTTGGATTATGATATTGTAAAAGAAGAGAGGTTGCATAGTATGAAAAGGAAACGTAGTAAAACAATAATTACTATATTTACACTCTTATTAACTCTCGTAATAGGGGAGATAGCAATTGCTGCCACACATGGTAACTATTCAAACGGTGTAAGAAGTACAGAACATTATCAACTATACTATCATGGTGAAGCTTGGACTACTAGAAATGGGAATACTACTTGGATTCGTTATTATAGGAATAATACTTATTTAGGTGGTGCCGTTGCAATGAAGGATTCTTGGAGACCTGCTAGTGACAGGGTATATGCAGCTGTAACTGTTTGGGATTCAATGAATCCATGGGCAGCAAAAACAATTTACAGATATAAATTTTAATACGATAATGAATAGGAGAGATGATGAGACTATTTAACAATCAATATTGGCATCAAATTGCAGTACTAGATAGTTTGACGGTTTTCATTATTTCTCTTTTTGTTTACAGTCAGAAAGGATATTTTTGGATTCCTTTATTTTTTACTTTTTTTAATGTTATTATGTTAATTGTTATAAATAAAAAGTATCAGAAACAATTTATCATTTATCATATTTTAGGTAAGTCGCATACAAATTTTGTTGATCAGTATTTAAAATGGCATTTCTACAATTTGTTGATTAGTTATCTTATTAGTACCGTAATGTATCTTATTTTGCATCTAGCTAAGGATATAAGATTAATATTGATTTTTTTGTTATGGGTACTAATTATGTTTACCATCAATATTTGGATTTATGCTATATCTATAGGAAGAATTCTATGAAAAATATCTATTTTCTTATTTTAAAAAAACGCTGGTTCTTATTTACTATTCTATTTCTACTCGTTTTTCTAACAAATAGTGTTCTTTGGAATGAAAGCACACAATTGATTCGCAGATATCCAGCTATTGAAAGGTTAAAGATAGAGGCAGATAAAGGGAGCTATGAGTCGCTTTATATTCCGGAAGCTGACGAAACAGGGGCTCTTATTTCCATCAGTATGGAGGAGAGAAATGAATTATATCATACACTTTTGACTGCTTTAAGAGATGGCAGAGCAATTTATAGAAATAAAATTGCTTATATTGAAAAAGGTGAAAAACTTCAATTACTTACAGCAACAAAACTTAAAGATGTATTCTCAAAAGAAGAGTTAAGCGAACATTTTTTAAATGATATATTGTTTCAGAAATCTAGAGATAATAAGGAATTGTTTAAAAAAATAATAGCAATTAATCAAGCATTCAGTATAAGAACAATGAAAGAGTCTTATCAAGTTGAGAAAGATTATTATATGAATAATTTTTATTTTGCTGTAGCTTTTTCATGTTTATTGCTTACATTTGCATTTTTTATATTATATTGGTTGCTTTCAGCATCAATAAAGATTTGTCAAGGAGAGTTAAGACTATTACGGGTGATTGGTGCAGGGGAAAGATGGCTAAGAGGACGTTTTCTAATTTTATTTTCGATTCCGATTGTGATGGGTTTTATAGGAATGGTGCTTTTTATATTTGCTATTGGATTAAACTTTATTTTGGCGGACTGGATCTATTTACTTGTCTTTAACTTACTCTTTATTATTTCAGCTCATGTTAATATATCCAGGCATACGAAAGGAGTTTTCAATGCTTAAACTAGAGAAAATTTGCAAAAAATATGACAATAAGAATATTTTTCGTAAAGTAAATTTTCGGGCTTCAACAGGAGAAATTGTCCTGCTTACAGGAGAATCTGGTATTGGGAAGACGACTTTTTTGGAAATAATTGCAGGGCTAAGAAAAATAGATTCAGGAAAATACTATTATGATAATCAAGAGATTTTATGTAATGATGATGATATAATGAGTGGTTTTCGTAATAAAAATATTGGGTATATTCTACAAGACTTTGCATTAGTGGACGACTACACGGTTTTAGAAAACATAATCTTGCCAGTATTATATAGTCGATTTTTTAGCAAAGAGGAAGCTATTTTAAGAGCTAAATCTTTTGCATTAAAATTTTATTTAGAGAAAGAATTGGATAAGAAAGTAAGATTTATTTCAGGTGGACAAAAACAAAGAGTTGCGATTATTCGAAGCTTAATATTAAATCCAGAAATAATACTCGCAGATGAACCTACAACCAACTTAGATAAAAACAATTTTCGATTGGTATTAGAAATGTTTCAAGAGTTAAAAAAACAAGAAAAAATTATCATTATCGCAACTCACGATGATCGTATCAAAAAAATTGCAGATAGGTCATATAAAATTGTAAATCAAGAAATTATAGAAAGTCCGTAGATGAGATATATTTGTAAGGATGGAATAGAATTATTGGAGCTTTTTAGTTGTTTTGGAAAGTTGATTTATTTCAACTTTTTTATTTTATAAAAATCAAAAATAGCTAAAATTTTCTTAGTGATACGTCAGTAGATTATCATAAAAAGCATAAAATCAATATTAAACAAACAACGTTCTAAGTTTTAAATGCTTTTCAGCACTTATTTTCTCGCAACTTTAAGTCTTATGTATTTTTCTGCATCCAAATCTTTTCCTTGATAAAGATGCGCAGCTCAGAGAAGAGCATGAAGAGGGTGGAGATGAGGAAGCCCGCCATAAAGATATGGTGCAAGTAAGCAAAGACACCAATATAAACCAAGATGGAAAAAAGGTAGAGAATGACTAAGTAATGCCATTTCTTAGCTTTACTGTCTTCGATGACCTTTTTCTCCAAGCGCTCATCTTCCCTGATGAGTGTATCCAGACTGATATCAAACTCCCGACTGATAGCGATGAGATTTCCAATATCAGGGATACCTTTTTCGCTTTCCCAGCGGGCAATGGCGGAGCGGGAAACCTTGAGCCTTTCTGCCAAAGCCTCCTGAGTGAGTTGATTTTGTTGACGAATATCTTTGAGAACTTGTGAAATTTTCATGATGAACTCCTTTCTTTAAATAAAAATATTTAGAGGATATCCTTTTTTCATCTTTATTACTCAAACTTGTAACCTCAAAAACAGCCTTAACCCCTTGCACTATCTAGGTTTAGAGTACAAAAAATAGCATAACC
>NZ_QFAY01000033.1 GCF_017884005.1 Streptococcus panodentis
GACCTTTTCAGCCTGAGCTTAGAAACAAAAGAGTGAAGGGAACTAAATTTTTAAAAATTTAGTTCTGTCCCACCGCCATCTCTCTGCGAGTGAGGGCGCAGCCATCGTGGAAGTCTGTCCCAGCCTCGTTATATTTTTTGAGAGTCCTGCTTTTCAGCGGTCTTATTCAGCCTTGCGGCGTTTTCCGAAAGCCAGACCCAGTGCAGAGAGCAGTCCTATGCCTGCAAGGGCCAGGGGGGATTGGGCAGAGCCTGTTTTAGGCAGAGCTGCAGCCGGTGCCTGATAGATTGGAGCTGGTTTGACCCCTGTCTTGCTTCCGATTGCCCTTACTTTTAGGACTTGTTGTTCGCCTTTCACATCCAGTTTGGCCGGATCTTCTGCCTCAAGCGCTGCGAGAGCTGCTTTCAAAGCCTCCAGTTTTGCACTTTCGGTTTGATAAGCCTCTTCCTTGCTGGCCAGATCTGCTTTTGCCTCATTGAGATCTGCTTCTGCTTTCTTGAGAAGGGCAGGAGCATTTTGCAGGCGGTAAACATAATCTTGTGCAGCTTGAACAGCTTTTTTCACCTCTGCCAAGGCTGTAGCTGCAGCGGCAGCCTTTTCTTGGGCTGCAGCGGTAGCTGCTTTGAGTTCAGCAAGTTCTGCATTGGCTGCCTCGGCAGCTTGTTGGGCTCTTGCTTGTGCTGCTTCTTTTTCTTTCAAGCTTGTCTGTGCATGAGCGAGAGCAGCAAGTCTGGCTTTGGTCTCTTCAGAGGCCGTTTTCTTGCTGTTTTCAAGCGCTGTTTCGTAAGCGCGTTCTTGCTTGGCTAATTGGTCTTTAGCAGTTTGAACAACTTCGCGAAGCAATGGTGCAGCCTCCCGCTTGTTCTGGGCGTTGGTCAAGGCACGCTGAGCTGCGTCTAGCTTAGCCTGTGAAGCCGCTAAATCTTTACGGGCAGCATCCGCTTCTTTGAGATCTGTATTTGGATTGATCAAGGCTGCTGTGATTTTAGAAGCATCTTTGATGTCGCTGCTGTTGTTTGGGAACAGCAGGAATTGGATGCGGTTGATAATCCCATCATTGCTGAATCCTACCCCCATATAAGCACCCTTTTTCTGACGGTCAAGATGTCCAACTGTTTTTTGAGCAGAAATGGTGCTTCGTTCGCCAATGCTGTCTCCCAGATCAAAAAGCTGGAATTTTATAGTATCGTAGATGGTTTTTTTCAGGTAATCGACAGATACATTTTCTTGGCTGGCCAGATTAGGATATGAACCAAGTTCATGAGTGATGGATGGTCTGTATCCAAACTGATTCAGTCCGAATTTAGCCACCACAGCTTCTGGGATGGATACACCTGAAGTCACAGGCTGTTTTTTAAGGGAGGTATATTTTTCTTCTTGGGCTGCTTTGCTCAAGGCTGCTGCATAGTCCATGCTGTTTTGGGTTAGGGTGACCAGTGCGGTGCCTGCCTGCTGGCGGATTTGATTGATCAGATCCTGAGCATAGTAGTTGATTTCCAAAAGAATGTCACTGGGAATGGCATTGATGCTGACCATACGCTGTGCATCTTTCTGGCTGCTGATGTAGTTGTTGCTGGATTTGAGCCTTGCCGCTTCTGTGGCAAGAGTTCCCTGTGCTTCAGCTGATAATTTGGAAGTTCCGTTGATATTATTGCTTTTGATGGCATTGATATAGGCTGGAGAGAGGGTGAAGGTATTGTGAACTTGGTCCAGCGAAGAAACTTTGGCTTGTTTTTCGTTGACTTCAGCCTGAGCCGCTTTTATATCTGCCTGGGCTTGGTCGATTGCTGCTTGGCGTTTGGCATCCTCAGCTTCGGCTGTTTTCAGCTGTTCTTGGTAAGAAGTCAGGTGATTTTGAGCCTTGTCAAGTTCAGCTTTTGCTTTGGCGACTTCTTCGTTTATCAGTTTCTCATCAACAGCTTTTTGCGCTGCAGCCACCGCATCCTGAGCCGCTTTTGTTTCAGTTTCAGCCTGAGCCGCTTTGGCCTGAGCATCCTGAGCTGTAGTTGCCTGCGTATTTTCTGCAGTTTTGGCGGCATCAAGAGCAGCTTGAGCTTGGCTGTTTGCTGTTTCAGCCGGAGCGACTTTCTCCTCAGCCTCTGTCACAGCTGCCTGAGCTTGTGCAATATTTTGTGCATTTGCGTCCGCATTGTCCTTTTGGGCTGTTTCAAGCTTGCTTTCAGCTGCATCCGCTTGTTCTTTAGCCTTATCAACGGCTTCTTTAGCTTTGCTGACCTGCTCGCTTTGCTGCTGAACGGCTGCTTGGCTGACAGGGCTTGTCTTGTCTTGACTTGCAGGTGCAGCTGTATCTGCTGAAGCCGTATCTGCAGCTACGGTCTGCGTGATACCGGCGCTGGCAAGAATGGCTGCGCCTAAAATGAAGTGTTTTGGAATATTTTTCATCTTTTCCCTCCTAACATGTTAATAGTATAAAGGAAAAAGCTTTAAATGTCAAATTATTTCCATATTTTTATAAGAAAAATTCCAGATTTATTCTAGCACTTCCAAAAAAGCATGGTGATTCTGACGGTTTGCCATCCCACAGGCTGAATCTTCCGGCACAATTGCTTCCGTTTGGAACTTTGCTTCTCTGGAAATCAGCTGTCCTTTTTTAAAGGATGGGAAAGTGTGTCCTTCTGCCCTACCATCAGCACATCAGGCATGGCTAGTCTGCGCCAGAAATAATAGTCAATTTGGGGGTCAAAGTATTGTAAAAGGATACAGATGAGGTTGCCGTGGGAGCTGAGGACAATGTGCTCCTGATGGTGTTTTGCTTCCAGCTCCTGAAGGAAGCCTAGCGCACGTTTCTGAGCAGCCAGATTGGATTCGCCGCCTGCAAGGGCAAAGTCGGGCTGCGACCAAAGTTGTTTCAGGCAGCTTTCAAATTCTTGGTCAGTAATCATTTGACTGCTTAGTTTCCGCTCCACCAAGCGCTCATCGATTTGGATGGGGAGGTTTAGCTTCTGAGCTAGCGGTTCGATTGTTTGTATGGCTCTCTGATAAGGGCTGGAATAGACTGCGGTGATGGGTTTTTCTGTCAAAAAATCCAGCTGATCCAGTGCTGCCCTGCCGGTTTCTGACAGAGGACGGCCGGCTTCGTCCGGACTGTAAGCCGAGTGCGCATGACGGATAAAGTAGTAGGTATTATTCATAAGATGATTGTATCAAAATTTAGCTCTCATCACATTTTCTGCTATTTTCCACACCGCCTTTTCTGTCTTTGTCCGCCTTTCGTGTTATAATATTCCTATGGAAAATAAGAATAAACTACTGTTAATCGACGGTTCGTCCGTTGCTTTCCGTGCTTTCTTTGCACTGTACAATCAGATAGACCGCTTCAAGAGTCCGTCGGGCCTGCATACCAATGCAATCTATGGTTTCCACCTCATGCTCAATCACCTCATGGAGCGGGTGCAGCCGACCCACATTTTGGTCGCTTTTGATGCCGGCAAGACCACTTTTCGGACTGAGATGTATGCCGACTATAAGGGCGGCCGGGCCAAGACACCCGATGAATTCCGCGAGCAGCTGCCCTTTATCCGGGAAATGCTGGGCTATCTGGGCATACGCTACTACGATCTGCCCCAGTACGAGGCGGATGACATTATCGGAACCTTGGATAAAATGGCCGAAAAGACGGCTGTGCCTTATGATGTGACCATTGTCAGCGGCGACAAGGACCTGATTCAGCTGGCTGATGACAATACCGTGGTGGAGATTTCTAAGAAAGGCGTGGCCGAGTTTGAAGAGTTTACTCCTGCCTATCTCATGGAGAAAATGGGCATCACTCCGGCTCAGTTCATTGACCTCAAGGCGCTGATGGGCGATCAGTCGGACAATATCCCTGGAGTGACCAAGATTGGCGAAAAGACCGGCCTCAAGCTCCTTTGGGAGTATGGTTCGCTGGAAAATCTCTATGACAATATTGACCAGCTTAAGGCCTCTAAGATGAAGGAAAATCTGATCAAGGACAAGGAACAGGCTTTCCTGTCTCAGAAGCTGGCGACCATTGATACTCAGGCACCGATTGAAATCGGGCTGGAGGATCTGGTCTACAGCGGACCGCAGGTGGCTGAGCTCCTCAAGTTCTATGAGGAAATGGGCTTCAGGCAGCTCAAGCAGGCCTTGGAAGCTGAGGCGGCACCGGCAGCAGCACCGGCGGAAATCAGCTATGAAGAAGTAAAGGAAGTCACAGCTGATATGCTGGATGCAGCGGCTTTCTTTCACTTTGAACTATTGGGCGACAATTACCACGCTGAGGATATGGTCGGCTTTGCCTGGGGAACGGCAGAAAAGATTTATGCCTGCCGAGATGCCCGTCTGCTGCAGCAGCCGCTCTTTAAGGACTTTTTAGAAAAAACAGCCCTCAAGGTCTATGATTTCAAGCGAGCCAAGGTGCTGCTCAGCCGTTTGGGCATTGAGCTTTCCCGGCCTGCCTTCGACAGCCGTCTGGCCAAGTATCTCCTGTCCACGGTGGACAATAATGAGATTGCGACCATTGCCGGCCTTTACGGCCGCACAGCCTTGGCATCTGATGAGGCGGTTTACGGCAAGGGCGCCAAACGGGCTCTGCCGGATGATGAGGCGCTGCTCAGCCATTTGGCCCGAAAAGTCGCGGTGCTGCTGGAAACAGAAGCGCCAATGATTGACCAGCTGCGGGAGCATGACCAGCTGGATTTGCTGCTGGAGATGGAGCAGCCGCTGGCTTTTGTTCTGGCCAAGATGGAAATCGCCGGCATCAAGGTTCAGCGGGAAACACTGCAGACCATGCAGGCTGAAAATGAGGGGGTTCTGGCCCAGCTGACTCAGGAAATCTATGATTTGGCAGGCGAAGAATTTAATATCAACTCCCCTAAACAGCTGGGCTCCATTCTCTTTGAAAAACTCGGCCTGCCGCTGGAATTGACCAAGAAAACCAAGACCGGCTACTCAACAGCCGTGGATGTGCTGGAGCGCTTGGCACCGATTGCCCCTATCGTTGAAAAGATTCTGGAATACCGCCAGATTGCCAAGATCCAGTCTACCTATGTCATCGGTCTGCAGGAGGCTATTTTGCCTGACGGCAAGATCCACACCCGCTATGTGCAGGATCTGACCCAGACCGGCCGCCTGTCCAGTGTTGATCCCAACCTGCAGAATATCCCGGTGCGTCTGGAGCAGGGCCGCCTGATTCGCAAGGCTTTTGTGCCAGAGTGGGAGGACAGCGTCCTGCTCAGCTCGGATTATTCTCAGATTGAGCTGCGGGTTCTGGCTCATATTTCGGGTGATGAGCATTTGATTGATGCCTTTCGGCACGGAGCCGACATCCATACTTCGACCGCCATGCGGGTCTTTGGCATCGAAAAGCCGGAGGATGTGACGGCCAATGACCGCCGCAATGCTAAGGCTGTCAACTTTGGAGTGGTCTACGGTATTTCAGACTTTGGCCTGGCCAATAATCTGGGCATCAGCCGCAAGGAGGCCAAATCCTATATTGACACTTACTTTGAGCGCTATCCCGGTATCAAGGCCTATATGGAAAATGTCGTACGCGAGGCGCGGGACAAGGGCTATGTAGAAACTCTCTTTCACCGCCGCCGGGAAATTCCTGACATCAATTCCCGCAATTTCAATGTCCGAGGCTTTGCCGAACGGACGGCCATCAACAGCCCGATTCAGGGCAGCGCGGCGGATATTCTTAAAGTGGCCATGATCAATCTGGACCGGGCGCTGACCGAGGGCAAATACCAAGCCCGCATGCTGCTGCAGGTCCACGACGAAATCGTTCTGGAAGTGCCCAATACGGAGCTGTCAGCCGTCCGCCGGCTGGTCAAGGACATTATGGAAGCCGCTATTGAACTCAAAGTACCGCTGGAAGCAGATGAAAATGCAGGCCAGACTTGGTATGAAGCGAAGTAAAACAAGATACAGAGGCCGTAAAAAACGAAAAAATTAGGAAATTCGACGAAGCATCGATGATTTTAGGAGAATGTATCTATTTTCTCAAGTTTTTAGGCCGGATTCAACTAAGATATCAAGGGCGTAAAACACAAAGTGAAAATAGGGAACGGATGAAGCATTCGACGAATGCGAGGACGGCCATCTTTTTCACACAGTGTTTAGGCCGGATTCAGTTGAGCTCATCTATACGCTAAAAATCTACCCCGGAGCAAAACTTTTCGACTCTGGGGTGGATGTTATTTCGGAAAGCCTTTTCAAAATATGCTATCAACTAATTGGAGGAAATCCATGACCTATCATTTTCAAAATCCCAGCGATGGAATTGTTAAACACTACTTAGAAAGCAGCAAGGTGATTGCTGTTGTAGGCCTGTCCGACCGAGAGGAAGCGACCAGCCATCGTGTGTCAAAGGAGATGCAGCAGCGGGGCTACCGCATCATCCCGGTCAATCCGCGGGCGGCAGGCGGTCAGATTCTGGGCGAAACTGTCTATGCCAGCCTGCAGGACATCCCTTTTCCGGTAGATATTGTCGATGTTTACCGCCGCAGTGAGTTTCTGCCGGATGCGGCGCGTGATTTTTTGGCGGCGGATGCTAAGATTTTCTGGGCCCAGCTGGGTCTGGAAAATGAAGAAGCCGAGCAGATTCTGCGAGCGGCCGGCCGGGACGATATGGTCATGAACCGCTGCATCAAGCGCGAACACAGCCGGCTGGTTTTGGGAGAGTGAGATGGCCAGACTAGTCATTATCCGCGGCAACTCCGGCTCTGGCAAGACCACGCTGGGCCTCAGGCTGCAGGAACATTTTGGCCGCTGCACGCTGCTGATTTCCCAAGATACCGTCAGGCGGGACATGCTCAAGGAAAAAGTCGAGCCTGGAAATTTATCTATTGACCTGACGGAAACACTGGCTCGCTTTGCTTATGAGCGTGATTTACTGGTCTTGGTAGAAGGGTTTTATGAGACAGATATTTACGGACAGATGCTAGAGCAGTTGAAAAAACTCTTCGCTCCGCATGTCTTTGCTTACTACTATGGCCTATCCTTTGAAGAAACTGTCCGCCGCCACCGAACCAGAGCTAAGCAGCAGGAATTTTCCCCAGACGATATGCGGCGCTGGTGGCAGGAGCGAGATTTTCTGGGCTGGGAGGCCGCCTTCTTTAGAGATGGGGACAGTCTGGAAGCGGCTTTTGATCGGATTGTTCGGGATTTGAAGGGTGTAGAAAAGGCTGAGTTCAACGAACTTCAGCCTTTTTATATAGGTGCTAAGCAGCAATCAGCCCAGCTTTTTCTCTTGTCTAATCTTCTCATAAAAGAGAACCTGAGCCGCGCTTATGTAAGGGTAGACGGTTATGCCTGCGATGCCGTATGTCAGACCAATCAGGATATACCAGCCAATGAAGCTCAGATCCAGCAGGAAACGGTCCCATTTGCAGCCTTTCATCAGCCGGCGGCTCTGACGGAGGACCTGAAAGGGGCCTTTATAAGTACCGGCATGAAGCTGGTCATAGAGGATATAGTCAGTCTGAGAATATGCGTAGGCCTGTGGGATAAAGACTGCTGTGCCGGCTGCCATGAGGAGCAAGCCTAAAAACATGCCGGGGGCATATTGGAGAATCTCCAGAACTTCCGGGCTTTGACTTGTCAGGGAGCTGGGGTTGGGAATTCTGTTATAGATGCTGATCGTTTTATAGGAATTGAAAGTTGTCAGCAGTAAACCGGCTAAGGTCAAAGCATTCCATAGGAGAAGCAAAAGCTGCTTGACCAGCATAGTAGCAAAAATGGGGCCGAAAAGCGGTTTGGAGAAAATTCGGTTAATATCAGAAAATCCGACTTCCTCCCTCTTTTTACGGACTACTTCCATCAAGCTGAAGCTGGCAGACAAAAACAGCAGAGTCAGGATAAACTGGATGATGCGCGGCCCAATTTCCCGGCTGGCAAGAAAGACGATTGTCTGCTGGAAGGAAAGGGCCGGGATGATCTCTCGCAGGTTGAGGTCTAAGGCCAGCAGGTAGCTGATGATAGAAATAAGGGTCGGACCTGTAAATAAAAGAAAGATTCCCCTTGTCTGACTGCGAATGCTGCGTGCCTCGGCACGAATCTCCTGTAAATTCATGAAAACTCCTTTTCTATTGTTTCATTATAACATACCTGATGACAGACGCAGCATTTTTTGATAAAATCATACGGTATGCGGCGGATTAGCCGCGCAATAGAATGGACTAGGACTGTCTTTCCTGGTCTCGGAGGTAATAATGTCAGATTCGCCGATTCAATATCGCTTAATCAAGAAAGAAAAACACACCGGTGCCCGTCTGGGGGAGATCATCACTCCCCACGGCACCTTTCCAACGCCCATGTTTATGCCGGTCGGTACCCAGGCTACGGTCAAGACCCAGTCGCCGGAGGAGCTCAAGCAGATGGGCTCTGGCATTATCTTGGCCAATACCTATCATCTCTGGCTGCGGCCCGGTGATGAGCTGATTGCCCGAGCTGGCGGTCTTCACAAGTTCATGAACTGGGACCAGCCTATTCTGACGGACAGCGGCGGTTTTCAGGTCTATTCCTTGGCAGACAGCCGCAATATCACCGAGGAAGGGGTGACTTTTAAAAATCACCTCAATGGCTCCAAGATGTTTCTGTCGCCGGAAAAGGCCATTTCCATTCAGAACAATCTGGGCAGCGACATCATGATGTCCTTTGATGAATGCCCGCAGTTTTACCAGCCTTATGACTATGTCAAGAAGTCCATTGAGCGAACCAGCCGCTGGGCGGAGCGTGGACTCAAGGCTCACAGCCGCCCCCATGACCAAGGTCTCTTTGGCATTGTGCAGGGGGCAGGCTTTGAGGATTTACGCCGTCAGTCCGCTCAGGATTTGGTCAGCATGGACTTCCCAGGCTATTCAATCGGCGGGCTGGCTGTCGGTGAATCGCATGAAGAAATGAATGCTGTCTTAGACTTCACTGCACCGATGCTGCCGGAAAATAAACCGCGCTATCTCATGGGAGTGGGAGCTCCGGACAGCCTCATTGATGGCGTCATTCGCGGGATTGACATGTTTGACTGTGTCCTGCCGACCCGGATTGCCAGAAACGGCACCTGTATGACCAGCCGGGGCCGTTTGGTGGTGAAAAATGCCCAGTTTGAAGAAGACTTTACGCCGCTGGATCATGACTGCGACTGCTACACCTGTCAGAATTACACGCGGGCCTATATCCGTCACCTGCTCAAGGCTGATGAAACCTTTGGCATCCGCCTGACCAGCTATCATAATCTTTATTTCTTGGTCAATCTAATGAAGAAAGTCCGGCAGGCTATTCTGGATGACAACCTGCTGGAATTCCGTGAAGATTTTGTCGAGCGCTATGGCTACAACAAGTCCAGCCGCAATTTCTAATGTTTTTAAGTAGGAGAACGGAATGGACCAAACGGCATTATTGGAATATTTGACTGCCTATCTGTCGGACGGTCAAAGGCATAGTCTGAGAATCTTCGGGCACGGGGCTTCCGGGAAGTCGACATTTGCGCGGGATTTGCAGTTAGGGCTGGGAAAAGAGCGGGCCAATCTGCTGGAAACAGATCCTTATGTTATTTCGGGCGGCTATCGGAATTTGCTGGCGCCCAGAGATTTTCCCCATCAAACAGTTACGGCCTGTCTGCCAGCGGTTCATGAACTCAGTAGTTTAGAGCGGGATATTCGCGCTCTGCAGTCCGGTCTGGATATGCTGACGATTCATACAGCTTGGTCTCCCAGCCGGCGTCTATCAGCAGATAAGCCGATTTTGCTGGTCGAAGGCATGTCGGCAGCCTTTCTGCCCAAGGAGCTTTTTGATCTGTCTATCTGTTTTTATACAGATGATGAGACCGAATTAGAGAGGCGCCTTGACAGAGATGTAGCCCATCGTCATCGGGATCAGGAGTTTGTCCGTCAAGCTCATCAGACTAGGCGGGACCAATATCGCTGTTATTACAAACAGACTGAGAGCGAAGCGGATTTTCTGATAAACACGTCGCAAAACCAATTTCGAATCGAAAAAGAAAAATAACAGAGAGAGGCTGGGACAGACTCCCATGATGGCTGCGTCCTCACCCACAGAGGGATGTATCTTTGGGAAGATACCGTATAAAAGTGTTTCAGTCTCGCTTTGTTCTGGTCAAAAACTCTTAACGCGGTTCCTTTATTTCACCGTTATGTCGACTGGAAACCACTTTCAGCAACAATTATCCGGAAAATCTTTAAAAAATTTCTCAAATCCCTTGCAATGCCTGCGTCTTTGTGTTAAGATACTATGGTGCTGTAAAAATACAGCGTGTAGCTTTGATGCAAGAGGTTGCGACACGCTCGGTTGCATTGCCACGCAACCGCCTGTCGGTTTTTTTGCGGAGCTAGCCTATTATCTTAAATAGACGAAAAGGAGAAAAAGATGGCAAACAAAAAAATCCGTATCCGTTTGAAAGCATACGAACACCGTACACTTGATACAGCGGCTGCAAAAATCGTAGAAACTGCTACTCGTACAGGTGCTGAAGTTGCGGGTCCAATCCCACTTCCAACTGAGCGCAGCCTCTACACCATCATTCGCGCGACTCACAAATACAAAGACTCTCGCGAACAATTTGAAATGCGTACCCACAAACGCTTGATTGACATCATCAACCCAACTCAAAAAACAGTTGATGCGCTGATGAAGCTGGATCTGCCAAGCGGTGTGAACGTAGAGATTAAACTTTAATCTAACATTAAGAAATCGTTCAAGTGAAACTGAACACGGGCTAAGAGCTGTGCAAAAAAGATAAACTTCCTAGTGTTCATCGAACACGGCGTTAGTTTCCTATTTTTGCTTGGCTCTTGACGCCCTTGGTATCTTAATCCTGAGCATGAAAAACGCTC
The DNA here is from genome assembly GCF_017884005.1 of Streptococcus panodentis. Taxonomy (GTDB): domain Bacteria; phylum Bacillota; class Bacilli; order Lactobacillales; family Streptococcaceae; genus Streptococcus; species Streptococcus panodentis. The sequence goes on from NZ_QFAY01000033.1 coordinate 10,830, forward strand.
GTTAAAAACTTTTTGAATAATTTATAGAAAAGGAAACATTTTCTCATGACAAAAGGAATCTTAGGGAAAAAAGTGGGAATGACGCAAATCTTCACTGAAGCTGGCGAATTAATCCCTGTAACTGTTATTGAAGCAGCTCCAAACGTTGTTCTTCAAGTAAAAACAGTTGAAACAGATGGTTACAACGCTGTTCAGGTCGGTTTCGACGATCTTCGTGATGTATTGAGCAACAAACCTGCCAAAGGCCATGTAGCGAAAGCTAACACAGCTCCTAAGCGCTTCATTCGTGAATTCAAAAACATTGAAGGCTTGGAAGTTGGAGCAGAAATCACTGTCGATACATTCGAAGCTGGTGATGTTGTTGATGTAACAGGAACTTCAAAAGGTAAAGGTTTCCAAGGTGTCATCAAGCGCCACGGCCAATCACGCGGTCCGATGGCTCATGGTTCACGCTACCACCGTCGTCCTGGTTCAATGGGGCCAGTTGCGCCTAACCGTGTTTTCAAAAACAAACACCTGGCTGGACGCATGGGCGGCAACCGCGTTACCATTCAAAACCTTGAAATCGTACAGGTTGTTCCAGAGAAAAACGTTATCCTCATCAAAGGAAACGTACCTGGTGCTAAGAAATCTCTTATCACTATCAAGTCAGCAGTTAAAGCTGGTAAATAATAAAGAAAGGGGAAATCAGTCACAATGGCAAACGTAACATTATTTGACCAAACTGGTAAAGAAGCTGGTGAAGTGGTCCTGAACGATGCAGTATTTGGTATCGAACCAAACGAATCTGTTGTCTTTGATGTCATCATCAGCCAACGCGCTAGCCTCCGTCAAGGAACTCACGCTGTTAAAAACCGTTCTGCAGTATCAGGCGGCGGACGCAAACCATGGCGTCAAAAAGGAACCGGACGCGCTCGTCAAGGTTCTATCCGCTCTCCGCAATGGCGCGGCGGTGGTGTCGTATTCGGCCCAACTCCTCGTTCATATGCCTACAAACTTCCGCGTAAGGTTCGTAGATTGGCACTGAAATCAGTTTACTCTGAAAAAGTTGCTGAAAACAAATTCGTAGCTGTAGACAGCCTTTCATTTACAGCTCCAAAAACTGCTGAGTTTGCAAAAGTGCTGGCCGCACTGAGCATTGACACAAAAGTTCTTGTCATCCTTGAAGAAGGCAATGACTTTGCTGCACTTTCAGCCCGCAACCTTCCAAATGTGAAAGTTGCAACGGCAACCACTGCAAGTGTCCTTGACATCGTAAACAGCGACAAACTTCTTGTCACTCAAGCAGCTATCTCTAAAATTGAGGAGGTTCTTGCATAATGAATTTGTATGACGTCATCAAAAAGCCTGTTATCACTGAAAGCTCAATGGCTCAGCTGGAGGCAGGAAAATATGTATTTGAAGTGGATACCCGCGCGCACAAACTTCTGATCAAGCAGGCTGTTGAAGCTGCTTTCGAAGGAGTAAAAGTTGCCAACGTCAACACTATCAATGTAAAACCAAAAGCAAAACGCGTTGGACGTTATACTGGTTTTACCAACAAAACTAAAAAAGCCATCATCACGCTGGCAGCTGATTCTAAAGCAATCGAGCTGTTCGCTGCTGAAGAAGAATAATCTAAGGAGGAAATATCGTGGGAATTCGTGTTTATAAACCAACAACAAACGGCCGCCGTAATATGACTTCTTTGGATTTCGCTGAAATTACTACCAGCACTCCAGAAAAGACCCTGCTCGTTTCACTGAAGAGCAAAGCGGGCCGGAACAACAACGGCCGCATCACTGTCCGCCATCAGGGCGGCGGTCACAAGCGCCACTACCGTTTGATTGACTTCAAACGGAACAAAGATGCTGTCGAAGCGGTTGTTAAGACAATCGAGTACGATCCAAACCGTTCAGCTAACATCGCTTTGGTGCACTACACTGACGGGGTCAAAGCTTACATCATTGCGCCAAAAGGTCTTGAAGTTGGCCAACGCATCGTATCAGGTCCTGAAGCAGATATCAAGGTCGGAAATGCTCTTCCGCTTGCCAACATCCCAGTTGGTACTCTGGTTCACAACATTGAGCTGAAGCCAGGCCGCGGCGGTGAATTGGTCCGTGCTGCCGGTGCATCTGCTCAGGTTCTTGGACAAGAAGGCAAATACACACTGGTTCGTCTGCAATCCGGCGAAGTTCGGATGATTTTGGGCACTTGCCGTGCGACGGTCGGTGTTGTCGGAAATGAACAGCATGGCCTTGTCAATCTTGGTAAAGCTGGACGCAGCCGCTGGAAAGGCATCCGCCCAACGGTTCGCGGTTCTGTTATGAACCCGAACGATCACCCGCACGGTGGTGGTGAAGGTAAGGCACCAGTCGGCCGCAAAGCGCCATCTACTCCATGGGGCAAACCTGCTCTTGGTCTGAAAACTCGTAACAAAAAAGCGAAATCAAACAAACTGATTGTTCGCCGCCGCAACGAGAAATAATGAAAAACTAGCCGCCTAAGCAGCTAGCAGATCCGCCAGCTCGGTAGCGCTGCTTGGTCAGTGCAGGCCGCTGTGGTACTTATTTAAAGGAGAAAATATAAAAATGGGACGCAGTCTTAAAAAAGGACCTTTCGTCGATGAGCATTTGATGAAAAAAGTTGAAGCTCAGGCTAATGACGAAAAGAAGAAAGTCATCAAAACTTGGTCACGTCGTTCAACGATTTTCCCAAGTTTCATCGGTTACACAATCGCAGTCTATGACGGACGTAAACACGTACCTGTTTACATCCAGGAAGACATGGTAGGTCACAAGCTTGGTGAGTTTGCACCGACTCGTACTTACAAAGGTCATGCTGCAGACGACAAGAAAACACGTAGAAAATAAGGAGAACATAAATGGCAGAAATTACTTCAGCTAAAGCAATGGCTCGTACAGTGCGTGTTTCACCTCGTAAAACTCGTCTAGTTCTTGACAATATCCGTGGTAAAAACGTCGCTGACGCAATCGCAATCTTGAAATTCACTCCAAACAAAGCTGCCGGCATTATCGAAAAAGTATTGAACTCTGCAATCGCTAATGCTGAAAACAACTTTGGTTTGGAAAAAGCTAACTTGGTAGTATCTGAAGCATTCGCAAACGAAGGACCGACTATGAAACGTTTCCGTCCGCGTGCGAAAGGCTCAGCTTCGCCAATCAACAAACGCACCAGCCACATCACAGTGGTCGTTGCAGAAAAATAAGGAGGTAACATCGTGGGTCAAAAAGTACATCCAATTGGTATGCGTGTCGGCATCATCCGTGATTGGGATGCCAAATGGTATGCTGAAAAAGAATACGCGGATTACCTTCATGAAGATCTTGCAATCCGTAAATTCGTTCAAAAAGAATTGGCTGACGCAGCAGTTTCAACTATTGAAATCGAACGCGCAGTAAACAAAGTAAACGTTTCTCTTCATACTGCTAAACCAGGTATGGTAATCGGTAAAGGCGGAGCAAACGTAGATGCACTCCGTGCAAAACTGAACAAACTGACTGGCAAACAAGTCCACATCAACATCATCGAAATCAAACGTCCGGATCTGGACGCACACCTTGTTGGTGAAGGCATTGCCCGTCAATTAGAGCAGCGTGTGGCTTTCCGCCGCGCTCAAAAGCAAGCAATCCAACGTACGATGCGTGCTGGAGCAAAAGGGATTAAAACTCAGGTTTCAGGCCGTCTCAATGGTGCAGATATTGCCCGCAGCGAAGGCTACTCTGAAGGAACTGTTCCGCTTCACACTCTGCGTGCAGATATCGATTATGCTTGGGAAGAAGCTGATACTACTTATGGTAAACTGGGCGTTAAAGTTTGGATTTACCGCGGAGAAGTTCTTCCGGCTCGTAAAAACACTAAAGGAGGTAAATAACCAATGTTAGTACCTAAACGTGTTAAACACCGCCGCGAGTTCCGCGGAAAAATGCGCGGCGAAGCTAAAGGCGGCAAAGAAGTAGCCTTTGGAGAATACGGTCTTCAGGCAACGACCAGCCACTGGATCACCAACCGCCAAATCGAAGCTGCCCGTATCGCCATGACTCGTTACATGAAACGTGGCGGTAAAGTTTGGATTAAAATCTTCCCGCACAAATCCTACACTGCCAAAGCAATCGGTGTACGGATGGGATCTGGTAAAGGGGCTCCTGAAGGCTGGGTAGCACCGGTTAAGCGTGGCAAGGTCATGTTTGAAATCGCCGGTGTATCCGAAGAGGTTGCCCGCGAAGCGCTTCGTTTGGCCAGTCACAAGCTGCCAGTTAAGTGCAAGTTCGTCAAACGTGAAGCAGAATAAGGAGAAGGCATGAAACTTAATGAAGTAAAAGAATTTGTTAAAGAACTTCGTGGTCTTTCTCAAGAAGAACTCGCGAAGCGTGAAAATGAATTGAAGAAAGAATTGTTTGATCTTCGTTTCCAAGCAGCTACCGGCCAATTGGAAGAGACAGCCCGTCTGAAAGAAGTGAAAAAACAAATCGCTCGTATCAAGACTGTTCAGTCAGAAGTGAAATAATAGACTAGGGAAGGAGAATTTCAATGGAACGCAATAATCGTAAAGTTCTTGTCGGACGCGTTGTTTCTGACAAAATGGACAAAACCATCACAGTTGTAGTTGAAACAAAACGGAACCACCCAGTCTATGGTAAACGTATTAACTACTCTAAAAAGTACAAAGCTCATGATGAAAACAATGTTGCCAAAGAAGGCGATATCGTCCGCATCATGGAAACTCGTCCGCTTTCAGCTACCAAACGCTTCCGCCTTGTAGAAGTCGTTAAAGAAGCGGTCATCATCTAATCAAACCAGAAAGGAGAAAAGTTAAATGATTCAAACAGAAACTCGTTTGAAAGTTGCTGACAACAGCGGCGCGCGCGAAATCTTGACAATCAAGGTACTCGGTGGTTCAGGACGCAAGTTCGCTAACATCGGCGATGTTATCGTTGCATCTGTCAAACAAGCTACTCCTGGCGGTGCGGTTAAGAAAGGTGACGTTGTAAAAGCTGTTATCGTTCGTACTAAATCAGGTGCTCGCCGTAAAGATGGTTCATACATCAAGTTCGACGAAAACGCTGCAGTCATCATCCGTGAAGACAAAACCCCTCGCGGAACCCGTATCTTCGGCCCTGTTGCCCGCGAACTGCGTGACGGCGGCTTCATGAAGATCGTGTCGCTGGCTCCAGAAGTACTTTAATCTGAAAGCAAACTAGTCCCCTGGTTTTCCAGGGTGCCCCTTGGGCGTAAGAAATTTTAAGGAGAAAACTCTAATGTTTGTAAAAAAAGGCGACAAAGTTCGCGTAATTGCTGGCAAGGATAAGGGCGTTGAAGCTCTTGTTGTAACAGCACTTCCAAAAGTAAATAAAGTTGTTGTTGAAGGCGTCAACCTCGTCAAAAAACACCAAAAACCGAACAACGAAAACCCTCAAGGAGCTATCGTTGAAAAAGAAGCGCCAATCCATGTGTCAAATGTTCAAGTGCTTGACAAAAATGGCGTTGCAGGACGTGTCGGCTACAAGTTTGTAGACGGCAAGAAAGTTCGTTACAATAAAAAATCAGGCGAAGTGCTTGATTAATCACGAAGGAAAGGAGAAGTATAATGGCTAATCGTTTAAAAGAAAAATATCTTAAAGAAGTAGTTCCTGCTTTGACAGAGCAATTCAACTACTCATCTGTCATGGCTGTGCCAAAAGTGGATAAAATTGTTTTGAACATGGGTGTCGGCGATGCTGTTTCAAATGCTAAAAATCTTGAAAAAGCGGCTGAAGAGCTGGCTCTGATCTCAGGTCAAAAACCACTGATTACTAAGGCTAAAAAATCAATCGCCGGCTTCCGTCTTCGTGAAGGTGTAGCGATCGGCGCTAAGGTTACTCTGCGCGGTGAACGCATGTATGATTTCTTGGATAAATTGGTTTCAGTATCCCTTCCGCGTGTTCGTGACTTCCACGGTGTTCCGACAAAATCTTTTGACGGACGCGGAAACTATACACTTGGTATCAAAGAGCAGCTGATTTTCCCAGAAATCAACTTTGACGATGTCGACAAGACCCGCGGTCTTGATATCGTTATCGTCACAACAGCTAATACTGACGAAGAGTCGCGCGCATTGCTTACAGGCCTTGGAATGCCTTTTGCAAAATAAAATAGGAGGTAAAACAAATGGCTAAAAAATCAATGATTGCTAAGAACAAACGCCCAGCGAAGTTCTCAACGCAAGCTTACACCCGTTGCGAAAAATGCGGCCGTCCGCATTCAGTCTACCGCAAATTCAAACTGTGCCGTGTTTGCTTCCGTGAATTAGCATACAAGGGACAAATTCCTGGTGTCACAAAAGCATCTTGGTAATTTAAGATATCAAGGGCGTCAAAACTCCAAGTGAAAATAGGAAACTTGACGAAGAAACTGAAGTTTCTAGGAAAGTTTATCTTTTTCACACAGAGTTTAGCCCGGGTTCAGTTGGGCTTGCCAATTTGAACACGAGCTACAGCTTTGGCAAAAAAGACCAATTTTCTTTGGAGCATCGCTCCTGCATCAAATTGCCTATTTTTGCTCTTGCTGTTACGCTCTTTGTATCATGTATTAACTAGCAAGTGCAGCTTGCAAACTACTAGTAAGGAGAAATATAAAAATGGTTATGACTGACCCTATCGCAGACTTCCTGACCCGCATTCGTAATGCCAACCAAGCTAACCACGAAGTGCTGGAAGCACCTGCATCAAACATCAAAAAAGGGATTGCTGAAATCCTGAAGCGCGAAGGCTTTGTAAAAAACGTTGAATACATCGAAGACGATAAGCAAGGCATTATCCGTCTGTTCCTGAAATACGGACAAAACGGTGAAAAAGTGATTACCGGTCTTAAACGTGTTTCAAAACCAGGTCTGCGTATCTACAAGAAACGCGATGACCTGCCAAAAGTTCTCAACGGACTGGGAATTGCGATTCTTTCAACATCCGAAGGGCTGCTGACTGACAAGGAAGCACGCCAGAAGAATGTTGGCGGAGAAGTAATCGCCTACGTTTGGTAATTGATGATGTGAGAGCGTTAAAAGAATGCAGTGAAAATAGGAAGTTTGTAGCAGGAGCGATACTCCAAGACAAACTTATCTTTTTCACCAAATTCTTAGCTCGAACTCAAATATGGTACACAATCAGGTATCTTGATTTGAACACGGACTGAAAGCTGTGTAAAAAAGATAAAATCGTCTTGGCTCATCGAGCCGTCACCGATTTTCCTATTTTTACTTTGCTTTCTAGGTCCTTTGTATCATAATCCCCCCGTGAAAACTGGTCGTCCGCGGCCTGATAATCTAACAGGAGAAAAATAATATGTCACGTATTGGTAATAAAGTGATTGTCCTGCCTGCTGGTGTTGAACTCAGCAACAAGGACAATGTGGTCACTGTCAAAGGACCTAAAGGAGAACTGACTCGTGCGTTCTCAAAAGATATTGAAATCCGTGTGGAAGGTAACGAAGTAACGCTTCACCGTCCAAATGATTCAAAAGAAATGAAAACCATCCACGGAACAACCCGTGCCCTTCTCAACAACATGGTTGTTGGTGTATCAGAAGGCTTCAAGAAAGAACTTGAAATGCGCGGGGTTGGTTACCGTGCGCAGCTGCAAGGCAAAAAGCTGGTGCTCTCAGTTGGTAAATCTCATCCAGACGAAGTAGAAGCGCCAGAAGGCATCACTTTTGAGCTTCCAAATCCAACGAGCATTGTGATCAGCGGGATTTCAAAAGAAGCGGTTGGACAAACTGCTGCTTATGTTCGCAGTCTGCGTGCTCCTGAACCATACAAAGGTAAAGGGATCCGCTATGTTGGTGAATTCGTTCGCCGCAAAGAAGGTAAAACCGGTAAATAATGTAATATGGTTGCTTGTCAACCATATCCCTTATTTCCAACTTTGTGCTTAGGCATAAACATAAAATTAAGAGGTGAAAATTGTGATTACGAAACCAGATAAAAACAAAGTCCGCCAAAAACGCCACCGTCGCGTCCGCGGAAAACTCTCTGGAACTGCTGATCGCCCACGTTTGAACGTATTCCGTTCTAATACAGGCATCTACGCTCAAGTAATTGATGACGTAGCGGGTGTAACGCTCGCAAGCGCTTCAACTCTTGACAAAGAAGTTTCAAAAGGAACTAAAACTGAACAAGCCGTTGTTGTTGGTAAACTCGTTGCTGAACGTGCAGTTGCTAAAGGTATTTCTGAAGTGGTGTTTGACCGCGGTGGATATCTCTATCACGGACGTGTAAAAGCTTTGGCTGATGCAGCTCGTGAAAACGGATTGAAATTCTAAGAGGGAGGACACTAGAAAATGGCATTTAAAGACAACGCAGTTGAACTTGAAGAACGCGTCGTTGCAATTAACCGTGTTACAAAAGTTGTTAAAGGTGGACGCCGTCTTCGCTTTGCAGCTCTTGTAGTGGTCGGTGACCGCAATGGCCGTGTCGGCTTCGGTACCGGGAAAGCTCAGGAAGTACCAGAAGCTATCCGCAAAGCGGTTGAAGATGCAAAGAAAAACCTGATTGAAGTACCAATGGTTGGCACAACCATTCCTCACGAAGTTCTTTCAGAATTCGGCGGAGCAAAAGTATTGCTTAAGCCAGCTGTGGAAGGTTCTGGGGTTGCTGCTGGCGGTGCGGTTCGTGCTGTCATCGAATTGGCTGGTGTGGCGGATGTTACATCTAAGTCACTCGGTTCCAACACTCCAATCAACATCGTTCGTGCAACGGTTGAAGGCTTGAAACAATTAAAACGCGCTGAAGAAGTTGCTGCCCTTCGTGGTATTTCAGTTTCTGACTTAGCATAAGAAAGGAGATTCAAATGGCTCAAATTAAAATCACTTTGACGAAATCTCCAATCGGACGCATTCCGTCACAACGCAAAACTGTTACAGCACTTGGACTGAGCAAACTGAACAGTTCTGTTATCAAAGAAGACAACCCAGCAGTACGCGGTATGGTTACAGCTGTTTCTCACTTGGTAACGGTCGAAGAAGTGAAGTAGGCCTATCGGCTGAACAGCTTTACTGAAAATAAACTAGGGGATGTGAGATTTTCTCAGCCCCTAAAACTAAATATATGTATAGGCGAGTTTGTATGGGGGACACCTTTTCTCCCATATGAGCGCTAGCAATTTACAAAAGAGGAGAAAAGAAATAATGAAACTTCATGAATTACAGCCTGCTGCAGGCTCGCGCAAAGTTCGCAACCGTGTCGGTCGTGGTACATCGTCTGGTAACGGTAAAACTTCTGGCCGTGGTCAAAAAGGTCAGAAAGCGCGCAGCGGCGGCGGTGTTCGTCTTGGTTTTGAAGGTGGACAAACTCCATTGTTCCGCCGTATTCCAAAACGCGGTTTCCTGAATATCAACCGCAAAGAATATGCAATTGTCAACCTTGATCAATTAAACGTCTTTGAAGACGGTGCAGAAGTAACTCCAGTTGTTCTTATCGAAGCAGGAATTGTGAAGGCTGAAAAATCAGGTGTTAAAATCCTTGGTAATGGAGAATTGACCAAGAAGCTGACTGTTAAAGCAGCGAAATTCTCTAAATCAGCTGAAGAAGCTATCACTGCTAAAGGTGGTTCAGTTGAAGTCATCTAAGCGAGGTGACCTATGTTTTTCAAATTATTAAAAGACGCACTAAAAATTAAACAGGTACGGTCTAAGATTCTATTCACCATTTTTATCATCTTAGTCTTCCGTATCGGTACAACCATCACGGTTCCGGGGATCAATGCCAAGGCCTTGAGCAATCTCAATGATTTGCCTTTTCTGAATATGCTCAGTCTGGTCTCAGGGAATGCCATGCGCAATTTCTCTGTCTTTGCTCTCGGAGTCAGCCCCTACATTACCGCTTCAATCGTGGTCCAGCTCCTGCAGATGGACTTGCTGCCCAAGTTTGTAGAGTGGGGCAAGCAGGGGGAAGTGGGCCGCAGAAAGCTCAATCAGGCAACCCGCTATATTTCCTTGGTTCTGGCTTTTGTTCAGGCTATCGGAATTACCGCAGGATTTGACACCCTATCCAGTGCGAATTTGGTGGCCAGTCCGAACTGGCAGACCTATGCCCTGATTTGCGCTCTTCTTGCGACTGGGTCCATGATTGTGACCTGGCTGGGGGAGCAAATCACGGATAAGGGCTACGGCAACGGTGTTTCCATGATTATCTTTGCCGGTATCGTTTCGGGCATTCCGGATATGATTAAAGGTATTTACGAAGATTATTTTGTGAATATTCCAAGCGAACGCCTGACGTCCTCTCTTATCTTTGTCGGCATTCTGATTGTGGCGGTCTTGTTGATTATCTACTTCACGACATTTGTGCAGCAGGCAGAATACAAGATTCCGGTTCAGTATACCAAGATTGCTCAAGGGGCGCCATCCAGCTCCTACCTTCCGCTCAAGGTCAACCCTGCGGGCGTGATTCCAGTCATCTTTGCCAGCTCGATTACAGCTGCTCCGGCAGCGATTTTCCAAGTTGTCAGTGCACTGGGGTATGATGCGGCTTGGGTTCGTACAGCTCAGTCGCTTCTAGCAACGACTACTGTCAGCGGGATGTTTATGTATGCCTTTCTGATTGTTCTTTTCACTTTCTTCTACACCTTTGTGCAGATCAATCCAGAAAAGACAGCAGAAAACCTGCAAAAGAGCGGTGCTTACATCCCAGGAGTCCGTCCGGGCAAGGGAACCGAAGAATACATGTCCAAACTGCTTCGCCGTCTGGCAACAGTAGGTTCGCTTTTCTTAGGTTTTGTTACGATTATTCCGATTCTGGCCAAAGATGTCTTTGGACTGACTGATGCGGTTGCCCTTGGGGGAACCAGCCTCTTGATTATCATCTCGACGGGTATCGAAGGAATGAAACAGCTGGAAGGCTACCTGCTTAAGCGTAAGTACATCGGCTTTATGGATACGACAGAATAAGGAGAGAGCCTTCTTTCGTCAGAAGTGAGAAGATGCTCATATCCAATGCTGGCCAGACTTTAGGGCTGGCCGGAATAGTTAAAAATAAAGGGGATAGAGAAGCCTGCTTCTCAACCCCTTCTATTTTGTTTTTATAGTCAATTCGTTAAATCCGCCGGGTCTGATACTCTTAGAAAATCTCTTCAAACTAGGTCAGCTCGGCAGTCTTCCATGCTGTTGGAGCAAAGTGAGCTATTGACCGATTATCGTCATTTAGTGTATCTTTTATTCCTTTGCAGGCTCGCCTTGCCGTACTTTTGAGACTTTCTCACGGTCTTTTTATCCGCAGCCTCAAAGCAGTGCTTTGAGCAGCTGACACTTCCTAGCAGAAGCTTTATCTGCCACCTCAAAGCCTCCGCTGAAGGTTTTGAGCGGCTCGCTGCTCTATCGTATCGTTCTGTATTTAAGCGATAGGCTGAAACGGTCCCTCGGACAGTCTCACCACTAAAAGTGAACGAAAAGACTATAAAAGACAAAGGAAGCAAGGGTGTCTGCTGCCGGCTATCGCCTTGGCCGGGGCTGAGACGCCGTCGGTTTCAAGGCGGAGAAAAGGCTATACGAATGTTTTTAAAATGAAAAGGAGACTGATCATGAATCTTTTGATTATGGGTTTACCAGGAGCTGGTAAGGGAACACAGGCTGCTAAAATTGTGGAACAGTTTCATGTTGCGCATGTTTCAACTGGTGATATGTTCCGTGCAGCAATGGCCAATCAGACAGAGATGGGTGTGCTGGCCAAGTCTTACATCGATAAAGGTGAGTTGGTGCCGGATGAAGTAACAAACGGCATCGTAAAAGAACGGTTGGCGCAGGCAGATATCGCAGAAAAAGGCTTTTTGCTGGACGGCTATCCGCGAACCATTGAGCAGGCACATGCTCTGGACAGCACTCTGAAAGAGCTGGCGATCAAGCTGGACGGAGTCATCAATATCGAGGTAGATCCGAACAGCCTCTTGGAGCGGTTGAGCGGCCGGATTATCCACCGTGAGACGGGCGAAACTTTTCACAAGGTCTTCAATCCGCCTGCTGACTATAAAGAAGAAGACTACTATCAGCGCGAAGACGATAAGCCTGAAACAGTCAAACGCCGTTTGGATGTCAACATTGCCCAAGGACAGCCGATTATTGACTACTATCGTGCCCAAGGTTTGGTCCATGATATTGAGGGAAATCAAGAGATTGAAAAAGTCTTTGCAGACATCGAAAAAGTCTTGGTAAAATTGAAATAAAGCGCTTTTCATGCTTGCAATATTTGACAAGTAGTGATACAATGAATTAGTCTGACTTATAATTGTTACCTCTGTGCTCAGAGGGATGAATCGAAATTTATGGAGGTACTTTTGCGTGGCAAAAGACGATGTGATTGAAGTTGAAGGCAAGGTTGTTGACACCATGCCGAATGCAATGTTTACGGTTGAACTTGAAAATGGACATCAGATTTTAGCAACAGTTTCTGGTAAAATTCGTAAAAACTATATTCGTATTTTAGCGGGAGACCGTGTTACTGTCGAGATGAGTCCTTACGATTTGACGCGTGGACGGATCACCTACCGCTTTAAATAATCGAAATACTTGGAGGGATAAGAAATGAAAGTAAGACCATCGGTCAAACCAATTTGCGAATACTGCAAAGTCATTCGCCGTAATGGCCGTGTTATGGTGATTTGCCCGGCAAATCCAAAACACAAACAACGTCAAGGATAATAGAAAGGAGAAAAAATGGCTCGTATTGCTGGAGTTGACATTCCAAATGACAAACGTGTGGTTGTGTCACTGACTTATGTGTACGGTATCGGACTTCCAACTTCTAAGAAAATCCTGGCAGCTGCCGGAGTTTCAGAAGATATCCGTGTAAAAGATCTGACAATCGAACAAGAAGACGCGATCCGTCGTGAAGTAGATGCCATCAAAGTTGAAGGGGACCTCCGCCGTGAAGTAAACCTCAACATCAAACGTCTGATGGAAATCGGTTCATACCGCGGCATCCGTCATCGTCGTGGACTTCCTGTCCGTGGACAAAACACTAAAAATAATGCTCGCACTCGTAAAGGGAAAGCTGTTGCGATTGCAGGCAAGAAAAAATAATATAAGGAGGTAAAAAGTCTTGGCTAAACCAACACGTAAACGTCGTGTGAAGAAAAATATCGAATCTGGTATTGCACACATTCACGCTACATTTAATAACACTATTGTTATGATTACTGATGTGCATGGTAACGCGATTGCTTGGTCATCTGCCGGTGCTCTTGGTTTCAAAGGTTCTCGTAAATCTACACCATTTGCTGCCCAAATGGCATCTGAAGCAGCTGCTAAATCTGCACAAGAACACGGTCTTAAATCAGTTGAAGTTACTGTTAAAGGTCCAGGTTCTGGTCGTGAGTCAGCTATTCGTGCTCTTGCTGCCGCTGGTCTTGAAGTAACAGCTATTCGTGATGTGACTCCTGTACCACACAATGGTGCTCGTCCTCCAAAACGTCGCCGTGTATAATCACCAACAACTACACTGCTTTTCGTTTAAGAGGGAGTATAGCAAATGATTGAGTTTGAAAAACCAAATATAACAAAAATTGATGAAAATAAAGATTATGGCAAGTTTGTCGTAGAACCGCTGGAGCGTGGCTATGGCACAACCCTTGGAAATTCACTTCGCCGTGTGCTGCTGGCTTCCCTTCCAGGTGCAGCCGTTACTTCGATTAACATCGAGGGAGTATTGCACGAGTTTGATACAATTTCCGGTGTCCGCGAAGACGTGATGCAAATCATTCTCAACGTCAAAGGAATTGCTGTAAAATCTTACGTCCAAGACGAAAAGATGATTGAACTGGATGTCGAAGGTCCTGCAGAAGTCACTGCCGGAGATATCTTGACGGACAGTGATATCGAAATTATTAACCCTGATCATTATCTCTTTACTATCGGAGAAGGTGCCAGCTTTAAGGCGACCATGACTGTTGACAGCGGCCGTGGCTATGTACCGGCTGATGAAAATAAGAAGGATGATGCACCAGTGGGAACACTAGCAGTGGACTCTATCTACACGCCAGTGACAAAAGTTAATTACCAGGTTGAACCGGCCCGTGTCGGCAGCAACGATGGTTTTGACAAACTAACCCTTGAAATTTTAACGAATGGAACCATCATTCCGGAAGATGCCCTCGGTCTTTCTGCCCGTATCTTGACAGAACACCTGAATCTCTTCACCAACCTGACAGAAGTAGCGATTGCTGCCGATGTGATGAAGGAAGCGGAAAAAACTTCCGATGACCGCATTTTGGAGCGGACGATTGAAGAGCTGGATCTGTCAGTGCGTTCATACAACTGCCTGAAACGTGCAGGAATTAACACTGTATTTGATTTGACAGAAAAATCAGAGCCTGAAATGATGAAAGTTCGTAACTTGGGCCGCAAGAGTCTGGAAGAAGTAAAAGTAAAACTTGCTGACCTTGGTCTGGGGTTAAAAAACGATAAATAAAGGAGGAATACATGGCTTACCGTAAACTAGGACGCACTAGCTCGCAACGTAAAGCATTGCTGCGCGATTTGACTACTGATTTGCTTATCAACGAATCCATCGTGACGACTGAAGCTCGTGCTAAAGAAATCCGTAAAACAGTTGAAAAAATGATTACACTTGGCAAACGTGGTGACTTGCATGCCCGCCGTCAAGCAGCCGCTTTTGTACGCAACGAAATTGCATCAGAAAACTACGATGAAGAAAGTGATAAATATACTTCAACAACTGCTCTTCAAAAACTGTTCTCTGAAATTGCACCTCGTTATGCTGAGCGCAATGGTGGATATACTCGTATCCTGAAAACTGAACCGCGCCGTGGCGATGCAGCGCCAATGGCAATTATTGAATTAGTATAATTTTTATCAATTTTGTTGAGTGTTATGATGATGGAGCAGTTTATTTTGCTCTTAGTCTAGCTCTGGTCTACCGCCAGAAGTTTCTTCTGGCGGGAACACTCATCATCATGATAAGAAGTGGCGACGCTTGTTTACGAAATTGCTTTTGAATAAAAACAATTTCGTAAGCAGGCGTTTTTTGTATTCTAATAGGAAAAATCCTCGAATTTTGTTATACTGTTTTAGTACTCATACTTGAGGACTGTGATTGGCCAAGCGGGCAGCTATAGTCTTTTAGTCTGCTTTCAGCCTATCGCTTAACATACAGGACGATAGGGCAGCGAGCTGCTCAAAAGCTCCAGTGGAGGTTTTGAGGCGGCAGATCAAGCTTCTGTGAGGAAGCCTCAAAAGGGGACGGCTGATGAGGCTGGGACGACGAACTAAATTTTTAAGAATTTAGTTCCCTTTATCTCCAGCCTCCAACAGTCCTTCTGGACTGTTGGAGCAAGGCGAGTTAACGACGGAATAAAAGAGAAATGAAATGACGATATCTCAATGAAAATCAAATCAGCAAATTAGGCAGACAGCTTCCTTTCCATCCCGTCTGCTCCTGCCTTGTCTGCTTTCGGTTTTCTTGGAGTATCCTATGGTTTTTCATAGGTTGAGCACTAAAGATTTTTTAACTGGCATGAACTTTTTATAGGAGCGGTACACGATGGATTCTATTCAGATTTTAAAAGAACGTTATCTCAAAAATATACAAGAAAATCCGCATCTCTACATTGGCATCGAATTGGAGTTTCCCATTGTGAACTGTCTGGGAGGGGCTACCGATACGGAGGTCGCTAAGGCACTTTTGAAGCGTCTGGCATCGGATTATCCGTTCGAGATTGAAAGAACTGACAGAGAGGGCAACCCCATTCAGCTCAAATCCCGTGAAAATGAAGATCGTCTTCTTTTTGAGCTTTCTTATAATACACTTGAATTCGCCTTCGAAAAAGCAGATGTGATTCAGGAAGTTGACGAAAGGTTTCAGCAGTATTTAGCGCTTATCCAGCCAATCTTGCAGGAAAATCATCATGAAATTCAAGGGGAAGGTCTCCACCCTTTTTGGCAGGAAAATGACAATAGGCCGGTCAACTATCCACGCTATGAAATGCTGATGCAGTATTTAGCCTTAAGCAAGCAGACCGTGGCAGAAGGGCTGCATGGTTATCCTGAGTATGGCGCCTTTATCTGCGGCAGTCAGGTGCAGCTGGATATTTCTAAGAGCAATTACCTGCGGGTCATCAACGTTTTTAATCAGATTGAAGCAGCCAAGGCTTATCTTTTTGCCAACTCGGCATTCGACCTCTGGGATACCAAGATCTCCCGCGACCGTTTTTGGGAAGATTCTATGCATGGTATCCTTAGGGAAAATGTCGGTGTCAATCCGGTTGATTTTGCTTCAGAGAAAGAATTTTTCGATTATTTGAACCGTTCTGCAATTTTTACCGCTGAACGGGAAGGAGAGACTTATTATTTCTACCCGATTGCAGCAGCCGTCTATTTGGAACAAGAAAATATAAAGGCCTATGATTTGACTGGAAGGGAGGTAATCCTGACCCCTTCAGCAGCTGATTTCAGCAGTCATAGGAGCTATCAGTATCAAGATTTGACAACCCGCGGCACTGTAGAGTTCAGAAGCACCTGTACCCAGCCGCTGGCGCGGACCTTTGCTCCGGCAGCCTTCCATCTGGGAATCCTAGCTAATCTTGAGCAGGCAGAAATTTACCTGCAGACATGCTCTTTTTTCAAGAAGGAAGGCAGAGATTATCAGCAGTTAAGAAGAAGATTTTCCGGAAAGCATTTGAGCGAAGAAGAAAGAGAGCAGATAGAAAAATTTTCAGATGATTTAGTTCGCATTGCCGCTGAGGGTCTCCAATTTCGGAAGAAAGGAGAGGAAAAGTACCTTTTTTGCCTTCAAAATAGAAAAAGCCAATAAAAAACAGAAAAAAATAGAAAAATGACTTGACATAGCGAGGTGCAGGTGATATACTAATA
>NZ_QFAY01000034.1 GCF_017884005.1 Streptococcus panodentis
AGCTGATTAGCATTATTTTGTGTCTAAACTCTTGAGGGATAAGGGGTTACGGGAGATTTGATGGTTACAAGTTTGAGAAGAGTATTAAAAAGCAAAGGAAGATGCCAATCAACCCCTGCGTCAATCTGTTTTTTTCTAATGTCAATTCAAAAGACTGGACTTTTTTGTCCAGCCTCTTCTTATCATTCAATTTATTTCGCTGCTGCGTAGAGCTCGTTGACCTTGTTCCAGTTGATGACGGAGAAAAAGGCTTTGATATAGTCTGGGCGGACATTGCGGTACTTGACATAGTAGGCGTGTTCCCAGACATCCAGTCCCAAGATTGGCGTTTTGCCGTCTGAGATTGGTGTGTCTTGATTAGCTGTTGAAACAACCTCCAGTTTGCCGTCTTGATTAACCACCAGCCAAGCCCAGCCTGAGCCAAAGCGAGTGGTTGCTGCTGCTGTGAAAGCTGCTTTGAAGTCATCAAATGATCCAAATGTTGCATCAAGTTCTGCTGCAAGCTCCGCAGAAGGTTCTGTCTTTTCTGGTGTCATCAACTCCCAGAAAAGAGCGTGGTTAAGATGACCACCACCATTGTTGATGACTGCCTGACGGATATCAGCTGGAATAGACTCCACATCAGCCAATAATTTTTCCAAGTCTTCACCAATTTCAGGATGTTTTTCAAGCGCAGCATTAACATTCGTTACATAGGTATTGTGGTGCTTGTCATGATGCAAGTGCATTGTTTCTTCATCAATGTAAGGCTCTAACGCATCATAAGCGTAAGGAAGGTCAGGTAAAATAATTGCCATTTGCGAGTCCTCGTTTTCTATAGTTTATATGAGCATGATAACGCAATCATGAGAATTTTTCAACTATTTTGCTTATACACGGCCTGTCGCGATTTTGAGCAGGGCCAGATCAAAAAGGTAATCCTTGTCATAGAGGCCGGACTTGATCTGATAGTCGGTCTCAATCAGGCAGGCCAGTGTTTTCTTGAGAAAGGTCAGACTGAGCTTTTGGGCATCCCTGAGAGCAAACTTGACCTGATAAGGATTGACCTTGCGCCCCAGATAGTCAGACAGATCTGTCACAATCTGACTCTCTGCTCTGCCATTTTCCCAGAGAATCTTGACCTGAGTAAAGATACGGAACTGCCCCAGCATAATGGCCATCAGCTTGATTTCATCCTCGCCTTGAAGCGTCAGATCCCGCACCAGACTGCGGGCCGCGTCAATCTTCTGCTGCAGAATCAGCTGAGTCAGGTCAAAAATATTGTCCTGCAGAGTCTTGGGAATCGCTTCTTCAATGTCTGCCGGTTCAATCTGGCCGGACTCCTTGTAGCCTTTCAGGAAGGCTAAATTCTTGCTGATGTCGCTGAAATGGAAGCCGGACTTTATCAGCAGCTGATCAAAGGCTGTCGGAGCAAAGTGCAGGCCCTGCTCCTGAGCCTGCTGGCTGAAATACCTGCGCAGCTCCTGCTCCTTGGGCTCACTGGCTTCAAAAATCTGACCGTCCCGTTTGAGCAGCTTGACCAGCCGGCGCTTGCTGTCCAGTTTTCCTGGGGCAAAAATAACCAACTTGGTCGTAGCCACCGGATTTTCCAAATAATCCTCAAAAGATTTGAGCTCCTCATCGGTCAGACAGCGTTTCTTGGCAGTCGTCAGGTCCGCAAAGCGGTCTAAGATGATGATTTTTTCATCCGCAAAAAAAGGCAGACTGACCAAATCCAGCTCCACAGCCTGATAATCCGCCTCTTTCATGTCAAAAACGGCGACATTCAAATCAGCCGGATCAAAATGAAGCTGCCGGAGAAACTGCTCCTTGAGCAGTTCAAACTGTCCTGCATCATCTCCTGTCAAAACCGTCAGAGCAGAAAGAGCTGCCGGATTGATGTTTTTAATTTCTTCAATGGCTAGCACAGCACATCTCCCTTCATTCTGTCTATTGCTTGATAACTCTCTGAAAATCTCTTCAAACCATGTCAGCCCCAACAATCTGAGGGAGTAAAAAGGTCCGGGGGACCTTTTTAGCCCGAGCCTGAAAACTGAAAAGCGAGGCAGGTCCGGGGGACCTTTTTAGCCCGAGCCTGAAAACTGAAAAGCGAGGCAGGTACGGGGGACCTTTTTAGCCCGAGCCTGAAAACTNNGGTAAGGGGGACCTTTTTAGCCCGAGCCTGAAAACTGAAAAGCGAGGCAGGTACGGGGGACCTTTTTAGCCCGAGCCTGAAAACTGAAAAGCGAGGCAGGTACGGGGGACCTTTTTAGCCCGAGCCTGAAAACCGGAAAGCGAGGCAGGTCCGGGGGACCTTTTTAGCCCGAGCCTGAAAACCGGAAAGCGAGGCAGGTACGGGGGACCTTTTTAGCCCGAGCTCAGAAACGAGCTGGTGAGGAAGGGAGACTGCAGATGAAGAAAGCGAAGCTTTCATCAAACAGCCGTGCTTTTGACACTTCCTTGCGGTCCTTCATCTACAAGCTCAAAATCTCCGCCGAAGCTTTTGAGCAGAGCAGCTAGCTCCGACACTATTTAGATTGAAACGAACAGTTTTAATTCAAACAGTTCCTGCAGAGTTCGAGAAAGCCCCTTGGGAATTTTCGTAACAGGATGAGCAGCCAGCTGTCCCTCTGTCTGCTTTTGCCTGATTTGCTGATGATTTTCATTGAGTATGAATTGTTTCCATGTATTGATTGTAACAAAAAACAGCAGGAAAGTCTGCTATTTTTCTTTTTATAGTCTTTTCCTTTGCTTTTAGCAGTCCTCACTATCTTGTTTCTAGGTTCGGGCTGTTAAAGCAAGGACCGGCTGCCCCAAGAGCCATAACACTGCGCATTTTTACTCCTCTGGGTAGGTCAAACCCCAGTCCTTGCGGAGAACCGTCATGATTTTCATAACATCTCGGGTATAATCCAGGTGCATTTCATTGCCCTGACCGGCTACGGCCCTTTCCATGTCAGTAACTTCATAGACCAGGGCCTGACTGGTTTGTCCGGCTTCTACCACTTCCTGACGGCCGTCCTCAGTGTAGGTAATCACCGCCTTTTGGCCTCTGGGATAGCCGAAGAGCTCGATATAGGCTTTGTCATAAGCCAGAGTGCCGCGCTTGGGCTGCTTGGCATGAAGCGTCAGGGCCAGAGTCGCCATTTGACCTTCTTCATTCATCAGGAGGATGCCGGCCTGCTCATCCACACCGGTCGGTGCCAGTCGGACCTGAGAGGCCACTTGATGAGGACTGGAAGACATAAACCAGCGGGCAAAGGAAAGAGCATAGACCCCGATATCCAGCAGAGCTCCGCCAGCCAGACTGCGGTTAAAGAAACGATTGTTCATATCGTATTCCTTGTAACTGCCGAAATTCAGCTGAACCATCTTCAGCTCTCCCAGCCTGCCGCTTGCTGCTATCTGACCCAGCTCTCGGTAAATCGGCATGTGATAAATGGTCATGGCCTCAGCCAAAATGACCCCCTGCTGTTCTGCCAGAGCAATGGCTTCCTCCAGCTCAGCCGAGTTCAGCGTGATGGATTTCTCACAGAGCACATGCTTGCCGCTGGCCAGAGCCTTGCGCAGGTAGGAAATATGCGTATTATGAGGCGTAGAGATATAGATAATATCCACCTGCTCATCCTCAAAGAGGTCATCAATCTGCTCATAGACCTTGCCAATGCCGTATTTCTCGGCAAATTCCAGTCCCTTAGCATAGGTCCGATTGGCAACCGAATAAAGCCTGCCTCCCAAGGCTTCCAAAGCCTGTGCCAATTCATTAGCAATGACGCCGGTTCCCAGCGTTGCCCAATTATACCGAAGCTGATTTCCCATCTGATTTCTCCAATCTCTTGTAAAAACTTATAATCTGTATTCAGGAAGGCGGCTTTGCCAGCTGAAGGACGATTGACCGCCAATCCTGGCAAAGCTTTGCAGAACTGCTGGGCCTGTGTGAAACAGCCTTAACGACGTATGGCAGGGAGCTGACGTCAGCTGCAAACACCGGCTTTTATATAGCCTGTTCGTCCTAGGCAGCGAGGTGCTCAAACTGCTGCCGTGGATTTGCCTCGTCAACAATAGAGTTTCTTTGGCACCATCAGCAAACACTGCTCCTGTCTGCTTATGATTATACCATATATGCCCCTCTTTCTGAAAAGGGAAAAAGCATCTCACAGGGAAATGCTTTTTGCTTATCATCATTCTTGTGTTTCAGTTGAATCATCCACCGCATTTTCAGCTGATAAAGGCGCATGTTCCTCTTGAATTGCTGAAACAAAAGGATTATTTTGAACAGTTTCCTCCTGAACGGCTGCAGATTCCGGCTGGCTTTCTGCTGATTCAGCGGCCGGCTCCTGCGTTTCAACTTGCTGCTCAAAAACAGAAGATTGGCTTTGATCCGGTGCCTGCGGTGCAGCTGCAAAAGGATTGGAGCCGTTAGGCTCTTGGCTTGGCTGCTGCTGAGCAGTAGTTGCCGGATTAAAGCCCTGAACCGGTGCCTGCGATTGAGCAAAAGACTGCTCCTGAGCGAATGACTGGTCTTGGAAATAATCGGGATTTGGCTGAGCCTGACCAGAAGATTGATTTTGGGCTGGCTGCTGACCGAACTGCTGGCCTTGGAAGTCTGATTGGCCAAACTGCTGGTTTTGAGCCGGCTGCTGGCCAAATTGCTGGCCTTGGAAACCTGGCTGACCAAACTGCTGGTTTTGAGCTGGCTGCTGGCCAAATTGCTGGCCTTGGAAGCCTGACTGACCAAACTGCTGGTTTTGAGCTGGCTGCTGGCCAAACTGCTGACCTTGGAAGTCTGATTGGCCAAACTGCTGATTTTGAGCTGGCTGCTGGCCAAATTGCTGGCCTTGGAAGCCTGATTGGCCAAACTGCTGGTTTTGAGCTGGCTGCTGGCCAAATTGCTGGCCTTGGAAGCCTGACTGACCAAACTGCTGGTTTTGAGCTGGCTGCTGACCAAACTGCTGGCCTTGGAAACCTGAGTGGCCAAATTGCTGACCATAGGCATTCCCAGCCTGCTCAGGTTTTGAAGCTTGACAAAGCAGGACAGTCAAAACAATCATACATGAAATGAACGCCAGAGATCCAATAAGGTTCAAAATAGGAATAAATAACAGCAGGAACGGACCGACATACAGGAAGAGAAAAGCCCAATGGTAGCCAGCATCGCGCAAGCGACGAGCAATGATAGCCAGATTAGGAACGAAGGTAGCCATAAAATAAATAATCATGATAAACCAGAAAATCACAGCAAAACCTGTCCCTGCCAGAACTGTCGCTGGATCTGCCTCTCCTCCATAAGCCATATCTTGGGCTGCAGAAAGCAAGCTTCCCAAAGCAGAGATCCAAATAATAATTAGCAGCGGTACATTAATGATTGTATGGCACAGCATGACCCACCAAAAATCAGACCGGCTTGAGCGGCCCGTAAAATCAACATACTGTGTCCAGAATTTTTTATAAGCAGCAAACATGAGCTTCTCCTCTACAATAATTTTTTTATAAGGACTATCTTATCACAAATACATAGATAAATCAATAAGCGTTTAGGAGCTGTCCTAGCAGCCTCATGGCGCTTCATCCTGATGAACCGTCTCAACCAGCCAGGAATCCCAGCCAGTAAACCGAATTGCTCCCTGCCAGTCTGTCCGATAAATCGAACTTTCAAGTGTCTTAAAACGCTCCAGAGTCTCCTGATGCGGATGCTGATAGCGGTTCTTTTGCCCGGCAGAAATAAGGACTGTCTTGGGCCGAATCTGCTCTAAAAATTCCGGACTGGAGGAGCCTTTGGAGCCATGATGTCCGGCCTTTAAGACATCCACCTGCAGCTGCGGAAACAGCTTTAACAGTTCAGACTCGCCATGAGCTTCTAAATCTCCAGTAAATAAAAACTTGGTCCGGAAAAATTCTCCATAGAGCACAAGGGAATCATCATTGCCGCCATCGCCTGTATCACTGGGATAGAGCACCTGCAGGGCTGAATCAAAAATGGGCAGCTGCTGTCCTAGCTCTGCTGCCTGTACCGGCCGCTGCATCTGTTCCAGCTTCTGGACAAAATCCGGCTGGGTCAGACTGCCCTTGGACACATAAATCTTCCCGATAGAAAAATGCCTGCCAACTTCCAGCATATCGCCCATATGGTCCGTATCAGTATGGGTCAAAACCAAAACATCCAGCCTGCTGACGCCCCGGCTTTTGAGGTAGGGAATCAGGGTTTTCTCAGCATTGCTGGACACCGTTCGCTGCTGCCAAGGCTCTTTCTTCCCCAGCTCCACCCGGCCGCCAACATCAATCAGGACCGTCCGCCCCCTTAGATCCCGCAGAAAAATGCTGTCCCCCTGACCGACATCTACCACCGTGATTTCGTTTTGCAGGGGATGTTTACTGAGGAAAAAAAGCAGAGCTGCCGTCAGGCCAAGAGCCCAGACCCATTTCTTCTGCCGGCGAAAATCATAGAGCAGGCCCAGAACCAAGAGCAGAGCAGTCAGCAGCCAGAGACTGGGCTGACCGAGGACCAGCGGACGCGGAGAAATCTCAGCCACCCAGCGAATCAGCGTTTCCAGCCAGTCAAAAAAGAAATTGACCTGAGTAAGCTTTATCAAAGGTGACAGGAGGAAAATTGCCGTCAGACCCGGCAGCAGAATCCTGTCAAAGAGAACAGAAAAAAGGAAGGTCAGCAGCAAGGACCAAGGCTGAAATTCCGCAAAATAATAAAGCAAAACAGGCAGAATCCCCAGCGAAAGCGTCAGACTTTCAGCCAGAACTTTCCGCATGGGCGGCAGATGATCAAAGTTCAGCATGGCGAGCAGAAAAGCATAAGAACAGGACAGGACGCCGCCCGCTGTCAGCAGGACATTGGGCATCAGGATAAACAGAATCAGCAGGGTCACCGCAACATTATCCGGCCCTTTGAGGCCCAGCTGAGCCAGCAATTTCTGAAGAAGACTTCTGACCACAGACACAGAAAAACCTGTCAGACCGGCGTAAATCAGAAAAAAAGGCAGCTGCAGAAGATGGACAGTCTCCATCTTCAGACCCAGACGCAGCAGTATTCTTCGAAAACCGTCAGCAAAGTAAGCAACCTGCATGCCAGACAGGGCAAAGAGATGGATGATCCCCAGACTGGAATAGAGTTCATTCATTTCTGCGAAGCCCGTGTCCAGCTGGCCAAATAACAGCCCGCCCATATAGTGACTCATGGGCTTAGGAAAATGAGTCTGAATATACACCAAGGCCTTTCGGCGCCAAAGAGACGGCCAGTCCCAAGGCTGAAAATCGGACACTGGCTGGACTGACTTGATGGCACTGATGGTTAAGGTCCGGTAAATCCCTTCTGTTTTCAGATAAGCCCGATAGTCAAAACCGGCGAAATTCCGCTGTTGCTGAGCCAGACTGAACTCTCCGGCAATTTCCAGCCGGACCTGATCCGACAGCTTCTGAAAGGCTTCTTTTTCCTTTTCAGATTTGAGCTTGTAGAAGACCTGATAGGTCTGCCCATTGCTCCGTCCCCGAAAGGAAAGAGAGTCGCCATTGACCTGAATGGTATCCGGTATGGGCTGCACCCAGCTGACTGGCTTGGGCTCCTGCCGGAAAGCCTGCTCTGCCATTTCCCGGCGAAACAGAAACAGACCGGCAAAGAGACCCAGCAGGACCAAGGCGAGGAGAGCTTTTTTCAGCGGATAGGCAGCGAAAAGCCGAACCACAAGCAAGCCCAAGACCAGATAAGCCAGCAATCCTCCCGTATAGACAGCAAAATAGACCCAGACCAAGATGAGAACCAAGTAAAGGGGCGGCAGGGGCAATTTTTCAATCCACTGTGACATACTCTTTTAGCTTCTCTAGCGTCTTGTCCCCAATACCCGAAACATTCTTCAAATCATCTACCGACTTGAAGCCGCCATTGGACTCCCGATAAGCAATGATATCCTGAGCCCGCTTCTGACCAATACCTGTAATAGTCTGCAGCTCAGCCTCGGTCGCTGTGTTTAAATTAATCAGGTCACTTTGGGCTGACCTGGAAGCCGCTGCCTGAGAACTTGCCTCAGCTGTGCCTGACGTCACGTCAGCTCCGCCTTCTCCAATTTTTGCCACATAAACCACTGCTTCATCTGCCAACTTCTGGGCCAGATTGACCGACTTTGAATCAGCCTCTGCTGTCATTCCGCCCGCTTTTTGGATGGCATCATAAATACGGCTGCCTGCTTTTAGCTGGTAGACTCCTGGATGTTTGACCTCTCCTTTGACATCAACGGTTAATTCAGAGCTGGACTCGCTATCTCGGACTTCAGACTGCTCAGTTCTATCTATCTGATCCGAACTGGCAGATGACTGGATCACTTCCTGCGCTAGAGCCGATACCTGCTTTTCCGGGGCTGGCTCCCCGCTTCCTCTGATCAGGAAAAAGCCAGCCAGAAGCAGGCCGGCAAGAGCCAGACCAGCAAAGAGCTTATATTCTTTGATTTTTTCAATGATTTCTTCCAACATATTTTTCACCTCTTACCTTATTATTCGTAAAAGCAAGCGGAAAAAATAAAAAGGCGGTGGGACAGACTCCCATGATGGCTGTGTCCTCACCCACAGAGGGATGGATCTTTTGGAAGATACCGTATAAGACTCCCATGATGGCTGTGTCCTCACCCGCAGAGGGATGGATCTTTTGGAAGATACTGTATAAGACTCCAGTTAGAAATTTCAAAAGAGGGCAGCAGCGGCTTCACTTTCCGCCTCCGCCCAAGATGCTGCCCAACATTATGGAAGAAAAAGCTCTTCCCTCATAGGCTGCTGCTTCAGCTGCCATTAACTTGTGAAGGTCTATAACGATTTGGGGAGCTTTCAGCTGATGGCCTAAAAGATAAACTGTCAAAGAACGGTTGAACTTGGCGGATATAAGATTGACCGGTCTATCTTTTTTCAGCTCTGCTAAGGGATCTTCAATCAGAGCCAAGAGTTCTGGATTCTTTTTCACTTCAGGGTCTATTTTGGCCTTGACTAAGGCCAAAGTTAGGTCTTCTTTATTCACATAAGCACCTGCTTTCTATTTTCAGCATACTTTTTCATATAAGTAAGTCAAGAGAAATTTTCAAGGGCAGCTAGCCCTTATTTTGAGTTCTGGTCAGCCGCAAAATGCAGCTTTGAATATAGCCTGCCTGACTATGAAGAAGGGACAGATTGAGTAAAATAATGACCATCAGAAATGGACTTAAAAGCAAAATCAGGAGCCAGGATACCGGCTGGTAGGCTAAGTAGAAAATAAAGATGAGGATGAGAATGGGAAAGGTTGCCACTGCGGTAAAACCGCCTGGTACCCAGCGGCGAAACCGCAGCACCTGCGTGATATGGCCCAGCAGGTGCAGGGTATGGCAGAAGCCCAGAGCCAAAGCTAATTCTGGAATCTGCCAGACAATGGCCATCAGGAAGATGAGAAAAGCAATCAAAAATTCTTCTGCAATGGCCGCAGCAATCCCTTCTGTGGACGGATAAGCTTTCTTTCCCGCAATAAACATCTCAGTCTGAAAACGGGGATTGTTTTCATTTTGCTGAATCCAAGGCCGAATCAGAATAATTTCGTCAAACTCATGCAGCATAAACAGCGACAAAGTCACAAACGATAAGAGACTAATAGGCATGATACACACCCCCCTCAAAAATATTATTCTAAAATTATAGTACAATTCACAAAAAAAGTCCTTGATTTTTTGAAACAAAACGCTCAAAAAACCAAGAACTGTTTATTTTCTGTGCTTGTCCGGATCCCAGACAAAGCTGGCAAAGAAGCTGAAAATAATGGTCAGAATACCAACCAAGGCAGCGGGGACAAAGGCGATGGCCCGCAGAATCCTCATAAAGAAATTGGGCTTTTGACCTGTCTGATACGGTGCCACCTCTGCATCCAGACGGTCAAACTCCGCATGAATACGGCGGGCTACTTCTTCCACTCCTTCATCATTCATCTTTTTAATATCCGAAATGTCGATGGGATTGCCGAAGTTCATGTCCACGCGCTCACCGGCCGCCAGCCCCTTGAGGCTCCTTGGACCTGCATAAACCACTGGCATGATGCGGACCTTGGCCATCTTAGCGATGACGGCTACCCCCCCCTTGACATCAGAAGAGTGGCGGCTGCCGCTGGGAAACATAATCAGAGAGCGATTGCTCTTTTTCAGCATATTGACCGGATACTTGATAGCAGACGGTCCCGGATTTTCCCGGTCGATGGGGAAGGCCCCGCACATCCGAATCCACCAGCCGAAGACCCGATTCTCAAAGAGCTGCTTTTTGGCCATAAAAATAAACTGCTTGGGCTTGGTCGCAAAAGCCATGTATACCGGATCCCACCAGGTCCGGTGAGGGGCAACTAAGATATAATTTTCATCTTGGGAAGGAATCTTTTCCTTATTGTGGTAATGGGCATTGCCGTTTAAGGTCCACAAAATAAAAATGACCAGTCCTCGCAAATAGGTATAAAACATAGACAACCTCATTCTATTTCAAAATTTCGTGCGTTTCTTTTTCAATTATACCCTATCCCCCAAGAGTCTGCAATCTTTTTTATACTTTATCTGTCGCGGCCGATAGCTATTTTGCTAAAAAAATGGTATCATGGATTTCATGAATAAGAAACAATTTAATGGTTTAAGCCAATCTCAAGTAGATGAAAAAATTTCGCAGGGACTGACCAATCACTTCAACAGCAATGCCAGCACCAGTAATTGGGATATTGTCAAGCGGAATGTTTTTACCCTTTTCAATGCCCTCAACTTCGCCATTGCTGTGGCTCTGGTGTCCGTTCAGGCCTGGAGCAATCTGGTCTTTTTTGCTGTTATCAGTTTTAATGCCGTAACCGGGATTATCACCGAGCTCAGAGCCAAGCACATGATTGACAAGCTCAATCTGGTCAGCCGGGAGCTGGTGACGGTTGTCCGCGACGGTCAGGAAAGCCAGATCGAGCCAGAAAACATCGTCTTGGGCGACCTGCTCAAACTATCAGCCGGAGAGCAGATTCCCAGCGATTCTACAGTCATCGAGGGCGTGGCCGAAGCCAATGAAGCCATGCTGACGGGCGAAAGCGATCTAGTCCTCAAAGAAGCCGGCGGCGAGCTCCTGTCCGGCAGCTTTCTGGCCAGCGGACAGGTTTACGCAGAAGTCCATCATGTAGGGGCAGACAACTATGCCAACAAACTGATGACAGAGGCCAAAACCCTCAAACCAATCAACTCCCGCATTCTTTACAATCTGGCCAAGATTTCCCGCTTTACCGGAAAAATCATCATCCCATTCGGCCTGGCTCTCTTCTTTGAAGCCCTGATGATAAAAGGACTGCCCGTCAAAAATTCCGTTATCACCAGCTCGACTGCCCTTCTGGGCATGCTGCCTAAGGGCATTGCCCTCCTGACCGTCACTTCTCTCCTGACCGCTGTTATCAAGCTGGGGATGCGCAAGGTGCTGGTTCAGGAGATGTACTCGGTCGAAACGCTGGCCCGGGTGGACACCCTCTGTTTGGACAAAACCGGAACCATCACACAAGGAAAGATGACTGTTCAGGGCCTGCACAGTTTGACAGACAGATTTTCCGATGACAGCATTGGCCAGCTGCTGGCGGCCTATATCCAGACCAGCGAGGATAACAATCCAACCGCCCAAGCTATCCGCAAGAAATTCGACCAGCTGGAGCATTCATACAGCAGCAGCAATGTCATTCCATTCTCCAGCGACCGCAAATGGGGGGCCATGGAGCTGTCGGAGGTCGGCACAGTCTTCCTGGGTGCTCCGGAGATGCTCCTAGACAGCAATCCGCCTGCCGTCATCGAAGCCCAAAAACGCGGTTCCCGCGTCCTTGTTCTGGCTCACAGCAGCCAGAGCATAGACAAGCACAGCATCCAGCTGCCTAGCGACACAGCTGCTCTGGCAGTTCTGGAAATCACTGATCCAATCCGAGAAGGCGCTGCTCAGACACTGGACTATCTGCGCTCACAGGATGTTGACTTAAAGATTATCTCCGGTGACAATCCGCTGACCGTTTCTCACATCGCCCATCAGGCCGGCTTTGCTAACTTCGAGAGCTACATTGACTGCTCTAAGATCAGCGATGAAGAGCTGGTGGCTCAAGCGGAGGAAACAGCCATTTTCGGCCGGGTATCCCCGCATCAGAAAAAGCTCTTGATTACGACCCTCAAAGCGGCCGGCCGCACAACTGCTATGACCGGTGACGGGGTCAATGATATTCTGGCCCTGCACGAAGCAGACTGCTCCATCGTCATGGCAGAGGGCGATCCTGCCACCCGCCAGATTGCCAATCTGGTCCTGCTCAATTCCGACTTCAATGATGTTCCCGAAATCCTCTTTGAAGGCCGCCGGGTTGTCAATAATATCGGCCGGATTGCCCCTATCTTCTTTATCAAGACCATTTATTCCTTTATCCTGGCCATTATCTGTATCGCCTCTGTAGCTCTGGGCAAGCCTGAGTATCTCTTGATTTTCCCTTTCATTCCGATTCAGATTACCCTTATTGACCAGTTCGTCGAAGGCTTTCCGCCTTTTGTCCTGACCTTTGAGCGCAATATCAAGCCAGTAG
Source organism: Streptococcus panodentis (assembly GCF_017884005.1). Lineage (GTDB taxonomy): Bacteria > Bacillota > Bacilli > Lactobacillales > Streptococcaceae > Streptococcus > Streptococcus panodentis. The sequence continues at coordinate 12,539 of NZ_QFAY01000034.1, forward strand.
AAAAGCATTTCCTCAAACGCTCGCTGCAGCTGGCCCTGCCAAGTGCCCTCATGATTGTCTTCAGCGTTCTCTTTGTCCGCTTCTGGGGCACGGCACAGGGCTGGACCGACATAGAAATGTCTACCCTTTCCTACTATCTGCTAGGCACGATTAGCTTCCTGTCTGTCATTCGGGCCTGCCTGCCGCTCAATCTCTGGCGCAGCTTGCTGATCCTCTTTTCTGTCTTGGGCTTCTATGCCTCAGCCTTCGTCCTCCAGCACCTGCTGGAAATCGCAACCCTGACAGCAGCCACTTTGCCAGTCTATCTGATTCTTATGGTTATTTTTGGACTTGTCTTTGTCGTCTGCACCATCAAGCAGAAATACAGATTTGACTAAGGGATCGCTGCAAAAAAATATTATTTAAGCTCATAAAAACATGCGATACCCTCGCATGTTTTCATTTTGCTGCTGCAAAATTTCCCTATCCCTTTGGAATCCTTGCTGAATCGTGCTATAATGTTGTTATGACAGAAGCAAGATTAAAAGACGGAGAACGGGTCAACCAGCTCTTTTCAACAGACGTTAAGATTATACAAAACAGTGAGGTTTTCAGCTATTCGGTGGACAGTGTCCTGCTGTCACGCTTCCCTAAACTGCCCAAGCACGGCCTGATAATCGACCTCTGTGCCGGCAATGGAGCTGTCGGCCTCTTTGCCAGCACCCGGACCAAGGCCCGCATCATTGCTGTGGAAATTCAGGAACGCCTGGCCGATATGGCCCAGCGCTCGATTGAGCTCAATGATTTGACCAATCAGATGCAGGTCATTCATGACGATCTAAAACATCTAGGTGCCCATATTTCCGGCAGCAAGGTGGATCTGATTCTCTGCAATCCGCCCTATTTCAAGGTAGACAAACATTCCAATCTCAATGCCAGCCAGCATTACCTTCTGGCCCGCCATGAAATCAGCACCAATCTGGAAGAAATCTGTGCCATATCCCAGCGCCTGCTCAAGTCCAACGGCCGTCTGGCCATGGTCCACCGGCCCGACCGGTTTTTGGACATTATCGAGACCATGCAGGCCCACAATCTGGCACCCAAGCGCATCCAGTTTGTCTATCCCAAGCTGGGCAAGGAGGCCAATATGCTGCTGATTGAAGCCATCAAAGACGGATCGCGCGACGGCCTCAAAATCCTGCCGCCCCTTTTTATCCACAATCAGGACGGCAGCTACACACCGGAGATTCATGATATTTACTATGGAAAATAAAGCCTATATGTACGTGCTCGAATGCGGCGACGGCTCGCTCTACACTGGCTATACAACCAATATCGAGCAAAGACTGAAAAAACATCAGGCCGGCAAAGGGGCCAAGTACACCCGCGCCCGCCTGCCTGTAACCCTGATCTACCAAGAAGAACATCCCGACAAGCCGGCCGCTATGTCGGCTGAAGCCCTCTTCAAACAGAAAAGCCGACAGGCCAAACTGGCCTACATCAAAGAAAGGACCCAACATGTCTGAAATCCAATTCAAGGGAAATTTTCATCATATCAATATCTCCCCAGACAGTCAGCTTGATATCGGTCAGGATGTCATCTTCCAATCCTTTGCCAGCCTCAATGTTGCAAGCGGGGCCCAGCTCAAACTAGGAAACCGGGTTTTCTTTAATGACCACTGCACGGTCCGCTGTGAACAATTAATCGAAATCGGCAAGGACACCATGTTTGGCGACGGTGTCCGCATCTTTGACCACAATCATCAGTATTCCAACTACCATATTGAAAAAATAGCTTATTCCTCAGCTCCTGTCAAAATTGGGGCCAACTGCTGGATTGGGGCCAATACTGTCATCCTCAAAGGCGTGACCATCGGCGACAATGTCATTATCGGAGCAGGCAGTCTGGTTTATCAGGATATTCCCAGCAACTCTATCGCTGTCAGCAAGGAAGAGCTAATCATCAAGAAACGGCCGCAGGGCAAGTTCCATGCCTTTACCCTGACAGCGTCAGATACCTTGGAAGAGCTGGCCTATCTGGCCCAAGAGCTGCCTGAGCTGGAGTTTCACATCGCAGCCAAAACCAGCATTTCTCCTTTTCTGGAGAGCTTTGCCTCCTACCCCAATATCAATCTCTATACCAATGTCCACCACGACGATATTATCGAAGACCTGCTGGACCGGGCCGATCTTTACTTGGACATCAACCACTGGGGCGAGGTGGATCACATTCTGCAGAGAGCGCTGGACAAGGGCAAGCCGATTCTGGCCTTTGCCCATACGGCCCACCGGACAGGAAGTGGCATCTACATCTGTCAGGACGGCCAGCCCCAGCAGCTGGCAGACAGAATCAGAGAAATCATAAAAGAAAAAGACAGTTGCTTTTAGCCGAACACCTTAAAAATCCATGCAATATCTGCATGGATTCAGAATGTAGACAAATTCCATTTTCTTTGTAAAAATTTTATAAATTCTTACAAAGAATTAAGAAAAAGCTCATTGCTATAATTAAAACAAAGATCAACCAAGTCTTTCCGCTGTGAGAAAAGCGCCTGAAACTCTTTAGTTTCAGGCGCTCGGAAGATTTGAGACTTTAGGCTCAAATCTTAGGTATGGAATTCCGAAGGAAGTCGCTACCGTCCGCACTCACTTAAGGAAAGACTTTGGATAACTTTGTCTTCAGTCTCAATCCATGCAAGATTTGCATGGATTTTTTGACTGTTTTCAGCAGACTGGCTCGGAAACCGCCTCTTGAGTCAGTCCCCCTCTGCCCAATGGATGCAAGAGAGAAGCATCTTACCGTTCCAAACAGGTCTAATCAATTTCCTGACTCTGAGCTACTTTTTTATACCAATACGCTGACTTTTTAGGATAGCGTTCCTGGGTGTCAAAATCTACATAAAAGAGACCGTAGCGTTTTTCGTAGCCATTGGACCAGGAAAAGACATCCATCAGCGACCAGATGAAGTAGCCCTTGACATTGGCCCCGTCGGCAATGGCATCAGACAGGACTTCCAAGTGTTTCTTCACATAGTCAATCCGCCCATCATCATAGACCGTCCCGTCTACAAACTCGTCTTTGTAGCCCAGACCATTTTCTGTGATATAGATTTTCTTGTAGTTTGGATAGTCTTGTTTCACCCGCATGATTTGGTCGTACAAACCTTGCGGGTAGATAATCCAGTCCCAATCCGTTTTCGGGATATGGGAGGGAGCTTCTCTGCGTCCTACGCCCTTAATCTGGTACTTGGAGCTGCCTTTTTCGCCCTTGCCATTATGGACAATCTCTGTCTCGCCGTCAAAATCTCGCATCCAGTCACTCATATAGTAATTGATGCCAAGAAAATCATTGAGATCTTTGGCTGCTTCCAAAGCTGCAAAGTCTTCATCAGGCAGGTCCAATTCTCCGCCATTCTCTTTCAGGATGTGCTTTACACCCGCCATCGTCATTTCTGAATAGTAACCTAGATAAGTAGCATCTAAAATGAACTTGTTATGAATGATGTCTTCTAATTCTGCTGCACGAACATCTGCAGGATTGTCCGGATCATAAGGGTATTTGGTTGGGAGGGCATGAACAACACCGATTTCACCCGGGTAGCCTTTCTCCTTGTAGATCTTTACAGCACGCGCATGCGAAACCATCATATTGTGGTGGGATTGGAACACTTTCGCAAGGTCATATTGGATGCCCGGCGGGAATTTTCCGACTAAGTACTGGCCATCGCCGATTGGGCCGATTTCATTGAAGGTCGTCCAGTAGCGTACTTCTGGAAATTCTTCAAAGCAGAAAGCGGCATAGTCTACGAAGTGGTCCATATTATCCCGGTCGAGGAAGTCGCCCTTGGAGTGCAGAGCTTCCGGCGTATCAAAGTGATGCAGGGTCACGAAGGGTTCCACATGGTGTTTATGGCATTCCGCAAAGAGCTTATGGTAAAAGTCTACACCCTTTGGATTGACCTCCCCATAGCCCTTTGGAAAGATACGCGACCAAGCAATGGAAATCCGAATACCGTTGACACCGTACTCCTCCGCCAGTGCCAGGTCCACTGGATATTTATGGTAAAAGTCACTGGCCGGTTCTGCCGTATACCAATAATTATCTTCTAAATACTTGTCCCAGGCGACTGGGCCTTTGCCGTCTGTGTGGGTGGCTCCTTCAGCCTGATAAGCCGCTGTAGCCCCGCCAAAAATGAAGTCTTTGGGAAGTGTTTTTGTCATTGTATTCACCTCTGGTATTTCTTTATACAATTTGAAGTGAAGCCCTTTATACAAGAGGGAATCATGATTGGCTTCACTCCAAACCATAAGCAACAGTATAGGTTGGTCAAGAAAAGGCACTTGGTCTTCAAAAGCCTGACAGCTTCTCTTGCATCCAAGGCTGGAAGCAAGGCGCAAAGAGCCGATTCTTTAATCAAACTGTTCCTGCACAAACTTCAGAGCCCCCTGACCGTCGCGGGTCAGCTTGATGTATTGGGCCCCTTCTGTTTTCGCCAGTTTGATGCCCAATTTATCTGTTTCCGCCTTCATGTCTTCAAAGTTTGAAGCCACCTGCGGAGCCAGAATGACCAAGTCAAACTCCGGCAGCATCTCCCGGTGAGCACCGTAACCGCCCGCTGCTGCTTTGACCGGAACCTTGTATTCAGCGGCTGCTTTATTCAGGGCATTGGCCAGCAGACCGCTGGTACCGCCGCCGGCACAAAGCACGAGGACATTGGTTTCTTCAGTGATTGTATGCTGATTCGCTGCTTCTTCGGCGACGCCTTCTGCACCGGCTTTTTCAAGAATGGCATCTGCTTTTGCCGTGTTGAAGTTAGCCGCCACCTTTTCCTTGAGTGCATCGTTGGAGTTGCCGGAGCGCTCTTCTTCCAGAATCTGTTCATCATAAACCTTGACAAATGGATAGTAAATGATGACATCAACAAGCACCAAGAGGGCTGCAAGGACAAAGGACAGCAGCTGGAAGTTGGTCCCCAGCACAATTCCCAGAGGTCCCGGCGTTACCCATGGAAGATTGGCAGAAAAGGAGTTCATATTCAAAGTATCAACAAAGAATTTGAAAATCCAGACATTGGCAATCGGTGCAAAGATAAAGGGAATGAAGAAAATCGGATTCAAAACAATAGGGGCACCGAAGAGGATGGGCTCGTTGACTCCAAAGAAAGTAGGGACAACGGATGCCCGTCCAATGGCACGGTTGCGCTCTGACTTACAGATCCACATGAAGAGGAAAGGTACAATCAAGGTTGCACCAGTACCGCCCATGGTCACGATGAACATCTGCGTACCGGAAGTGATGACCTTATCCGCATGCTGGCCGGCCTGTATCAGAGCCAAGTTGGCATCGACATTGGCATAGGTAATGGCCGCAATGGCCGGCTCCACGATAGAGGGACCATGGATACCCACAAACCAGAAGAAGGCATAGGCACCAAAGATAAGGGTGATACCCAGATAGCCATCTGCCGCTGAGAAGAGCGGAGCCAGAAGCGTTCCGATGGATTCTGCAACGGTTACTCCTAATGTGCCTTTGACAAGCAGCTCAAAGGCATAGAGGATAAGCACTGAAACAGTGAATGGAATCAAGTCTTTGAATACCTGTGAAATATTCGGCGGCACTTCATCCGGCATGCGAATGGTGACATTGTTTTTCACACAGACCTTATAGACATTGACAGTCACAAAGGCTGCAATGAAAGCTGTCAAGAGGCCTTTCGTTCCCATGAAAGCCGTCAGGAAGCCGCCTTCCTGAGCCGGTTCAGCCGCCATGAGGAGAAAGCCGACCATGGAAGCCAGCATGGTAGACAAAAAGTTGATTTGATTGGTCGCCGGAAGGCTGCGGTTGATCGAGTCCGTCAGAGCCTTAGCAGTCGTACCGCCTACAAAGAAAGCCAAAATCCCCATTGAATAGTTATAGGGAGTCATCAGGAAGGTCTCAATGTCCTTAGACCAATGAAAACCCCAGGAATTTGGCACATAGGCAATCAGGATAAAGATCGATGAGAAGAGGATAACCGGCATACCGGCGATAAAGCCGTCCCGAATGGCACGGAGATAGATATTCCGAGAAATCTTCTCAAAGAAAGGTTTGCCTTTCTCAATCAGTCCGATTAGTTTGTTCATCATTTTACTCCTCTTTTGTATAGTTCAATCAAGTGGTGTATGACATCTTTGAGCAAGATAGTGGTCATCAGGTGATCCTGTCCATGCATCATGGTGACGCTGTAGGGAATGTCCTCACCGGCTGCTTCTTTGGCCAGCATAGCAGTCTGAGACTGATGCGCCTCTGCAATGCAGCCTCCCGCTTCCTCCACCAGAGCTTCTGCCTTGGCAAAATCTCCAGCTTCTGCCGCCTTTAAAGCTTCCAGCAATTTTGAACGCGCATCGCCAGCATAGGCCACGATTTCAAAACCAAGCAATTGAATTTCTTCTCTATTCATCTTCCTGTCCTCCTTGAGTTTTTTGTTAGATAGAGCAAATTAAGTGTTTTTATAAAAGACGCTGAATATGTAAAACAATATAGATACGCTCGCTGCGATAAAGATCAATCCCTGTCTCCTTCGCAATCGTATCATAGATACGGCTCCCCATTTCATAGGCATCAGGATAAGAATCTTTAATGTGTTCTTCCATCTGCAAAAGAGAGGTATTGTCATCCCGATTGCGATCAATATAGTCCAGGAAATAGCTCAGATGAATCATAAACCGATCGTAGAAATGACTATTTCCTTCTGTCCGATGAATGCCGCTGTGCTCAAGTTCATCTTGCACCAAACGCAAAATTTCTTTTGTTTTCCCAAGACTGTCCTGACCCCGATTGGCCGACTCACCTTTCGCATTGATGAAATGAAGAGCAATCCGCCCGACCTCATCATCCGGAAACTGATCCAGCAGCTTCTCCCTGAAGACAGCCAGCGCCTCCCTTGACATCGTATATTCTAAAGGATTATCTATCGAGAAATTCGGCAAACTTCCTTTTTGATAGGTTCCTTTGCGAAGAGCCTGATAGGAACAGTAGATATGGTCTGTCAGAGTGACATAAAGATATTCTTGCACAGGATAATCATACTTTTCTGTCAAAGAGCCAATCACCTCATAGGTCACCGTGATAAAGTCCAACGGTACATCCTTTAAAAGAGTTAAGAAATTTTCCTTGGACTCTTCCGTGTTGAGTTTGAAGACCTTATCAACTTTACCAGCAATAACGATGTCCCCTTTTTTCTTATGAAAAGCAACTCCGCTTCCTGTAATCATCAACTCTTCGTTCTTTTCATTTTTGACAAGTGCGACATTATTATTGATGACATTAAGGATACGATACATCTGGAACCTCCTTATCTTAAAATATTTCATCAGAGTTTATATAAAGCTGATAGCTGACTATTTTGAAAAACAAAAAGAGACCACAAACGAACCCAGGGATTCAGACGTGAAACTAATCCCATGCATTCATTTGTGGTCTCGCCTAATCTTCCTTAGTTACGATCCACCTTATTCAAACTATAAATAGATTATACCACGCCATTTCCCGTTTGTAAACCCTTTAATGATGTTTTTTCCAAAAAAATATCATTTTTTGTTTGTTTCAAACATTGTGCTGAGGTATTCTTCAATCGTCTAATTGGCTTAGAATAAATTCTACTGCGCCTTTTGGATCACGAGTCAATGAAATATACTGGGCTCCTTCTGTCGCAATGAGTTTGATTCCAAGTGCATCGGTATCTTTCTTGATGTCGCTGTAATATGTTTTAACCTGTGGAGCTAATACAATTATGTCGTAATATTTCATCACTTCGTAATGAGATCCGTAGGCACCAGCTGAAGAGCTGAGCGGGATGCCGCATTCATCTGCTCCTTCTTTTAGAGCACTTGCCAGCATGGCACTTGTCCCGGCTCCTGCACAAAGAACAAGGACTTTGATCTCTTTATCAATTGATTTAAACAGTTCTGATTCTGACCGTTCTGGCACATACGCTGTCTCGTCAGTCTGAAGCTGCTCAGATACTGTCTCTGATTCCTGATTCAGAAGTACTTTATCATAAGCTTTACAGAATGGATAGTAAATCATAAAATCAACGACTAGCAGCAAGGCCGTAAACACAAAGCTAATAGGCTGGAAGTGGGTACTCATCAAATTTCCAATTGGTCCCGGGGTCGCCCATGGCAGTACATGTAAATAACCATTCATACCAAGGGTTGAGATGAAGAATTTCCCTAATATAACATTGGCAATTGGTGCCAGGCAAAACGGAATAAAGAAATAGGGATTTAACACAATCGGGGCAGCAAACAACAACGGTTCATTCACTGCAAACATCACAGGAATAATAGAAGCCTTTCCGACCGCTTTTAATTGTTTTGAGTGCATAAATAAAATAAAGATAATAGGAACAATGAAGGTAGCACCCGTACCTCCAAGCTCACCCACAAAGTTTCCAAAATTTTCAGTTAAAGCATGATAAGGATGATGTCCTTCTCTGAGCAGCTGCAAATTTGCCTCTGTATTTCCATATAAAGCAACTGCCAGTCCTGGTTTGACTACAGAAGGACCATGGACACCTACAAACCAAAAGAAAGGAACTAAAAACCAAATAATGGATAGACCCAAGTAACTTTCTGCTCCCTGAAAAATTGGAGATAATACCTTTGAAAACACCTCTGCAAATGGAACTGCCAGAAAATGCCGAACAAGCAAATCAATCAGGGCAGCTGCTAGAACAGAGAAAGAAAATGGAAAGACATCTCGGAAATTTTGAGAAATGCTTCCTGGCACTTCTTTTGGCATTTTAATCGTAATATCTCTCATAACGCAGAACTTATAAACATTGACTGTAATAAATGCAGAAACGAAAGAAGCTAAAATACCTTTTGTTCCAAAATAATTTCCGACAAAAGCCCCGTCCGTCTTGGTGACAGAGAGTAAGAGAAAACCACAAATCGCTGCAAGCATGACAGATACTTCATTGATGACTTTACCAGCAGGCAGTTTTCGGTTCATGCTGCCAGACAGACAGCGTGCTGTTGTCCCTGCCACTAAAAGACCGATAATCCCCATGGAGTAATCATAAATTTTCCAAAGCCAAGTTTCAAAACCTTCCGGCAATTTAATTCCAACAAGCGGCGGAATAGCTGCACAGAGAATAAATAAACTAGAAAAGAGAATGACAGGCATGGCGGTTAAAAAACCATCCTTAATTGCAGTGAGATACATATTGGCAGAGATACGCTGAAATAACTCTTGATGTTTTTCTATGTGTTTAATTATACTGTTCATGAGTCTTGCCTCCTTTAAATTTAAATAATCGTCTTGGTCTGACTGACAAACTTATACCAATAAGCTGATTCTTTAGGGTATCGCTTTTGTGTTTCAAAATCCACGTAAAAAAGACCATAACGCTTATTGTAGCCATTCACCCAAGAAAAAACATCCATCAGGGACCAGATGAAATAACCTCTGACATTTACTCCGTCCTCGATAGCTCTAGCAATTGATTTAAAATGACCGCGTAAGTATTCAATTCTAGCTTCATCCATGATGATGCCGTCCTGATACTCATCTTTAAACCCCAAGCCATTTTCTGTAATATAGATTTGTTTGTAGTTGGGATATTCTTCCTTTATGAATGTCAGTAAATCATAGAGCCCTTGAGGATAGATAATCCAGTCCCAGTCTGTCTTCGGTAAGTCTTCACGCGGAACTCGCTCGCCTACTCCTTTAATGCGATAAACCTGAGTCCCTTTCTCCCCAGTCGTATTATAAAACAGCGTACTTTCTCCTTCATAGGCTCGGACCCAATGGCTCACATAATGATTGATTCCCAAAAAATCGTTGCGATTAGCCGCTTTTTTCATTTCAATAAAGTCAGCCGGATCAAGTGTGACAGACATCTGATTTTTCTCTAAAATTTCAGTAAGCATTTCCCATGTAGACTGGCGATAATAGCCTAGATAAGTTGCATCCAGCAAAAAGCGGATTGATAAAGCCTCGTCAACCTTAGCGGCATGGATGTCTGCCAGCTTATCGCTATAAGGATATTTGGGCTCAAGCGAATGAACCACACCAATTTCTCCTTGATAACCTCCATCCTTAAAAACATTGACAACTCTGGCGTGAGCATACATCATATGATGCAAACAGGTTATAACTTTTTCAAAATCAAATTGAATTTCCGGCGGAAAGACACCAGTCAAGTATTGATTGGTTGCTAATGGATAAATTTCGTTAAAAGTGCTCCAGTATTGGATTTCCTTGAATTCATCAAAGCAGAATGTTGCAAAGCTGACAAAATGCTCTATTGTTTCTCTATTGAGGAAATCTCCTTTATCAAACAAAGTTTTAGGTGTATCAAAATGATGAATAGTTACAAATGGAGTTACTCCATTTTTTATACATTCTGCAAAAACAGCATGGTAAAAATCGACCCCTTTTTGATTAATCTTTCCGTAGCCATCTGGAAAAATCCGACTCCAAGCAATGGATAACCGTACACTGTCAATATTGAACTGCTTACAGAGTGCAATGTCTACCGGATATTGATGATAAAAATCACTCGCCGGCTCTGCTGTATAGCGCCCTTTCTCGGCCAAAAATGAATCCCAAGCAACAGCTCCTTTGCCATCTATTTGAACAGCACCTTCAGCTTGATAAGCTGCAGTTGCTCCTCCCATTATGAAATCTTCAGGTAAATGCAACATTCTTTAACCTCCAAGTATTTGTGTCAAACTTGCCCTCATCTTTGATATGGACTCCGTCAGCCATATCTACAGCCTCAAATCAGTGCTTTGAGCGGCTTGTTAACCCCTATTAAAACAAACTAATATTCAATGAAAATCGAAATCAGACAAGGCAGTGAAACACAGGTGTAACTCGAGTGAAACTCTTTGCTTCGCTTTCAGGTTTCTAGGGTCGGGCTGAAAAGGCCAACTAGACCTTTCCACTTCTCGGACTTGAAGCTTGATGCAAGCTTTGCTTGCCTTATCTACAATCTCCAACAGACTCCTCGGATTGTTGGAGCTAACGAAAGTTGATTTTAATTTTCGAAGAGTATAGAAGACCTTTTCTTCATCTTCATCATGAATACAGTTTCTTACTTCATACTGCAATTTGATAAGGGGTGCACCTCCTTTCTTATTTATTAGCAAAGAAAAAGAGACCACAAATAAGCCAAGTAAACTTAGTCTATTTGCGGTCTCGCCTTTACGTTACGATCCACCTTATTCAAATTTCACAGCTATTATACTCTTAAAATAATAATTTGTAAAGTAATTATGTGATTTTTTTAACAATTTATTTTTTAAAAAAAGCCATTGATAGAAATAGCATCAGATTTTCTATCAATGACTTACTTTTCTACCCCCGCTCTTTCCAGGAAGTGGCAGTTGTTTGCAGGACTTTGTTCAGTTCGTTAATATTTTCAAAGCCTGTGGTGCGCAGCCATTCACGCGCTGCAGCTTCGCCCTCTTCAATATAGGCCTGCACAGAGCCAGCCCAGGTGGCGCGGCCGCAAAGAACGCCATTAAAGTTAGCTCCTGACTCATGAGCAAAGACCAGCGTTTCCTGGAAGAGCTTGGCAGACACACCGGCACTCAGGTAGATATAAGGCAGGCTGGTCGCTTGATCCTGCTCCCTGAAGAAAGCTGCTGCTTCTTCCTTGCTATGAACGATTTCTCCGTCACCAAAGCCTTCAACGTATTTGACATTGACCGGCACTTCAACCTTGAGGACATCAATATGAAAGCGTGGGTCAGAAAAGACTTTCATGGCTTCAATGACCTTGCGAGGCTTCACCTTGGCATATTCGGCACTGGAAGCATCCGCAATATTTTCATCATAAGCCAAAATCTCAAGGAAGAAAGGAATATCCTCTGCCACACACTCCGAACCGATCCGTTCAATATAGGCCTGCTTTTCTTGGTTGACTGCTGCATCACCGTCCACATCATAGTAGAGCAGGAATTTCACCGCATCTGCCCCCTGCTCCTTGATGCGCTTGGCTGACCAGAGATTCAGGCAGTCCGGCAGGCGTTTGGTGCTGGAGGTGTCATAGCCGGTTTTTTCATAAGCCAGCAAAAGACCGGCATCTTTATCCAAGACCTTGGTCGCAGGCAGGCCGTATTCGGGATCCAGCAGCATGGAGGAAGCGTATGGGGTCAGCTCTTCTGCCACCAAGACTTTCAACTCCTCCATCTGCGCCACTGTCGGCTCTTCTTCTTGGTATTGAGCCATGAGGCGCTTGAGAGCCCCCCGCTGGTCAAAGGCCAGAGCGGAGATAATGCCCTTTTCGTCAGATAATTTCTCTAAATATTTTCGTTTTTGTGCTGTCAGTACCATATTTATACCTCTTTTACTGTGATTTGCTGATAAAGTGTGTCATAGTTGGCCAGATTGACATGTCCAGTTATTTTTTCCTGAGCATTGAGCATCCCCAAAACCATGGCTTGCTTGAGCAGGCTCTCATCCTCTTTGGCATGCTGAAGAGCGGAGGAAATGCCAGCAACGGTCGAATCCCCCGAACCGACAGGATTGACCACCTCAATCGTTGGAATCTGAACCTTGTAGAAAGTGCTGCCGTGCTTGGCAAAGGCACCGTCGGCTCCCAAGGAGACGATTAGCCAGTCAATACCGGCAAAAAGGGGATCGCTCAAAACGGATTTCAGCTGCTCCAAATCTGCCGAAACCTCCCGATTTAAGAGCTGAGACAGCTCCTCTCTGTTGGGCTTGATGACCGTCGGCTTGCAGTCGGATTGGAGAACTGCCTCTAAGGCTTTTCCTGAACAGTCCAGCACCACCCTGCGCTTTTCTTCCTTGGCAATACTGATCAAGCGAGCATAGTAGTCCACCGGCAGCCCCGCCGGCAGGCTGCCCGAAAGGGCAATGACCTGAGCTGACTTCATCAGCAGTCTAAAGTGATGCAGAAAGCCATCAGCTTCCGCCGCTGAAACAGTCGGACCGGCTTCTAAAATCTCTGTCTGCTGCCCTTCATGCAGGATAGCAATGCAGTTTCTGGTATCACCCTGAATAGTATAGAAGAAAGGCTGAACGCCGGAAGGTAAATGGTCCAGCAGAAACTGGCCGTTCGTTCCGCCGATAAGGCCGGTTGCGAGCACATTTTCCCCGCATTCGGCCAAAACCCGGGTGACATTGAGCCCTTTGCCGCCAGCCGTTTTTGAAACATCTGCCACCCGATTGACCGTATCCAGCCTGAAATGAGCCAGCGGATAGGAAATATCAATCGAAGGGTTCATCGTAACCGTTAAAATCATAGGCCCGTCTCCTTAGTCGTGATAGTCACCGCGTTCCCATTTTTCCAGAAATTCTGCAAAGAAATGTTCATCCGCTTGGCGGTCATTATGGGTCTCCACATGCTCGATTTTGGCTATCCATTTCTTATTTTCTTCGCTTGGCTTATAGTCAGCATGGATAAAAGCCTCGATAATATCGCACATCAGCAGCTCACCAGTGATTTTGCCGCCAAAGCCGATGACATTGGCATTGAGCTCTTCCTTGGCATAGAGGGCCGTCGTCATATCACGGACCAGAGCGGAACGGATACCAGGCACCTTGTTGACGGCATTGTTGATGCCGACTCCCGTTCCGCAGATACAGATTCCCAAATCAGCCTGACCGCTGGCTACTGCTTCGCCCACCTTCTTGCCATAGATAGGATAGTGGGTGCGGACATGGTCGTAAGTCCCAAAGTCCAGCACCTCATAGCCCTTTGACTTTAAGAAATCCACTACCGCCATTTTCTCATTGGTGACAATATGGTCACATCCGATCGCAATTTTCATCTTTGTCCTTCCTTTCTCTTAGCACATCTTGTTCAGCATGTCCACACGGATTTGGTGACGGCCGCCGTCGTATTTGCCGTTGACAAAGCCCTTGGCAATGTTCTTGGCCAGCTCATCTCCGACAATTTCAGCTCCCATAGTAATGATGCGTGAATTATTGTGGCCGCGGGTCATATAGGCTGACCGTTCATCTGACACCTGCGCTGCCACCATCCCCTTGATTTTGGTGGCGACCATGAAAGGCCCTGCCCCATAGGCATCAATGACAATGCCCAGATTGCCTTCCTCTTCATTGACCTGACCGGCTACTGCCAGTGTCACATCGACAAAGTCCTGTCCTTCTGCTGTTACATCACGGACTTGGAAACCTTCCTTTTGCAGAAAATCTTTTACAAGATCTTTTAATCTTAAACCAGCAGCGTCTGCTCCAATGATAATTGCCATTCTTCTTCTCCTTTTTTTGATTTATCTGCGCAGAATTTTGTTTATTAGAAACACCATTTGTTTCTTACAAGCATAATATACACCTTTTTTATCTCTTTGTCAATGATTTTTGTTTAAAATAATCAATATTTTTAAAATTATGATTACAGCAAACAAAAAAGACTCCTGTGAGCCTTGAAATTCTTTCCAATCCTTATACAAGCTTCATGCGAGACCTCAAAAAGCCCCGCTCTCTAACTCTTATACTCTTTCGACAATCTCTTCAAACTTCGTCAGCTCCAGGACTGTTTCGGGCCGGCAAATGAAGCAGACCAGAGGAGCTGATGATAGCAGACTTATTCGAAAACGGCCGATTCTTCTTTCTATTGCTTTCCTTGAAGAGCGAGAGACAGCGAACAGAATCGTTTCTTAACAGGGATACAGTCTTCTAGTTTGCTTTTAGCAGTTAGGCTGAGACAAAAGTCCTTCAGTCTCGCTTTGTTTTGGAAAAAAACTCTTGACGCGGTAGCTGATTGCTCAAAAGC
>NZ_QFAY01000035.1 GCF_017884005.1 Streptococcus panodentis
CCCAAAACAGACAACAGCCCACTGGAAAACGTGATAAACACGTTCAGCTAGCGGGCTGTTTTTTATAACTATACCTCCGAAATATGATGAAATCAAGGTAAAAGAACTGCGTTATTGATTCTTAGATTATTTTTCACGTGCTTTTTTCCGAAAAATATGTATTTTTTTCTTGAAAGAAACCAACTATTTATTATAATAAATGGTATATTTTACTTTCTCAACGCATTATGTGTACTAATGCTATTTTAAATATCAAAGGAGAAATAAATATGAACTACCTTGAATACGGCTTACCCGTTGCATGGCTAGTAGAATTTAAGCGATACTTTAGTAACATTAGATTTTTGCATCAAAAAAGACACCCAAGAGAGTTCTCTTGAATGTCTTGAAACGTTGATAGTATCGTATTGATTAACGTTTTGAGGCACGAACCTTCGGTTCTTTGCAGCCGTATTTGTAAGCGACTAAAGTCGCAACAACTACGTCAATTGGCCCCAATTTAGTATCTAAACAAAAAAAGAACACCCCAAAAGGTGCTCTTTGTAAGTATGGTAATTCTTGCGAATTAACGTTTACTGAATTGTGAAGCTTTACGAGCTTTCTTAAGACCTGGTTTCTTCCGCTCTACCATACGGGCATCACGGGTCAGGAGGCCTGCGCGCTTGAGTGAGTCGCGGAAGTCTGGGTCTACTTGGAGCAGGGCACGGGCGATACCGTGACGGATAGCTCCTGATTGACCGCCGTAGCCGCCGCCGTTAACGTTTACGAAAACGTCGTATTGGCCTGCAGTTGAAGTCACTGCGAATGGTTGGTTGATAACCAGACGGAGGTCAGCGTGGGGGATGTACTCTTCTACATCTTTTTTGTTGACAGTGATTTTACCAGTTCCTGGAACAAGGCGAACGCGTGCAACAGCGTTTTTACGGCGTCCAGTACCTGCATATTGTGCTTGTGACATGGCTTATGTGTTCCTTTCCTTAGATAAGTCCTGAAATATCAAGAACTTCTGGCTGTTGGGCAGCGTGAGTATGCTCAGCGCCTACAAATACTTTCAGTTTCATGCCTTGAGCACGTCCGAGAGTGTTGTGCGGAAGCATTCCCTTGACAGACTTTTCAATCAGGCGGACAGCATTTTTAGAGCGCAGTTCACCAGCAGAGATTTGCTTCAGTCCGCCTGGATACATAGAGTGGGTGTAGTAAATCTTATCCGTTGCTTTTTTACCAGTCAGTTTTACTTTTTCAGCATTGATAACGATGACGAAATCGCCAGTATCAGTGTGAGGGGTAAAGGTCGGTTTGTTTTTTCCGCGAAGTACGCTTGCAACAACAGCAGAAAGGCGTCCAAGAGGGACATCCGTAGCATCCACTACATACCATTTGCGTTCAACTTCACCTGGCTTAGCCATGTAGGTTGTTTTGTTCATGATTTCTCCTATGAATATCGTTTTTGTTTACAGGGCGGATGTTCCGGTCCGCGAGTTATTTGAAAGGTTCCGGGGCCTTACAAATGGGGTAAACAATACCGCCTTCTATCATATCAAAAATAGGAGGCAAAAGCAATAGATTTGAAAGAAATATTTGCAAAATAGCGATTTCAAATCTTCTAATCCTGATTTTCTGCAGCGATGCTGAAAAGCCCCAGAGTGCCCGGCCCGGTGTGGGTCGAAATGACCGGCCCCAGCGGTACCAGAAGGACTTCGGTCACCTGATCAGAAGCCAGCAGCTGCTCTTTGAGATTTTCAGCCGTTTCTCTTTCACCGGCATAGGCGATAACGACCCGCGGATCCGCAATCCCATCCAGAGTCAGCCGGACTACCTCGGCCTGGGCCTTCTTCTTGCCGCGGACCTTAGCGACAGAATCCAGTGTCCCATCTCCCTTGACGGCAATGATGGGCTTGATATTGACCAGACTGCCCATGAGGGCTGCAGTCTTGGAAATACGGCCGCCCCGCATGAGGTGGTTGAGATCATCCACCAGAAAGTAGGTTTTGACCTTGGGGACGAGGCTCTGAATCAGAACCGCTGTTTCTGTCAGGCTCTTGCCAGCCGCTCTGGCTTCGGCCGCCTTCATGACCAAGAGGCCTTCCCCCATAGAAGCAGCCTTGGTATCAATGATACGAATCAACGCATCCGGAAAATCCTCCAGAACCATGTCCCGGGCCATGACAGCGCTTTGGTAGGTTCCCGACAGGGCCGAGGCAAAGGCCACATAGAGGACCGCCGTCCCCTCCTTGGCGTAAGTGCGAAAGGCTTCTTCAAACTGGCCGACATTGATCTGACTGGTGGTCGGCTGACTGCCGGCTTCCATCTTGGCTAGAAGCTGGTCGCTGGTCAGCCTGTCTGGTCCGACCGTTTCATAGGTCCGGCCGTCCAGCTGAATGGTCAGGCCCAGGACCTCTATCCCCTGCTCCTGAGTCCAGTTTTCCGGCAGGTCTGCCGTTGAGTCTGTTAATATTTTAAAGGTCATGTTTTTCTTTCTCCATCATTTTTTGTAACGCCCGCAGGGACGGATTGTCCATGGGCCGCAGAGGCGGCTTGGCACTGCTGATTTGGTCGGATACCTGATTGAGATCCGACTTGGTATCGGCTACCCGCTTTTCCAGCTCTCTGGCGGATACTCTCAAAGCTCCCTGCGCAAAGACCGTCCACTGCTCATTAAGGTCGCTGGTAGCGACGGACACCTGATTGCGGGGGGTATTGAGCTCAGCGGCTAAACGTTCGATATAGTCGTCAGCCGTTTCTTCTTCCTCAGTGAAGACCACTGTCACCTGAAATGCTTCATAAGACTGACGAATCCCCGGCATGTACTGGGCATCAAAGACACAGATAATCTCCAGCTCTTCAAAGCTGGCATAGTTGCTGAGTTTGTCCAGCAGAATGGTGCGGGCCGCATCCAAATCGCCGCGGGCAAAGAGCTGGTGTGTCTCCTGCCAGAAGGCAATCATATTGTAGCCGTCAACTAAAAGGATTTTTCTTTTTAAGGGCATCTTATTTCAACCGATTCCGAAAGACTTCATACATGAGAATAGCGGCTGCCACGCTGGCATTGAGGCTTTGGACATGGCCGTCCATGGGAATCGTTATCATCTCATCTACCTGCTTTTTGATATTAGCAGAGATTCCCTTGCCTTCATTGCCAATGATCAGAGCGAGTTTGCCGGCTGTATTCCACTTGTGGGCAGGGGTTCCCTCCATATCGGTGCCAAAGATCCAGAAGCCAGCCTCCTTGAGCTTATCCAAAGTCTGGCTGAGATTGGTCACGCGGGCGATGGGAATGTGCTCCACTGCCCCGGTCGAGGTCTTGGCTACGACTGGTGTCACACCGACCGCCCGGTGCTTGGGGATGATGACCCCGGTCACCTTGGTTGCGTCCGCTGTCCGCAGGATAGAGCCCAGATTGTGCGGATCGGTCAGACCGTCCAAGATAAGCAGCAGAGGATTGTCTTCCTGCTCTGCTTTTTTCAACAGAACCTCGAAGTCAGTATAGGCAAACTCCGCTACCCGCAGGACAAAGCCCTGATGGACCGCTCCATCCGTCATCTCTTTCAAGGTTTTTTTAGGTGTCCAGGAAATAGATACCTTTTTTTCCGCTGCCAGATTCTTGATTGTATCGACCTTTTGGCCTCGCAGGTCATCCTGAATGTAGAGTTTATTTCCAGTGTTGGCGGCGAGTGCTTCTGTCACCGCATGCACACCGTAGACAATATCGTTTTTTTCCATGCTACTAGTATATCATAAAAGCAAACCCTGGCAAGTATCAGAGAAAGTTATTGGAAAAATCCACAGGGTGTGGTATAATAAACATATTTCAAACAAGGAGAAAACTAATGACTGTTTTAGCTTCCGCCATTCTTCTGATTCGCTTTTTGCTGGAGATAACAGCTCTCTTAGGTCTCCTCATCGGCAGTTTTACAGCCCCGACATTACTCAAGAAATGCCTTAGTTTTCTTGCCTGTCTTTTGGTTGGCTTTCTATGGGCACGCTATGGCGCTCCTAAGTCCAGTCAGGCACTAAGCAGCTGGGGAAAGCTCAGTCTGGAAGTTTTCCTGTACTCACTCACTGTTTTTTTCTTTTATATGACCTATCCAGCTAAATGGGCCACTGCTTTTTTACTGATCGCTGCACTTGATTTAATCGCCATGTATCTCCTCAATCTCTAAGGGCATTAAGAATAGGTAGTCGTAGATGGACTTTCCTTCTAAAATCTCCTTTTCTCTTCACTCTGCGTTTAAACTTTTGTAAAATACACTCCTTATTTCCGTAAATTCTTATCTGCGTTAACGAAAAATCAAGATTTATAGAACCAAATCATCTTAATAGTGACAATTTATAATTTAGAAAGGTTGCCATGCCGCTTTTTCAAAGAACGATTAAACTTGCTCTTGCCACTTGCCTAGCGGCTTTGCTGGCTGATTTTTTAGGATTGGAATACGCAACTTCGGCAGGAATCATCGCCATCTTGAGTATTTCAGATACTCGGCGCAGTACCGCCAAGCTGGCCCTACAGCGGTTTCTTTCTACCATTCTGGCTTTAGCAGTTGGCAGCCTAGCTTTCCTGCTGCTGGGCTACAATCTTTTTGCCCTAGCAATTTATATTGCCCTCTATGTGCCGTTGGCTTATCTATGGGGCTGGGAAATCGGTATCACGCCCAGTACAGTGCTGGTCACCCATCTGCTCTTGGAGCAATCTACCTCTTGGGCGCTGCTGGGAAATGAGCTGACCCTCTTTTTGATTGGAACAGGCTTTGCCCTTTTGGCCAATCTCTACATGCCGTCTCGCCAGAAAGAAATTGATGACTATCACGAACAAGTAGAAGAACAACTGAAAAAAATTCTTTGGCGTTTTGCATACTTTTTATCTAAAGGTGACGGTCGAAACGAAGTCATTCTCATCAACGAGCTAGACAAGATGTTGCAAGAAGCCCTACAGCTAGTCTATTTAGACCATTCCAACATCTCTTTCATCAGACTAACTATCGCATTCATTATTTTGAAATGCGACAAGCTCAGAATCATATTTTACGAGATATGGCCCAGAATATCAATAACTGTCAACTAGCTGCCAGCGAAAGCATTATATTGGCACGACTATTCTCTCAGACAGCCGAACAACTCAGCCAAAAAAATTCCGCCCACAGTCTACTGGATGAAATTAAAAACTATCTAGCAATTTTTCGCGAAAGGCCCTTGCCTAAGACTCGTCAGGAATTTGAAACCCGGGCTATGCTCCTGCAGCTCCTGCGGGATCTGGAAACCTTTATTCAGATTAAGGTGGAATTTTATAGGAATTACAAAGAAGACTAGCCGCCTGAGAAGACAGCTAGTTTTCTTTCTAAAGTATATTGAAATTATTAAGCTTTTAGATGGTAACATAAAAGTATTTTCATTCTATTTTACACACCTCTAAAACCTCTTCTTTACTTTACCTAAAATGTTTCATTAAGTGAACAGAATCCAATTCATAGAGTAATTTTAAAACAAATTTCGCAATTTCCTTTTTTCTTCTTCTCCAAAAGGATCTACTTACCCCTCAGAGGATTTCATTATCTCTTCAAAATGACTATTGGTATTTAAAAGAAGACGATACATAGTATGTTTATAAAATTCAACATCTGAAGAAACTTTACTTAATACATCCTGATCTTTTGTTAAATCAGAAATACCCAACTTATAATTAAAGGTCGAATAATATAAATAGTTTTTGAGTGCCCTTAAAAACTTTGATGCAGACTCCTTGCTTTATTACTCCCCCTCCACACACCGAATGCACCAGTCAATCAGCTCTTCCAGCCGCTCGGTCTGCTCGGTCATGTGCAAATAGCCCATGACCGCCTCAAAGCCGGTGGACATGCGGTAGGTGACGATGTCGGTATTCTTAGCCTTGGTGTGGCTGTTGGCATTGCGGCCGCGCTTGTAGAGTTCTTCTTCCCTGTCCGTCAGGAGGCCCTCTTCCAGCATGCGGGAGATGAGACTGGCCTGGGCTTTGGCCGAGACATACTTGGTCGCCTCCCGGTGGAGCTGGTTGGGCTTGGTCAGGCCTTGGAAAATCAGGTGGCGGCGGATATACATAGAGTAGACCGCGTCACCTTCAAAGGCCAGGGCAATGCCGTTGATCAGGTTGACATCAGTCACGGGTCCACCTCACTCCGTCCTTGGTGTCCAAGAGTTTGATGCCCTGTTCTGCCAGCTGGTCCCGGATTTGATCAGCCCGGGCAAAGTCCTTGGCTGCACGCGCAGCCTGACGTTCCTCGATCAGCTGCTCAATATCCGCATCCAGCGCCTGCTCCACAAAGACAATCCCAAAAACTTCCAAAAGCTTGGCAAAGGCCGCCTTAACTTCAGCGGTGTAGTTACCAGAGTTGATCCACTTAGCCAGCTCAAAGACCATGGTAATGCCGTTGGCTGCATTGAAATCCTCGTCCATAGCTGCGGCAAATTTGTCCAGAAAAGCCTGAAGCTGAGCAGAGTCTGCCTGACCGGTAAAAGGCTGCTCATAGGTGTTCTTCAAATATTTGAGATTGGTCGCTGCATCATGAACAGCTTTTTCTGTGAAATTAATCGGCTTGCGGTAATGCTGGGTAGCAAAGAAGAAACGCAGCACCTGACCGTCAATAGTCTTGAGGGCGTCGTGCACAGTGATAAAGTTGCCCAAAGACTTGGACATCTTGACATCGTCGATATTGACAAAACCATTGTGCATCCAGTAGTTGGCAAAGGTCTGGCCGGTTTTGGCCTCCGACTGGGCGATTTCATTGGTATGGTGAGGAAACTCTAGGTCTGCCCCGCCCCCGTGGATATCAATGGTGTCGCCCAGAATACTAGTGGACATGACCGAGCATTCAATATGCCAGCCCGGCCGGCCCGCACCCCAGGGACTGTCCCAGGAAATCTCACCCGGCTTGGCTGCCTTCCAAAGGGCAAAGTCCACTGGATTTTCCTTGCGGGCTGTCTCCTCATCTGTCCGCCCGGAAGCACCTAACTCCAAGTCTGCCAAGGTTTTGTTGGCTAGTTTGGCATAATTGTGAGATTTTTCCACACGGAAGTAGACATCGCCCTCAGACTCATAGGCATAGCCCTTGGCCACCAAGTCCGCCACAAAGCGGATGATGTCCTCCATAAAGTCAATCACTCGCGGATGCTGAATAGCCGGCTTAACACCTAGCTGCTCAACGTCAGCACGAAAAGCTGCGATATACTTGTCAGCCACTTCTTTGGGAGTGATGCCTTCTTCCTTGGCTCGATGGATAATTTTATCATCTACATCTGTAAAATTGGAAATATAATTGACCTCAAATCCCCGATACTCAAAATAGCGACGAACCGTGTCAAAAGCTACTGTTGAGCGGGCATTGCCGACATGGATATAGTTATAAACCGTGGGCCCGCAGACATACATGCGAACCTTGCCCTCCTCAATGGGCACAAATTCACGTAGGCTGCGGGTCATGGTGTCGTAAATTTTAATCATGCGGTCCACTCCCTTCTCTATTTCTGACTTTTTCGGCTGAAAACCAGCTCTGCAAAAGGGCCAAATTGTCTGAGGCTATCCAGTTGGTAAAAGCGCTGCCCTTCCTCTTGGGTAAAGAGGGGAACCCCCTTTCCTAGGATAAGGGGCGCTATCTGAATAATGAGGTGGTCGAAAAGATCCGCATCCAAGAGCGGTCCTACCAAGGAATTACCACCAATCACAAAGACATTTTTGCCTTTGTCAATCTGGTGAACAAAGTCCACCACATCCCCAGCTACTGGCTGGTAATTGCTGACAGGCAGGTGCCTATCATGCGTAAAGACATAGTTTTCCGTAGCTTGATAAAAACTTTCTACATCTTGCAAATCTTGGATTTCCTCAAAGGTCCGCTTGCCCATGATGGTGATATCCATTTGCCTGTAAAAGTCATCATAGCCTGTATCCTCTACAGAACCAAGCTGATGCAGCCAGTCTATCCTGTGCTGGCTGTCTGCCAAGTAGCCATCCATGGTGATACAGCCGTAAAAATATACTGCCATTCTTGTAGTTACCTTTCTAGTTCCTTTGCTATTGTCAAAGCGACAGTGAAAAAAGTCATGGCATCAGCTATCCGCTCTGCATGGCGGGCATCCCAGGTTCGGTTATGATGATCCACATAGTCAGCCGTATAGAAGAATTGATAGACCTTGGTCTTACGAAACTGGCTCCAGGCCATAATCGCCGAAGCTTCCATATCCACCACTTTGGCTCCAGCAGCCAAGCGACGCTTGACCTTATCAGGCGTTTCTCGATAAAAGGCATCAGTCGTCCAAGACTTGGTGCGGATATGCTCGATATTGTGCTTATCAAAGATGGCTTCCATCTTGGCCAGCAAGACTTCATCATAGGCAATCTCCGGACTGGCCGGAGCATAGTGGTAACTGGTCCCTTCATCTCGCAGGGCAGCAGCCGGCAGGATAATCCTGTCCGCCGCAATCCCCCGGTCCAAGACACCGCAGGAACCCAGTACAATAAAGTTTTTGAAGCCTCTGGCTGCCAATTCTTCCAACTGCCCGACTGTCATGGGTGCCCCGATGAGCGCCAGCATGACTGCCACTTCAATATCTCCTTGCTGATAAATATACCAAGAATGCAGGCCATTGAGGCTCTTGAGATGGCCGCCTGGCCGGACCGCATCCGACTCCAGCAAGCGCTCAATGATCTGACCATTAAAGGACAGGATGATGGTGTCGCAAATCTGTCCAGGCTCCAGTATCTGTTTATCCGTCGGCTCAATGACCCCAGGCACGTTTTCAAATTCTTCCAGCAGCATAAACCGTCCCTTTCTTATGAGTCCAGCAAATCCCGCTTCATCTTCTCAATGCGGCGCAGCTTGGTCTCATCTTTTTTGGCCTCACTGATATAGCGAGCCCATTCTCGCTGGTGGCTAAGCGGGAGTTTGATAAAGCGCTCCTTGGCAGGACTGTCCAAGCGGTCTTTCAGTTCAAGGACTGCCTGGTTCAAAATAGCGTCTGATAAATCTGACACAGTCGTCTCCTCCTGTCATAATTTTCACTTCAATAACTTGGCCAACAAAGCCTGACAGCTTTTCTACAGCCCCGACGAATGATGGCTGGCCTCGCGGGCCTGCTCCAGCTTGTCCAGATAGTATTCCCGCTTTTCCTCTTCTTCGTGGATAGCCGGCTCGTCCTTCTGGCCGTGAACCCGGACGATTTTGGCCGGAATCCCGACCACCGTTACATCAGCTGGTACATCCGCTACGACAACCGCTCCGGCCCCGACCTTGGCTTTCTCGCCGATTTCAATCGGACCGATCACCTGCGAATGGGCAGAAATCAAAGCTCCCCGGCGAACCGTCGGATGGCGTTTGCCGGTGTCCTTGCCGGTTCCTCCCAGCGTCACACCGTGGTAGAGCATGGCTCCTTTTTCGACAATGGCTGTTTCGCCGATGACCAGGCCGCTGCCATGGTCGATAAAGACACCGGACTCAATCTGAGCACCGGGATGAATCTCAATCTGGGTCCAAAAGCGCCAGAACTGGCTGTTCATCCGTGCCAGAAGCTTAAAGCCGTGCTTCCACAAAAAGTGGGAAATCCGATGGGCTGCTAAGGCCTTAACCCCCGGATAGGTGAGGACAACCTCCAGCGAAGTACGAGCTGCTGGATCATTTTCTTTTACTATATCAATGGTTTCTTTCCACCAACCCATCTTCTTCTCCTTTATGATTTTAAAAACAAGGGATTTGTCCGAACGCCTGCCAAAGGTCTTTTTCTTGCAGACGGACAGTCTATCCCTCTTTTTCCATTATCCTTCCGGCTTTTCTGCCTTTGTTTCCTGCTGCTCCTTATGAGCCTTAGGATGGTGAGGCTTGTCATGGTGCTTTCTTGGCTTATCAGACTTTGGCGGACGGGGCAGCAGCACCTTCATAGAAGCATCTACCCGGCCCTTGGCATCAATCTTGATCACCTTAACATCCACTTCATCACCGATTTGCACCAGATCTTCTACATTGTTGGTGCGGGTCCAGGCCATTTCTGAAATGTGGACCAGCGCATCGGTCTTGTCAAAGAGATTGACAAAGGCACCGAACTTCTCAATGCGGACTACCTTGGCATGATAAACCTCATCTACCTTAGCCTCACGGACCAGAGCTGCGATGATTTCCTTGGCCCGATTGATGGCATCCTGATCGCTGGAGTAAATGGCTACATTGCCTTCGTCGTCAATATCAATCTTAACGCCGGTTTCAGCGATGATCTTGTCAATGGTCTCACCGCCCTTGCCGATGACAATCTTAATCTTGTCCACATCGATCTTAATAGTATCAATTTTCGGAGCGGTCGGAGCCAGTTCAGGCCGCGGAGCTGGAATGGTCGCTTCAATCAAATCCAGAATTTCAAAACGGGCTTTCTTGGCCTGAGCCAGCGCTTCTGTCAGGATTTCCGCTGTGATTCCCGCTATCTTAATATCCATCTGCAGAGCTGTGATCCCCTCACGGGTTCCCGCCACCTTGAAGTCCATATCGCCAAAGTGGTCTTCCAGCCCCTGGATGTCGGTCAGAACCGTGTAATTGCTGCCGTCTGAGATCAGTCCCATAGCAATTCCGGCAACCGGTGCCTTGATGGGCACACCGCCGGCCATCAGTGCCAGCGTGCCTGCACAGATTGATGCCTGAGAGGACGAACCGTTTGACTCCAGTACTTCTGCTACCAGCCGGATGGCATAAGGGAAGTCCTCCAGGCTCGGCAGGACCTGCTCCAAAGCCCGCTCACCCAAGGCACCGTGACCGATTTCCCGGCGGCCCGGCGCACCGTAGCGGCCCGTCTCACCGACTGAATACTGCGGAAAATTGTAGTGGTGCATAAAGCGTTTCTTGTATTCCGGATCCAGCCCATCTACAATCTGGGTCTCGCCCATCGGTGCCAAGGTCAGGACAGACAGAGCCTGAGTTTGCCCGCGGGTAAAGAGACCGGATCCGTGCACGCGGGGCAGGTAGTCTACTTCCGCATCCAGCGGCCGGATTTCATCGACCTTACGGCCGTCCGGACGGACCTTGTCTTCTGTAATCAAGCGGCGGACTTCCGCATGCTCCATCTGTTCCAGAATCTCCGCCACATCCCGCATGATGCGGTCAAAGTCCTCATGGTCTGCATATTTCTCTTCGTAAACAGCCGTCACTTGGTCTTTGACCTCTTGGGTAGCGGCCTCACGCGCCAGCTTTTCTTCCACCTGAACGGCTTGCTGCAGGTCGCTGTTGTAGGCGGCCACAATCTCTGCCTGCAAAGCTGGGTCCACCTGCAGCAGCTCGACCTCAGCCTTGTCCTTGCCGACTGCTGCCACGATTTCTTCTTGGAAGGCTATCAGCTCTTTGACTGCTTCATGGCCTTTGAGCAGGGCTTCCAGCATCACTGCTTCTGGCAGTTCCTTGGCGCCGGACTCTACCATATTGATGGCATCCTTGGTCCCTGCTACCGTCAATTCCAGCAAGGAGACAGCTTTTTGCTCCTTGGTCGGATTGATGACAAATTCTCCGTCCACATAGCCTACCTGTACCCCTGCGATAGGGCCGTCAAAAGGAATATCAGAGACAGACAGGGCCAGAGAGGAGCCAAACATGGCCGCCATTTGCGGCGAAGCATCTTCATCATAGGAAAGCACAGTATTGATGACCTGCACTTCATTGCGGAAGCCTTCCGCAAACATAGGACGGATTGGGCGGTCAATCAGACGGGCGGTCAGGGTCGCATCGGTAGAAGGACGGCCTTCACGCTTGTTGAAGCCGCCGGGATACTTCCCAGCTGCATACATTTTTTCTTCATAGTTGACCTGCAGGGGGAAGAAATCACCCGTAGCCATCTTCTTGGACATGGTCGCAGCCGTTAAGACGGTGCTTTCGCCATAGCGCACCACTGCGCTGCCGTTGGCCTGTTTGGCCACCTGACCGGTTTCAACCACCAATTCGCGGCCGGCAAAAGTGGTCTTAAATATCTGTTTTGTCATAAATAGACGACTCCTTTTGAGCATTCGCTCGATTAGTATTGTATACGTCTTGGCTACAAAGATGAAGATACACTAAAGATGCTGCGGGGCAGTCCGGCTTGCAGAATCTTTCTGCAGAAAAAGAGGAAACAGACGCAGCCCTCGCTCGATAAGTGCCAGAAAACTTCTCTTTTCCCTAATAATGAGCCCCAGGCTCCATTCAGCCTGCGTTCAATAACGCAGCCAAGCAGAAATCTTACCCGCTCAAGAGGCTGAAAGCCGGCTGTCCAAAGCGTTTAGCGCCGCCTCTTGCAGCCTTGCTGTATTATTATACCCTCATCTTTGTATCAAGCGCGTATAAACCTTATTTTACCATATTTCCGGTTAAAAGAAAAAGGGTAAAAACAGCTTTTTCTCAAGAATATTCCGAAATCTCTGGACCTTATTTTTCATTGAGGATTATTCGCTCGGCTGAACTCCGGTACCAGCTGCAGCTCGCCGCCCGGTCTGATGTTGATTTTCATTGCATCTAAAAAAGACGATTGGCCCCATTCTGCAGCAGCAGTGCCTGCAGACCTCCTTCGTCTTTTTTCTTATTTTTTGTAAGCAGCCGATAAAAAGGGCCCTGTTTTTGTCAATGAGTTGCACCGCCGACCGTCTGAATATCGCCATCTTGGTAATCTACAATGGCTCCGATAGCAGCTTCGATTCCTCGGCTGATGTCTGTCAGGCTCATGGCAGCTGTATCGGGTTTATCCACTACCTGCTCCATCATATAAGGAATATGCATAAAGCCCGCTTTGACATGCGGAAATTGCTTGTCTGCCAAGTACAGCGCTTGGTACATGAGGTGATTGCAGACAAAGGTCCCTGCTGTATTGGACACAGCCGCAGGCAGACCAGCATCCTGAATCGCTTTTACCATGGCTTTGATAGGCAGACTGCTGAAGTAGGCGGGGGCTCCGTCTGCCCGTATCGGCACATCAATCGGCTGATTTCCTTCGTTATCCGGGATGCGGGCATCATCCTGATTGATAGCAACCCGCTCCGGAGTCAGACCTGTACGTCCTCCGGCCTGGCCGATACAAAGGACAGCATCTGGCTGGTAGGCTTTCAGTTCTTCTTCCAAAACCTGAGCAGATTTATGAAAAACGGTCGGTATTTCTATCCATTTGACCTCAGCCCCCTGAATGCTGGCTGGCAGTCTTTTTACGGATTCCAAAGCAGGGTTGATCATTTCTCCGCCAAAGGGATTAAAACCGGTCACTAAAATTTTCATCGTTTCTTCTCCTCTCTTTGAGCCTTATGTTAAAAGGCTAAAAAATACATCAAAGCAATATGGATTGCAATCATAATCAAGGCAACAGGCGCCTGAGCTTTAATGACACCATTTGGATCTTTCATATCCATCAGAGCTGCCGGCAGAGCGTTAAAGTTGGCAGCCATTGGCGTCAGCAAGGTCCCGCAGTAGCCGGCTGTCATAGCAAGAGCCCCTGCAATGATAGGATTGGCGCCAAGAGCAAAAACAAAAGGCACTCCAACACCGGCTGTGATGACAGTAAAGGCTGCAAAAGCATTGCCCATAATCATGGTAAAGACGACCATCCCCAAGACATAGGCCGCAACTCCGAAAAATCGGCTGTCTGCCGGAACCAGCCCGCTGATCATCTTTGCGATGACATCGCCGACGCCAGCCGCCGTGAAGATCGCTCCCAAGGCTCCCAGAAGCTGGGGCAGAATACCGCTTGTTGAGACCTGCTGGGTCATCCGGTTGTTCTCCGCCAAGAGAGACTGCGGCTTCGCACGCATGATGATGAGGGCTGCTGCAGTCGCAATAATAGCACCAAAGCTGATCGAAACCCGGCTGAAATCTGGCAATAGCTGAGCCATTAAAAGAGCAATCACTGACATGAGCATGACCGGAAGGAAAATCCGATTTTTCAGCTTAACAGCACTCGCTTCTGCCTCCTTCTCACTATGTGCCGGCAGCGTCCCGATGCGAACCTGTTTAAAAAGAGTCAGGAGGGCAATGACAATAACAAGAGCGCCTGTCACCTTATTGGGAAGATAAGTGCCGCCCAGAAAGGTCAGACCCAGCAGCCCCCAAAACAAACCTGTCCCAAAGCGAACGGGATTGCTTGTATCCTTATAGGCGCAGTATGCTGTGTGCAGGAACTGCAGCCCAATCAAAATATAGGTGATTTCCAACGATTTTTCTGCTAATTCTGCCATCATTTCTCTTCTCCTTTCCCGCTTTTCATCCTGTTTTTCTGCAGTTTTTTGTCAAACAGATAATTGTAGAGGCTAACGACAAAAATTGTTATCACAGCGACGATGACAGACGCTGAAGCAATGCTGGCAAAGTTCCCGTCATAGCCAAGCTGTTTCAGGGTTTCGCCAATTAACAAAACTCCTCCTGCCCCGACAAAAGTATTTTGAGCAAAAAAGTTCCCAAAATTTTCATTAGCAGCCGCACGCGCCTTGATTTCCTCATCTTCCTCCGCCGTCAGCTCTCTGCCAGTCTGAGTTTGGGCAGCTGCTTCCCCCATCGGCTGGACCAAAGGACGAACAAACTGAGGATGCCCTCCCAACCGAATCGAAAAGAAGCCCGCTAATTCGCGAATAATCAGATAGACCGTATAAAAAGTTCCGGCCGTTAAGCCCTTAAGGCGCTGAATCAGGTGAATCGCCCGCTGCTTCAGACCGTAGGTTTCAGACAGTCCGACCAGCGGCAGCGTAACCATAAAGATAGTCAGCACTCGCTGATTGGTAAATTCCTTGCCTAAAATTTCTAAGAAATCCAAGAAAGGAATACCGGATACCAAAGCAGTAGCCAAAGCTGCAATAACAACCATTGCTATCGTATCAAATTTCAAAATAAAACCTACTACAATAATGGCAATGCCGATTAGTTTTATCCACTCCATAAAGAACTCCTTTTTGTCTCTATTCTTCGAAAAATCACTTCAAACCACGTCAGCTTGACAGTCTGAGGGAGTAAAAAGGTCCGGGGGACCTTTTTAGCCCCTGCCTAGAAATTCAAAAGCAGGGAAGGTCCGGGGGACCTTTTTAGCCCCTGCCTAGAAATTCAAAAGCAGGGAAGGTCCGGGGGACCTTTTCAGACCGGACCCGGAAACGATGAGGCAGGGAGGCTGCAGATAAAGAAAGCGAAGCTTTCACCAAATAGGCCTACTGCTGAGACTTCCTTGCGGAAGCTTTATCTGCAATCTCAAAGCATTGCTGCTGCCGCTCCATTCACACCCCCCGGACTGTTGAGCAGCCTGGTTTGCTGATGATTTTCACTGAGTATGCTTCATTAATTATAGTATATCATACATTTAAATCAACCGTTCATGGATTTTGGAACGAATTGATGAATTTTTCCGCTCCCCGGGCAAATCGTTATAAAAGTCTCCTTTTTCGTCCGATTTTCTGCTATACTAGAGATAGTATTTGCACTAAAAGGAGACAAGCATGCTTGAACAAAAGAAACGTTCAGAATTTCCGGAAAAAGAACTATGGGATTTGACCGCCCTCTATCAGGATCAGGAAGATTTCCTGCGGGCTATTGACAAAGCCAAGGAAGACATCGCGCAATTCAGCCGCAACTACAAGGACCAGCTGACAGGCTTTGCTGATTTTGAGCGGGCCTTTGCCGAGTTAGAACAGATTTATATCCAGATCAGTCACATCGGCAACTACGGCTTTATGCCTCAGACCACTGATTTTGGCGACGAAAGCTTTGCCCAGATTGCCCAGGCAGCCATGGACTTTGAAACCGAAGCCAGTGTAGCTCTCAGCTTTTTTGACGATGCCTTGGTCAAGGCCGATGAGGAAGTGCTGGAAGCCCTTGGCAAACTGCCCCATCTGACCGCTGCCATCCGTCAGGCCAAGATCAAAAAAGCCCACTATCTGGGGCCAGAGGTCGAAAAAGCCCTGACCAACCTGTCCGAAGTCTTTTACAGCCCTCAGGATATTTACACCAAAATGCGGGCCGGCGATTTTGCCATGGCAGACTTTGAGGTCGATGGCAAAGTCTACAAAAACAGCTTTGTCACTTATGAAAACTTCTATCAGAATCATGAGAGTGCAGAAGTTCGGGAAAAAGCCTTCCGCTCTTTCTCAGCAGGGCTGCACAAGCACCAAAATACAGCAGCCGCAGCCTATCTGGCCCAGGTCAAGTCCGAAAAGCTGCTGGCGGACATGCGCGGCTATGACTCTGTCTTTGACTTCCTGCTGGCTGAGCAGGAAGTGGACCGGTCTATGTTTGACCGCCAAATCGACCTGATTATGAACGATTTTGCCCCAGTTGCCCAGAAATTCCTCAAACATGTTGCCAAAGTCAACGGCCTTGAAAAGATGACCTTTGCTGACTGGAAGCTGGACATTGACAGCGAGCTCAATCCCCAAGTCAGCATTGATGACGCTTATGACTTGGTCATGAAGTCTGTCGCTCCGCTGGGCCAAGAGTACAGTCAGGAAATCGCCCGCTACCAAAGTGAGCGCTGGGTGGACTTTGCGGCCAATGAAGGCAAAGACTCCGGCGGCTACG
Source organism: Streptococcus panodentis (assembly GCF_017884005.1). Classification (GTDB taxonomy): domain Bacteria; phylum Bacillota; class Bacilli; order Lactobacillales; family Streptococcaceae; genus Streptococcus; species Streptococcus panodentis. Next base: position 16,500 of record NZ_QFAY01000035.1, read on the forward strand.
CGGCAGACCCTTATCGGGTCCATCCTTATGTCCTCATGAGCTGGACCGGCCGCATGAGTGATGTTTACACTCTCATTCATGAGATTGGCCATTCCGGTCAGTTTATCTTTTCCGACAATAGTCAGAGCTATTTCAATGCTCACATGTCCACCTACTATGTCGAAGCACCGTCTACCTTTAACGAGCTCCTGCTCAGTGATTATCTGGAACACCAGTTTGATAATCCCCGCCAGAAACGCTTTGCTCTGGCCCACCGCCTGACCGATACCTACTTCCACAATTTCATCACCCACCTGCTGGAGGCAGCCTTCCAGCGCAAGGTCTATACTTTGATTGAAGAAGGCGGAACCTTTGGAGCCAGTAAGCTGAACAGCATCATGAAGGATGTTCTGACCGAGTTCTGGGGCGATGCCGTTGACATTGACGACAATGCAGCCCTGACCTGGATGCGGCAGAGCCATTACTATATGGGGCTTTACAGCTATACCTACTCAGCAGGGCTGGTCATCTCCACGGCCGGCTACCTGCATCTGAAAAACTCTGAGAACGGCGCCCGTGACTGGCTGGAACTCCTCAAATCCGGCGGCAGCAAGACCCCGCTCGAGTCTGCCCGCATCATCGGAGCTGACATTTCCACCGACAAGCCCCTCCGCGATACGATCCAGTTCCTCTCTGACACTGTCGAGCAGATTATTGCTTACAGCAGGGAATTGGAGGAATAATGAAGAAATAAAATCAGCTTGAACGGATTCAAGCTGATTTTCTCTTCTTTTTATAAGGAATTAAAAAAATCTGGATACTGACAGATAAAGCAGAATGTAGGTACTGAAACAAACACCAAATATCAGCCATCTGATTAAAATCTGTGACTTGCTATAATTTTTAGTCCGCAGCAGCCCTAGGAAAAACCAGATGAGGCTCCAAAAAACCAAGCCCAACAGCTGAGGAGCAAAATAGGAAATCAAAAGCAAGGCAACAATCAAAAACACCAAGACCGCAATGATTCGTTCGGGCGTTATCTGTGACCGGGGAATCATCCAGCCCAAAAAGAAAGCAAAAACCGGCGGAGCGATGAAGGGGGTCAGCATCATAAAAACAAAGAAGAATTGATTTAAGATCTCAAGAATAGCCTGTACCTCGTTTCCACCACGTTTTATACTCAAATAAATAAAGGCTGGAAGCCAGAAGAAAATCAAAGATGGCACTTCCTATCTGCGGCCTGTCATGTTCTGATTGCAAGATAATAGGCTGAAAGTTTCTCTGCTGTTCAATTTCTGGAAGAGCAAAAAAACCATATCCCTTGTCCGCTTTTGATTTTCATTGAGTATGAATCATTTTCTTTCTCCTTATTATACCTTAAATATTGTATTTTCCAACAAAAAATTTAAATTAATTTATCCGCCCGGCTCATCCCAGCAGTATCAACGGGAATAGAGAGAACTGCAAAAACATCGGAGCGGATACTGGCAGAAAAATTTTTTAGTTGGAGCCTTTATGGTATAATATTCTATAATCTTTCAAGGGGGAACTGTCTTGTTTTTAGCTTTTAAGGAAATCGTCTACAGCCGCGGACGCTATCGTCTGGTCGTAGCGGTCGTCTTTCTCATCACTTATATGGTCTTCTTTTTATCCAGTCTTTCCGCCGGCCTGGTTCGGCTCAACCGGCTGGCTCTGGACCAATGGCAGGCGGAGTCAGTGATTCTGTCAGAGTATGCCAATCACAATCTGGCTGCTTCAACGATCAAGGAAGAAGAGTACAGCCGGCTAGCTCAAGGGGATGCTGTAGCTGCTTTGGGACAAATGCCTGCCGTAGCCAATTACGAAGACGGGACCGAAAAAATCAATGTTCAGGTCTTTGGACTGGACTGGGACAGTTTTCTGGCACCGAATTTAGTCGAGGGACGGACCGTCCAGACTGCGCATGAAGCCGTTGCAGATAAGCGTCTTCAGCAAAAAGGGGTCAAGCTGGGCGACTACCTCCAGCTCAATGGCAGTGAACAGCTCTATCAGATTGTCGGTTTTACAGAGGACAACAGCTATTTCACTCAGCCAGTGCTTTTTATGACACTGGAAGATTTCAGGGAACTGAAATACGGTTCTAGTCTGGTCAAAAGTATCAGCGCGCTGGTGGTCAAGGACCATCAGAAGATTGAGGAAGCCGGCCTCAGTCAGATTTCTATGAGCGATTTGGTCAACAATATCCCCGGCTATCAGGCTCAGGTGCTGACATTCAACTTTATGATTGGAGCCATGATTCTGATTACCTTTTTAGTATTGGGGATTTTCACCTATATCATTACGATTCAAAAGACACATCTCTATGGTATCATGCGCGCTCAGGGCATTGCCAGCGGGCAGATCATTGCTTCTATCTTCTGGCAGATTTTCATCCTGTCTGCTCTGGGGATTAGCCTGGCCGTTTTGGCACTGTTGGGAACCCAGCTGATTTTGCCGGCTTCCATGCCTTTTTACAGCGATTGGTCATCCTATGCAGGACTGACCGTTCTGATCATTCTCATGTCTCTGGCCGGCGGTCTCCTGTCCATTCATCGGGTGTTGAAAATTGACCCCATTACAGCAATCGGAGGTGAATAAATGCCAATCTTAGAATTAAAAGGCGTCACAAAAGAATATGGCCAGGGACATACACTGGTTCAGGCCCTGAAACCTACGGATTTTCAATTAGAAGCAGGACAGTTTGCAGCCGTTATCGGACCGTCAGGATCAGGCAAAACAACCTTTCTGACTCTGCTGGGGCAGCTGCAGACTCCTTCAGAAGGACAGATTCTCCTGCATGGCAAAGACACTTCCTTGCTCAAGGAAAAACAGCGGGCTGATCTGCGTTTCAATCATTTTGGCTTTATTCTGCAGACCTCCAACCTGATTCCTTTCCTGAAAATCGAAGACCAGTTCCGGCTGATTGACCGCTTATCTAAAAAAGACAGACTGGATCTGGATAGCCTGATTGAGCTGCTGGACCTGAAAGGCACACTCCGGCAGTATCCCAAGGAATTGTCCGGCGGGGAGCGTCAGCGGGCTGCCATCGCCAGAGCTCTTTACAACAGTCCAGACATTATCTTAGCCGATGAGCCGACGGCCAGTCTGGATACAGAGCGGGCCAAGCGCGTGGTGCACCTGCTCAAAGAGGTGACCCAGCAATACCATAAGAGCGTTGTCATGATTACCCATGATACCCGCCTGCTGAACGAGGTCGATAAGGTCTACGAGATGCAGGACGGTGTGCTGACTGAGATCCGATAACGAGCCAGCCTCCCAAAGTAATAAAGAGAAGAGCTAACAGAGAAGAAGGCCGAAGAGCTCAGGAAGCACAGGCAGCCACACAAGAAGAAAGAACGGTTTCTGCTGCCCATAATGGGACAGCAGATGTTTACCGCTATAGTCTGGACAGCCGGCCATCTATAGTTTGCTTTTAGTACTAGGCAACGAGTCGCAGGCTGTACTGGAGTACGGCAAGGCGAGTTAACGACGTAATAAAAGATAAACTAAATGACGATACACGATTTGACCGAGCTGCCACTATGACTGAGGAAGAGGCAGCTGCTGCCGGAAAACAGCACACAGCAAATGAATAAGAAAAAAACGATTGGAACTCCGATTTCCAATCGTTTCTTTCTCATCCCAGCTCTGCCGCAATGGCTTTGATCTGCTGGGCTGTGTGAACGCCGGCCACCTGCTTGACGACCTGACCGTCCTTTTTGAAGAGCAGAGTCGGGATGGACATAATCCCAAAAGCACGCGCTGTCTCTGGATTTTCGTCCACATCCATTTTCAGGATTTTCAGCTCGTCTTCTGACAGTTCTTCAGACAGTTTGTCCAAGATTGGTCCCTGCATGCGGCAAGGTCCGCACCAAGCCGCCCAAAAGTCCACCAAGACCAAACCGTCTTTTGTTTCCTGCTCAAATGTCGCATCTGTAATTGCTTTTACCATTCTTTTTTCTCCTTTATTTTTAGTCAAACTGGCTCAAATCCTGCTTCATCAGGAAAAAGAACACATTGCCGTAAGTGCCCTGATAGTTCAAATCATGGCCCTTGTAGGTCAGCTTTTGAACGGGATAATAATCCGCCACCCCAATCAGACAGGCTTGCTGGGACTGCTCAAAATCTTGATAAGACTCAAACCGCATCACCCGCTCCTGCTTGACAGCGTCTAAATAGGTTATTTCAATCATATGGATCTCCTTTTTTTGCGAGGCTGAGACAAAAGTCTTTCAGTCTCGCTTTGTTTTGGTAAAAAACTTTTGGCGCGGTAGCTGATTGGACTTTTTGTTCGTCTTTTAGACTCCAAAAAGCTCCTGCATCGAGGAAAACTCTGTTTTCCTTATCCCCAACCTCTCACAGTCCCCCGGACTGTGAGAGCCTTGCGGGCTGGGAGTGAAAAGGTCTGGGAGACCTTTTCAGCCTGAGCTTAGAAACAAGAGAGTGAAGGGAACTAAATTTTTAAAAATTTAGTTCTGTCCCACCGCCTTTCTTTTTTATATTTAGATTGTAACCAAAATCATTACATCTGTCAAATAAAATGCCTTGCAGAAGAACATCTCAATCCTCCAACCGGAGAATCCACGCTAACCAGAAGCCAACAAGACGGCAGGAGCTGCCTGTATAGAGGATGGGACAGACTCCCATGACGGCTGCGCCCTCACTCACATTGGAACATACCGTATAAGGCTCCTTACAAGCAATTCTATTTCCAAAGACCCGCTAAAATCTGCTTTTCTAAAATGATGAACTCTTCCTCTCTTATTCCGTCATTCTTTCCCACGACACAAAGTTGGCCAAAATAAGCAATGAGGGGACCGGCCGAAATGCGAATAAGCTGAAAAGGGGTCAGGTCCGGATTCACTCTTGGATCCTCCAGGAGCCGATTGTGGACAGCTGCTAGTTTGGACTGCATCATTTCCCAGATAAATTGCTCCTCCTCTTTTATTTTTTGGCCTGACAGCAGTTCCTGCAGAATAATCTTAAACAGCGCTTGATTTTTTTCAAGAAAGGCCATCCGATCACGAACCAAAAAGTGTATCATTTCCTCCGTCTTGTGATAAGTCAGCAAATCATCAAAGAAATTGACAAAAAGGCCCGGCACCACAGGATGCAGAATGGCGACTAGAAGTTCTTCCTTGGTTTTAAAATACTTAAATAAAGTCGCCTGACTGAGCCCCGCATTTTTGGCAATCTGGAGAGTTGAAATCCCATTGTAGCCATTGCTGGCAAAGAGCTCAACTGCTGACTCCATTATTTTCTTTTTTCCTTTGGGATAGTCTGACTGCTCTAAGTAGTCCGCAAATGTTTCAAAAATACTGTCTGTCATTCTTTCACCTTTCAGAATGGTTTCCTATTTCTTTCTATTTTTTATGTCAGGCAAGAGCAAAATCTGCAAGACCAAGTCTTCGATTTTGTTGTCCCGCCTCTGCCTAGCTCTGACAAACAGGGAATGGTGGTTTGAAGAGGCTGAGACAGACTCCCATGATGGCTGCGCCCTCACCCACAGAGGGATGGATCTTTTGGAAGATACCGTATAAAAAGTCCTTCAGTCTCGCTTTGTTTTGGCAAAAAACTCTTGACGCGGTAGCTGATTGCTCAAAGCACTGCTTTGAGGTTGCGGATAGGACTTGCAAAGCAAGTCTCAACTTTGTTCGTCTTTTAGACTCCAAAAAGTTCCTACATTGAGGAAAACTCTGTTTTCCTCATCCCCAACCTCTCACAGTCCCCCGGACTGTTTTGACACAAACTGCGTTTGTTTTATCTCCAACCTCTCCCAGTCCCCCGGACTGTTTTGACACAAACTGCGTTTGTTTTATCTCCAACCTCTCCCAGTCCCCCGGACTGTGAGAGCCTCGCGGGCTGGGAGTGAAAAGGTCTGGGAGACCTTTTCAGCCTGAGCTTAGAAACAAGAGAGTGAAGGGAACTAAATTTTTAAAAATTTAGTTCTGTCCCACCGCCTCAAACTTTCCCAAATCTGCCCTGCTCTCTCGTTTCTGGGCTCGGACTTGATGCTTGATTAATGCTTGATGAGCCCGTCCCACCGCCTTTGAGCAGCTCACTGCCCTATCGTCCTGTATGTTAAGCGATTGGCTGAAACTATCCCCGAACAGTTTCACTACTAAAAGGAAAAGACTATACCTTCCGATAACGGCGCAGGCCTTCAATATTAAGGATAGTCAAGACCAGTAAGAAGAGCAGGAGAGCCCCGATTTGAGGCAGGATATCTCTCAGTCCGTGTCCATATAGGATGATTTGGCTGATGGCCTCACCAGAATAAGTCAGCGGCAGGAATTTCCCAGCTGTCTGTGCCCAAGAGCCCATGGATTCCAACGGAATGATGCCGGAGAAAAAGAGTTGAGGCATAATGACCAATGGAATAAACTGCATCATTTGAAATTCTGATTTGGCCAAAGTTGACAAGAGAATCCCGAAAGCCAGAGCCACAAGCGCCAAGAGGACATTTACTATTATAACATTTATCAGGCTGCCGACAACCTCAATATCCAACAGCCAGATAGCGGCAAGCACGACAACGGCTGTTTGAAGGACCGCAATCACTCCATAAGACAGCATGTAGCCATAGACAATTTCAAACCGTTTGACCGGTGTGGCCAAGAGGCGGTCCAGAGTACCGCTGGTTCGTTCTTTCAGAAGCGCCATCCCGGAAATGAGAAAGACGAAGAAGAACACAACAAAGCCAATTAGAATGGGAATCATCTTGGCAAAGAAGCCCGTATCTTCGTTGCCGTATTGATAGGTTTCTTTGATTTCCGGACTGGCAGTATCGAATGCCGCTTGAGGGAGCGCTTGCTTCACGCGTGCCATCAAGGACTCCGTTCCTTCATGCACCAGACTTGTGCGCAAAACCTGTCGGGTAAAGGCCGTCTTTGAAGCATCTGTATTGGCATAATCGACCGTGTAATTTCCATCTTTATAAGAAATGACAGCGTCCACTTTTTCATCCGCAAGAGCCTTTTTTGCTTCTTTCAAATCGTCATAGGTTTCAACTGTGACATGGTCTGTTTCGTTCATGCGCGTCACTAGAGCAGCAGGTAGATCCTGCGCGGCCAAGGTTACATCAACCGTCGTGCTGGCTGAAAACATGAGATTCATGAGCCACATGATAAAGACAGGAGCTGCAAACATCATGGCCAACGTCCGTTTATCACGAAACAATTCTTTCAATACTTTTTTTGCAATGGCAGCTGTTCTCATCCTACTCTCCTTCCGCTTTCAAAAAGACTTCTTCAATACTGGATACACCATAACTTTCTTTGAGCCTGCTTGGACTGTCAAAAGCAATAATCTTCCCCCCTAAAAGCAAGCCAACCTTATCAGTCAGTTCCGCTTCCTCCATGACATGGGTCGTTACCAGAATGCCCATCCCCTTATCTCTGAGCATTAGCAGCTCCTGCCAAATTTTCTTTCGCAGGGAGGGGTCAATCCCAACCGTTGGTTCATCTAAAATTAAGAGCTTCGGATTTCCCAAGAATGCAATCGCTAATGATAAGCGCCGCTTCATCCCGCCGGAATACCCAGAAACTGCTTTATTCAAGTGTTCTGTTAGATCAACTACCCTTGCGACATGAGCAATATCGCGCGCCAGCTCCTTCTTTGTCAAACCTTTCAATCTGGCAAAAAATTCCAGATTTTCCTGCCCTGAAAGAGCTTCATACAAGGCATCTGACTGTGCCATATAGCCAATATCCCCCAAAATATGACGATTAGGCATAGCATGAGCCAATACAAGGGCAAGACCGCCATCTGCTTTTTCCATTCCCAGCATGGTTTTAATCATGGTGGACTTTCCAGCCCCGGATGGGCCGATTAAGCCGATAATTTCCCCGGCCTGCAGCTGAAAGCCAACATGATCTAAGACAAGCTGATGACCAAATGATTTTTCCAAATCCTGCAAATCTAATAGATTTTCCATTTCTTCCTCCTTAGTGAGCATTCACTCACCTGTGTGTTGTAAAATACATTATAGTGAGTAAGCACTCACTTGTCAAGAGAGAAGTTCAAAAAAATCCAACATTCCGAAATCAGGGTGTTGGATTCTTCGCTTTCTGCATTTTTTCACTTCCATTTACTTAGGTTTGAGAAAGAAAAGTCTTAAAAAGATCAGAAACAGAAAGCATATAGGCGGTGGGACAGACTCCCATGATGGCTGCGCCCTCACCCGCAGAGGGATGAATCTTTTGGAAGATACCGTATAAGAATTTTTAAAAATTTAGTTCCCTTCACTCTCTTGTTTCTAAGCTCAGGCTGAAAAGGTCTCCCAGACCTTTTCACTACCAGCCCGCGAGGCTCTCACAGTCCGGGGGACTGTGAGAGGTTGGGGATAAAACAAACGCAGTTTGTGTCAAAACAGTCCGGGGGACTGGGAGAGGTTGGGGATAAAACAAACGCAGTTTGTG
>NZ_QFAY01000036.1 GCF_017884005.1 Streptococcus panodentis
CAGCTAGCGGGCTGTTTTTTATAACTATACCTCTGAAATATGATGAAATCAAGGTAAAAGAACTGCGTTATTGATTCGCAATGAAAACGGATTTTATTTTGCCGGACCAGCGGCGGAGTTTCAAAAAGCAGTCTGCCCGGCCCAATGGCCTGTCTGAGCCCTGTCTCTTTTCATCCGCTCTTGCTTTTCAAAGAGTAGGAAACAGAATCGGCGAGACTGTGCTGGAGTTGATGGACAAAGCGCTGCTGTGATGGCTGCGGATTTCAAGACCAAGCTTCCGGACCAGTCTTTTGGAAAAATTCTCTTTGCGCTCCTAAAAAACAGCGATTTATGGTAAAATGGACTTATTGAAAGAAGGCAGAGGTCAAAAGATGAAATTACAGAAACCTAAAGGTACTCAGGATATTCTCCCGCAGGATGCTGCTAAGTGGCAGTATGTGGAAGAATTTGCCCGCAAGACATTCAGGAAATACCATTACGGTGAAATCCGTACACCAATCTTTGAGCACTATGAGGTCATCAGCCGTTCTGTCGGCGATACGACCGATATTGTCACCAAGGAAATGTATGATTTTTACGATAAGGGCGACCGCCATATCACGCTGCGGCCGGAAGGCACTGCCCCGGTGGTCCGCTCTTATGTGGAAAACAAGCTCTTTGCGCCGGAAGTGCAAAAGCCGGTCAAGGTTTACTACATGGGCTCTATGTTCCGCTATGAGCGGCCTCAGGCTGGCCGTCTGCGGGAATTTCATCAAATTGGAGCGGAGTGTTTTGGCTCCAGCAATCCGGCGACAGATGTGGAAATGATTGCCATGGCGGCTCAGTTTTTCAAGGAGATCGGTATCCGCAATGTCAGCCTGCAGCTCAACAGTCTGGGCAATCCGGACAGCCGGGCTGCCTACCGGCAGGCCCTGATCGACTACCTGACACCGCTCAAGGACAGCCTTTCAGCGGACAGTCAGCGGCGTCTGGCGGAAAATCCGCTGCGCGTGCTGGATTCTAAGGAAAAAGAGGACAAGGCTGCTGTAGCAGGAGCGCCGTCTATTCTGGACTATCTGGATGAGGACAGCCGGGTCTACTTTGAGGCCGTCCGCGCCATGCTGGAAAGTCTGGACATTCCTTATGTTATCAACACCAATATGGTTCGCGGTCTGGACTACTATAACCACACGATTTTTGAGTTCACCACTGATGTGGCCGGCAGTGAGCTGACCATCTGTGCCGGCGGCCGGTATGACGGTTTGGTCGCTTACTTTGGCGGTCCGGAAACGCCGGGTGTCGGCTTTGGTATGGGGCTGGAGCGCCTGCTTCTGGTACTGGACAAGCAGGGAGTGGAGCTGCCGGTTGAGACTGGCCTGGACGTGTATGTCGCTGTCTTAGGGGCTGGCGCCAACAGCAGCGCTCTGGAGCTGGTGCAGGCTCTCCGCGCCCAAGGCTTTGCGGCTGAGCGGGACTATCTGGATCGCAAGCTCAAGGCGCAGTTCAAATCTGCTGACAGCTTTGGGGCCAAGACCCTGATTACGCTGGGGGAAAGCGAAGTCGAAAGCGGACAGGTTACGGTCAAGAACAACCAGAACCGATCCGAAGTCACGGTCAGTCTGGATCAGATTCAGTCCAACTTTCAGTCGGTATTTGAAGCGTTAGGCTTTTAAAGAGAAATGTTTGCAGAATGATGGCCTGCTGCTCAGGGGCTGACAGATAAAAGACTGCTGGGAAGCGCCCAAGAGCTTCAGCGGAGATGCTGAGGCTGCAGATAAAGAGGCTGCTCCACTCTCGATCATAACGCTGCTTTGAGCTGGCTGATAAGGCGGTGGGACAGACGCCCATGATGGCTGTGTCCTCACCCACAGAGGGATGGATCTTTTAGAAGATACCGTATAAGACGCCCATGATGGCTGCGCCCTCACCCGCAGAGGGGAGTCTGTCTCAGCCTCGTGTCCGCTGTTCTGGCCTAGGGGCTGGCGCCGCCGTCAGGGAGTCACTTCTGCCGCCCTTTCTGCTTCAGCCCAGTGTGGATTGCCGTCATTGAGTATTCGGAGACAAAAACGGTTGACAAAAACAGGGAAAACCTATAAAATAATACTGTATTATAATAATAAAGGAGTTCCCTATGAAGAAAAAATTATTTTCATCAGTCCTTGCTTTACTGGCGGTGACAGCTCTGGCTGCCTGCGGCAACAAGAGCGACACTGGGTCATCCGCTTCCAGTTCGGTATCGGAAAGTTCAGCGGCCAGCAAGACGGAGCAGTCTTCCAGTTCAGCAGCGGTCAGCGAGCCTTTGCTGACGGATGACGAGATTGCTGCGGCTCAGACTGTCGGAGATTTCAAAGCTCTCTTTACCAAGCTGGCTGACGGCTACTGGGAGCGGACACAGGCCTTGGCGGAGAAGCTGCCGGCTTCGGATAGGGAGACCTACCGTCAAAATCTGCAGGATACAAAAGACACACTGGAAACAGCCAAAGCCAATTTTAATTCGCAGATAGCCCAGGTCGGCGATGATTCGGTCGTCATCCCTGAGGGAGAACGTCCTAGACTGACGCAGCCCATCATCAATGCCCGCAATGCCGCTCAGGCGGTTTTGGAGGCGGCGGATTTGGAGCTTGAAAGCAGCCAGTAATCTGTTTGTCATTTTTCTGATCATTTATTATGAGTTTTTTGCCTGCTGTACAGGCTTGACAGAACGTTGATAGATCAAGGTTCTGCGGGAAAACGGTTGACAGGTTGTCAATATATTTTTTGAATAAATTTCAGAAAAAGGCTTGAAACATAAAGTAATAATTGATATAATCTAATTGTTATATAAATTTGCTAAAGGAGAAAACTATGGCACTAATTAAATTAACTCCAGAAGAACTTCGTCAATCTGCAACTAGATACACTCAAGGTTCTGAAGAAGTAACTCAAATTTTGACTAATTTGACTAACGAGCAAGAAACTATTTCTGCTAACTGGGATGGTTCTGCATTTGACAGCTTTGAAGCTCAGTTCAACGAGTTGTCTCCAAAAATCAGAGAATTTGCACAATTGCTTCAAGATATCAACGTTCAGTTGGTTAAAGTTGCTGACATCGTTGAGCAAACTGACCAAGATATCGCTGCACAAATTCGTTAATTTTGTTATAAGTGGCTTTAGGAAGGCGAGAGCCTTCCTATTTTTGTAAAGAATAAAAAGAAGAAAAGACGGCTGCTTTCTTCCTGCGGAAGAAGCCCCTCATATAGTAAATTTGTAAGCTCTGACAATCTGAAATAAACAAGACTGTTGGGGCTATCTGTGTCTTTTTGATGTGCTCCTCCTTTAACGATTACAAAATTTACAGAAAAAGAAAACGATTCATGGGAAATAAAAAAGTTATTAAGTATATAGGAAATATTGTTTTAATTATTGCTTTGCTGGCGGCGGTTGTTGCTCTGAATATCTCGGTTCAAAAGAATACGACCAGCAGCAATAACAGCAAACTGAAAACCAGTCAGCAGACCAAGCTGAATGTCGCTATTGTCAATGAAGACCAGGCTGTCCGGGTGGATAAGAAAGAATACAATCTCGGTGCCAGCTATGTGAAAAACATTGAGCGCGATGATTCGCAAAACTGGTTTGTCGTAACGCGCGGTGCTGCTGACAGCGGTCTGAGCAACGGCAAGTACCAGCTGGCCATCACGATTCCAAGTGACTTTTCAGAAAAAATCCTGGATGTCAATGCTATCAGTGCTGACAAGACGACCGTGACCTATAAGGTCAATGCGGCCGGCAATCTGCAGGTGGAAAATGATGCCAACAATCTGGCCAAGGACATTATCGCTGACCTCAACAGTCAGCTGGTGGATATGTATATGGCCAGCATCCTGAGCAATCTCTATACGGCTCAGCAAAATGTGCAGGCCAGCTCAGAGGTGCAGATTGCCAATATCGGCAGCTACCGGACCAACCTGCTGGAGTCTGCAATCGGATCTAAGAATATCTTCCCGACTCTGGTCAGCATGTCTTCATCATCTGTGGAGGCCAACAACTCCCTGAAGACGACTCTGGAGACCTATTCTAAGGCCTTTGATGACTTGGACCAGTCTCAGTCAGCCTACGGAAATAATTTCGAAAATCTGGTCAAGCAGAGAGCCAACGACCAAACCAGCTATGCAGACTTTATGAATCAGCTGATTGCCATGGACAGCTATGTCTTGAGCAGCGAAACGCAGGCGCTTTATGCTAACTTGGAGGAGACTCAGAACAATTTAGCTAAGCAGCTCGGGGCGACCAAAGAAGTAGATGATGCTGATTTGGACAATGTGACAAAACAGCTGGAGCAGCTGGAAGCTGATCTGAAGGCTGAACGCGGGAAGCTGGACGGTCATAAGCAGCAGATTAAGGAATTTGTTGCCAGCGAACTGCGGACCTATTATGGAATCAATGAAGGCGAACCGATTACGCTTACTGCAGTATTCGGGACGGCTCTGAACACTTATGAAACGTCTCTAAAGGCGCAGATAGCTGAGGCAGTAGCGGTTCTGCCGCATTCTCAGCCAACAGCTGCGAGGTTCGGCCTGTCTGTACCAAATCTTGACTATTCAACGTTGACTCAATTTGGAACTCCGCAAGGAAATGGTGCTGATGAATTAGCTACTTTAGCTGCTAGGGCGGATGAAGCGGCTACAGGGGCCAGCGGGCCGGTTGCCGGTCAGTCCGGCAGCAAGGCACAGGTGTCTGTAACAGCGCCAGAAGGTGTGACAGTGAACTCTGTCACCTACAATGGTGCAGCAGTGGAGAATGGAGAAGTAACTCTGGCTGATGGCGAAGGCTTTAAAGTCCAGTTCAGCGTGGCCAATGATGCGGCTGCACCGGTCAATGGCTCCATCACCATTTCTCTGAATGGCATACAGGCGGCCAGTGTATCTGTCGACACTTCGAATGTGCAGTCAACGGCAGCAGCTTACGGCGCTAAAGTTCAGGAGATTGTTTCTGCCTATGACAGAGCTAACTCTTTGATTGCGGCTTATCAATCATTTGCTGAGCTGAAAAATGCCGACATGACCGAGTCTCTGTCTGCTCTTTTGAGCGATGCTATTGATTCTAATCTGACGACTTATCAAAAGAGTCTGTCTCAAGGAGATGACGGTCAGCCAGATACAGGTGTCAAAGAACAGTTGGATACAACAATCGGCAACCTGAAAACCAAGCTTGCAACCATTAAAGAAAGCAATGAGAAGCTTGCAACAGAGATTGGCGAACAAATCAATCTTTATGAGAATCTGCAAAAACGTTTGTCAGAAATTTCAACTTCTCAGAAAACCTCTACAGATGCGCAGACTAAGACGGATGCGGATCTGACCTCACTGGGATCAGAATTTACGTCTCTTCTGGCTTCGACCTCTGGTGTTAAGGCTTCTTCTCAGACCAATGTGGAAGCGGCGGATTCAGTCAATCAGATCTTCAGCAGTCTCAACCGCGAGCTGGAAAATGCGCAGGGAACGACTGAAAAACTGTCAACGGACGCAGAGGGCCTGATGGGGCAGTTCAATAAGGAATTGGAAGATAACGGCAACTTTGTGGAATCCTTCGTCAAGGTGCTCAACAATGCCTATGAGAATGGGGTTCCAAATGAAGTGCTGCTGGACTTCCTGTCCAGTCCGGTCGCCCAGTCGTCTTCGTCTGTCAAGGCCACCGTCAATGTTTACCGTCCATTTACCTGGATCCTGCTGCTGGAGATTGTCAGCCTCTTTACGGCCTATCTCTTTGCAACGCAAAACATTGTCCGCAGGGTCAAAGACAGATTTAAGCTGAATAAGCTGCAGGATACGGATATCACCACGGTGGGAATCTTGGGCTTCCTGTCTCTGACAATCGGCCTGATTATCGGGATTGTCTCCAGCGTTCAGCTCTATGTCGGAAAAGAATATGTACCGTCTTGGGTGCTGCTGATTGTCGTAGCCAGCTTTGTCCTCATTCAGGGGCAGTATCTCATTCTCAAGCATTTCCGCGTACTGGGAATGGGCTTGGCTTTCTTCATGATTGTCAGCTTTGTCTACCTGTCCAATGCAATCGGTACGACTGCCAGCCTGACCGGCTTCCCGGCCTTTATCAAGAATCTCAACGCTCTGTCTGTGCTGGAAGGCATGCTTTCTGGCTACTTTGACGGAAAGACCGCCGGTTTCTTTGCTGTCTTTGGTCTGATTGTGGTTCTGGCTCTGCTGGTGGCAGCCAATATCTTTATCAAGACAAAAACATTAAAAACTGAGGAAGTTTAGAAAATGATGAAAAAAGTCCTGTCTTTATTCCTGGTCCTTTCTGCATTTGCGGCGCCGGCTGCTGCCGCAGATGACTTGAGGGACAACAGCTTACAGATAGATAATTCTCGGATTGAAAAGGAGCAAGAGATGAACTTTGGTGCGCAGTCGGAAGGCACCAAGTCTCTTTTCATTGCCGAAAATCAGGAAAAAATTCAGGAAATGAAGCAGTACCAAAACAAACAGTTGGCCACGGAAGCGGGACAGCTGTTTTCTGCTATACAGGGGAAGACGGATATTTATCATGGTAAGGAGCTGTTTCAGCCGGGAACGGAGAAACTGTCCAAGCTGCAGAGCAATTTAAACAATCAGGATGAGGGCAGCAGCTGGAATGACTTTCTGCCGGGTGTTTTCTATTTTGCAGCAGCCATGCTTTTGGTCGGCCTGACGGCTTTCCTCAGCTTTCGCATCAGTAAGGGAGATAGATAAATATGGAAGGACATATCAATATTACACTCCGTTTGCAGGAGAAGGATGTGGATATTCGCATTCCCAAACGGATTGAGGTTCGCCGTTTCATCCGGGAGATTGACCAGATTTTCAATATCCAGATAGAGCGTCGGAAGTATCAGCTGCGGATTGTCAATAAAGGGATGATCTTGGATGAAGGCAAGCTTCTGGCGGATTATCCGGTGACGACGGGAGATTTAGTAGAGATTGAGGAGATTTAAGGTGGCAGAGGAAAAATTTGTATTTGCTGAACAAGAATTTATCTATGAAAAAAATGAAAAGAACTGGGAGCTGACGCTCAAACGCTCAGATGTAGCCACTCAGGATCTGCGGGAGCTGCTGATCTTGAACCTGCACCATCCGCTCTTTTTGGAGCAGGAGACCAAGTCTGACCATGACAGCGTTTATTTCAGCTATCAGATCGAGCCTTTGGGTCTGTCAAGGGAAGATATCCAGAAGCGCACGATTTCGGAGCGGATTCGGCTGGCTCTCAATGTTTTTGCGCTGGAAGCGGCTTTGGAGCTGCCGGTGACCTTCCTGCTGCATCCCAGCAATCTCTTTATCAGCAAGGATGCTCAGGCTAGGATTGCCTACCGCGGGGTTCCGGGGATTATGACGCCGCAGGCACTTTCCAGAGAGGACTTTCTGCGTCAGGCCAAGTGCTTCACGGTGACACTCTTTGCCGACTTGGACTTTATGGAGCTCTACAAGGGCTCTTTGGAGCTGGAGACGCTGCCGGACTTTCTGGTCGAGCTGCGTCAGGCTGAGAGCATTGAAGCAGCAGTTGCTGTTTTGGAGAAATCCTACCGCGAAAAATCCGCTGAAGAAGCGGAAAAGCTGGCTCTGGTGTCCAAGCGCCAGCACAAGGTTTTTAAGCTGGCGACCATCTGGCTGACGGCTGCTGTGGTCATTTTGACCATTCCGCTGATTTACCTGATTTTCCTTCAAAATCCTTTCAAGGAAAAGCTGCTGCAGGCGGACACGGCCTTTATCAAGGTGGACTACAGTCAGGTCATTGATGAGCTGGAGGGGATTGCGCCGAAATCGCTGCCGAATACGCAGAAGTATGAGCTGGCCTATTCCTATATCCAGGGGATGGAGTTTTCCGACGATCAGCGCAAGGTCATCCTCAATAATGTGACCCTCAAGTCGGATGATCTCTATCTGAACTACTGGATTCAGGTGGGGCGCAATGACTTTGAGGATGCGCTGGATACGGCCAAGCGGATCAATGATTCCGACCTGATCATCTATGCTCTGACGCAGGAGATGAAGCAGGTGCGCGAGGACGATAGTTTGTCTGGTAAGGATCGAGAAAGCAAGCTTGAGTCCTTGGAAGGCGAGTACAAGAAATACTGGGACAGCCGCAAGGAGCTTCTGACCGGCGACTCCAGCTCAGGGGCTTCCGGTGAGGGAAGTGCTGCTTCTGATACAGCGGCTTCCAGCAGTGAGGCAGCCTCCTCCAGCAGTGCAGCGAAGGAGTAAGTATGACCAAGACCATTATCATCTATAACGACGGTCTGCGCTATGAGCTGCCGCTGACAGAGGACAGGAAAGTGCTCTTGGGGGCCAGTGAAAAGGCCCAGCTCTATCTGCCCGGACAGGAAGAGGCCATCTGGCTGCAGCTGTCGGGGGACGAGCTTTTCTACCAGATGGGCGAAGAGACAGGGCTCGTGACCGACGGTCTGGTTCTGGGCGATCTAACCCTCTATCAGGCCGACTCAGAGCCGGCTGTCTATGATCTGCTGGACCGGCAGGAGCTGCTGATCAGCAATCACAAAGGAGCGGCGCTGCAGGTCGAGCTGCCGGCAGAACTGCTGCTGCGCAGGGAGGGCGGCAGCTGGCATTTGACCAATCTGCGCGGTGTTTTCTATCTCAATAATGTCCGCTGCTCAGAGCGGGAAGTGCTGCTGGAGGCGGGGGATGAGCTGAGCCTTGCTTCGGTCTGCTTCAAGGTCTTTCCGGAGGAAATCTGGGTGACCGGTCCGGCGGCTGTCCGGCCGGAGCTGACTCTGCGGGCGGCTTCCCGCCACGGTTTTTATCCGGATTATCCGGACTACCACCGCTCGCCGCGGATCATCTACCGGGGCTCGGAGGAGAAGATTCGGATCACTCCGCCCAGTCAGGAACCGACCAAGCCCAGTGATGAGCTCTTGAGGCTGGTCGTGCCGCCCCTGCTCATGATCGGGGTGACGGTGCTGATCACGCTGGTGCAGCCGCGGGGGATCTATATCCTTGCGACGGTGGCCATGTCTGGGGCCAGTGTGATTTTCTCTATTCGGACTTTCTTTAAAAACCGTAAGAAATTCAAGCAGGAAAAGAAGGATCGGGTGGACCTCTACCGGCTTTATCTGAAGGACAAGGCTATTGAGCTGACCAAGCTGGAGCGCGAGCAGCGCGACGGCATGCTCTACCACTTCCCCAATATCGGGGAGCTGACGGAGCTGGTGGACAGCTACAGCCACCGGATCTACGAGAAGACGCCGCTGCACTTTGACTTTCTCTATTACCGTCTGGGTCTGGGTCAGGTGCCGACCTCCTATCAGCTGACCTATGGCCAGGAGGAGCGCAGCGGCAAGAAGGATGCGCTGGAAGAGGAGGGCTATGCCCTCTATACCCGGCATAAGAAAATCCCGGATCTGCCCATCGTGGCCAATCTCAGCCATGGGCCGGTCGGCTATATCGGCCCCAGAAACTTAGTGCTGGAACAGCTCCAGCTCTTGGTCATGCAGCTGGCGGTCTTCCACTCTTATCATGATGTGCAGTTTATCACCATCATGCCGGAGGAGGAGCGGGACCAGTGGGACTGGCTGCGCTGGCTGCCGCATGCGACCCTGCAGGAGCTCAATGTGCGGGGCTTTGTCTACAATCAGCGGACCCATGATCAGGTGCTGAACAGCCTGAATCAGATCCTGAAACTGCGCAAGGCCCAGAAGGAAGAAGCGATTAGGCAGGAGACGACCCTCTACAGTCCCCATTATGTGGTCATCATCACGGATGAGAAGCTGATCTTGGACCATGTCATCATGGAGTTCTTCATGGAGGACCCGACGGATCTGGGCTGCTCGCTGATCTTCGTGCAGGATGTGATGAGCTCGCTGTCTGAGAATATCAAGACGGTCATCAATATCAAGGACCGCAATACGGGTCAGCTGGTCATGGAAGAGGGGATCCTGCGGGAGACCGACTTCCAGCTGGATCATTTCCCGGCTGGCTATGACCGGGAAGACATCGCGCGGACCTTGGCGCCGCTTCATCACCTGCAGAATCTGAAAAGCTCTATCCCAGATACGGTCACCTTTATGGAGATGTATGGGGCTGAGACCTTCTCGGATTTGCAAGTCTTGCAAAAGTGGCAGCAGAATGCGCCTTATAAGAGCTTGGCGGTGCCCATCGGCCTCAGGGGCAAGGAAGACCTGGTCTACCTCAACCTGCATGAAAAGGCTCACGGACCACACGGGCTGATTGCCGGGACAACGGGATCAGGTAAGTCAGAGACCATCCAATCTTATATCCTGAGCTTAGCCGTCAACTTCCACCCGTACGATGTAGCCTTTCTGCTCATCGACTACAAGGGCGGAGGCATGGCCAACCTCTTCAAGAACCTGCCCCATCTCCTGGGCACCATTACCAATCTGGACGGGGCCCAATCCATGCGGGCGCTGGCTTCCATCAATGCGGAGATTCACCGGAGGGAGCGGCTCTTCAGAGAGTTTGAAGTCAATCATATCAACCAATACCAAAAGAAATTTAAGAACGGGGAAGCGACCGAACCCCTGCCCCATCTCTTTCTCATCAGTGATGAGTTCGCAGAGCTCAAGGTCAACCAGCCGGACTTTATCAAGGAGCTGGTGTCTATCGCCCGGGTCGGGCGTTCCCTAGGGGTCCACTTGATCCTTGCTACTCAGAAACCCTCCGGGGTGGTGGATGACCAGATCTGGTCCAACTCGCGCTTTAAGCTGGCGCTCAAGGTGGCGGACCGGGCAGACTCGATGGAAATGCTTCATACGCCGGATGCGGCGGAGATTACCCAAACCGGCCGGGCTTATCTGCAGGTCGGCAACAATGAGGTCTATGAGCTCTTTCAGGCGGCCTGGTCAGGGGCCGACTACCAGCCGGACAAGGATGAGCTGGGCATTGAGGACCATACCATCTACCTGATCAATGATCTGGGCCAATACGAGGTGCTCAATCAAGACCTGTCAGGGCTTGATCTGGCCGAGGACATCAAGGAAGTACCGACGGAGCTGGAGGCTATTGTCAGTCAGATCCAGCTCTTAACCGAGTCCCAGCAGATCGCCCCTGTGCCGCAGCCATGGCTGCCGCCGCTCAAAGAGCGGATGACCCTGCAGGAGCTGGAACCGATTCAGCCGCAGGAAGCCTGGGAACAAAAGAAGCCTGTCTCCGTCCTTCTGGGAATGGCGGATATCCCGCAGGCACAGAAGCAAGAGGCCGTCTCGGTCAGCCTGTCCAAGGATGGGCACATCCTGCTCTACGGCAGTCCGGGTACCGGGAAGACGACCTTCCTGCAGACTGCGGCCATGGACCTGGCCCGCAAGCATTCGCCGCAGGATCTGACCCTTTATCTGATGGACTTTGGGACCAATGGTCTGGCGCCCTTATCTCAGCTGCCCCATGTGGCGGATACCATGTTATTGGATCAGACAGAGAAGATTGCCAAGTTCGTACGGATCATGGAGCGGGAGCTCAGCCGGCGGAAGAAGCTCTTGTCGGACTATGGTGTTGGGACCTTGGAGCTCTACCGTCAGGCCAGCGGCAAGGAGGAGCCGGCTATCGTCATCCTGCTGGACAGCTATGAGTCCATGAAGGAAGAAGCCTATGAATTGGAGCTCTTTAAGCTCTTGGTGCGGATCTCCCGTGAAGGTCTCAGCATCGGTGTGCACCTCCTCGTGACAGCGGGCCGTCAGTCCAACCTGCGGGCGCAGTTCTATGCCAACTTCAAGCACCAGCTGACCCTGCCGCAGAATGATGTGGGCGAAGTCCGCTCTATCGTGGGCTCTACCCCGCTTGCGGCGACCATGGAAGACATCAAGGGCCGGGCGCTCATGAAGCGTGACGAAGTCGATGTTATCCAGCTGGCTCTGCCAGTAGCGGGTGCCAATGATGCGCAAGTCCTCAACCACCTGCGTCAAGAAGTCGCTTCTCTCCAAGAAGCTTGGACTGGACAACGGCCAAGTGCTATTCCGATGGTACCAGAGGAGTTGAGCAAAGAAGTCTTTTACCAAGCTTATGGTATTCAAGAACTCTTGCAGCAGGAAGTTATCCCAATGGGATTGGATATGGAAAATGTACAACCAGTAGGATGGCAGACTCATCAAGGGCCATTTGTATATGTAGCTGGTGAAAAAGAAGAACAGAAACTAGCAATGGCTGAGCATATTATTGAGATGTCGAAACAAATGGATAAAAAAGTTGTTTTGTTGGCACCTTTGTACAATATGTTGCCAGAAATGGATGATGAGGTGCTGACTGCTTTTGATAAAGAGGCTTTGGAAGAGACAATTTTATCTATCTCTGCTAAGTTGGATGAACGAATGGCGAATCGACAATTTGATTATGTCGCAACCGTACTGTTCTATGATTTCTCAGATTTTATTGAAGAACTGAGCATAGATACTCAAAAAGAGTTGGCACGAATTCTTGAGAAAGGTCCTAAACTTGGTTATATGCCAATTGTTATTACAGATGTTAGTCTGACGAAGCATTATGATACTGCGACTAAAGTAGTTAGAAACTTCAAACAAGGTTTAATTGCGACTCGGATTAACGACCAACAGGTGCTTAATGTAAATAATAGACCAAATACTAGGGAGCCGGTTCTTGAAGTGCAAGAACATTACTTGGTTCAGGATAATATGGCTAGGAAAGTCAAAGTTTTTATAGAGTAATATGAAGGAGAAAAAATGGCAGATTCACAGAATACTATTGCACTGAGGGCGGAAATTGCTCAAGTCGAAAAAAAACTTAAAGCGCTTCAAGCAGCTGGAAAGGGATTAGGCAGTGTAAAAAACGAGATTAAAGAAACCTACGAAGGCGGAGATGTTGCGGATTTATATGGGAATAAATATGATGAGATGAAGGATGATGAGTCAAAAGCTATCAAGGGGTTCAAGTCAAAATTTGATGATAAGAAAAGCGCTATGATGGACAAAATTCACAGTCAGGAAAGGGTGTTAGCTTACAAATTAAATTCTCTGAATACTCAACTTAGATTTTCTGAAATTTGGGATGCTATAACAAATAAATAAAACAAGGAGGGAAAGTATGGCTATTGTAAAGTTTTTAACTAAATCAGGATTGTCCACTCATGGAGAAAGTGCAATCACGTCATCTGCTAATTATAAAGATGGAATTGAGGGAGCTCACCATACTCTTACGATTAAGACGAATGGATCGCATTCAGAGGCAATCAAGGCATTTGAAAATAAAATGAATACTATTGCTCAAAAGATTTTTGTAAGATATCCGGAACTGTTAACTAAATATGGAACTATCATTGACACATATGTAAAAGCTGTGGAAGGCGCAGGTTTTACATCTGATATTTTGCGAACACAAAAAACTCCCATAAAGCATGTTAAAAAATGGCTCGATGAGACTACTGTCGATCGATTTGAAAAATTGCATAAAGCATTAGATCCTCAGTTAGAGGCAGCTAGAGATGCTTTAAAAATGGATCCGGAACCGGAGAGTGTCGACGAGGGTGAGATTAATACTCGTAGTGAATTGGCTTCTGCGAAGGGAGAACTACAGACTTTAGGGCAGGCTCGAATGGATACTCATATGAAGCTGGAGAATGCCCTGCAGACTTTCAAGGCTGATTTGAAAAGTTTTACATCAGAATTATCTATTGTGTCACAAGCTTTAAATAATGCTCGGTTTATGTCTGGCCTACCTGCTAGTGATGTCGAGGCTATGATTATTTCTGGCCAACTGAGAGCGGATAATATTGATGAATTGGATGCCATTCAAGATAGAGGAGATGGAGCTGCGCTCAAAGTTCTCTTAGGAGAAGGAACAGACAAGAAGCAGTTCTTCACTGACCTAGGAAGCGTAGATACTAGTAATGTTAGCTCTGTTATGATGTATAAAATCTATTTAAGGACACATGCAGAAGAGGTGCGGGCAGAAGATGAGAATGACTTTACTAATATTGAAGCGATGGCGATTGCTATATCTAATCAACATCATGATAAAGCTCAAGCTTATACAGAGAAAATGGCTATTGCTGGAGATAGATATGCAGAACTTATTGGGAACAGAGCACGGGCTCTGAATCCCGAGCTGCAAGGAAATGATATCGCGACTTATGAACGTCAGCTAGATGAAAACGCCCCCTTACTTGCAGCGCTGGATAAAGATTTAAAATCAGCCGGACGCTTGGTACATTTATTTGAGGCGATGCATGTTAATCATGTTGGACGAGACCGTAATATCAATCCAGCCGATAAAAAGAATCCAATCTATGAAACCAGAACCATCAAGCAGGGCAGCCTCAGTTTGGTCAACGAAAACAAAGATGACATCTATCGTTTTACGCTTTCGGTTAAAGGTGGGAATTTACAAAAAGAATTATCTGTTATTTCCAACCGTCAGGAAAATGCGACTACACTAGAACTTTCTGAACTTAGTGAAGAATACAGAAAATTGGATGAGAAACGCTTAAAGGCTGGTGTTGACTTTGCATTGGATATGGCGACCTTAGGAGCCGGTTCTCAATATGCTTTCATGATTAACACAATTCGCAATTCGGATGTCCTTTTCGGAGAAAAATCTACAATGGAACAGCGTTTTTCATCAATAATCAAACAGGATGCGGTTAATAAAGGCCAGTTCGGTTCCAGCTATAGTGATTTGCTTGGGAAGTGGCCACGTGGTATTTCTAATACGGGAGTTATCGTATCGAAATTAAATGAGATTCAAAAGAACGCTGATGAAATTAAGAAGAAGACCAATCAAAAGTTGTTTAATATAGGCGGGTATACCATTAGCGATTATAATCACGGTTTCGGTGATTTGGGAAGTAAAAAGGAGAATAAAACCGTACTGTTCCGTCCACAATATGATTTACAGGCAATTCTGCAGATGGATGATCTAGAGAAGAATGGCGTGCGGACTTATGTATATCATACGAATGGAAATAATGGAGCCGAGGCTTTAGAAAAATTTGATCAGGCTATGAGCCAGTATAAGCCGGGCAGTCCCTATAGAAATGATGTGTCTAAATTTTTTGGAATCAAGGACAGTGATGATAAATTGGCACCCATTACCAGTGACATGAGGGATTTTCTGACAGGAAAAGGTGGAATGGAGAATCAAAATATGGTAAATTTCTTTAAGAGTATGGAGATTATACAGGAAGAAAAAGATAATGGGAAAAATCCCTTTGGTCTTGAAAGAAAGGTCTTTAGTGCAGGAGATTATATTACTGACCGCAACGAATTCTATGATAAGCTACTAGAGGGGAACAAGACTGGAGACCAACCATGAGACAACTTCAAATTAAGAAAACTAAACTCTTTTCTATTCTATTAGCAGTATTTTTCTTACTCGGAGTTGCCGTCTGGTACTTTTTTCTGCGGGTGACACCACGTTTTGAAGAATCTGTTAAAGTAAACGTGGACAAGGATATACAGATTGAGCAGCTAGAAAATGGACGGGTTGTCGCTATTACCTCTAACACTCCTTATTATCCATATTTTATGGTAGGGAAGAAGAATTTTTATTTAACAGAGTGGCGGCGTAACAATACAAACAGACTCCCACGTGATGACCAACAGAAGGATGGAGAATACTATTATCTTCATTGCTATGATTTGAATAGCAAAAAAGAAGAAAAGAAGCTGGATCTGTATGAGATTATACGCAAATACGATTCTAAGTTGGGTATTGATTTATCGGTGTCAATCAAGATTGTGTTTTACCGGGGAGCAGATTATTTGTATATAGGTTTGTCGAAAGAGAATAAAGGTGCTCCGGTTCATTACAAAGACGTTTTGGTTAATACAGACACAGAGGAGGTCATAGATTGTCCAAAGGATATCCTTAATCAACAAAGAGAGTTTGATTTGGCTATTAGTGCAACTGGCTTATCTAAGCGTGTTTGGGATACATATAATGTAGATATTAGTGATGCATTTTTAGAGGTTTCTGTGACAAAAAACATGAAAATACACGAAAATCTCAATATCTATCAAACCTATCCGAAACTCGTTCAAAAACTGAATCAGGGGAAGACCAGACTTTTCGTGCGTCAAGATGAGAATAGCCAGGAGGAATGGTTTAATATTCTCATGCGCTGGTTTGCGCCTACAGGAGAAGAAAAACTTTCTCTTACTATTACAGATGAGACTACTGGGGAAGTCACTTCCATTAACTCCTACCAAGACTTTCTAGTTTGGCAGGAGTCGCATTCTAAAAAGGAGGAAAATAAAGAATGAGTCAAATACAAGTCAACCATAGGACTATCCAAAGTTCTAATGCGAATTTTAATGTCCAATTAGCAACTCCTTATACTGCAGCTTTTGCAGGATATGTGCAGGATTCATCTACACAATATTTAGAGGCAGCATCTGATACTATTCAAAAAAGTACGGAGAATTTGGGAGAGTCAATAAAAAATTTTAATGACTATATCAATAGTGTTGCGGAATATTTTAAATCTAAGGACAGTACATTAGCTAAGGAGATTTCATCGGTAACTGTTCGTGCAGTCCCTAGCTCTAAGCAGCAAGCTGCACAAAAGAAGCAGCAAGCTAAAACTTCGACAACCTATAAAATACTACCTTAATAATCTAGCTTTAGAATTTGTTTTAAACTACTTGAATTCATTTTCAAGTAGTTTTCTTTTTCTCTTCTTTTCTCCTATCTCTCGTATGGTATAATGGAACAAGGACATTTTCCTTTTAGTACCTTGAAAACTTTACAGATACCTTTTACTTCTCTGCTCTGCTATTTTCCCCCAAAAAACAAACAAAACAATCAATCTGGGCTGCTCGCTGATCTTCGTGCAGGATGTGATGAGCTCGCTGTCTGAGAATATCAAGACGGTCATCAATATCAAGGACCGCAATACGGGTCAGCTGGTCATGGAAGAGGGGATCCTGCGGGAGACCGACTTCCAGCTGGATCATTTCCCGGCTGGCTATGACCGGGAAGACATCGCGCGGACCTTGGCGCCGCTCCATCACCTGCAGAATCTGAAAAGCTCTATCCCAGATACGGTCACCTTTATGGAGATGTACGGGGCGGAGACCTTTGCGGACCTGCAGGTGCTGCAGAAGTGGCAGCAGAATGCGCCTTATAAGAGCTTGGCGGTGCCCATCGGCCTCAGGGGCAAGGAAGACCTGGTCTATCTCAACCTGCATGAAAAGGCTCACGGCCCGCACGGACTCATTGCGGGAACGACCGGATCCGGGAAGTCGGAGACTATCCAATCCTATATCCTGTCTCTCGCTGTCAACTTCCACCCACACGATGTGGCCTTTCTGCTCATCGACTACAAGGGCGGAGGAATGGCCAACCTCTTCAAGAACCTGCCCCATCTTCTGGGCACCATTACCAATCTGGACGGGGCCCAATCCATGCGGGCGCTGGCTTCCATCAATGCGGAGATTCACCGTCGGGAGCGGCTCTTCAGAGAGTTTGAAGTCAATCATATCAATCAATATCAAAAGAAATACAAGAACGGGGAAGCGACCGAACCCCTGCCCCATTTCTTTCTCATCAGTGATGAGTTCGCAGAGCTCAAGGTCAACCAGCCCGACTTTATCAAGGAGCTGGTGTCCATTGCCCGGGTCGGAAGGTCCCTCGGGGTCCACTTGATCCTGGCGACTCAGAAACCCTCTGGGGTGGTGGATGACCAGATCTGGTCCAACTCGCGCTTTAAGCTGGCGCTCAAGGTGGCGGACCGGGCAGACTCGATGGAAATGCTTCATACGCCCGATGCGGCGGAAATCACCCAGACCGGACGGGCTTACCTGCAGGTTGGCAACAATGAAGTCTATGAGCTCTTTCAGGCGGCCTGGTCAGGAGCCGACTACCAGCCGGACAAGGATGAGCTGGGTATCGAAGATCATACCATCTACTTGATCAATGATCTGGGCCAATACGAAGTGCTCAATCAAGACCTGTCAGGTCTTGACTTAGCCGAGGATATCAAGGAAGTACCGACAGAGCTGGAGGCTATTGTCAGCCAGATCCAACTACTGACAGAGAGCCAGCAGATTGCCCCCGTACCACAGCCTTGGTTGCCGCCGCTGAGAGAGCGGATTTACCTGCCAGATCTGCGCAAAGGGAATTTTAAAGAACTTTGGAAACATACTAATCGTTCTTTGAAAGCAATATTAGGCTATATTGATTTGCCAAGCCAACAAACACAATATACACTGGAACACGATTTCAATAACGATGGCAATATCGCTCTTTTCGGTGGTCCTTTAACAGGGAAATCCAATTTTATTCAGACTTTAACAATGGATTTAGCTCGTCAATTTACACCGGAACAAATTCATTTCTATTTATTGGATTTTGGGACAAATGGTCTTTTGCCGCTTCGTCAGCTGCCCCATGTGGCGGATACGGTTATGATAGACGATCAGGAAAAAATAACGAAATTCTTGAGCAGGATGAAGTCAGAAATTAGATATAGGAAAACTCTTTTGCGCAAGTATATGGTTGCGAATATAAATCTGTATCGGGAGGTTAGCGGTCAACAGATACCTAATATCGTCATCATGCTAGACAGTTATGATTCTGTCAAAGAATCTTCATTAGTAATGGATCTGGAAAATACTTTCCAGACAATAGCCCGTGAGGGTCTGAGTTTGGGGATTTATTTCATCATTACTGCTGGCCGTATTGGTGTGGTTAAAGCAGCTCTCTTAGCCAGCATAAAGACGCGTATTTCCCTTAAATTGACTGATGATACAGATACTCGGGCCTTGATTGGCCGTACTCAGCTGATACTTGAAGATAAGCCGGGCCGGGCCATGATTAAACTCGATGAACCAGAGATTTTCCAAATGGCTCTGCCAACTAAAGGGGACACTGCGATTGATGTGATTGAACAGATTGGTTCTGAAGGGAAAAAGATGTCAGAACATTGGAAAGGACAGCGCCCTAAAGCGATTCCAATCGTTCCAGAAGAGCTTGCTTTTGATGTTTTTACACAAAATCCAAGTGTACAGCAGGCTTCAAAACAAAATCAATTGCCGTTAGGTCTAGATTTTGTCAAAGTTGAAAGTGTTAATATTCCTTTAACAGGATTTAAGCATCTGCTTTATATATCTGATAATGAAGAACATTTAGAAAATATGACACGGCATTTGTTGGAAGTCATTACAGAACTGGTCCCAAGCAAAAAAGTGATGTTTATGGACATGGATGATACATACGGCGGACAATTTGATTTATTTGCCCGTGTTTCTAAACCTGAGACCCTTAAAGATATGGCAAATCAGCTCATGCTTGAGTTAGAGGATCGTAAAAAAGGCGAAGCAGGTCATGATTTCATCATCTTTATCCCAGATTTGGAGAAATTTGTTGAAGTTAGTGGCTTGACGACTGAGCAAGTATCAACACTCTATCAAGAAGGCTGGAAGTATAATATGCACTTTGTAGTCGGCAGTATGTATTCTTATATTAGTAATAATACAGTTGGGACTCCTGTTCGTCAAATAAAGACTTATAATCAGCATTATCTCTTGGGTATGCGTTTGACAGATCAAACAGTATTAGAAAAGCCATTTAACAGCAAAGAGCCTTATTTAAACAAGGACGAAGTTTATTTATATGGACGGCAGTCTAGTATTAAACTAAAAATTACAAAATAAAAGGAGAAGACTATGGCAGTAGGAACAACAGGAATTCAGTCAGATGCAGGAGCCGTTCAATCCTATGCGAACGGTATTGCGTCAGGTTACAATGCAGTAGGCAAAAGCCAAGCAACCAAAGACTCTGTCAGTGAATACGCTGCATCTGGAACGATTTCCAGTCATATAGATAATGAATTTAGTGCTAGTGAACAAGCTGCAGAGCAAGCGATTGATTTTATACAAGTTTTGCATGGTATTCACGCAGAATTTCAAACGACCGACGTCAAAATTGCTAACTATATCAATCGCAATAGGGCAACGGCGGAAATCGGTACCGCTGGCAGCCATTCTGGCAAGCAGAAGAATGCTAGGCTCTTTAGCGAAGGCACTGACTAATAGACGACAAACACGAAAGGAAAAGTTATGGTAAAGGTAAACTACGGCAGCCTGCAAACGCAGTCCTCGAGCCTGTCCTCGGCC
>NZ_QFAY01000037.1 GCF_017884005.1 Streptococcus panodentis
TCAAAGCAGTGCTTTTGTTGCTTCCTCTCGGAAGCTCTATCTATAACCTCAAAACCTCCACTGGAGCTTTTGAGCAACTAGCTGCCGCGTCAAGAGTTTTAAAAAAAAAAACAAAACAAAGCGAGGCTGAAACACTTTTGTCCCAGCCTCGGCTCTTTCTAATAAAATTTTAAAGGAGGGCCTTGAATTGAATATTGGAATCGTGATCAAAGCAGTCATCAAAGCCGCGCGGATGATGGTATTCTATCCGGTCTTTGTCCTGCGGATAGGTATACTTGCCGCCGACTTCCCAGATAAATGGATGGAATTGATACTGCAGGCGTTCCTTGCGCATTTTCCAGAGAGCCAAAATTTCATCTGTTGAAGCCATGAAGTTAGACCAAATGTCATAGTGGACAGGGATAATGACTTTAGCCCGCAGGTTTTCGGCCATGCGCAGCAGGTCAATCGAAGTCATCTTATCCTGAATGCCAATCGGATTGTCTCCGTAATTATTGATAGCGACATCGATATTGAAATCCTTGCCGTGTTTAGCAAAGTAGTTAGAGAAATGGGAGTCTGCGCCATGGTAAATCGTGCCGCCTGGTGTTTCAAAGACATAATTGACAGCCTTGCGGGCCATTTCTTCATCTGTCACAGCCAAACCAGCCAATTCGCCGTCCTGCGCTTCTGCTCCTTCAACTGGAAGAGTGACCAGACAGGTACGGTCAAAGGACTCAACAGCTGTTACCTTGATGTCCTTAAACTCAAAGCTTTCGCCCGGTTTGATGACGATGATGCGCTCTTCCGGCACACCCCATTTTTTCCAAATTTCGCCGCACTCGTAAGGGCCGACAAATTTGACATGGTCCAGCTTAGGATTGTTGACAATGGCTGCTGCAGTATTGATGTCAATGTGATCACTGTGGAAATGCGATACGAGATAATAGTCCAGTTCATTGATGGCAAAAGGGTCAATGACCATAGGCTGCACGCGCAGATTAGGCTGCAGCTTGCGAACTCCGGCCATATTGGCCATCTGGTGTCCGCGGACCATGTCTTTGACTTTCTTGGTAGACTTGCCGCGGTTGGACCAGAGGTCCATGACAACATTGGCGCCGCCCGGCGTCTTGATCCAGACCCCGCAGTTGCCCAGCCACCACATAGCAAAATTGCCTTCCGGCACGACTTCTTCTTCAATTTCTTCATTAAGCCAGGTTCCCCACTCTGGGAAAGTGCTTAAAATCCAAGATTCCCGCGTAATTTCTTTTACGTTTGGCATCGAATCATCCTCCTCAAAAGATATTTGATTTCTATAGCTTAAGTATAGCCCGACTGCAAGTGGAAAAAAAGACCAAATAAAGCACAAAGCTGTGTTCAAAATTGGACCATGCCCGCCATTCTCCGACAGTTCGGGAGACCGCTGCGCTTGCAAATAAAAGGAACGGAATCCTGTCAGCCGTGCAGTCTGAGAGACTGTGGATGCAGTAGATAAAGAATGCACTGTTTCCATCGAACTTGCCGTAAATTAACCTTTTAATGCGTTAAAAATATAATTTTGATGGGTTAATTTAATTAAGCAAATGGACTGCCATGTTTTTTGAGGTATTTGTAAAAACCATATGACTGATGTCTTTAAAAAATATAATATTTTCTTATTCATCAGCAATTCAGCATTTGAATAAATCAAATAATAGCTCCAGCCACATCAGCTAAGAGACAATTCCAAACAGTCCTTTAAGACCGCGCAGAACATAAACACCTCCCTCTCAAACATACAAGCATTGAAGAATTGTCCTTTACATCATTAAATAATAAAACTCTGATAAGTGTTGATATGACAACGCTTATCAGAGCTTTTCTGTTGTTAATACAAAGAAAAAGATTGAAGAAAATGTTCAAAATGAAGTTTTTCTTCAATCTGACTAGTAAAAACTTCCTAGTTACTATCTTTCGTCCTGTCTTCTGTTTCCTCAGCAGCATTGGCCAGCAGCTTTTCATTGACCAGTTTTTGGATTTTTTCTTTTAGTTCCTGAGAGCGGACGGAGTCCTTGACATAGGTTGACAGCAGCTTTTCTAAATCCTGATTGAAGGTAGCGGCATCAGACAGTCCCTGCCTTTTGACAAAATGGGTAATATTGAGAATATCTTCGTTATCCAAAATCGGATGCACCTGAATGACCGGCAGGTCTGTTTCCAAATCTTCATTGGTAGTAATCAGCACATCAGCCCTGAGAATATCCTCCACACTCTTGAACTGCTCTGTCGTAAAAACAGCATCCAGCCGCTCATTGGGCAGGTAATCGCGGCACTGCTTCAGCAGCAGCTTGGAGATCCCCACTCCTTCATCACAGACCAAATAAATCTGCCGATTGTCCCGCTGCTCTGCCGGGCTGTTTTTCAGCGAACCGCCGATATGGATGGTCAGATAGGCAATGTCATCGTCAGTCAAGGAGACAAACCAGGCCTCTTCCAGAACCACCGCACAGGACTTGGTAAAGATAAAGAGATCTGCGTATCTGCTTCTGATTTGGCGGGTCAGGGGATTTTTGGTCAGAATGCCATAAGTCTTGCGAAAAAGCAGGGCCTTGCAATGAGTCAGAAGGTTGCGCAGCAGGTCATCCCGGTTTTCGATTTGGTAGGAAGAAGTCTCAAAGCGCCAGAGAAAGGCCTCCAAAGCCTCCTGCAGCTGGGCAAAATCCTGACTGGTCGCATGCAAATCCCGGTCCTTGCGGTAGGACAGGAGCAGAACTGCCAGCAGGGAAATTTCAATATCACTCAGCTGGACTGCCAGCTGGCTGTCCATGCGCTCGCTCAAGAGCTTAGCCACCTTATATTCTATCCGCTTGCGAATGAGACTGAACTCCTGAGAAATGCTGTTTTCT
The DNA here is from genome assembly GCF_017884005.1 of Streptococcus panodentis. Lineage (GTDB taxonomy): Bacteria > Bacillota > Bacilli > Lactobacillales > Streptococcaceae > Streptococcus > Streptococcus panodentis. The sequence goes on from NZ_QFAY01000037.1 coordinate 2,865, forward strand.
TCCTCTTTTTTCAGCTCCATATTGCGGCAGCTGAGCAGCAGGTAAGGCAGAACCTGCAGCATAAATACCAGTTCGTGTCTGTTGATTTTCTTGCCCAAATCCTGCTCCACCAATGGCACCTGCTGGCTGAGAAAGGCCTGCAGATCACCAGACAGCAGCTTTTCACCGGCAAAAAGCGCCTGAATTTTCTGATTCAGGACAGCCACAAAAGCCTGATTGCCCTCTACAAAGATATGATAGAGGAGCGAATGGACATACTGAATTTTATTGAGCGGATGGCAGTCCAGATAGTAGCCTCTGGCCTTGGTGGAATAGAGACTGACCTGATACTGCTCGGTCGTCAGCTGATGGCGGATTTCATTGAGGTCATTGAGCACTGTATTGCGCGACACCTCAGTCAGATCCATCAGCTTTTCGATAGTGACCCGCTCCTTGGACGCACAGATACAGAGGGAAATAAGCTGCATCCGCTCTCTGGCACTCATGATATAGCTGCGCGAGTCCACATGCCGCAGCAGCTCCCGGCAAAGCTCTTTCTGCTTTTCTGTCAGCAAAATCCCTACCCGCGGCTGGCTGACAATCTCTTCCCCATAGCCTTCCAGAGCATCATTGATTTTCTCTAAATGATAGTAAATTTTTCGGCGCGACTGCCCCAATTCACGGGAAATCGTCATAATCGTCTCAGCTTCTTTCAGCCCAATCAGATAGCGCAGCAGTTCGCAGCTTGTTTTGTCCAGCAATATCATAGCCACTCCTTGAAAAGTTTCACCACTATTATAGCATGATTCCATTTTATAGTCTTTTCCTTTGCTTTTAGTAGTGAAACTGTCCGGGGGACAGTTTCAGCCTATCGCTTAATATACAGGGCGATAGGGCAGCGAACTGCTCAAAAGCTCCCCTAGAGCTTTTGTTGCTTCCTCTCGGAAGCTCTATCTATAACCTCAAAACCTCCACTGGAGCTTTTGAGCAATCAGCTACCGCGTCAAGAGTTTTTTACCAAAACAAAGCGAGACTGAAGGACTTTTTATACGGTATCTTCCAAAAGATCCATCCCTCTGTGGGTGAGGGCACAGCCATCATGGGAGTCTGTCTCAGCCTCGGAGCAAGGCGAGTGAACGACGGAATCAAAGATAAACTAAATGGCGATAAAAGAAAGGGGCAGACGATTCAGCCCCTTTCCCCTTATATAGCCTTTATCCGCGCTGCATTTCTGCCCTTTGAGTATCCGTCCGGCAGATAGGCATTGGCTTTATTTTTTCTGGCCATAGTAAGCATTGGGGCCATGTTTGCGCAGATAGTGTTTATCCATCAGATACCGTGGAGCCTCTTCCACTCGGGGGTGGATTTGCTCTGTTAAGCGGGCCATCTTAGCCACTTCTTCCAAGACAACGCTGTGGTAGACTGCTGCTTCCGGGGTTTTCCCCCAGGTGAACGGTCCGTGATTGCGGACTGTCACGCCAGGTACCGCCATCGGATCCAGCTCCCGCTCACGGAAGGTTTCGATAATGACCGTCCCTGTCTCCAGCTCATAAGCCCGGTTAATCTCCTCTTCGGTCAGCGAGCGGGCCGCAGGGATTGGACCATAGAAATAATCGGCATGGGTCGTCCCGTAAAAAGGAATATCCCGGCCAGCCTGAGCCCAGCCGACAGCTTCTGTCGAGTGGGTATGGACCACTCCGCCGATTTGCGGGAAGGCCTTGTAGAGCTCCACATGGGTCGCCAAATCCGACGAAGGATTGAGCTCTCCCTCAACCACTTTCCCATCCAAGTCTGTTACAACCATATTTTCAGCGGACAGCTCTTCATAAGGCACTCCGCTGGGCTTGATGACGATATAGCCTGCCTCCCGATCAATACCGGAAACATTGCCCCAGGTAAACTTGACCAAGCCATGCTTGGGCAGTGACAGATTGGCCTCATAGACACGTTTTCTCAATTCAGGTAAAAGCATTTAGTTCAACCCCGCTTTCTCAATCAAAGGATAGAGGAATTCCTGAGCGGCTCGAATAGCCGCCTTGGTTTCTTCTACTGTTTGGCAATTTTCAGACCACATTTCTATCAGGAAAGGCCCCTGGTAATTGGTCTTTTTCAGAACTTCAAAGACCGCCGGCCAGTCAACACAGCCTTGACCGAAAGGCACATCACGAAATTGGCCTTTGGACTGCTCTGTCACGGCATAGGTATCCTTCAGATGAAGGGCCGCCAGCGCCTGATGCCCCAGCAGAAATTCACTCCAAAGATCATTGTGCCAGGCCGAGACATTGCCTGTATCCGGATAGACAAAGAGATAAGGCGAATCAATCTCCTTGGCTACAGCCAGATATTTCTCAATACTGTTGATAAACGGGTCATCCATGATTTCAATCGCCAGAATGACCTGGGCCTGCTCGGCCCAATCACAGGCCAGGCGCAGGTTTTTCAGAAAACGGGCACGGGTGGCTGCTGATTTTTCTTCATAGTAGACATCATAACCAGCCAGCTGTATGACCCGGACACCCAAGTCCTGAGCCAGCTCAATACAGGCTTTCATGGTCTCCAGCGACTTGGCTTCCAGCTCAGGATCATTGGAGCCCAGCGGATAGCGGCGGTGGCCGCTGAAGCAGATGCTGGGAATACGGACACCGGTCTCATAAATCGCTCGGACCAGCTCCAGACGTTCTTCCTTGGACCAGACAAGACGGGCCAGCCGGTCATCGCTCTCGTCCACCGACATTTCTACAAAGTCAAAGCCCAGCTCTTTGGCAAATTCTAAGCGTTCTTTCCAAGAAAAATGCTTGGGCGTCGCCTTTTCATAAATTCCAATCGGACGTGCCATGGCCTACCCCCAGATTCGTTTGATTTCATCTTTGAAAGCCCGTGCTGCTGCGGCCGGATTTTCAGCCTCAGTAATGCCGCGGCCGGCAATAAAGGTAAAGACATCAACCCCTTCGAAGAGTTTGAGAGTATCAACATTGAGACCGCCGGTAACAGAGACACGGAAGCCCATTTCAATCAGCTTCTTCACCTTGTTCAGGTCCTTTTCTCCCCAGGTTTCGCCGGCCAGCAGCGCATCGCGGGATTGGTGGTAAATAGCCTGAGAAATACCGGCATCCAGCCAGGTCTGAGCTTGCTCAAAGGTCCAGTCGCCGTAAAGTTCAATCTGGATTTCACCACGCTCGCCGCGCTCTTCTTGAATGGCTTTTAGGGCGGCTTTCATGGTCGGAATAGTTGCGCAGCAGATACAGGTCATCCAGTCGGCTCCGCGGACCGCATTGTTCTTGGCTACTGTCCCGCCAGCATCCGCACACTTGGTGTCCGCCACAATGATTTTATCCGGAAAAAGGCTGCGGAGCACTTCGACCAGCTCGCTCCCTACCTGCAGCAGGCAGACTGTGCCCGCCTCAATGACATCCACCTCATGACCGACAGACACAGCTGCTTTAATCGCTCCCTGCAGATCTGAATGATCCAGCGCCACTTGCAAATTTGGAATTCGTTTTGACATTTTTTTACCTCATTTCTCTCTGTCTTTTACTGTCATTAGCAGTGTTTTCTCAGGAATCCAAGTCCAAACCTTCCAGATAAGGGCTGTCTTTGGACTCCTCAATCATAGCCAGCACTTCTTCTTCTGTCTGACAGGCTTCTAAGCGGGCAATGGAATTTTCCAGCTCAAAAAGGGCGATAATCTGCGGAATCGCTACGCTGGTATGAATCTGCGAACTGGTCGCAGCCAGCGACAGCAGAACGCTGACTTCCTTGCCGTCAGAAAAGGTCACCGGCTCAGTCAGTGTAATGAGCGAAAAGGCATCCCGGTTGACCCCAGCCTCCGGCCGTGCGTGGGGCATAGCCATACCCGGCATAAGGATATAATAAGGACCGTATTCTTCTGTTGACTCAATAATAGCGTCATAATACTCCGGCTTGACTGCGCCGCTTTCAATCAAAGGATCCACCGACAGTTTGACCGCTTCCTGCCAAGTAGAGGCCGAAAGTCCCAAACGGATGGACTTGTTGTCTGTCAATGCTTGTTTTAAATTCATGTCTCTTCCTTTCATATCATAAAATGCGAAGGCATCGAAAAATTTCTTTCTGACCCTGCTGAACTACATTCAGATTTGCTGTATCTGATGCATACAGATCCTAAGAGGAAGGTGGAGCAGTTCCAACTGCTCCACCCTTCTTTACAATACCTGACTGAGTTTTTCAGTGATTTCTTTGTCATCCATGAGGTTGTCCAAACCGATTAATTTTCCATTGGTCCGGCCTTCCAATTCATGAATCAAATGCAGAGAAGCGATGACGATATCGTAACCAGAAGCTAAGCTTTTAGCCTCGCCCACACTGCAGGAATTGACTGTAAAGTCAGTCTGACCGAGATTGCGCAGGGCATTCTCCACTTTCATTTTAATCACCATAGATGAACCCATGCCGTTTCCGCATGCTGTAAGAACTTTAACCATTGTTGTTTCCTCCTGAAATATTTTATAGATTTTTCAGCCAATAGGGCCGGCTGCAGCCTTTTATTCCTCTGCCTGTACTTCGCCTCGATAGTAAGCTTCCTTATCCTTCGCTTTAGCAAACTGCAGCTGAGGAATGAGCAGGAAGAAGAGGCAGACCAGACCGTAGCCGACAATTCCCAGATACTTGAAGATATAGCCGAAGCCCAGCCAAGGAATTTCAAAGTCGATATTTCCATGATAGCCGCCGTAAGAAGCCAGTCCCAGCAAGGCAACACAGAGAGCGCCCAAGGCCACCTGCAGCACCCCTGAGATAAAGGACAGGATCAGGGCTGCTTTCCAGCCGCCGCGTTTGTCTGCATAAACGGCGATGGCAGCATTGTCAAAGAAGACTGGAACGAAACCAGTAATGATGAGCACCGGATTTTTAAAGACAATCAAGAGCACAATCGTAACCAGCTGGCCAATCAAACCAAAGGCAAAGCCTGAGAGAACGGCATTTGGTGAGCCGAACCCATAAGAAGCCGCAACATCGACCGCCGGGAATGAACCTGGCAGCAGCTTGCTGGAAATCCCTTGAAAGGCATTGGTCAGCTCGGATACGAACATGCGGACACCCTGCATGAGGATGAAGAGATAGACAGAGAAAGTGAAAGCTGTCTGAATGATATACATGTAGAAGTCCTGTTTGGCAGGGTCAAACGGTGTCCCTGTCGTAATGACTTCTTTGTTGGCCATCACATCAGGCCCCAATACCAGAAGGATTGCTCCGAAGAAGACCAGCATCAGGGTTGCAGAAGCAACGACTGTATCGTGGAAAATGGAGAGAAACTTAGGCAGTTTCAGATTGTCCAGATTTTCCTCTTTCTTGCCCAGACGGCCTGCCACCTTGTCCACAAACCAAATAGCAAACTGCTGCTGATGGCCGATGGCAAAGCCGCCGCCGCCCGTCAGCCGCTGGGTTGGCTCCACTGTCATATTAGAGCTGACTGCCCAGTAGAGGCCGCAGAGAAGGCCGATGGCAAGCGTACCCCAGCTGTTGCGCAGCTGCGGCACCAGCAACAGCACCATGAGCGAGACAGTTGCTGCCTGCTGAACCATGATGTGACCGGTGATAAAGAGGGTCCGCACCTTGGTAACCTTACGGAAGGCCACCAAGAGAATATTAACCCCAAAACCAATCAAGAGAGCCGTTGTTGCTGCACCGACAAAATTTGGAAAATCATCGGCAATCTTGGTATTGGCTGCCGTCAGTCCAAAGTAAGGATCAATCACCGCCGCGCCGATTTTAAATTTAAAATTGAGCGCCGCCAAAATCGGCCGGAAGGTGTTCACCAGACCGGCTGCCCCGGCATTGAGAATCAGGTAGCCGACTGTCGCCTTGATAAATCCGGCAAACACATCGTGGGCCGGCTTCTTGAGCAAGGCATAGCCAATCAGCACCAAGAGGCCGACGAAGAAAGCTGGATTCTGCAAAATATTTTGCGAGAACCAATTGAGAATACTAAGAAGTATATCCATGAGAACTCCCCTTTGCTTTTATACTCTCAGGAAAGCAAAAGCATTGACAGCATCAGCAGAAGGCCAACGGCCAGACTCTGATGGTCGCTCTCCCTGCCTTTTCTTTCCTGAGTAGTTTTCTTGTTCTTATAGGCTTATTATAATCTTTGAAAGCGATAACAAAAAGACCAAGAATTACACAGGCAACTGTTCACTCTTGGACTGTCACGATATATAGTCACACTAACAGAATTCACACAAGGCAGCCAGCCGCTCATGCTCAATAAAAATCTGCAGTCTCCCATGATGGCTGCGCCCTCACCCTCGGAGTTTTAGAAACCACCGTATAAAGTCCCCCAGCTGCGGTTGATATGCAAGACGCAGCGGTTGACTTAGGCAAGCCGAGTTGATGCTGTTTTTCGAAGAGTCTGAGTATGGGGCCTGGCAGAGCGCTGGCCGAGAAAGAAAAAACCGCAAGGCGGAGCCTCACAGTCTTTTGGTTGAATGAATTGAATCCTACTCTTGTATAGTCAGAGCATACTTTTCGTGGTTATCTTCATACCACTGAATCAAAGCAAGGGCCGTTTGATAAGTGATGTTCTTAATCTTACTGGTTCCCTTGGTCAGCGTCAGGATGCTCATCTTGCTGATGTTTGCATCCGTCGCAATTCTATAACTGGTTAATGTTCCATTAACGAGCAACTGAACTACTGCCTCGACTTTCCTGTAGTCGGGCATAGTTGTAATATCCAACTTTTTCATAATGAAATCCTCTCCTAAAAAAACTTAATTCATTCCATACTATTATACACCTTTTTTCTACATTTATATATATAAAAACTCAAAAATATACAAAAAAATTAGAACAAAATCTATTGAAGTGTCAACTGATCTTGTTCTAAGCTTGATTTTAAGCCTCTGGAGCGGATTTTTCTGCTGGAGATTGCTTGTCAGATTTTTCTCTGATGACCAGAACGCCGTCCTCCAAATCGGCTTCCAGATGTTTGGCATCCAGATGGTCCAAGTGGAAGTCGGTCACATTGTCCCGAATCTGCTGCTCGATGACCCGGCGCAGCGGACGGACTCCCATGACCTCATCATAGCCTTCTTCGCGCAGGAATTCTTTGGCTGCATCAGACACTGCCAGGTCGATTTCTTTCTTAGAAAGGGTTTGATTGACCTCAATCAGCATCAGATCAACAATCTCACTCAGATCTTCCTTGGTCAGATGAGAGAATTCGATAACGGCATTGAAACGGTTGAGGAATTCCGGACGGAAGTAAGGTTTGAGCCGGTCCATCAGTTCTGGCTTTTCATCATCCTCACCCAGACCTGCTTCGTAGCCAAAGCCGGCATTGGAGGTAGCGATAATGACGGTATTCTTGAAGTTGACCGTATTGCCCTGTCCGTCAGTCAGACGGCCGTCATCCAGCACCTGCAGAAGCAGCGTGATGACCTGCGGGTCTGCTTTTTCAATCTCGTCCAAGAGAATGATGGAGTAAGGATTGCGGCGGACGCGTTCTGTCAGGGTATTGCTGTTGTCATCGTAGCCCACATAGCCAGCTGTTGTCCCAATCAGCTTGGAAACGGCTGTCCGGTCTGAGTACTCAGACATGTCCAGACGGATAATGGCTTCCTTGGTGCCAAACATATCCAAGGCCAGCTGCTTGGCCAGCTCGGTCTTGCCGACCCCGGTCGGTCCGACAAAGAGGAAGGAGCCAATCGGCCGGTTGCCTTCATCAAAGCCGGCCCGATTGCGGCGGATGGCCCGCGCCACGGCTTCAACTGCTTTATTCTGACCGATGACCTTGGCTTTGAGGCGCTTATTCATGCCCTTGAGCCGCTCAATATCGCTGGCTCCCATCTGCGAAACCGGAATGCCGGTCATCCGCTCAACAGACTCCGCCACATCGTTGACAGTAGCTGTCACCTTCATGTCTTCGGTATGATTTTCAATTTTCTTTTCCAGCTCTTCAATGCGGGTCTTGGCATTAAGGGCTGCTTCAAAGTCTTCCTTTTCAACAGCTGCTTCCTGCTTGGCCTTCTGCTCAGCTATCTCTCTTTCCACCGCGTGAACATCGGTCACCGGATGCTGGGCAGCCAAGTGAGCAGCCGTCACATCGATCAGGTCAATGGCCTTGTCCGGCAGGCTGCGCTGCGGGATATACTGGACTGAATAGTCCACTGCTGCTTTCAGCACCTCATCCGGCAGGATGACATTGTGGTGCTGCTCGTAGAGGTCGCGGATTCCCTGAAGGATTTGGTAAGTGTCTTCTGCAGAAGGAGCGTTGACCTTGACTTCGTTGAAGCGGCGGGCCAGGGCTGCATTCTTGAGAATGGTATTGCGGTATTCATCTTGGGTAGTTGCCCCGATTACGGTCAGCTCACCGCGGGAAAGGGCTGGTTTGAGAATATCGGCCAGACCTTTGGATCCGCTGTCACCGCCGGTACTGCCCGCACCCAGGATTTGGTGGATTTCATCAAAGAAGAGGATGATGTTGCCGGCTTCCTTGACTTCGCTGACCAGATTCTGAATGTTTTCCTCAAAACTGCCCCGATACTGGGTTCCTGCTTCCAGACCAGAAATATCAACGGAAATGACTTCCTTATTTTTGATAGCAGCTGGCACATCGCCATGGACAATAGCCTGAGCCAGACCTTCTACGACGGCGGTTTTACCAACCCCTGCATCTCCGACCAGAACCGGATTGTTCTTGGTCCGGCGGGAAAGAATCTCAGCCGTTTCCTGAATTTCCTTATTGCGGCCGATGACAGGATCCAGCTTGCCTTCTCTGGCTTCCTCAGTCAAATTGCGGCCCAGCTTAGCCAAGATGCCGTCCTGCTTGGGTGCCTGAGTCTGGCCTTGGACAGCCTGGCCCTGCTCGGTCTGATGAGGCAGCTGTCCGGTTGCCCGGTATTGGGCAAACTCTTCCGGCGTCACTTCCCGGCCGTTGATGAGGTAGCGGCGGTTTTCGCTGTTGTAGCCGCCCATGCGCCCCATGAGCTGGTTGAAAATATCGTCCATATTGTTAAAGTTGTTGTAATTGTTGTTCATCTTGTTCCCTCGTTTTTCTTTCCTATATTTATTATACTCTTTTAAAAAGTTTTTTTCTAGCAGCATCTTCAAATGGTTTCTGAATTTTACTATTTGATTTTACATAATTTTTTAAAACTCCAAGTCATAGAGGCTGAAAAAATCTGCCTCTTTCGTTTTTTCTAAATTCTTTCTAAGAAAAGGAAGTTTACATAATTTTTACCGACTCTAAAAAATAAAGCAGTAGGCTGTATAAATCCCATCTCTCTTAAGAAAGACTGGTAAACTTTTCGTTTACAAATGTAATTATAACTTATTTCAAATCACTTGTCAATACTTTTTTAAAAAAATTTACATAATTTTTCAGAACTGCAAAGAAAAATGGCAAAGTGTCTTTGATAAGGTTTGTAAATTCACTTTGTTTACAAATGTAATTATACCCCCTTGCTTTCTGCTTGTCAAGGCTTTTTAGAAGGAAATTTACATAATTTTTCAAAGCACATAAATAAAGGCAGCCAATTGGCTGCCTCATCTGACATATCTTCTTATATCATATACTCCACACTGTAGCTGGCATCTGACAGGAGGCGGGAGAGGAACTGCCGGGTCCGTTCTTCCTTGGGACTGGAGAAGAATGTCTTAGGGGGATTTTCTTCTATGATATGGCCGCCGTCCATAAAGATGACATGGTTGGCCACATCGCGGGCAAAGCTCATCTCATGAGTCACGACGACCATGGTGATGCCTTCCTCAGCCAGCTGCTTCATGACACTGAGCACATCGCCGACCAGCTCTGGATCCAAAGCCGAGGTGGGCTCGTCTAAGAGAATGACCTCAGGCTTGACGGCAATGGCACGCGCGATGCCAATCCGCTGCTGCTGACCGCCGGACAGTTGGGAAGGATAGTAATCCCTGTAAGCCGAAAGACCAACACGCTCAAGGGCTTCATCAGCAATCTTAAGAGCCTCGTCTCTGGGAACCTTTCTGGCCACAATCAGGCCTTCCAGGATATTTTCCAGCGCTGTTTTATTGGCAAAAAGATTATAGTGCTGAAAGACAAAGGCTGTCTTTCTGCGGATTTCCAAAATCTCCTTTTTGGACAGTTTGGCCAGATCATAGTCCTTGCCGGCCAGATTCAGGAGACCGCTGTCGGCCTTTTCCAAGTGATTGAGGCAGCGCAGAAAAGTCGTCTTCCCCGAGCCGGATGGCCCCAGAATGACCACCACGTCCCCCTGATTGACCTTGAGACTGACATCAGCCAAGACCTGCCGGTCTCCAAAACTTTTTGATACATGTTTTACTTCGAGCATCTTCTTTCCCTTCTAAGTAAGTGCAAAACGCTTCTCGAGGCGCCGGAAAATCCACTGAATCAGTCCGCAGATGACAATATAGATGACAAAGATGACCAGATAGGATTCCGAGTACTGATAAGAATAGGAGGCCTCAATCTTAGCCAGAGCAGTAATATCCTTGACCGTCATAACAAAAACCAGCGAAGTTCCCTTGACCAGATTGATGACCAAGTTGGCCAGATTGGGCAGGGCAGACCGCAAAGCCTGAGGGAAAACGATTCGCCTGTAAGCCTGAAAATTGGTCAGACCAATAGCCTGAGCAGCCTCCAGCTGCCCCTTGTCTACCGTCAGAATAGCCGAGCGCAGAATCTCAGACAGGCTGCCGGTCGTCATCAGGCTGTAAATGATAAAGGCATAGTAGATAGGATTAAACTTAAAAACATCCACATGGCTGCCCAGACTTTTGAAAAGGTTATTGAGCAGACTGGGGAAAAGACTGTAAAAAAAGAGAATGAGGAGGATAGGCGGCGTAGCCCGAATGAAGGCCAGATAAACCACTGAAAAAGCTCGGACGCCCCGCACCTTGTAAATCTGCCCCAGAGCCAAAAAGAGGGCCGGCAGAAAACTAAGCAGAATGGCCACAGCCATAATCAGCAGGGTGACCGGGATGCCTTTCAGAGTCAAAAGAAAGGTTTTGACAATATAATCGAAATCCATAGCTTACCTCTCTTTGATGGTCAGGCTTTTTTCCAGCAGCTGGGAAAAAGCAGAAATCAGCAGAGCAATGGCCCAGTAAATCAGGGCAACTGCTGTATAGGTTTCCAGAGAATAATTGCCCAGATTGCGGCTGATCAGATTCTGACCGGCTCCCATAACATCAATGGCCCCGATGGTATAGGCCAGAGCCGCATCCCGCATGAGATTGAGGATAGCCGTCGTCACATTTGGCAGGGCGATACGGAAGGCCTGAGGCAAAACAATGCGCAGAAAAGTCTGGGCCGGTGTCAGCCCGATACTGAGACCTGCTTCGGTCTGCCCCTTGGGAACGGACAGATAGGCTGCCTTAAAGACCTCCGCAATCATAGCCGCAAAAAGCAGAATCATGGTAAGAATGACAAAAACCGTCCGCGACCAGTTATTGATATCCAGCCCCAGCCACCACTTCAGAAATTCCGGAATACCGTAAAAGACCAGAAAAAGCAGGACAATAGGCGGCGTACATCTAAGTATAAAGATATAACCCTGGGCCAGACCCGCGAATGCTCTGTCCTCAGCCAGCTGGGCCCAGGCCAAAAGACCGCCCAGCAAAGAACCGATAACAGCGGTCAGCACCATAATCCATAAGGTAGTCGGCAGGGCCTGCAAGAGGATGGGAATTTGTTCAAAGACGCGTGTCAAGTCGTAGGCGACCATAATTTTTTACTCCTTAGATTCTTATACTCTTTGCAGACTGTTTTGAAAAGCTTCACTATTTAGACAAAAACAGAAGTCAACTAAATCTCAGTCCTCATCCACATATGAAAAGACATCTTCGCCGAAGTATTTCTTGGACAGCTTAGCCAGAGTGCCGTCTTCTTGCAGCTCCTTGATAGCCTTCTCATAAGCCTTGGCAAATGCCTCATTCTTTTCATCCTTGTGCAGCAGCGGATAGGTCGCAATCCCCTTGTAAGGGAACCAAGTCAGCTGATCCGCATACTGGTGGTAGGATCCATCCTCCTTGGTCACAGCCGTTTCAAAGGACAGTTTGATGTCGAAGTAGGCATCATAGCGGCCTTCCAGTACCCAGGCATAGGCGTCAGCGGCCTTAAATGATTCGGCTGCTGTCAGCTCGATAGGAGCATCGCTGTGCTTTTGATTGTATGCTTCGATGACGGCCCACTGGGCATTCTGCGGTGAGATAGGGACCAGCTTGCCCTTATCCTTGGCAAAATCATCAATACTCTTGTATTTTTCAGCGTCTTCCTTGCGGATAGTGAAACCGATAATGCTGGCACCGATTGGGCTTTGGGGAATGATGAATTTCTTGGCCCGCTCCTCGGTGTACCAAGCTCCTTTGGTCCCAATATCGTATTTGCCGGATTCTAAGCCTACCAGTAGGTCCTCGTCACTGGTCCCGGTATATTCAAACTGGTAGTCCGGCAGTTTTTCATCAACAGCCTTGAGAACGGCCACTTCATAGCCGTCTGATTCCCCCTTTTCATCCACAAAATCGTAGGGGACATAGTTCTGTGTATGGGCTACTTTCAGAGTGGTGACCTTATCAGAGCTGGAAGCGTTCGTATTGGACTTGTTAGAAGCTCCAGTCAGGCTGCGGCCCAGATAGGTTGCTGCAGCGATGGCCACAACCACTGCACCGCCGATGATCCATGTTTTCTTGCTCATTGTGTCTCCTTTATTTCTGGTTTCTGTCTGCAAGCTTTGAGACCGGCAGATCTGATTTTTCTTTATTTATCCGCATAGCTAAAGACATCTTCGCCAAAGTATTTCTCGGAAAGTTTGGCCAGAGTTCCGTCTTCCTTAAGCTCCTTAAGAGCCTGATCGTAGGCCTCAGCAAAGTCTTGATTTTCCTGACTGCGATGAATCAGCGGATAGGTTAGGATGCCCTTGTAAGGGAACCAGGTCAGCTGATCCGCATACTGATGATAGGGACCGTCCTCAGCTGTCACTGCCCGGGCATAGGATAATTTGACATCAAAGTAGGCATCATAGCGGCCTTCCAAGACCCAGGCATAAGCATCCGATACCTTAAAAGATTCGGAAGCAACCAAATCAATCGGATTGGACTTGTGCTTACTGTTATAGTCCTCAATGACTGCCCACTGGGCATTCTGAGGAGAAATAGGAACCAATTTCCCCTTATCCTTGGCAAAATCATCAATACTCTTGTATTTTTCAGCGTCTTCCTTACGGACTGTGAAACCAATGATGCTGGCTCCTATAGCTTCTTTTGGCAGGATGAATTTCTTAGCCCGCTCTTCTGTATACCAGGCCGCCTTGGTCCCGATATCATACTTACCAGACTCAAGACCTATCAATAGCTCCTCATCACTGGTTCCAGTATAATCAAACTGATAATCTTTCAGCTTTTCATCAACTGCTTTTAGGACAGAGGCTTCATAGCCGTCCGGCTCTCCCTTATCATTGGTAAAGTTATAGGGAGCATGAGCTTGGGAATAGGCCACCTTGATAGTCCGGACTTCTTGTCCCTCAGCCGAGTTAGCTGGTTTTGTCTTAGCATTGGTCAAGGTACGACCGTAGATGGTTGCTGCAGCGATGGCCACAACCACTGCACCGCCGATGATCCATGTTTTCTTGCTCATGTCTTTTCTCCTTCATCTGTCTCTATTGTCTTTTCTCTGCTGCCTGTGTCTTGGCAGCAGATTACAAACCGGCCGCCTGCCGGACCCACTGAATCCGCTCCAGAGCAATATCGCTTGGAATCGTACAGTCGGCACCGATTACCAGCGCTTCCCGACCGGCTTCTGCTATCAGGCGCTTGGTTTCTCTCTCAATTTCCGCCTGACTGCCCGTGTAGAGCAGTCCTTGCTTGCCATTTTCAAAGCCGCCCAGAACCGTCCGGCCGCCAAAGAGCTGACGCCCCTCAGCCAGACTGATACCTTCCGGTCCGACTGCCCAGTTGATGACTTGAGCCGGATAGTCGGTAAAGAGAGACACATCATTGCGCGCACCTTCGTAACCGCAGATGTGCAGGATATTGACTCCGCCGGCTGCATTAGCTGCGGCCAATACTGCCAGCTCACTGGGAGCAATAGAGGTCTTGTAAACCTCAGCTGTCACCCGTGCATCCTGTATGCTCTGCACGCTGAGGTAGATGCCATCTGCGCCTGCCTCCTTGATGATGCGCTCGCTCAGCGCAGCAATGTCCTGAGCGATAACATCCAGCACCTGCCGGGTCAAATCGGCATCCTCAGCCAAAAAATCGGCAAGGCGGTCATCGCCTCCGGCTACCCGACCGACCAGCCATTTGAGATAGGTCGCAGGTGCAAAGATATTGTAAATCGCTACAATGTCTTCAGAAAAGCCAGCCCGAATCTCCCTGACCAGCTCTACCTGCTCGCTAATCCACGGATGGTCAGCCCCCAGCGGCTGAATACCGGCCAAGTCGCTGACAGACTGAGCAGTCTGCAGTTTTTCATTGGGGTAGGCAAAGTAACCGTCGCTCATGATTTTGACGAAGTCAGGCTGTACCTCTGCCAGAAACTTCCTGTGCCCGGCCAGATTTTTTTGGATAATCTCCTGATTGCCAAAGCCGGCCAGCCACTCCTCTTCCTGAGTGAAGTGATGCCAGAAACCAACCGGCACCCGATCCACCGGCTCCCCTCTGAAAGCTTTTAATACCAATTCTCTTTTTGCAGTCATTCTTTTCTCCTTTGTCAAATAAAATTGTTATTATCATACCACTGGAAAAGGAACTTGCCTAATATATATTTTCTATCAAGACCATTAGATTTCTTTATGGCAAGCCTCAGCATCCCTGCTCATCAAGAACGCTTCGTCCGGCCAAGACAGCTTCAGTCCAAAAGGAGAAGGCTGGCAAGGTCATCTGTTTTCATCAGCCCGACGGAGTGCTTGGGCAGCTCCTGAATCACCCGCAGGTCATCCTTCTGCTGCGAAAGAGCAGCACCGGCATAGGCTCGGCTGGCTAAAAAGAAAATCCCCAGAACCACCGCCGCTAAAATAAGGGCCGGAAGCCATTTCTGCTTTTCTGTCATCATCTGCTCCTTTACTTTCTAAGGAAGATGCGCTGCCTGACGGACCCAGTCCAGTCTCTCCAGCTCAAAATCATCCGGCACGGTACAGTCGGCTCCGAGAATTACCCCCTGTGTTCCGGCTTGAGCCAAAAGGCGCTTGGTCTCCGCCTCTAACTCTGCCCGGCTGCCGCTGTTGAGAAGGCCAGCACGGCCGTTTTCAAAACCGCCCAAAACTGTCCGCCCGCCAAAGAGCTTCCGTCCCTCTGCCAGACTGACGCCTTCGTGGTGGGTCGCCCAGTTGAAAACCTGAGCCGGATAGTCCTTGAAAAGAGGGATATGATTGGTCGCCCCTTCAAAGCCGCAGATATGGAGAATATTGGCTCCGCCGGCTGCATTAGCAGCCTCCAAAACAGCCACATTGCTGGGCTCGATATAGCGGCGGTAAGCAGCAGCATCCACCCGCTGATCCTGAATCTGCTGGGTGCTGAGGTAGATGCCTTCAATGCCAGTTTCCTTGATGACCCGCTTGGTCAGGAGAGCAATATCCTCTGCAATGACATCCAGAACCTGCTTGGTCAGCTCTGCATCTTCTGCCAGAAAATCCGCGATTTCCTTATCTCCTCTGGTTCCTTCCCGACGGAACCAGCGTTTTAGATAGGAGACCGGCGCAAAGATATTGTAAAAAGAGGCAATCTCTTCTGGATAGGTGGCTTTAATCGCTTTGACCACCTCTATCTGCTGCTCAATCCAAGGATGATCCTCCCCGATAGAAGCGATGCCGGCCAAATCCCTAATCGAGTCAATCCGGTCTGAATAGAGAGGACTGGGGTATTTAAAAAAGCCGTCGCTCATAATCTTGACAAAATCCGGCCTAATGGCATTGACATAGGCAGCATGCCCCTGGACACTTTTATTGAATATGACTGGATTGTCCAGACCCTGCATTTTTTCCTCCAGAGTGACGAAATGAAACCAGAAGCCGACTGGCACCCGATCCACCTTTTCACCGCGAAAAGCTTTTAAAACTAATTCTTTTTTTGTAAGCACCATCTCGCTCCTTTGCATCCTGTAAATTGTTATTATCATATCACCAAAGCCAGCGATTTTCTAATATAATTTCTTTATAAAGCTCTTAAAAAATTTTTATCGCAGCCCTTCCTTTCCCCGGAAAAACAGGCCTTCTGCAGCCTGCTCAAGACAGACGATTCTGCTGCCTTTCTTTGACAGGCAGCAAGAAAAAAAGAGACTGAGATAAAAGTCCTTCAGTTTCGCTTTGTTTTGGTAAAAAACTCTTGACGCGGTAGCTGATTGGACTTTTTGTTCGTCTTTT
>NZ_QFAY01000038.1 GCF_017884005.1 Streptococcus panodentis
TTTTGTTGCTTCCTCTCGGAAGCTCTATCTATAACCTCAAAACCTCCACTGGAGCTTTTGAGCAATCAGCTGCCGCGCCAAAAGTTTTTTACCAAAACAAAGCGAGACTGAAGGACTTTTGTCTCAGCCTCGCTGTCCTAGTTTGAAGAGAGTTTCAAAGAGCATTTCTGAATGAGAGACCAAAAAAGGCTGAGACAGCCCGTCTCAACCTGCTCAGCTATGCTGGAAAATGGATCAATCATAGTCCTCAGCCAGTTTCTTTTTTTGATAGCGCAAATAGCCCTTTTCTTCGTCCAAGCGGTAGCTGTGCTGCTGCAAGGCTTCAAACTCATTGTCCAAAGTGTTTTCCAGATTTTTTATCTTCTGCCGAAAGTTGGCAGCTTTCTGCTCAAATTCCTCATTCTGCGGAAAAGTCTCAGCAAAAGCATCCAGCAGGGCCTGCAATTTCTCAAAATCCCGCTGCCGCTGTCTGGCCTGCTCCAGCATCTCCTTATGGGATTTCAGTATCCCATCTATCTCCACCAGAGCCTCTTCCTCTGCCTTGATTTTTATCTCTTTCAGCTCCTTTTCAAGCTGAACATCATCTTCCAGTGTCATATCCGCACCTCCTGATAAAATGATAGCAAAAAAATATTTCAGTTCTATTAAACAAACAAATAGAAAATCAAGAAATCTTTTCTGGACTATGCCTAAGACCTCTGGCGACTCTTTTCAGGGCCTGCTGCAGAAAAGGCGTCAGCAAAAGCAGGAAGACACCCAGAGAAATGAAGGTCATGCGAAACCCCAGACTGTCAATCAGCCAGCCGGTAATAGGGAAAATAACAATCATACTCAGGCTGAACAGCATAGAGTTGACACTGAGCATGGTAGCCCGGACCGGACTGGGCAGGTATTCCTGCAAATCATTGGAAAAGACAGGCTGGTAAAGGGCATAGAGAGTATTGCTGAGCAGATAGACAAGGATATAGACCAAAGGTGTCCCCAGCATGCTCAAGATAAAGACGGCTCCAGTTGCTGCAGCCAAAAGCGGAAACAGCTTCAGCGAGGGCCAAGACTTGCCAATCCGGCTTGCCAAAGCCACAGCTAGGATATTGAGGCCGCTTCCGGCCAGAATGACTGCTGAAATCTGCCAGCCGGCAAGCTCAGGCAGCTCTTTTTGATAGTAAAAGTAAAACATGCACATGAGTACACCCACAATCTGAAAAATAATCATCCAGACAAAAAGACTGGGCCTGTTTTTAAATTCCTGCCGGACCGTGCCGATAATCTTCCCCATGGTCAGCACTTCTGCTTTCTGATGCTGGCGTTGAGGCTCTTTCAAAAAACTAATCAGAAGCATAACCAAGAGCGAAAGGCCAATCATGATATAGTAGGTCACATGCAGATAGCCGTGAACAAAAAAGCCAGCAAGAACAGTCCCAAGGGAAATGGTCGCTTCAGCAACACCAGATATGAAACTGGAAATTTTCAGAAAATGCTCCTTGAGTCCTCCTTCTACAGCTGAATCATAGAGCATAGCCGTCGCTGTTCCCGAGTCGAAATTATAGGCCAAAGCATTGGGAATCATAGCCAGAGCATAGATCCAAAAATTTCCCTGCCCCGCCAGCATGAGGATGCAAGACAGGATGCTGGCCAGCCGGCTCAGATAAAGATTGCTCTTGTAGGAAAAACGGTCAGCCAGCAGGCCCGACGGGATTTCAAAGAGGACGCTGGTCGCATGGAAAATGCTCTCCAAAAGCCCAATCTGCAGCAGGGACATGCCATTCTGATGCAGAAAGAGGAGCCAAAAGCTGACAATGCCAAAGAAGCCAAAAAACTCAACTCCAGCCAGCAGGCCGATATTGCTTCTGTAAGATTTTTTGAACATATTTCTCCTCTCCTGAGTGGATTTCTTCTGCTTTTCTTACTGTTGACCTGCCAAAAAACGCCACGCAGGCGTTTTTTCATTCTGTTTACGGCTTAATCCGATGCAGCATCCGTGGGAATGGAATCGCTTCGCGGATATGCTTGGTACCTGCCACAAAGGTCACCATGCGCTCAATACCGATACCAAATCCACCGTGAGGGACAGAGCCATACTTCCGAAGATCTAGGTAAAATTCATATTCTGACTTGTCCATGCCCAGCTCATCCATCTTAGCAACCAAGGCATCGTAGTCCTCTTCACGCATGGAACCGCCGATGATTTCACCATAGCCTTCCGGTGCCAATAGGTCCGCACAGAGCACGCGCTCAGGATTACCCGGCACTGGCTTCATGTAAAAGGCCTTGATAGCAGCAGGATAGTTAGTGACAAAGGTTGGTACGCCAAAGTAGTTGGAAACCCAGGTTTCATGCGGTGAACCAAAGTCATCCCCCCGCTCAATGTGCTCATAGTCAGCATCGGCATCCTTTTCATGCTCCTGCAGGAGGTCGATGACCTCATCATAGGAAATGCGCTTAAATGGCTCTGACACATATTTTTGCAGCAGGTCAGTGTCGCGCTCCAGCACTTCCAGAGCATGCAGCGCCCGGTCCAAGACACCTTGAATCAAGGCCTTGACATAGGCTTCCTGCAGATCCAATGACTCTTCATGAGAGACAAAAGGATACTCCGCATCCATCATCCAAAACTCCGTCAGATGGCGGCGGGTCTTAGACTTTTCGGCGCGGAAAACCGGACCGAAGTCAAAAACACGGCCCAGGGCCATGGCACCAGCCTCTAAGTAGAGCTGGCCAGACTGACTGAGAAAGGCAGGATTGCCAAAATAGTCCGTTTCAAACAGCTCGGTCGAATCTTCTGCTGCATTGCCAGAGAGAATCGGACTGTCAAACTTGAT
Source organism: Streptococcus panodentis (assembly GCF_017884005.1). Taxonomy (GTDB): domain Bacteria; phylum Bacillota; class Bacilli; order Lactobacillales; family Streptococcaceae; genus Streptococcus; species Streptococcus panodentis. Next base: position 2,820 of record NZ_QFAY01000038.1, read on the forward strand.
AAAGCCGTTTTGATCAAAAAAGTCATAGGTCGCATAGATGATGGCATTGCGGATCTGCATCATGGCCATCTGCTTGCGGGAACGCAGCCAGAGATGGCGGTTGTCCATGAGAAAGTCCGTCCCATGCTCCTTAGGCGTGATAGGATAGTCAGTTGACGCGCCGATGATGTCAATATCTGTAATATCCAGCTCATAGCCAAACTTAGAGCGCTCGTCTTCCTTGACAATCCCCTTGACCAAAACAGAGGTTTCCTGACTGAGTTTTTTAATTGTATCAAACTTAGCCAGCCCTTCTTCTTCGCCGAATTTCTCAATGAAGTTCGGCTTGAAAGCGACTCCTTGGAAAAAGGCGGAGCCGTCCCGCAGCTGCAGGAAAGCAATCTTGCCCTTGCCAGATTTGTTGGCCACCCAGGCACCAATAGTGACTTCTTCACCAACATGGTTTTTCACATCAATAATGGATACAGTTTTTTTAGACACGTTTTTTCTCTTTTCTATTTTTATTCTTGATGGCAGACAGCCTCGATATTATTACCATCTGGATCTAGGATGAAAGCTGCATAATAAGGCTGATGATAGTGTGGACGAATGCCCGGACCGCCATTGTCCTGACCGCCGGCCGCAAGCCCTGCCTGATAAAAGGCATCTACCTGCTCCCTCGTCTCAGCATTGAAGGCAAAGTGCGTTGGCTCTGACTCTCCCTGACTCAGCCAAAAGTCCCCAGCTGGCGCTGTGCGCGGCTCTGCAAAACTCACCGCCTGAGGTATATCAAAGGCAATTTTATAGCCCAAAGGCGCTAGTAGCTTCTGATAAAAGGCCTTGCTGACTCCCAAATCCTTCACTCGAATTCCAAAATGATCAATCATATCTGCCTCCTGCTTTCATTGCTAAATGCCGTCTTCCTTCTCGAAAGAAATCGTTTGGACACCCGTCCTATATTTTACCACAAAGCCACTGCAATAGCTATATTTGAAAGTCCAAAAATCAAAAATCTTCAAAAAAGAAAGAAGCGGCCGCACCGCTTCACTGGCCCCAAAAAACAGCTGACAGAAAAATCAGCCGCCTTTTTAAATTCTTCTGTTTCCGTCTTCCAGTAGGTCATGCTGCTCTTCTTAGTATCCACCTGCCCCTGATCATCCAGCTCGATGCGGACCTTAAAATAGCTCCGCTCAATCTGCGGCTTGTATCTGGTCTCATAAACCATGGTAAATTCGCCATAGCCCTGACCGGATAGTTCCTGCTCTGCACTGCCTCCTGGCTGTATTTCCTCTCTGTTAAGGGTCCGCATTTTCAGCTCCAGACCGGGCTGGTAGTCATTGAGATACCAGTCCATCCGAGTCGAGGCATTTTCCTCAAAAAGAATGCGATAACGCCTGCCCTTAGCCTGCAGATGATAGCTGGGATCTCCATTCTTTGACTGGGAAATGGTCGTCCAGCCCTGCTCTGAGCCAAGCAAAGAGCAAGCAGACAAGAAGATCAGACTGACCGTCAGCAGGGCAAAACAGAAAACTTTTTTCATTTCTTAACTCTCCATGAATTCCTTGAGACGGCGGACCGCTTCTTTGAGCGTAGCCATGTCTGTTGCATAGCTGAGGCGGACATTCTCCGGAGCGCCAAAGCCGGCACCGGTCACCAGAGCTACGCCTGCTTCTTCTAAGATAGCTGTTGTAAATTCGGTCACATCGGTGTATCCTTTGATTTCCATGGCTTTCTTGACATTTGGGAAAAGATAGAAGGCTCCCTGCGGCTTGATAACCTCAAAGCCCGGTACCTGTGCCAGCAAAGGATAGATGGTATTGAGGCGCTCCTCAAAAGCCTGCCGCATGCTTTCAACCGTATCCTGACTGCCCTTCAGGGCCTCAAGGGCCGCATACTGAGCGGCTGCTGTCGGATTGGACGTCGTCTGGCCGGCTATCTTGCCCATAGCCGCAATGATGTCCGGCCGCCCAACCGCATAGCCAATGCGCCAGCCAGTCATGGCATAACTCTTGGAAACACCGTTGATGACGACAGTCTGACGTCGAATGTCCTCAGATAAGCTGGAAATCGGCGTAAATTCATGGCCATTATAGACCAAGCGGCCGTAAATATCATCCGCCAAAATCAGAATATTCCTGTCCACAGCCCAGTTTCCGATGGCCCGCAGCTCTTCTGCACTGTAGATCATGCCGGTCGGATTGGATGGTGAATTGAGCACCAAGACCTTGGTCCTGTCCGTGCGCGCTGCTTCCAGCTGCTCTACTGTCACCTTAAAGTCATGAGCCTCTGTCGTCTGGACAAAGACCGGATGGCCTTCTGCCATCTCCACCTGATCGCCATAGCTGACCCAGTAAGGTGTCGGAATCAAGACCTCATCGCCGGGATCAATGACACTCATAAAGAAGGTATACAGGGAAAATTTTGCCCCGGTCGCAACAGTCACCTGATTGGGCTCAATGGCATAGCCGTAGTAAGCGGCAAAGTGCTGCACAATAGCTTCCTTTAGCTCAGGCAGACCGCTGGTCACCGTATAAAAACTGGCCCTGCCGTCCTCAATAGCCGCAACAGCGGCTTCCTGAATGTTCTTGGGCGTTGGAAAATCCGGCTCTCCCAAAGTCAGGGAGAGAATATCCCGCCCTTGAGCTTTTAAGGCTTTGGCCCTCGCTGCTGCTGCCAGCGTGACGCTTTCTTCCATTTTTAAAACACGCTTTGATAATGTCATAAACCCTCCTTGCTGATGAGCTGACCGCTCTCAAACCCAATATTGTAGTAAACGCTGCCTGACCTGACTTCCCAGATGGGCTGGTCTTCAAAATAGCCGAAGGTCACCTTGTCAATAGCTCCCGCCCCCTGCTCCTTGGCACGGCTCTCAGCCTCCTTCTGACTGATGCCGTCTGCCAGCCGGTAGACACGAATCTGGTTTGACCCCTTAGAGATCAGCACAGCTTGCGCTGTCTGGCTGCTGGTCTTGCCAATCAAACTATAGTAAGACTCCCTGCCATTATAGATGGAAAAACTGTCCACTGTTTCCAGGTTTGCATATTCCTTGGCAATGCTGCGCGTCTCCTCTTTGGCTGACTGCCTCGGCCGCATAGAAAACTGCAGAATCACCAAAAATGAGCAAACAAGCACTGCTAAGACGATTAAAATCCCTATAATATACTGCCCAATAGGGAATGGGGCTTTCTGTCTGTTTTTAGATTTCACCCTGCCATTATACTACAAATACTCTTATTTTTCTATTCTTTTTCAACTTTTGATTTTTCTTAAAATTCCTGAACCAGATTCTTGCACTTATTACTATTTATGGGTATAATATTATTATGAAGATTACAGACGATTTAAGCAAAGAAACAATGCTTGATTTAAAAACGATGATTGTCTTTCACAAAGCCGAAAGAACCATCCGTGCTACCGAATCCCAAATATTTAAAAAACATGATCTGACACCGACCCAATTCTCCGTATTGGAGACTCTTTACAGCAAAGGAGAGCTGCGCATCCAGGATTTGATTGACCGCATACTGGCTACTTCAGGCAACATGACCGTTGTCATCAAGAATATGGAACGCGACGGCTGGATTGTCCGGACCTGCGATCCCAACGACCGCCGGGCTTTCCTGATTGGCCTGACCGAGCAGGGACGCCAAAAAATCGAAGCCGCCCTGCCAGAACATATCAAAAATGTACAAAATGCCCTGTCTATTCTTCCGCCTGAGGATAAGGAGGAGCTGATTCGGATTTTGAAAAATTTCAAAAAGCTAAGCTAATTAATTGCTAATTAGTGCTAATTGTTGTAACATAGATTGTGACAAGAGGCCAGACCCTCTTAAAAATAAAAATGATAAGGAGACAAACCAATGTCTAAAGTGTTATTTATTGTCGGTTCCCTGCGTCAGGGTTCCTTTAACCACCAGTTGGCTGCTCAGGCTGAAAAAGCTCTTGCGGGCAAGGCTGAAGTTTCCTATCTTGACTTTAAAGATGTGCCATTCTTTAATCAAGATATTGAAAGTCCGGCTCCTGCGGCTGTCGCTAAGGTCCGTCAGGAAATCTTGGCTGCTGATGCCATCTGGATTTTCTCACCGGTTTACAACTGGTCCATTCCGGGCGTTGTGAAAAACCTGCTCGACTGGGCTTCACGCGCACTGGACCTCTCAGATCCTACCGGCCCTTCTGCTCTCAATGCTAAGGTTGTAACTGTTTCATCTGTTGCCAACGGCACTTCATCGGATGAAGTCTTTAAGCAATACCGCAGCCTGCTGCCGTTTATCCGCATGAACCTCGTGGACCAGCTGACAGGTGTCAGCATCAATCCAGAAGCATGGGGAACCGGCCAATTAGCTGTCTCAGAAGACAAGCTGGCAGAACTCTCTGCCCAAGCGGATGCCCTCTTGTCTGCTATAAACTAAAAAACGATAAAAGAGAAAAAAGAAAAAGAAAAAATCTTATAAGACACCAACCCCTCGCAATCACTGTGAGGGGTTTTATCGTCATTTAGTTTATCTTTTTATTACGTCATTCGCTCGCCTCGCTGAAAGTAGGGCAACAATCGGTCAGACGGAGTCTTTGATTTTGTCAGCAAGTCTTAGACCTGAAACAGCCTGGAATCAGGCTGTTGCACTCCCACTGTCAGAACGCCAACAAGCAGCAAACCGCAGCCCAGATTCCGATTCGATTATTTAGCCGAGGTCATTTGTGCCTCTCCTTGTAGTCTTCAATACCATCTTAGGATTCTAGCTATTCTGCAAGATTTCATTTTCTTTCCGTTCTCTCCGTTGACCCGACCATCTGATGCACAGCATCAGGACTGTCAGACGAAGAATCAAATAAACCAGACGAAAGATTTTCATCTTGCCAAGAGCAGACAAGAACTTCTCCCTTGCATGCTCGATTTCTTGATGTAACTGACTAACCGTTTTGCCTGTTTCCTCTTTAATAACAGCTGCATTTTTTGAAATCAAATAATAATCTTGGTCTAAAGTTGTGGTATAGGCTCTGGATATTGGTTCATCTAAGAAAAAATATACCCTATCAGCATACTTATCCTCAGACAGAGTATAGTAACTTTCAGCTTCACTCTCCCATTTTTTAGGAAAACTAGTTATTCTAATATTTTCATAATCTAAATGCATAATTCCATCTAAAACATCATTAGTCCATTCTTCCGCGTAGTGGTAAAGCTTTACCTTTCTATTTACCATTGGCCAAACCATAACATACCGACTGTGCATGAATTCCTTGGTCAAGGCTGTGTTGCTAGCCAGACTGGTCGCACCTATCTCATATACTGACCAAATAAGCACCACGAGCATAAAGAAAGCTTGATTTGGTTTGTTTTTATAATAGTTTTTCATTCTTTTTAACATTTTACTCTCCGGTAGAAGGATTGGGTTTATTTAAATCCTTTTGGAAATGTTGGATAGCATTCATGAATTTTTCAAATGTTGATGATTGTTCACTAGAATTAGAAGAAACGTATAATTTATAAGTTTCCTCTAACTTCTTCATTCCTTTCATGTAATCTCCTTCTCCAATGTTTTGAACAAATTCATAAGCTCTATGGCCAGATGTTCTCTCGACACTATCGTAGTATGAGTTTGTAACATCAACAGCGCTATCTCCGTCCTTCATTTTATAGTAAATATTAACAGCGTCTAAATCTGAACGATAGTCATCGTTACCAAGACTAGGCGAAAGTCCCATAGCACCAGCTACATCACCTTGCCATCCTGCTAAATCGTCTTCATTTTCAATTAAATGATTATCTGTATAATAGGCAGAAATAGTTGCGGCCATATGAGAATAATCTATTGTTCCTCCAAATTGTGACAATAATTCTCTTACTCTTACTTTCTGCTTCTCGTCTAATTTATTATAATTTCCTTGCCCATAAGCTTTTTCAGAAGCTAAATTCAGTTTCCCTTTAATCTCATCATTTGTATCTCCCTCTTCAATCTTTTCCAACCCCGTAAAATTATGCTGATTCTGAATGGCCTTCTGAATCGTATTAATCTCATCGTCTTTTAACCCATATTTTCTCAAAACAGATTCCATTCTATCATTAATACCGACATTTATACCGTTTATCCCATTTGGGCTATATAATCCACCGACAATTTGCCAAGCTTCATAAGATTTATCGCCATAAGAGTAAGAAGCAACTATTTTAAAGAATTCTATATTTGCTTTCTGAGTCCCATATTTCTTTTCTATCATGTGATATAAATTTAGTAATATTTCTGATTCAGTTCGACTAAATCCATACTGTTGTCTAAGAGTCTGAATAAATTTCTCTTTTTTAGTTATTGGTATATACGTTTCAATCTCCTGCTCCTTCATCTTAGTCACCCAGCTCATATCCACTTTGCCAGCCACATAGCTGCCGTCGCTGTTTACCGGCAGCTGACCGAGTGACATAGCCCCCTGAATAGCCAGACGCAGGACTTCCAGACTGTCGCTGAAATAATTGGAAACCTGAGCCACAAACCACTCCAGCTTGTCAATTTTTTCCTGAATTTCCCGAATGCCGATATTCAGCTGAGTTTCAAGCTCTGTGAGGGCAGTAGTTTGCGCCAGCAGAGTCCCCAGCTGGCCCGACAAGAGAGCACCGGCCTGGCGGAAGAAACCCTTATTGGCTTTAATCTGCTTGTCAACTGCCGCCAGCTGCTGCTCTCTGATTTTCAGCTCCTCTTTCAGCAGGTCCAAATCCAGCGTTCCATACTCGGCTATCTCCGCATCTGTGCTTTTGTAAGAAGCCAGCTCTGCCTGGATATCATCAATCGCCGCCTGCTGCTTCTTGATAGAAGGGATGATGACATCCTCAAAAAGGCCCTTGCCTGCCGTATAGGCCGCCCCCTGCAGTTCCCCTGAATCCAGCGAAGCCATCAGATGGTCGCAGCCTCTGGACAGGCGGTCAGTCACATCGTTGGCCGCCTGCAGGTTATTGGTCATGGCCTGGATAAGCTGAGCCGAATCCTCTGCACTGTATCTCACTCCCATGGCAGACTATTCCTTTCACAAGATACAAAGGTCGTTGAAAGAGCAAAGCGAAAATAGGAAAGTCAACGAAGGAGCGACTGCTCCTAGGAGACTTTATCTTTTTCGCACTGCTCTTAGACCGCGTTCAATTCTTTGATTAATTTTTCTCTTTTTTCTTCTAAAGAATTGATGGCCTTGCGGCCGAGCTTGTCCAGTCTGTCAGACTGCTTGTCCACATAGTTCTGCACCTGCTGTCCCTGTGAAAGATTGGCTTCCACAGCGGAACCGATATTCCCATACGGACTATAGGGATAGTCCTGCAGCAGAGTGTTCATTTTATCAGTTAAATACTGAAAATCTGTATAAAAATCTTCCAAAGACTTCTCAAATTTTCGCTTGAGCTCCATAAAGTCATCTTCCGTCCGCTCTGCTTTCTGGATTTTCTTGTAGAGTTCACAGCGCTTGTCTTCGCTTTTATCTTTCCGGTACATGCTCAGCCCTCCCAGCGCTTGGCCTCTTCCACATCGCGCTTTTCTATTTTTGCGGCAATTTCTGGAAATTTATTAGCTTGCGTGAGAACAGCTGCACTAAAGTCAGAAACCGCCTGCAGCATTTGATTGCAGGCCTGACGACCGTTTTCACTCTCAGCAATCTCCGTCGTATAGTTAAACGCGACTTGTTTGTGCCGCTTGTCGCTGGTATCAACACCTACCAGCTCATTGACGGCATTCTGAGCAGAGATAGTGTTTGGCTTGATTTTTCCATAGACTAGATAGTCCTTGGAAATTTCATATATTTATAACAAATCTCTCACCAAAAATTATAAAAGTATTCCGAATGCCAACTGTGCTTTTTCATCCTTCCTTGACATAAACCAGCTCTTGCTCACTGGACAGATCTGGTCGGTAGGCAAAGCCGGCAAAGTTCAGTGTCTTCATTTGCTCTGCTTCGGTTACTTGATTCTCTATCAGAGCTGTCAGAAAGTCGCCGCGCGCTTTCTTGGAAATGGTCGAGTGGACCTTTAGCTGTCCGGCTCGGTCTTCTAAAAACTTAAAGCAGATCATACGCTGGCGGACTGCCTTTGAAAAGACTGTTTCAAACTCGCTGGAGAGGAGAGAAAATACCGCCTCTTCTTCTGCCAGAGCTTGGTCATAGGCTGTTTTCCAAAAAGTCTTGAGGCTTTTTCCGTCTGGCTTAAGCGGCATCATAAAATCCAGGCGGTGGGGCGCGATGGGCTCCAAGGCCGGAAGGATACCATAAAGGGCCGACGTGATGGCAAGATGCTTCTGGATATACTGCCTTTCTGCCGCGCTGTAACCCTCTCTCTTGATATGGCGGTACATGAGACCGTCAAAGAGATAAAGGGCTGGCGCATGCTGTGCTTTCCCCTCTCGCAAAGCCTGAATGGCCACAAACTCAAGGGCAGCCCGCTCCGGAGATATTTTGTAAAACTGAGCCAAGTCAGCAGCTGAAAAAGCGGCCAGCTGATCCAGAATGGTCTGGGTCTGCTGGGAAAGCGGCTTGGCAGCAGCCGGCTCAGCAGACAGATTTAGCTCCTTAGCGGTTGGAATCAGTATTTTCATGATAATTTTCCTTTTTCTTCAGTGAATATGGCTGCTGGCCCATTTCCCCCACCGGCTTTGCAGCAAGCAGCTGCCGATGACAAAGCCCAGCAGATTGGTCAGGATGTCGCCCAGATCAAAAATGCCTAGATGAAAGAGATACTGGCTTCCCTCCACCAGACTGATAGCCAGAGTAAAAATTGCCGCAGATTTCCAAGAAGGCCTGCAGAGAAATCCTAAGGGAATAAACATGATGACATTCATGGTCGGTACCAGCTTGTCTCCGTAAATCCAAAGATAGACAAAGGACTGCAGATTCAGACTAAATCCCTGCAAACCGATATTTTTCAGAAAGAGGGTATAAAACAAAACTAGGAAATACAGGCCGTAGCTGCTCCAAATAAGCCAGCGGGGAAGATGCTGACGGGTCAGACTGCGAATAAAAAGAAAGCTGAGCAGGGTCAGCAGCAGGATAATACCAGCCGGAATCAGCCGATCTTCTTCAGGCCATCCCTTATAAAAGACCGTGGCCACATAGGTATAGAAGAAGGTCCCGTACAGCCAGACCCAGAAAAGCAGACTGGCAAGGAAGGCTGCAAGCTCCAATAGATATCTTTTCATTTCAGACCTCCTTTTTAAGATTATAACAAAATTCAGACGGACATTCTATTTTTTCTTGACTTTATATCCAGAAGATGTTATCATCTAGTTATAAAGACTAGATAAGAAAGTGATAAAGATTTGAACGCTCAACACCCCTTTCCCAAATGGGATGAATTGCCAGATCTGGATCTGTATTTGGATCAGGTTCTGCTCTATGTAAACAATGTCTGCGGACCTTCTATCTCAGCTTCTGACAAGGGATTGACCGCCTCAATGATCAATAACTATGTCAAGCATGGCTACGTTGCCAAACCGGTCAAGAAAAAATACCAGCGTCGCCAAGTAGCCCGTCTGATTGCCATTACGACTTTGAAGACCGTATTTTCTATTCAGGAAATCTCTGCCACCCTCAACATGCTGCATGAGGAGACAGACTCGACAGAACTCTATAATGAGTTTGTCGCTTACATGAACGGTGAGCAGCGAGAGGTCACACCGATTATTGCCAGAGCCTGCCAGACCGTCAAGCTCTACCAAGAGACCTTAGCCTTGATACAACTGCCGGAAAAGGAGGAAGAACACCTTGAACTACGCGCTTAAACTCAGTAAAAAACTATCCTTCGGCGAAGAAATTGCTAATGCCGTAACCCATGCGGTCGGGGCTGTCCTCATGCTGATTCTGCTGCCTATTTCAGCTATTTACAGCTATGAAGAGCATGGGCTGGTATCTGCTGTCGGCACTTCTATCTTTGTCATCAGCCTGTTTCTCATGTTTCTGTCATCAACCATCTACCACTCCATGTCCTACGGCACCCCCCACAAATACATCCTGCGGATTATCGACCACTCCATGATTTACATTGCCATTGCCGGCAGCTACACACCGGTCGTGCTCTCGCTCATGAACGACTGGAAGGGCTATCTGATTATCGTCATTCAGTGGGGAACGACCATCTTCGGCATTCTTTATAAAATCTTTGCCAAGAAGGTCAATGAAAAGTTCAGTCTGGCCCTTTATCTGATTATGGGCTGGCTGGTTGTCTTTATCATTCCGCAGATTATCAGCCAGACCGGGCCGGTCTTTTGGGGCCTCATGCTGGCAGGCGGCCTCTGCTACACAGTCGGCGCCGGCTTCTACGCTCAGAAAAAGCCTTATTTCCACATGATTTGGCATCTCTTCATTCTGGCCGCTTCTGCTCTGCAGTATATCGCTATTGTCTATACCATGTAATATCGTCATTTAGTTTATCTTTTATTACTTTGTTAGCTCGTCTTGCCGTACGCCAGTACTGTCTGCGGCTCGCTGCCTCGTACTAAAAGCAAGCTAAAAGACTATACACTTCGAAAATCTCTGCAAACTAGGTCCTCGGGTGACTGTTGGGGATTGCTGATGTTTTTCACTGAATCTAAAAAAGGCTGAGGGTTTCCTCGCCTTTTATCATCTTTTAGTTTGCTTTTAAAGGCTGGTGATAAGACCGACCCAGTCAGCAACATTGACAGAAATCTTCGAAAGGGATTATTTTGTTCTGAAGGGCAGCCTGAAAGTCTGGAGCCCTCTTTTTAAAATAGGATAAAGGATAGGGACGGCTATCACGGTCACCGCTGCCGAGCCAAAAGTCCCGGCAATCTTGTCAATAGAAGCCAGCAGGGCCTGATCCAGCGGCAGATTGGCTGCCAGAATATTGATCAGGGCATAGCGCACCAGATTGAGCAGGATTTTGATAAGCGCCGCCCCGACAGCAACTGTCAGGATTTGCAGCGGCTGATCCTTTTCCTGAAAAAGCCGGTCATATACAAGATAGACCACGAGGCCGACAGCCGCCGCTTCCAGCAGAATGACCGGGATTTCGGCAGCATAGCCATTGAGCAGGTCAAAAACAGCCAGACCGACCGCTGCCGCCAGAAAGCCCTGATAAAGACCAAAAAGCAAAAAGGCAATGACCACCAAGGCGTTGCCCAAATGAACAAACTGGGCCCCCAGCGGAATGCGGAAAAACTGGATGCTGACAAAAATCAGGGCAGCGTAAATACTTAAAAAAGCAAGGGAACGAACATCAAAATGGGATTGTTGCATCGTAAAAATCTCCTTTATAATCTATCTTCCTCAGACCTTACAGTCCGACAGGCAGTGAAAAGCGAATCTTGAGCATCAGCCCGCAGCATGACCGAGAGATGGGCGGGGATGCTTCAGTCTCGGCTGGCAGCGGCTATCAACCGCTGCCAGCCGCTGAAAATCCGTCCAGAGCTGAGCCAAGTGAGGCTGGTAAAAAACACCCAGACGGAGGTCTGCCCCCCGCTCCACAGTCGAGAGCAAACTCCTTGAGACAAAGTCCAGTATGAGGGGCAGCATCTGCTCCAAGGGGACTTTCTGGATAAAGGCTGCTGCGGCCAAGGCCGTCACCATATCGCCGGTCCCGTAAAAATGCTGGGGCAGTCTGGAGCCCTGAAAGATGCAGAAACTCCCAGTCTCTGAGTCATAATAAGCAAAACCAATCTGGTCTTCAGCTGTCTGCACCCCTGTCAGCAAGACCTGCTTTGCTCCCAGCCCGGCCAGTTCCCGGCAGATCTCTTCCAGCACTGCCTCCGGCAGCAGCTCTCCCGAATAGGGCCGATCCAAGAGCAGGGCTGCCTCGGTCAGATTGGGCAGGACCAAATGAGCCTGACTGACCAGCTGCCGCATGGCTTTGACATACTGCTGATCAAAGCCGTGATAAAGCCGGCCCTTGTCTCCCATGACGGGGTCTGCCAGCAGCGGAAGGTTCTTTTCCTTGGCAAAGTCCAGAATGGAAGACAGCTGCTCCGGACCTGCCAAATAGCCTGTCAGAAGAGCTGAGAAGTCCTGCTCTAAGCTCCGCCACTGCTGCAAAAATGCCTGCAGGCCCTGTGTGTAATCCTCCACATAGACATCGGGAAATCCGCCGGTATGGGAAGAAAGGAGCACTGTCGGCAACAGGGCCGTTTCTATCTGGCATGCAGCCAGTAAGGGCAGGGCAGCCGCTGTGGCAACCTTCCCCAAACCAGCAATATCATTGGCAACAATCAAAGGCTTAGTCACTGGAAAGCCTCCTCTCTTTATCTATGCTTTCTATTGTAAAATAGGTGAAATTGAGTTACAATAGGAAAAAATCCTATCTGTACGGGGACAGTTTTTATGACCAAGGCAAAATACCAATCGATTATTGACAAAATTATCAAGGACATCCAGAAGGGAAGGCTGGCAACCGGGCAGAAGATTCCTTCCGTCCGCAGGCTGGCAGAGCGCTACCGCTGCAGCAAGGACACTGCCCAAAAAGCCCTGACCGAACTCAAATACCAGAAATATATCTATGCTGTTCCCAAAAGCGGCTACTATGTGCTGGAAAATCATCAGGAGTCCAAGCAGGACTTGGAGCTGCCAGTGACAGACGACCGCCATCAGGCCTATGAAGACTTCCGCCTCTGTGTCAATGAGACCCTGATTGGCCGGGAAAACTATCTCTTCAACTACTATCCCCAGCAGGAAGGTCTGGAAGAGCTGCGGAAATCCGTCCAGCAGCTGCTGCTGGACTCGGCTGTCTACACTTCGCTGGACCGGCTGGTCCTGACCTCCGGGACCCAGCAGGCCCTCTATATCCTCTCACAGATTGACTTTCCCAATCAGAAAGAGACCATTCTGGTCGAGCAGCCTACCTACCACCGGATCAACGACTTGCTGCTGGCTCAAGATCTGCCTTATGAGACCATTGAGCGGACTCCGCAGGGGATTGACCTGCAACAATTGGAAGAAATTTTCCAAAGCGGAAAAATCAAGTTCTTTTACACCATTCCCCGCTTTCACTATCCCTTGGGTCACTCCTACAGCCGCAAGGAAAAGGAAGAGATTCTCCGCCTGGCCCGGCTCTATCATGTCTATATCGTGGAAGACGACTATCTGTCCGACTTTGACAGCAGACGGGAGCTGACCTTTCACTATCTGGATGACTGCCAGCAGGTCATCTATATCAAATCCTTCTCTACCAGCCTTTTTCCGGCTCTGAGGATTACCGCTCTCCTCCTGCCCCCAGGCATCAAGGAGACCTTTATCGCCTATAAAAGCGCTGTAGACTATGACAGCAATCTCATCATGCAAAAGGCCCTGTCCCTCTATATTGACAGCCTCATGTTTGAAAAAAACCGTCTGGCCCTCCTGCAGCTGCAGGAAAGGGAAGCAGAGAGAGCTCAGCAGCTCGCCGACCAAGCCCAGCTTGCCCTGCCTGTCTATCCGACCAAGGATGGTCTGCTGCTGGATTTGCGGCCGCTCCCTTCTGTCAGCGCCCTCAAACACAGCGGCCTGCCGCTTGATTTCTTTGAAACCAGCTATGCCAGTGACTGCCCCTATCACTATGCCAAGCTAGCATACGATGGCTTAGAAGAAAATCTAGAAAAACTGAAAAATCGCATGTTGATTTTGGATGAGTATAAAAAGGCTAAAAATCCCTGACCTATGGTATAATAGGATGATATGACAAAAGACAATACTAGTTCAAACAAATTATACAAACTACTCTTAGCTTTATTAAGCTGTGTCTTGGGGCTGTCGTTTCTGTTCATGATGCTGAAAGATGTCTCGTCCACTAACTGGTACCAGAGTCGATTTCACGGGTGGCAGACCATAACGGCTGAGGTGAGCGGGTTTACGACCAGTCCGGAAAAACGCTCTACACCCGCTTACTACCCTATTTATCACTACATTGTTGATGGCCAAACCTACCAGGGATTTTCAGACCTCTATCAAGATGAAGTGCCTAAGTCTGGGGAAACCATTAGCATTCTCTATAATCCCAAGTCGCCTGAGCAGAGCCAATATAAGAATGACATCCCAATCCCTATCCTTGTACTCATGCCATTGCTGGGATTCTTATTATTTATGGCATTGGCTGCCGGCTCCCTCTATCAGGCCTTTAATCCCCCACAGGAGCCAAAGCCGCAACCCAAGGCTGCAAAAAGCATCAGCATCGTTAAGGGAAGAGTCCGTAAACCGCGGCCCATTGTATCCTTAGTTAGCCTAAGCCTGGTTATGATAGCCCTCACTTATATCTGTATCTCTGCAACAGGGCAATTCAAAGTTGTATTTTATGGTTGGAAAACTACATCCGCTCAAGTCCTTGACTATGATGTGTATGAAACTGGAGGAAGAAGAGGAGGAGGTGGTGGAGGATTAAGTCTTTATAGTAGCATCTACCAATATCAAGTAGACGGCGTGGCTTATGAAGGCCATTCTGTTCTCGGTAGATTTACACAACCCAAAATTCAAAGTCAAATCTCTATTGCCTATAACCCTGAGTATCCCTATCAGAGTGCTTCTAGTGAAAACCATCATTTCTTTTATATAGTCTTCTTGCCTGGCTTTAGTCTAATGCTAGTCGGCAAGATTCTCTCTCTAATCATTGCTGCTTGGATAAAGAAGGCTAGACTCGCTCAAGCCAGAAGACTAGGGCCTGTCTATGGCGGCTACATTGTCGAGGTAAGCCCTGCTGAACAGTTCAGCCGCGGTAATCCGCTGCATGAGATCTGGCTTGAATTTGACATCGACCAAGTGCCTCATCAAACCAGCATTTGCCTTCCTTTAACAGAGAATCATTTCATCTCTTACAGCCAGAATCCTAGCCCTATCCCAGTCTATGTGGATCCTCATGATGATAGTCAGTTCCTGGTTGATGACAATGACATCTATGCCATCACAAATCAAATACGGATCAGCTGATTTCCCTCCCAATGCCAGTTCTCGCATCATGGACCAGCAGCTGGCTGTCCTACCGTCTTGACCTGCTTTGAGGTGACAGACTGACTGGCCAAAAAGGCCGCCGCACCTTCCCTTAAGATGAAGGTGGTATGAAGACACGAAGGTACCGTTGGTTGAAGGCATTTTTAAACTCCAATTATTCACACATATCACAAAAACCATCCAGATTCCCTGATAGGCCAAGGATTCTGGATGGTTTTCTTTTTTCACCCATTGGGTGAAGGATTTTACTGGACAGCCTCACTCCCCCGGACTGAACGAAAGCCGAGGCTGAGACAAAAAGACTTCAGTTTCGCTTTGTTTTGGTAAAAAAATCTTGACGCGGCAGCTGATTGCTCAAAAGCTCCAGTGGAGCTTTTGAGGTTTTAGATAGAGCTTCCGAGAGGAAGCA
>NZ_QFAY01000039.1 GCF_017884005.1 Streptococcus panodentis
TTTTCATTATAACCTCTATATCATTTTACCTCGGCTAATCTGTTTTTGCTGCTTATCTAAATCAAATATATCCGCTTAAGCAAGAGAATGATTAGTCTGTCTCCTAAATCTATTATATTTTTAAAGCAAAAGAGAGGAGACTCCGAAAAGAGAAACCTTTCTTAAATATCTTTAGATTTTAAATTATCAATTAAATACCGACTTCTCTATAATTTGATACTACTTTAAAGGACCAGTTACTTTACCCTTGGGGTAGGGATTTTGCGAAGAATGTTCCCACTCCTTATATAATTTCAAATAGTTTTGTTCTTCTGACTCTCTATACCCTTCATGTATTACCTGAGCAATATTTTCCTCATTGAAGTAAATCATGGGAACTTGCGGATCAAGACCAACAGGACAGATACAGCCCGAATAATCAAAATAGTTTATTTGTCCCTCTTCATTCTTACAAAGAGAACCTCGATTTAAAATCATAATTTTACGTTTACCTTCATTTAGAAGGATAATCGTTCCAATTGGATACATTATTTCCTCTCCCCTCTTTCTATTGTATACTGACAGTTCTCACTATAGCTTAAATCACCTGCTAAAAGTGTAGACATTAGTAATATTAGACCATGAAATATCAGGAAGACTAGAGTCCCCCAATTTAAAATGAAAAAGCTAAACAAAAAGATTAAGAAGTTAAGAATCAGAACAACCTTAAACTGCTTTTTCATCCAAGGAGCTAATTTGGCTATTTTTATTTTCCCTTGTTCTTTTTTATAAAGACTAAAATTAAATTTCTTTGCCAAAGATCGAGATGATAAAAAATGGATTAGATTTGCAAGTACTACTGCTAGTATAAAAGCAAGAAACCAATAAATCCATCTTTCAGTAAATGAGAAGCGAGGTAAATTAAGGTAAGCATCTAAGCTTTCACTAGTTCGAATCCGTCCCGCCCATACTGAAACAGCTAAAAATACTGGTGCTGGAATTAGAAGGGTCTCCAACCAATGTTTTTTACGCGTTCGGATTTCCCAAAATTGCGCCTCTGTCAATCGGTAGAGCGTTCGATTGCTAAACCAATTCAGATAAGGAAAAAAATAACCCCACAATGTCGGTAGCTTATCCAATAGAAAATATTCCTTACCATCCTCCAATAATATATAACGAAAATTTACATGATGCGCTCGCATAGTTAGCTCCTTTAATTACCACAACAGATTAGGCAACATAGGATTAGAAATAGATCGTAATATTCCTTCTCCAACCCCTGTAGAAAAGTCTCGAACTTCTTTGTTATTCTGATACTGGTCTCCTGCAAACCAACTAACCCCAGCTGATAAAGCCATTACTCCTAAAGCCATCCATCCAACAGGAGTTGCTGCTGCGATGCCTGCCCCTATAGCACTAATCGCTAAACTGATTCCAGTTGAAATTGAATTATGTCCAACCGCTTCTGTTAGTGTCATGTCCTTATTGACCATACCATCATACATTCCTAAACCAAAACCTATCCCTGTCAGAGCATAATCAAATCTATTCGCATATTTACTAATATTGCTTCCTGCAGATACCGCATTAGATGCATTTTGGATAGATTGTGGATTGACGATGACAAAACTATTCGGCCCAGCTGGACCAGATACCAATGGTTTAATACGTCGAATGAACCCACCAAATCTAACCGCCCCTTCACCTAACATGTCAATTACTGTATTGATATTATCCAGTGTTTGCCCATGAGCTTCGTATTGCTGGTTTATACCTTCTAAATATGTTTTTAATGCTTTTTTCACATCCTCAGGCATTCTTACATCGGGGAATTTCTCACCGTATTTGATTAGTATTTGGACGTCTTCATCTGATAATTTCCCTTTATGGGATTTCTCCACAATTTTTTTATATTCTGATTTCTCTGCTGACGCTTTTTCTAGATCTGGATTGATTCCGACATCTGGATGATTTTTCTTATATTCGTCGATAAACTTAGTATCGCTATCGCTCAGTTCTTTCCCTGCATCCACCTTGTCAATGATAGAACGATATTTCATCTCCTCTGCCTTGACCTGGCGTGCTTGCTGGACATGCTGCAAGACAGAAGCGTCTGCACGGTCCGGATACTCTGCCGCATAGCGTTCAATAGCCGTCAGCTCTGCTTCCGTCAGAGCTTCCCCATTGTATACCTTCTCCAATGCAGACAGATAGTTGTTCTCCAAAGCAATCTCCCGGTTAGCCCAGCCTTCATTGACAGCACTGATCCATGTCAGATTCTCCGGCAGGGCAAAGCCGCCCCCACCAAAGGAAGCCGAAATCCCTCCTCGTGCTTGGCTGACTGCCCCTTGATAAGCATCCGCTGCTGCACAGGCACTGGGTGACTCTGCACTGAAGGCTAACAAATTGTCCAGCTTTTGCTGGGCTTCCTGCACCCGTGCATTGGCCGCATCCAGCTGACTTTACAGACTGGCAATTCGGGCTGCGTCTCCTTTGGCCGGTTTCGATTTGGATTGCAGTCCGGAAATGGAGGCACTCAGGGCCATACAGCCCCTTGAAGCACTGTCTATCTCCGCACGAAGCTGGGCTTCATCCAGATTCTCCGCACCGCATCTTGCCGCATAACTATCCGCCAGTGTGTTCGCCGCATCCGCAACTGCTTCAGAGTAGAGAATGCACCCTTTATAATAAGGACTCATGACACTTGTCGCATATGCACGGGCTGCATCATAGCCTGTTCCTATCAGCTCACCGCCGCTGCCGCCGAAGCTATCAAAGGCACTAATCAACTGGTTGAACCCTGCTACACGTGACTGCGAGGCAGAAGACATCGTGGAAGACTGTGTCTGCAGACTAGCGTAATTTACCTTTACCATATACTTCCTTTCTGTTAGTGAATTTAGATTGCTGAAATCTTTAGCTAAAACTTTATCAACCTATTGCTTATCACACTCCAGCTTTTTACGCTGATCATGCAGAGCAGTTAATTGCGTCTGATAAGCTTGGTAGCGTTTCTTAATCTCTTTGTCTTCTTCCTCAAAGTCAACTTCCAGCGTCCGTGTAGTAGACTCAATATCATCTAAAAGATAATGGTAGAAAGCTGAATGAGACGAAGTTACTCCTAAGTCCAACAAATTCTTAAAGTGAAATAGGGCGCTGCCTTGTGAGGACATTACCTCCTCCTGCGTCACCTTAAACTGACGATATTCAACATCCAAATCCTCTATTTTATGTTCTAGTTCATACTGGCGACGATGTAACTCATCCAGCTGATCTTGTTTCGATTTTTCTTTTTCATTATAACCTCTATATCAGTTCTTATTTTCCTAAATCAAATATAACCACTTAAGCGAGAGAATAATTAGTTTTTCATATTAATCATCTCTCCTTTTAGTGGTGCAATCTTATTCTTATCTGTTAACAATGAAAATTATTTAGTGATTTTTTATTTTTCACTAATCTTTAAACTCTTCAATAGTAAAATGTGGATACGAAATGTTCGGAGCCTCTATTTCGAAAATCTGCTGCATATTTTTTTCATCTTGATTAATATAACCTTCAAAAAGCACCTTTGAAATATCTTCTTGATTAAAATAATAAGTTCGTTGGTTTATAACACCTGATGGATGCAAACAGGCGGAATAATCAAAATAGCCCACACCCTTATCAGATTCATATAAAGCATAACGGCTGATAATCATTAGGTTGACATCGCCATTATTCAAGCGAACAACACTTCCAATTGGCAATAATTGTGACATTAGTTTAATTCCTTTTTTATTTATTTTTTATCTAATAGAAGAGAAGTATCCTAAATAGTGAAAATATAGTTTCTATAACACTGCTAATAGAATCTTTCTACTAGTCCTAGAAGCAAAATTGATAGTACCGTTTATATAAATAACAGATCTAGATAGTCTGTTCCATTTTTCTTTACGTTTTAGGATTCCTCTTTTAGCTGCTTAATAGCCTGTCCGCGCTTTAAATGATTTAATTCTATTAAGGTGAATATTAAGGAGGTCATCATACAAAAGAAAAACAAAAACAGAAGATCTCCTCCCCAAGAATAAAGTCCTAGACAGACGACAGAAGCAATACAAACAAAAGCAAATCCTTCTATAACGAGTTGATTCGTCCTATAAGCAAAAGAATAAAAATCACTTTTTTGATAATAATATTTATCAACCCGATAAAGTCTCTTGTTTTCAAAAGATTTTTTCCGAAAGAATTTACTTATGATAAACGAAATAATAATTGCTAAAATAACTGATATTATTTTTAAAACACTAGACTGAATAAAGGCAACATTTGTTAATCGCCTCAAAGCAGGGACAACTAAAACAATCCCCACCCATATCCAAATAGATTGGCTATTACTGTTATAACTGTCTATGGCATATAACTGTGAAGTTTTGCAATCGTAAAACAAAAATTGCGGTTTTCTATATTCACCTAGCGGTATTAAGTTTCGTACTAAATCATTTTGATTAGTCATCCAAACACACTCCCTAGACTTTTACCGAAGTCTGATATAGCATCACCCACTTTGCCCACAACATCCGATACAGCATTTACAGCGTTTTTACCTACATCAATAACATCATCTTTATAATTATCATAAACGTAGTCAAACGCCATTGAGCCTAGCACTCCTATACCAAAGCCTAGAGCCGCTCCAAACGGCCCCCCCATCGCAGTTCCGATTGCAGCAGCTTTTAATCCTATCGCCGTATGTGCCCCTGTTTTAATCAAGGCATCGCCTGTACTCTCACCGCTAGCTTTTTGCATACCAAAATCAACCAAGGCACCAACAATTGGAATGCCATATTTTACTCCATTTTTAACGGCGCCTCTAGCTAGCTGCGCCCATATAGGATTAAAATCAGTTGCAATTGTCACCGTACCTCCACCGACTAAAGCTGCTGAACGCCCAATTTGGGTTGCATTTATATTGTGGGTAAACCATTCTATTGCGGATTTAGTGAAGGCTTCAACTGCTTTATCTGTTAGTTTAGTTTGAAGAAGCTCTTTGACATATGACGCCCCGAAATTAATAATTCCTGATTTAATTGATTGGAAAGTCTTATCATCAATCTCACCATTTTTGTAAGCTTTCTCTGCTTTTGAAATGATTCCTTTAGACTCATCATCAATATTTTTTTGCTCTTTTTTCTTTTCCTCATTTTGATCTAGCGCATACTTGACATTCCCCAGTAAATTACTATTCGGATAGCGTGACTCATACTCCTGAAGGGTCTTCGTCTCTTCATCTGTTAACTCTTTCCCAGCATCCACCTTATCAATCAAGCCACGAATTTTCATCTCCTCTGCCTTGACCTGCCGTGCTTGCTGGACATGCTGCAAGACAGAAGCGTCTACACGGTCCGGATACTCTGCCGCATAGCGTTCAATAGCCGTCAGCTCTGCTTCCGTCAGAGCTTCCCCATTGTATACCTTCTCCAATGCAGA
This sequence comes from Streptococcus panodentis, assembly GCF_017884005.1. Classification (GTDB taxonomy): domain Bacteria; phylum Bacillota; class Bacilli; order Lactobacillales; family Streptococcaceae; genus Streptococcus; species Streptococcus panodentis. Next base: position 5,449 of record NZ_QFAY01000039.1, read on the forward strand.
CAGATAGTTGTTCTCCAAAGCAATCTCCCGGTTAGCCCAGCCTTCATTGACAGCACTGATCCATATTAAAATATAGCATTTCTTCATTCGCGACTCCTGTTGGATATAGACATGCCACATAATCAAAATATCCAATCGTTCCTTCTTTGTTGTATAGAGGGAAACGTCCAATAATCATTAAATCAATCTCTCCATTATGGAGGCGGACAACACTTCCAATCGGTAGTAAGTTATTCATTTGTTTATCCTTTCTTATTCGTATAACTTGGATTTAAAAACTGTTCAAAATGCCTGCGTTTTGTCAAAAAACCATTTGTAAAAAGAAAATATACTGAAAAAACTGACAAATCTATTGCTATTAAGAGTATGATGCTAGGATAGATAAAATAAAAGATACTACCAAAAACGATAACCAAAACCACAATAATCGTTAGCCATAAAACACCAAGATCATATTTTTTTAACCTTTTTTTAAAAGCTTCATACTCTGCTTGAGAAAAAAGCACTGGTTCAAGAATAATATTTTTATAAATATTTTTATTAAGTATGATAGCTAATAAAATAGACGCAAGGACAGAAGTTAGGAAAAACAGAACATTCAAAAAACTATTTGAAAAGACAAAATTAAAGATCCCAAACTGGACAATTTGCAAACCAATCATTGTAGCTAGAAAAACCTTCCCCTCAAATCCTGTACGATTAACTGTCTGTTGTTTCAAGTCTCCATGGCATAAATCTAAATAAATAGCCACATCATCATGAAAACCTAAGCTAATTAAATTTTTATGTGTATACATCAACTACTCCAATTCTAATTTTTGAATGACAGAAGGCCATTTTTTCAGCTGATAGTCTGCGTTTAATAAAAATAAAGCCAACAAAGAGACCAGAAGTATGAGAAAGACATCTCCTGTATAACCTCCTATAAATAAAAATGTAGAAAGCAAAATGACTAGATAGATAATAAGCTTTATTAGCAGAAAAACGACTCGCCTCACTTTAAGAGTTTTTACGAAATGAATACGTGCTGACTCGTCAAGTGTATACTCTCGAAGTCTTAAACCGGATTGATATCGATTGGTAACATACTGAGCTAACAGATAAGAGAATCCAATCAGAAGTATCGATAAGATAATCCTAGTACTACTGTTTTCAAATAAATTTGTTTTTTCAATGATGCCCAGCAAGATTCTCAACACAAAAACCGTTATCGGAACTAAAATATAGGACCAATAATTTTGGGTTTGCTCTTCTTCCAGTAGAAGGTTATTTTCAAAATCAAAATGAAATACTCTATTCTTATAGGCACCTAAATTAACTAACTTCGTTCTTTTTTTCAACTGCATGCACCTCAAGTATTAACCAAAAGCGGAACCCAGACCTGAAAAGAAACCGCCAACCGCATCTCCCGCTTTATCAAATATCTCTCCCGCCTTATCACTGACTGAGCTAACTGCGTCTCCAGCCCATTTTCCAATTGCCTCTCTGTTGTCATAGATAGCATCAAATAGCATAGAACCTCCAACACCAAGAACAAAACCAACAGGACCTGTCGCACCTGCCAATAGTAAACCTGCAGCAATAGCTGTATGTCCAGCTGTTTTTATGGCAGCTTCTCCTACAGGCTTTCCTTGATAAAGTTGCAAACCAAAGTCTAGAGCAGCACCGACACCATACGGCAAATATTTTGCGAATTGAGCATTAGAAGCTAAAGCATTGTCCATCCTTCCCAAATCATCTAATGAATTTGCAACAGGAACAGCAAAATTAGATATTGCATCAATTCCTTTACCAACCAACTGATTAACGGCTGATCCAGAAGAAGTTGATAAAAGAGCCGTTGTTCCTAATTTAGTCACTGTTGTGCCTATGTAATTTTTCAATTGCTGTAGTAACATCGGAGCATGAGGCAGAGCAACTGATATGATATGATCCGCCGATATATCGGACGCTTTATCTTGGAGGAAGGAAGTTGCGCTTTCAAAACCAAATTCCTTGACAAAATTAAGAATAGTTTCATTATTTAAGTCTACACCATTTTCTTTTAATAAACGTAAGACAGCACCAACGCCTGTCAAATCAATCTCACCATTTTTAAACGAAGAAATTGTTTGAGTTAATAAATCTTCCTCCTTTTTAGAAAGCTTAGACGACGAGGAATCTTTTTTCTCAATTCGTTGCTTCTGCTTTTCATTTTCTCCAAGCGCTCCCTGAATATGGTCTTTTAAGTCCCCTTCAGGATACTTCTGTTCATATTCCTGAAGAGTTTTCACCTCTTCGTCCGTCAAGACCTTACCGTCATCTACCTTGTCAATCAGGCTGCGGACTTTCATCTCCTCTGCCTTGACCTGCCGTGCTTGCTGGACATGCTGCAAAACAGAAGCGTCTACACGGTCCGGATACTCTGCCGCATAGCGCTCAATAGCCGTCAGCTCTGCTTCCGTCAGAGCTTCCCCATTGTATACCTTCTCCAATGCAGACAGATAGTTGTTCTCCAAGGCTATCTCTCGATCAGCCCAGCCTTCATTGACAGCACTGATCCATGTCAGATTCTCCGGCAGGGCAAAGCCGCCCCCACCAAAGGAAGCCGAAATCCCTCCTCGTGCTTGGCTGACTGCCCCTTGATAAGCATCCGCTGCTGCACAGGCACTGGGTGACTCTGCACTGAAGGCTAACAAATTGTCCAGCTTTTGCTGGGCTTCCTGCACCCGTGCATTGGCCGCATCCAGCTGACTTTGCAAACTGGCAATTCGGGCTGCGTCTCCTTTGGCCGGTTTCGATTTGGATTGCAGTCCGGAAATGGAGGCACTCAGGGCCATACAGCCCCTTGAAGCACTGTCTATCTCCGCACCGCATCTTGCCGCATAGCTGTCCGCCAGACTATTAGCCGCATCCGCCACCGCTTCGGAATAGAGAATACAGCCCTGATAATAGGGAACCATGACGCCCGTCGCATAGGCACGGGCCGAGTCATAACCGCTTCCCAATAACTCTCCTGCGCTGCCGCCAAAGCTCTCAAAAGCTGAAATCAAGCTCCGAAAGCCCGCAACCCGCGACTGCGAGGCCGAGGACAGGCTCGAGGACTGCGTTTGCAGGCTGCCGTAGTTTACTTTAACCATCTGGTTTCCTTTCTATCTTCTAATTTCTAGTTCGTTCCCTGACTAAATAGCTTGGCATTCTTCTTTTTGCCAGCACTTCCGGCACTGCCTGTCTCAGCCGCATTGTTTCCGCGATTGATGGAATTGGCAATCCGGGCATCCGTTGTTTGGAACTCCATGTGAATCCCATGAAGCACCTGAACAAAGTCTACTGCCTGCTCGGCAGCTTCTTCGCTCGAACTGTATTCGTTATCAATCAGAGCCGAGATAGTACCTGAAGCTGCATATTCACTGACTCCATCTTTGGTAGCCTTATCTTTTCCTACTGCATTGTAGCCTCCTACAATACTGTTTGCATACGCACTGGCGATACTGGGATCCGATTGAATGACGGTATATGAACCTGCTGCCATTAGTTTCTCCTTTACTAGTCACTTGTAATTTTCAGTTTGATACTGGATGAGCGGCCATAGTAGTATATCTCATCCTCGTTGACATAAGCTTCCTTACTGTTAAATGTTTTTTCTACCAGACTTTGATCTGTCAGCCGCATACCAAAGAGGTAATGTTGATTATAAAGCCTGAGCTGGCGGGTCGGCGAGCCTGTGGCACCGCTATTCAGATAGCTGTGCAGACCTCCAACTACAAAAATCATATTGTAACGCCAGCCTTCTTGATAGAAAGTGTTAATCAGTTCTCCGGTCAAGCCGCTGATTTGGACGAATTTTTCCAAATCAGGAATAAAGACGACAAAATCATGTCCTTTGCTTCCTTTTTTACGATCTTCCAACTCAAGAACTAGCTGTTCTGCCATGTCCTGCAAGAGAGCCGGAACAGATACACGGGCAAAGATATCAAATCCTTCGCCATAGCGGCCATCCACATCCATAAGCATGATCTTTTTATCCGGAACTAGCTCCACAAAGGTTTTAAGCAGGTGCTGTGTCATATGATTCAGGTGCTCTTCATCGTTGGCAACATAGAGCAGGTGCTTCATATCTGTCAGAGACAGACTGACGCTTTCGACATTCACAAAGTCTAAGCCCAGCGGTAAACGGTGCTGTTCTACAGCCTTTTGAACGCTGAATTTTTGGGCAAAGGCTTCAAAGCTCAGTCTTTCCGGCACAACCGGGATTGGACGAGGCCGCTTATCGGTCCAGTCACGATTCATGCTGTCCACTTCTTCCTGAAGCTCCTGCAGGACCAGATAATGCTCTTTACCATAGGTACAGAGAGCTGTTTGGAAAACCTCGGGCTCTTCCAGCTTTTTCAATTCGCGGCCTGGGATGTCTTCCATGATGTAATCATGACGTCCGACCAGCGTTCTAGGCTCATTGTCATCCGTCATCTTCAGGGCAATCCGCTCTTTCAGAGCAGCTAAGAGTCCTGGCTTAAAGACGCCAATCCGGCTGGCCGTGAAGACCAGATAGATTCCCAAACTTCCTCCTTCACGGGTCATCGTTTGGAAGGTGGATTCTAAATCATTGCCCAGTTCAATTTCCCGAACACCGTCATAACTATCAATGACGACCAGAATATAAGGCAGTTCTTCTCCACTCAGCTTTCGATACATCTCCATGTTAGAAGCTCCGTATTGTTTGAAGGCCTGTTTTCTTTCAGACATGATTCGCTTCATCCGTAACATGAACTTGGTGATTTTTTCATCCTCGTCCAATGCCAGAGTATCGGCTACATGGGGCAGGTTTCTTAGCGGAAGGAGGCCGTTGGTTCCAAAATCAAATAAATAGAATTCCAGCTGTTTTGGCGTATTTTGTCTAGCCAAGTCCATAACGATGGTCTGTAGCAGGGTGGATTTCCCCATAGCTGGAGCTGAAAAGACGACCAGACTGCCATCCACTTCAAAGTCATGTGATACAACTTGCTGGGTCTGCTGTTTAGGCAAGTCCACCATCCCGATAATAGCCTTGAGAGTACTATTGCCTTTCGTCCACAGTTCCTGATAAGAATCCGGCCGCAAATCTGGCAGATAAATCCGCTCCCTCAGCGGCGGCAGCCATGGCTGCGGCACAGGGGCGATCTGCTGGGACTCGGTTAAGAGCTGGATCTGGCTGACAATAGCCTCCAGCTCGGTCGGTACTTCCTTGATGTCCTCGGCTAGGTCAAGACCTGACAGGTCTTGATTGAGCACTTCGTATTGGCCCAGATCATTGATCAGGTAGATGGTATGGTCTTCGATACCCAGCTCATCCTTATCCGGCTGGTAGTCGGCCCCTGACCAGGCTGACTGGAAGAGTTCATAAACTTCATTATTGCCGACCTGCAGGTAAGCCCGTCCGGTCTGAGTAATCTCCGCCGCATCCGGCGTATGAAGCATTTCCATCGAGTCTGCCCGGTCTGCCACTTTGAGCGCCAGCTTAAAGCGGGAGTTGGACCAGATCTGGTCATCCACCACCCCAGAGGGCTTCTGGGTCGCAAGGATCAAGTGGACCCCAAGGGACCGTCCGACCCGGGCGATGGACACCAACTCCTTGATAAAGTCGGGCTGGTTGACCTTGAGCTCTGCGAACTCATCACTGATGAGAAAGAGATGGGGCAGGGGTTCGCTTGCTTCCCCGTTCTTAAATTTCTTTTGGTATTGGTTGATATGATTGACTTCAAACTCTCTGAAGAGCCGCTCCCGGCGGTGAATCTCCGCATTGATGGAAGCCAGCGCCCGCATGGATTGGGCCCCGTCCAGATTGGTAATGGTGCCCAGGAGATGGGGCAGGTTCTTGAAGAGGTTGGCCATGCCTCCGCCCTTGTAGTCGATGAGCAGAAAGGCCACATCGTGCGGGTGGAAGTTGACAGCGAGAGACAGGATATAGGATTGGATAGTCTCCGACTTCCCGGATCCGGTCGTACCCGCAATGAGGCCGTGCGGGCCATGGGCCTTTTCATGCAGGTTGAGGTAGACCAGGTCTTCCTTGCCCCTGAGGCCGATGGGCACCGCCAAGCTCTTATAAGGCGCATTCTGCTGCCACTTCTGCAGCACCTGCAGGTCCGCAAAAGTCTCCGCCCCGTACATCTCCATAAAGGTGACCGTATCTGGGATGGAGCTCTTGAGATTCTGCAGGTGATGGAGCGGCGCCAAGGTCCGCGCGATGTCTTCCCGGTCATAGCCAGCCGGGAAATGATCCAGCTGGAAGTCGGTCTCTCGCAGGATCCCCTCTTCCATGACCAGCTGACCCGTATTGCGGTCCTTGATATTGATGACCGTCTTGATATTCTCAGACAGCGAGCTCATCACATCCTGCACGAAGATCAGCGAGCAGCCCAGATCCGTCGGGTCCTCCATGAAGAACTCCATGATGACATGGTCCAGGATCAGCTTCTCATCCGTGATGAGGACCACATAGTGGGGGCTGTAGAGGGTCGTCTCCTGCCGAATCGCTTCTTCCTTCTGGGCCTTGCGCAGTTTCAGGATCTGGTTGAGACTGTTCAGCACCTGATCATGGGTCCGCTGATTGTAGACAAAGCCCCGCACATTGAGCTCCTGCAGGGTCGCATGCGGCAGCCAGCGCAGCCAGTCCCACTGGTCCCGCTCCTCCTCCGGCATGATGGTGATAAACTGCACATCATGATAAGAGTGGAAGACCGCCAGCTGCATGACCAAGAGCTGGAGCTGTTCCAGCACTAAGTTTCTGGGGCCGATATAGCCGACCGGCCCATGGCTGAGATTGGCCACGATGGGCAGATCCGGGATCTTCTTATGCCGGGTATAGAGGGCATAGCCCTCCTCTTCCAGCGCATCCTTTTTGCCCGAGCGCTCCTCCTGGCCATAGGTCAGCTGATAGGAGGTCGGCACCTGACCCAGACCCAGACGGTAATAGAGAAAGTCAAAGTGCAGCGGCGTCTTCTCGTAGATCCGGTGGCTGTAGCTGTCCACCAGCTCCGTCAGCTCCCCGATATTGGGGAAGTGGTAGAGCATGCCGTCGCGCTGCTCGCGCTCCAGCTTGGTCAGCTCAATAGCCTTGTCCTTCAGGTAGAGGTGGTAGGGATTTTATTCTTTTTTGGAAAATAGCAGAGCTGAATCCTTACGAAGTCAAATAAGATTGTCAAAGAACAAAAAATAGGAAGGATTTCCTTGTTCCATTATACCACAATAGAGAACGACCAGGGAGAGGACTGGAAGAATGAGCGTAGAAAAAACACCTGAAAATCAATTCAGGTGGTGGAAATAATCCCAAATCAGGAATCTTTCTTCTCAGTATCTTCAGCTGTCAGTTTCTTGCGCTCATCCATGAGCTGATCCCATCGCTTTTGATACTCTTGCGATTACTTTTTTAAATCTGTCAGCTGTTCATCAAAACTAATATCCAAATCCCTCGTCGTAGATTCAATATCCGAAACCAACTCCTCGTAAAAGGATTCATGCGATTTGGTCACTCCTAAATCCAAAATCTCTTTGAAATTAAAGTGAGCACTACCCTGAGAAGCCATGACCTCCTCCTGAATGCTCTGTAATTTCCGAAGCTCATCGGACAGTTCATCCATCTTATGCTCTAACTGATGCTGCTGGCGGTAGGATTCGTCTAACTGATCTTGTTGTTTCTTGCGTTTTTCGCCCATAATGATCTCCCAGTATCCTCTATTCCAAATCACTTAAAGTATATCTTGGATAAGGAATATTAGATAATTCATGTTCTATTTTTTCTTGCATTTGTTCTTCTGACTCATCTGTGTATCCTTCAAACCAGACTTTTGCGATATCTTCTTGGTTAAAGAAATAGACCTGATTATCTGTCATCCCAGCAGGATAGACACAGGCAGAATAATCTAAGTAGCCAATCTTTCCTCCATTATCATATAATGGAAAACGGTTAACAATCATAATTTTTACTTGTCCATTTTTTAACTGGACAACACTTCCTATTGGTAATAACTTAGCCATTTGAGGCCTCCTTTAATAATTTTCTCAGCACAATGAAACGTTTAATTGGTCGTGTCTTAAATACGGAAACATAAGCAACAAAGAATAAAGAAGCAAACAGAAGATAATTATAGAAGGTAGCTTTTTGGAGATAAGCAAGTAAGAAAAATGTCATTAGAAACGCTGTCACGATTCCAGTCGGCCAAATGAAAAACAGAGTTGATTTAGATTGCTCCAAAAAGTTGGACCAGCCAAAATAACGTTTGGAATCAAAAAGAATCAATTCTGGCTGATATCTTGGCTTCAAAGCCCACTCTATCACTAATATGATTGCCAATACTGTAGTCAATAGCAGACCGTATTTAATAAAAATATTAGAAAAGACAAATGAACCAATCGCTCCCAATACATTAGTTAGGAGCAAGCCAGAAACAAGAATAGCTCGGCTACTGTCCCACTGCTTGCCAGGTTCCTCATCATTGGAGTAAAGTTTCCCTGAGTTGAAATGATAATAAATATTTTTATTTTGGAAGTTTCCAATAAATAGCATATCTTTTAATTTAGACATGTAGTAAACTTCTCATCAAAAATTCCCCCTAGGAAATCTTCTTTTTTAGTTTTCTCAAAATAAATAGCTGTTTAAACAATGTGACTGAATCAGGCTGAGATAAGTCATAAAGATACCCATGCTACTTAAAAGATAGGATACATAAATCCCATGATTCAGATACTCCATGGATTGATAAAGGGCGAAAAAAGCAAAAATCAGACCCACTCCTAACTTGCCGTATGCATTTCGGCTGAAAATCTGCAGAAATTTTTCCTTGCTAAATAAAGTTTCAAAGTGAAATTCCTTAAATTCCGCTCCCTTCTTTTTTCTTGCAATCCTATCTGCTAAATAACCTGCTACTATAAAGCCAAGTAAAAGGAAGACACACTTCCAGATGAGAGGAGTTTGACTGCTATTCAAAAAAGCAAAACCATTCAGAAGTAGAAGACTGGCTCCCGGCACAAAACTTGTAAAATCAAGTTGAAATTCCGGATTGTATTCGTTCATATATATCTTATTATTTCTGGGGTTCAAGTAATAGTTTTTCCCTTCAAATGTCAGGAGGTGGCTTAAATAACTTTGCTTTGTTAATATCATTTCGGTTGCTTTTCTAACTGCTAATAACTAAAAACTTCTTCAAGGGCCTATTCCCAAATAACAAGAGACAAGCTGCTGGGAAAAAACCAATGACTGCCATGAATGCAACAAAATTTCCTGAAAAATAATAATCAATTACATACTTAACTGATATTAAAAGCAGAACAGTGCCAAAAAACAGTATTCCTAGGCTCTGTGTTTTTTTTGTTCATGAAGAAAATTCGGCCATTCAAAATAACGATTCTGATCAAAAATTTCCATATTCCCTTGTCTATTTCTTCTTAAAATTATTATTAACAAAACCAAAATACTAATGAAAGTTGACAAAAGAATCAATATTCTCACAGATAAACTAACAACTTGAGATGCTGTTGCCTCTGAATAAATGTTCCGTAAAAGTAAGGAAGCAGGAAGAACAGCCCAAGCAAGACTAAAAGATTTCTCTTCTTTCTTAGTTATGGAGTACAGTTTTCCAGTCTGTTTATCATAAAAGATATTCTTATCTTGGAAATTACCTAGTAAAAATAAACTCCTATTCTTCAAATTTAACTCCTTTACTAGCTACATGTAAGATTACTTCGCCACCTATTATATATGTGTTTTCTTTTTCATTAGTTCCTCTGAAGCTCTCATCCTCTTGATTACATTGCTTTTTATCACTGCTAGATAAAGTATAAAGTATAAGAGAATGGATTTTATCAAATTTACCATATTCGGTTTGTCTAAGTATTCCCTAAATTGAAAGACTGTCAGAAAAAGACTCACCGCAGCTGTCAAGAGAATAATATAAATTCGCTTTCTTTCTTCCTCCAAAAAATCAAACCAGCCTGCATGCTCATATAATTTCGGATTAAAGTCGGCAACATCTTGCCCTAAATACTCGTCATAAAATGCAAAATGTAAGGCTAAAGAACTTAAGATAACAGCACTGCATAAAACTATTATTTTTAAAACCTGAGATTCAATTTGGATATGATTGATTTGAATAAGAAGGGCGTTCCCAAGTATTCCCCCAGCCACTACAAGCCAGCGAAGATTAGGAAAAACCTTATTTTCGATTCTATTAGAGTATACTTTTTTGGTTTTCATATCATAAAAAATGTTATATCCTTGAAAACCACCTATAATAATCATTGATTTGCTTTTTTTCAAAACAAGTCCTTTCTGTCAAGCTATTGTCCTAGGCCCATGTTATTCAAATAACTCTTAGATCCTGTACTTTCTTTTTTATCATCCAATAAATAATTCTTGGCATCTTCGACAACTGGTTCAATATTTTTATCGTAAACATCATCAAAAGCATTGTTAGTTACAACACTAACAATCGTACCAATTACAAAACCAGATACAAAACCTGCGACACTACCAGGACCTGGAAAAAGTGCCGTACCAATAGCAGCGCCAAGTTTACCGGCTCCCATTCCTATCGCAAAATGACCAGCGGTCTTCAGAGTTGCATCTTCTACATCGGCTCCATTATCTATTTGGGTCTGAAAATCTATAGCAGTCAATACTGAGGTTAAACCAGCAGAACCAACGTCCCCAAATAAAGTGGACGAAGTGTTTTGTAAAGTTGGACCATTCTTCGTTTGAACAACTTCTGTGTTCGTTGTAACCATATTGGAGCCGATACCTATATTTGGACTTTCTAAACCAAGTGAATAGGCTTTGAGCTGTTTCACTAATTCCCAAGTAAGACCCGCTTTTTCTAAATTTTTAACAACAGTTGGATTATTGGCTAGTTGATTATCAACACCATCTATAATCTCACCAATTAAGTTATTCCGTACTTCCTCATCAAGGCCAGGGAAGTTACGTTCCAAGAAGTCTTCTATAGCTGACTTCTTATCTTTCTCATTTTTTACATCTTGTTTGACTTTATCAATTGCTTTTTTAGCATCTGCTTGCTCTTTTTTTATAGCTGCAACTTTTTTATTCCGCGCATTTTCTCCAAGCGCTCCCTGAATACGGTCTTTTAAGTCCCCTTCAGGATACTTCTGTTCATATTCCTGAAGAGTTTTCACCTCTTCGTCCGTCAAGGCCTTACCGTCATCCACCTTGTCAATCAGGGAACGATAACGCATCTCCTCTGCCTTGATCTGACGTACTTGCTGGACATGCTGCAAG
>NZ_QFAY01000004.1 GCF_017884005.1 Streptococcus panodentis
CTAAAAGACGAACAAAGTTGAGACTTGCTTCGCAAGTCCTATCCGCAACCTCAAAGCAGTGCTTTTGTTGCTTCCTCCCAGAAGCTCTATCTATAACCTCAAAACCTCCATTGGAGCTTTTGAGCAATCGGCTGCCGCGTCAAGAGTTTTTTACCAAAACAAAGCGAGACTGAAGGACTTTTTTCTCAGCCTCAGCTCTTATAGGATTGTGCTGTTCCGAAAGTCCTGCAGGTGCTCTTCTAAATCTCGAAGCATGGCTCTGCGGCCTTTAAAACGCTCATTCCCCAGCAGCCGCTGATAGTTTTCCTGCCCTTGAGCATCCAGTGTTTCTTTATAATGACCGATAGCTTCTCGGAATGCTACTAATTCATCCAGAAAAAGCTCTTTAGACTGGAGCCGATGACTGATGTCGCTCACTTCCTCATAGGGCTGCCGGTCCAGTCTGCGTTTCTGGCTTTCCTGTTTGCGGATGATATCATGGATATGGTTTCGGAATTTGGTTTTAAAGTAACGGTAGAGTTTGCTCTCATCTTCTTCAATCCCAGCTTCCTGCTGCAGCAATTCATATAGTACCAACATGCCTTCCTGCTCCCAGTCGCTCTTCTCCCATAGATGCACATAATAGTTTTTTTGGCATTTCCAGACAATCCACTTAACTTTATCATAGGTTTCTTTAAAGTCCATAGGGCCTCCTCAATTAATTGTTAAGAACAGTATAACGAAAAGATCTGTCTGAATGGAGGTCTGTCTCTCAAAAGACTGTTTTCAATCCTCTTCTGCCCCTCATCTGCCATTTTAGGTCAGTTCAGGCAATTTTTCAGTCATTTGAGGGAGAAAATATCAGGATTGTCCGAAAAACTACTCTATTTTTAACAATTCATTTAATGTGTTCGGTCCACAGCCATCGACTTCGCCGCCTCATTGCTAAAAAAAGTCTTTTTGTGCGCCTCTCAGAGAGCTGACGAAAGCTTCGTTTTCTTTATCTGCTAGCTCAAACAATCTAGCAGACTGCTTTGAGCAATCAGCTACCGCGTCAAGAATTTTTTACTAAAACAAAGCGAAACTGAAGGACTTTTGTCACAGCCTCTGTATAAATAGGGCAGCGAATGGAGCTTCCGCAAGGTAATGTCAGCTGTACTGGCTTTGCGGCTGATGCAAGCTTTGCTTGCCTTATCTGCAATCCGGAGCTGGGACAACTGTACCTAATTTCATCTATTTCTATCGTTTGATTGCAAGACGCAGTACGAGCTAAAAAAGTAATAACAGATAAACTAAATGACGGTAAATAAGAAAACACCTGGAAAGGTTGCTATCATAGCCTTTCTAGGTGTTTTTGTTAACTGAAAAAAGACTGAAGAGAAGGCCTGATACAGAACTCTCTTCAGTCTTGTCTTGCTAGCTCCGCCAGTAGGACTCGAACCTACGACATCATGATTAACAGTCATGCGCTACTACCAACTGAGCTATGGCGGATTAGATAGTCCGTACGGGATTCGAACCCGTGTTACCGCCGTGAAAAGGCGGTGTCTTAACCCCTTGACCAACGGACCTCATATGTCCTTTTTTGAACATATTCCATTATATCAGCTTTTCTTCCTTTGTCAATCATTATTTTATGAAAATGATAAAAAAGTTGGAAAATTCTCCAACTTTTTTATTCTGATTCTTTTTCATCCATTTTAGACTTGATTTCATCATAAGAAAGAGCATGTGCTTCTTTCTTCAAATCTTCCTCTGCTTCTTCAGGCATTTTTCCTGTTTCATAGAGAGATTTAATTTGATGGCTGTCCAGCGTCTCGTATTTAAGAAGAGCTTCTGCAATCAGCTTATGGGTTTCGCGGTTGGACTGGATAATATCTGCCGCCTTGTTGCGAGCTTCATTCAGCAATTCCCTGACTTCTTCATCAATTTCATAAGCAGTCTGCTCTGAAATTGATTTTTGCGGACTGGCTGCTCCAAACATAGCATGATTTCCTTCGTACTGCACAGGACCCAGCTTCTCGCTCATCCCGTATTCAGTCACCATGCTGCGAGCCATCTGAGTAGCCTGTTCAAAGTCATTGGAAGCTCCAGTAGTCTGCACATTGAAAATAATTTCCTCTGCTACACGGCCGCCCATAAGACCAGCCAATTGCTCTTTCATATCCTCTTTGGACAAAAGCATTTGATCTTCTTTCGGCAGGGCAATCATGTACCCGCCGGCACGGCCACGGGGAACAATCGTCACCTTATGAACCACGCGCGCATTGGATAACACCAAGCCAACGATAGTATGCCCAGCCTCGTGATAAGCGACCATTTGGCGCTCATGCTCTGAAATAGCCCGATCTTTCTTGGACGGTCCTGCAATAACGCGGTCTTCTGCTTCATCAATATCATCTGCATCAATCACCTTTTTATTGCGGCGGGCCGCAACTAAGGCAGCTTCATTAAGGACATTTTCCAAATCAGCACCGACAAAGCCTGGTGTCTGCTGTGCAACCAATTTCAAATCAACATTTTTAGCCAGCGGTTTATTTTTAGCATGGACGCGGAGAATAGCCTCACGCCCTTTGACATCCGGACGGCCAACCAAAACTTTTCTATCGAAACGGCCTGGACGCAGCAAAGCAGGGTCTAATACATCAGAGCGGTTGGTAGCTGCTATCACAATGATGCCTTCATTGCCTTCAAAACCATCCATCTCAATCAAGAGCTGGTTGAGGGTCTGTTCACGCTCATCATTTCCACCGCCAAGACCAACACCGCGCTGACGGCCGACCGCATCAATTTCATCAATGAAAATGATAGCCGGAGCTGCTTTTTTAGCATCTTCAAAGAGAGAACGCACCCGGCTGGCACCGACACCGACAAACATTTCAACGAAATCAGAGCCCGAAATACTGAAGAAGGGAACACCGGCTTCGCCAGCCACTGCCTTAGCCAGAAGGGTTTTACCGGTTCCCGGAGGGCCTTCAAGGAGAACACCAGCCGGAATCCGAGCACCAAGTTTAGTATAACGCTTGGGATCTTTCAAGAACTCAACCACTTCTACCAGTTCCTGCTTTTCTTCTTCCGCTCCTGCTACATCAGAGAAACGAACCTTGATATCTTCTTTATTAGCTGCACGCGCCTTGTTGCGGCCGAAGTTCATAGCACCGCGGGCGCCACCGCTGCCGCCTTGATTCATCATGGACATAAAAAAGAAGATAACAACCACAAAAGGAACAACGGAAGTCAAAATGGTAATCCACATACCACTTGAACTTTCACGCCTGATGGTGATTTCTGTCTTATGCTCAGAAGCCAGCTTTTGCAAATCGGAAACTGTAATATCTGACGGCAGAATAACACTGGTAAACCGCTCTACCATAGAAGCTGCCGGTGTGAAGAACTGAATGCCTGAGGTGTCTTTTGATTCTTTGGCAGTCTTATAAGTACCTGCAATTTCAATGACGCTGCCGTTTGGCTGGTAGCTCATCTCCTTTACATTGTTATTGGTAATTTCATTCACCAATTCTGTATAATTAATTTGCTGGCTGCGCCCTGCAGAATTCCCTGAAAAGAAATACTGAAATCCTGTGACCAAAACCACAATAATCAGAATATATAGAAAGGGATTTTTTATCAATCCATTGTTTTGCTTATTTTTCATCTATAATAGTAAACCTTTATTTTGTATAAACTTCTTCTTTTAGAATACCGACATATGGAAGATTGCGATATTTTTCATCGTAATCCAGTCCATAGCCTACGACAAATTCATTTGGGATAGTAAAACAGGTATAATCTGCATCAATCTCTACAACACGGCCTTCTGGCTTATCCAAAAGAGTTGCGATTTTGACAGAGGCTGCTTTTCTTTCCTTAAACAAATCACGAAGATTTTTTAAAGTCTGGCCGGTATCAATAATATCCTCAATAAACAGAACATCACGCCCTGCAATATCTTGGTTGATATCTTTAATAATGTTAATGACACCGCTGCTGGCTGTTCCGCCATGATAGCTGGACACCAGCATGAAATCCAGCTCAATATGGGTATCAATATGCTTAATCAGCTCTGCCATAAAAGGAACAGAGCCTTTTAAAATTCCAACAAAAATCGGATTTTTTTCTTGATAGTCCTTCGTTAACTGCTGACCAAGTTTTTCAGCAGCAGCAGTAATTTCTTCATGAGAAACCAATACTTTTTTTATATCTTGTTCTAGCATCATTTTACCTATCTAATTTCTGAATGTAAAGTACAGTACCCATTATATCATTTTTTAAGCCCTTACTCAAATCACTGACAGCAATATTTGGAATGGCCAGAATCTGCTGGTTCTGCTCTACAATAACAGCCGATTCCCGCTCCTCCAAGGACAGTTTTCGCTCTATAAAGAGACGGCGGACTTTTTTATGACAGCCGTTCAAAAGCAGTACATCTCCCGACTGCCTGTATCGCAGAGTGACAGGGGCATGGGCTGCTACAGAAACCTGCTCCGTATCTGCTCCCTGCAAAGGAAGACCGAATGAAAACCGATAGTCTCCAAATTGAATAAGATTATCACATTCTAACAGAATTGAATCCTTTTTTAAATCGGGCTTCCGACTGATTTTTCGGATTTGAAAATGGCTGTAGTCTTTTACTAATTCATACCCTGTCTTTAAAGGATGAAGATAATTGGCTTTCGTCCTTAATATCTGCAGCACTTCTTCAAACTGCTGCTTGCTTAATGTTAAATCCGGAAACTGCGCAAGATAATCCTGCAGCAGAAAAACCTGCACTGGAAAAATCTGCTGATGAAACACCGCCATATCGGTTATATCCATCTCTTTCGTGAAATAAGCCAGAGCAGCCTGCAGATGTCCTACTTCCTGCCCCATATCCAGCAAAGCTTGCAGAAATTGGGGATTTTCCTTTTCCAAAGCCGGCAAATAGAGATTGCGGATACGATTTCTCAAATAATCATTTTGGAGATTGCTGCTGTCCTGAAAATGATGGACAGGGGGGAAATCCTTCTTGTGAACATGCAGCAGAGGCCGAATCAGCTGACCGCCTGCAAAATCCTGCACTTCCTGAATACCTGTCAGATGACGGAGACGGGAACCGCGCAGCAACCTCATAAAGATCGTCTCTGCCTGATCATCTGCATGGTGGGCTGTAACCAAAGCAGTACAGCCTTGAGCTTTCATGACCTCAGCAAAAAATTGATAGCGAAACTGCCGGCCTCTGGCTTCTGAAAACATACCTGAAAAACTTGATGTAAAAATCTTTACACCAAGCTTTTGGGCAATTTCTGACAGCTCTTTTTCTTCATCATCTGACTCCGGCCGCTGCCGGTGATTGACATGGGCAATGACCAGCTCAATATCCAGTTCCCGCTGATACTGATACAGGAGATGAAGCAGTGTCATAGAATCAAGACCGCCGGAAACTGCCAAAAGAACCCTTTGATGATTCTTGAAGTATTCTTTTTTCTGAAATTCTTTCAGAAATTCTTTTTGCATCATTTAAGAACTCCATAAACATCATCAGCAATGCGGGAGATTGTGTCATAGTCTGAATGATTCGTCAAAACAGCAATCACAAAAGGTGAATCTGTATAAACAACAGCCACATCATGCTTGAAATCGTAGGCATCACCGATTTTGTGGGCAACTTTGGCATCAATATTCTTAGAAATTCTCTGATTGTCATAATTGGTCTGTGACAGCGCTTCGATAATCATGCCATTCTGCTCATAAACAGCTTCCATGACGCGGCCGGCCATTCGTGCAGAAGCCTGCCTATTTTCCACATCCCACTTTTTGCCGGCGATACTCTCAACAGTCTGCTGAAATTCCTTATCAGACTGATTCGTTGCATAATAAGCTAAAATATTATGCGCTACGTTATCCGATTCCCTAGCAACCCGGCTGATTAAGTCCTGAACAGAATACTCCTTGTCATCAGCCGACTTCGCAATGCTGCCGCTTCCTTCAGGCTCATAGGCACCGGCAAAATCATTCACAGCGGCAATATATTTCAGCTTTTGGTCCATAGAAAGTTTTTCGCTCTTCAGCTCTTCCTGAACATAATAAAGATAGGGAAGCTTCGTAACACTGGCCGAATACATCTGCAAGTCAGGATTTATCCCAGCTTCTTTGCCTGTTTCCAGCTGTTTAACATAAATAGAGTAATCTGCTTTGTTGTATTTACTGCTCAGGATTTCCTGAACCTTATCCATACGGTTATCCGTTTCTGATAGAAAATCCACAGAAATCCAGCTCTGGTCTTCTAACTGAGCGAATTCTCCTTTGGCTGTCTGCGCCCGCTGAAGAACTTTAACCTTGCTATAAGCTGGCAGTTTGCTGGCAATTTTTTTGGCACCGTTGACAGGAATTTTATCATAAACAGCGGCATTCGGTTCCAGCCACATTTCCTGACTGACTTCCTGCTGCGACTGAACAGTGTCTTCATAAATAGCATTCTTATCAGCAGGGACAAACTGGCCGTTTTTTAATTTAAAAACCGGAGTGCCTTCTTCATTGACATGAAATTCTGTCAGCTGAAAAGGTTGGTCGGGAAGCAATTTCCCGGCAGTCTTGCTTAAAGAAGCATCTGTAAAAGTCGGTGTTTCTTTATAAACATTAGGGTTGGCCGGGATACTGTCATAATACCGTCCGTAAGCAGTGCTGGTAAAATGGTATTTTTCTTCTTCATTTAAGATAAAATCATTCTCAGTACTGATAACTCTGATACTGCTAAATAAAGCTGGCAGTAAGAATATCAGCAAAAGCAACTTACGCATGACCGCCCCTTTCCTTTGGATTTTCTTCTAGTTTTAAAGCTTGATTCTTTTCAGACAGTTCTTCTAATTTTTCATCCGAAAAAGATAAAAACTGCTCAATTTTTTTGATTAAATCTTCCATAACGCTTCTTACTGCGGCAGCAAATCGGGAATCGTGTAAATATACTCACCATCTTTAGAAAAAGAGTATTTGGCACGGGCATATTTAGCTGCATAGCTGTCATCCTTGAGCTTGCTGGCAATGTCAGACTGATAGATTTTTTCCTCACTCAGCTCCTGGTACTTCTTTTGCAATTTTGTATACTGCACACGACGTTCCAGCAAGGTTTGATAACTCTGGTATAAATTATAGGTTGGCAAAATAAAGAGAAGAATGACCAAAATCAATACCCATCCCATAAAACGATTGCGTTTGCGGCGTTCTTCATCAATATATCTGCGGCGCTGATTCTCATCCTGAATAAAACGATTATTCAGCTGAACAATATTTTTAGGCATCTTCTTCTATCCTTGTTTCACTGATGATTTCATACATTTTAAGGGCATCTTCTTTTTTAGTGCTGTCCTTCATTTCTAGCACCTTGACTGTCAGAAGCTTCGTACCAAAACGAATTTCAACCAAATCATTGATTTTTAAATCAGTCGAGCTTTTAGCCAAGACTCCATTGACTTTAATCCGTCCCTTGTCAGCCACTTCTTTGGCTACCGGCCGCCGTTTGATAAGGCGCGACACTTTCAAATATTTATCTAATCTCATCATCTACCTCAATTTCTCTTAATATTCTATCACGTTTTGAGAAAAATACAGCGGAAAAAGCCAAACTTTACCGAATTGTAACCTTTATTCTGCTTTTCGCTGCTTAATTTCCAGCAATTTTTCACCGAAACGAAGGAGCCCTTCCAGGATCTCATAGTCTTTTTTGCGGTTTACATCAAAAATCACTTCAATCAGGCCCTGCTGCTCGCCAATTCTTGCTTTGAGCTGAGTGGCTGATAAGGCTTCAAAATAATCCTGAGTCAGGTAAAGCTGCTGAGAGATTTTTTCAAAGCGGACAATCAAAGACTGCTGTCTGCGTTCAACCAGCTGAACAAAAGAACGGTCCAGATAGGACTTTGTCAGACCGATCTCCAGCAAATAAGCCACTACATCTGGGTATTCTCCAAAGCGGTCCATCAGTTCGTCCTGCAATGTTTCGTAGTTTACACGGCTGTCAATCTCACGGATCCGTTTGTAAATTTCAATTTTCTGACGTTCATCTGCAATATAATCACTAGGAAGATAGGCATCAATCTGCAGATTGATTTCAGCATTGCTCTTCTGACGCTTCTTTTCCTTTCCTTGTTTTTTGGCAATAGCTTCCTGCAAGAGCTGGGAGTACATTTCAAAACCAACAGAATCAATAAAGCCAGACTGCATACTTCCCAAGATGTTCCCAGCTCCGCGGATGGATAGATCCCGCATGGCAATTTTAAAACCAGACCCCAATTCTGTAAAACCTTTGATAGCTTCCAAACGCTTTTCAGAAACCTCTGTTAAAATCTTATCGGGCCGATACATGAGATAAGCGTAAGCAATGCGGTTGCTGCGGCCAACCCGTCCCCGAAGCTGATACAAGGTGGACAGCCCCATATGGTCGGCATTTTCAATAAAAAGGGTATTGGCATTGGGAATATCGACTCCCGTTTCAATAATAGTGGTCGTGACTAGTAGATCATACTGACCATTGACAAAGTCGAACAGGGTGTTTTCCAGACGAATCTCACTCATCTGACCATGAACATAGCCTATAGAAGCTTCCGGAATCAATTCCCTCAGTTCTGACACTTTCTGCTCAATCGTGTCAATCTTATTGTAAAGGTAGTAAACCTGTCCGCCCCGATCTATTTCCCGCAGCACAGCCTCTCGGATAACCGTTGGATTGGTTTCCAAAACATAGGTTTGAACAGGATAGCGATTGGTTGGCGGTGTCTCGATAACAGATAAGTCTCGAATCCCCAGCATAGACATGTGGAGGGTTCGCGGAATCGGTGTTGCTGTCAAGGTCAGAACATCAACTTTCTTTTTTAGCTCCTTCAGTTTTTCCTTGTGCTTAACCCCAAAACGCTGTTCCTCATCAATGACAATCAGGCCCAAATCAGCAAATTCAACATCTTTGGAGAGCAAACGATGGGTTCCAATGATAATATCTACCTGACCCTTTTGAAGCTTTTCCAACGTCTCTTTCTGTTCTGCCTTGCTCCTGAAACGGCTGAGAACATCTACATGGACGGCAAAATCATTGAAACGTTCTCTGAAGTTAGTGTAATGCTGCTGGGCCAAAACAGTAGTCGGAACCAGTATCGCTACCTGCTTGTGATCATTGACAGCCTTGAAAGCAGCCCGCATCGCCACCTCCGTCTTGCCAAATCCAACATCACCGACCAAAAGACGATCCATAGGCCGGCTGCTTTCCATATCTTTTTTGACTTCTTCAATACTCCTCAGCTGGTCTTCTGTCTCCACATAAGGAAAATCATTGTCGAACTCCTCTTGATGCTGGTCATCAGGAGAAAAGGAGAATCCCTGCAGCTGACTTCGCTCTGCATAGAGCTTGATTAAATCATCCGCAATATCTTCCACCTGATGCTGCACTTTTTGCTTGGTTTTCTGGAAATGCCCATCATTTAATTTATTGACTTTAGGAGTTTTGCCGTCGCTGGCCACATATTTGGACAGCAGATTGATTTGATCAACCGGAATGGACACTCTGTCAGCATTTTGATATTGAATCGTGACATAGTCGCGGTGGACACCAGAAACTTCAATGGTCTCAATTCCCAGATAGCGGCCAATTCCGTGGACATTGTGAACGACATAATCCCCTTTTTCCAGTTCATTATAATCTTTCAGCCGTTCTGCATTGGAAATATGCTGCCGCCGAATCTTTCGCTTCACTTTCTTATGGATAATCTCATGTTCAGTAATGAAGATAATTTTTTCATCAACAAAATTAAATCCCTGACTCAGGCTGCCTTCTATCAGCTGAACAGCTTGTCTATGTATCTCATCTTCTTTCAGATAATCCAGCTGAATACCATATTCCTGTAAATTTTTTTGTAAATTCTGTAAACCCGCAGCAGAATTAGCCTGCAAAATAACAGTATAGTTTGATTTTTTATAACGATTGATTTCTTCCTTTAATAAAGGAAACTGACTGAAAAACTCCTGCATAGGATACTGATTGAACTGATACAGAGCATCAAATTTCAGATTTCCCAAACCTTTATGAAAATTGGAGAAGAAGGTCGCCGGTTTGTAGGTTCGATACTCCTGGTAGTTGCCTGCAAAATAAAGCTGATTGGACATTGCTTTACTGTTTTGTAAATCTTCTGTCAATATTTTTGCTGATTCTAATTCAAACTGAGCATGCTGGTCCATGATTTTTTGAAAATCATCAAAGAAAATGGGCGTGTTTACAGGCAGGTAGTCCAGAATGGTCCATTCTTTCTCATAAAAATAAGACAGAAATTTTCGGATATCAGCATGATGAACCTGCTCTTTGGCACTGACTAAGATTTCTTCAAAGTAGGATTTCAAAGCTGGATCAACAGCCTTTTCTAGTGTTTTCTCCAGATTTTGCTGTCCTCGGAGATAATCGTCCTTGAAGAGAAGGATGTCACTGACCGGCTCAATCACAACACTTTGCATATTCTTCAAAGAAGTTTGATTTTCCGGATTGAAGACCCGAATACTATCAATTTCATCGCCGAAGAATTCCAAGCGGTAAGGAGCTTGACTGGAAGGTTCAAAAATATCTAAAATATCTCCCCTCAGACTGTACTCCCCCTGACTAAGAACCTGGGAAACTTTTTTATAACCTGAATTTGACAGTGACTTGACAAGCTTGTCAAGTTCGTATTCCTGCCCAAGACTTAGTTTTAAACTGGCTTCTTTGAAAACTTTTGGATTGGGTAAGAAAAGACGGCTGGCTGAGACATTGCTGATGAGGATTCCCTTTTTTTCACTGTCCAGCAAAAAATGTAAAGCTTCCAAACGTGCAAAGGTCTTTTCTTGAGATGCAAAAACAAATTCCGCTATAGGGGTGTCGTCTGCCAAAAAGGTATAAACCAAGTCTTCTCCTAATAAGGACATGAGGTCGCTTGCCAGACGCTCTCCCTCATTCTGATTGGAAGTCAGAACCAATAGTTTATCCTGCTCCTCTAAGCTAGAAGCTATCGTGACTGCCTTGGTAGTAGAGGACAAACCCAGTACCAGCTGCCTGCTGATTTTATGCAGATTTCTCTTCCAATCTGAAATTTGTTTGTTTTGACTAAAAAAATCAATCAAGTCCATTGTCTTACCCATTATACTGCTGCATTGTCTGTTCAAAATTACCAGTCTGTAAATAATGATTTACAGCGTTGTCAACCTTATCTATTGTGTTGAGAATCGTGATATAATCATCCTTTTCAAATTTCCCTAAAACATGATGGATGACTGTCATTCCTGCCTTGGGTCGGCCAATTCCGATTTTAATGCGTTTAAACTCTTGGCTCCCCAAATGCCTGATAATTGATTTTATCCCATTATGACCGCCAGCCGAACCTTTGGAGCGCAGACGGATTTTGCCGACTTCCATATCTAAATCATCGTAAATGACCACTAAATCACCTATTTCCAGACCATAATAAGCTAACAAGGCCTGAACCGCCTTGCCGCTTTCATTCATAAAAGTGATGGGTTTGACAAAATAAATCTTTTCGCCCTTCAAGAATGCTGAGGCTATATCTGCTTGGAAAATGCTGTCCCTTGTAAATTTCAAGTCAAGTTCTTTACAAATCTTGTCAATCAGCATGAAACCAACATTATGTTTTGTTTCAGCATATTTCTCTCCCGGATTGCCTAGACCAACAATTAACTTCGTCATATTTCTCCTTTACAAAAGCCAAAAGGGCTGGAAAAAATTCCAACCTTGCTATTATTGAGTTTACACTTCTTTACACATTAAATCTAAATTCCATAATATCGCCGTCCTGTACGATATATTCTTTCCCTTCTTCACGCAAACGGCCAGCTTCTTTGACCGCTTTTTCACTGCCATAATGCACCAAATCGTCATAAGACATGGTAACAGCCCGAATAAAGCCTTTTTCAAAATCTGAATGGATAATGCCGGCTGCCTGCGGCGCTTTCATGCCGCGCTTAAAAGTCCAAGCTCGAACCTCTTTTTCACCAGCTGTAAAGTAGGTGCCAAGCCCCAAGAGATGATAAGCCGCTCGTGTCAGCTTGTCTACGCCTGATTCTGTCAAGCCGATTGCTTCAAGAAATTCCTGCTTATCTTCCTCATCAAGCTCAGAAATTTCCTCTTCTGCACGCGCTGAAATGACGACCACCTCAGCCTTTTCTGTAGCTGCAAAATCACGAATCTGCTGGACATATCCGATACTGTCAGGATCTGCTACTTCTTCTTCACTAACATTCGCTACATAAAGAACAGGCTTGGTTGTCAGTAAAAAGAGTCCTTTGACAACTTTTTCTTCTTCCTCTGTAAAGTCAACAGTCCGCGCTGACAGACCATCCTCTAAAACCGGCTTGATTTTCTGCAGTACATTAAATTCAGCGACTGAATCTTTATCTTTCTGGGTACGGGCCATTTTCTCTACCCGTGCATAGCGTTTATTGATACTTTCCAAATCAGCTAAGATGAGTTCCAGATTGATGGTTTCGATATCGGCCATGGGATCTACAAAGGCCGACTCACGGCCTTGCTCACGCATGACATTTTCATCATCAAAAGCCCGGACTACATGGACAATGGCGTCTACTTCACGAATATTTGCCAAAAATTTATTTCCCAATCCTTCGCCTTTGGAAGCCCCTTTGACAATCCCGGCAATATCCGTAAATTCAAAGGTAGTTGGGACTTTTTTCTGTGGTTTAATCAATTCTGTTAATGTATCCAGACGCGCATCCGGTACTTCTACCCGTCCGACATTGGGATCAATCGTCGCAAAGGGATAATTGGCAGCTTCTGCTCCTGCTTTCGTAATTGCATTAAATAAGGTTGATTTCCCGACATTGGGTAAACCGACAATTCCTGCTGTTAAAGCCATGTAGCTCTTCCTTTCATCTTTTCAATCCAAACCATTATACCATAAAAGCCTTTAGGAAACAGCGGATTTTCTCTAAAAATTCCTCCTTTCTTTACAGAAATGTAAAATAACTTCAATAGTCAATATGGTATAATAAAATTAAGATTTTATTAAAGGAGCACATCATGAAAAAGAATGCTATAAAAACACTTTTTCTTTCTTTTGTTGCAGTTTTTTCCCTCTTCCTCTTGGCAGCCTGCGGCAGCAGCACTAAAAAAGGCTATTTCCAATACATTGACAAGACAAGCATGCGTGACAGCAGAATTACCGTCACCTATCAGGGAGACAAGGTAACAACCAACGAAACCACTAATATTGTTTACTATGAGTCTTCCGGCATGACCAAAGAAGATGTCAAAGAGCAAACAGACTCTTATGCAAACTTGTTAAAAGGCATTAAGGGAGTTTCTTACAAAGTTGAATATAAAAATGATTATGCTCAGGAAAAATTGTCTATTGATTTCAGCAAGGCTAATATCAAAGAACTGCAAAGCAAAAATTTGATTGAGACTTCCGGTAATCAAGAGGCTGACTATATCAGCTACAAAGAAACCCAAAAATTGTTAAAAAATACAGGTTACAGCGAAGTTAAAGACGGCAAATTTGAAAATTTGGAATAACCTAAAAAAGATTTGGATTTTTTTCCAAATCTTTTTTTGCTGCTCTCTATCGGAAGAAGTCCGAAAAAGTCCCTCAAGATTTCTCGTGTCCTGAGGAGCAGGTTCCTATCTGCTATTATCGTCGCAGCAAGTCTGCCTTCATTTTCTCCAATCGACGAAGTTTGGTTTCGTCTTTTTTGG
This sequence comes from Streptococcus panodentis, assembly GCF_017884005.1. Classification (GTDB taxonomy): domain Bacteria; phylum Bacillota; class Bacilli; order Lactobacillales; family Streptococcaceae; genus Streptococcus; species Streptococcus panodentis. The sequence continues at coordinate 13,688 of NZ_QFAY01000004.1, forward strand.
CCTCACTGATATAACGAAGCCATTCTTTTTTGTGGCTGGGCGGCAGGGAAGAAAAATGAGTCCTTGCTTCTCCATCCAGCTTATTTTCAAGCTCCAACAAAGCCTGATTAATATTTTCTGCTGAAAAATCTGTCATCGCTGTCTGCTCCTTTCTGTCAGTCCATCTTTCCAAGGAATAGTATAACATATTTGGCAGAGATTCTAAACTGAAAGCGGAAGCTTCTGTAAAGAAAGAACAGCATGACCGGAATTACGGATTAGGCAGGACTTGGCCATTTCATCTATTTGCTCCAAGCAGCACCTTAGTCAATAACCTTTTTCATTTTTCTTTCAAAATCATAGCGGCTCATCATAACAACATGCTGGCAATTGCTGCAGCGAATCTTAATATCAGCACCCAGACGGGTAATTTCCCATCGGTTGGCCTTTTTGCCAGTTGACTTAATCGTACAGGCATGGGGCTTTTTCATTTCAACAAAAGTTCCAATTTGATACATTTTTTCCTCCTTATGCTCAAACTATGAGAATGCAAACCAGACAGGGACGTGTCAGCAATACTGGAGATTACGGCTGATAAGTCTGTCCTGCCGCCTGAATCTTTCTTCGCTTTCGAGTCTATCGTCTCAGACTGTTGAAGTTAGGCGAGTTACTAACGATAGTTTATAAAAAAGAAAGAACCTTAAGCATAGATTTTGCGTACTTGACAGATAAAAGTCTCCTCTTGCAGCAGCACACTTTCTCCATCTATCTGAGCCAAGGTGGGCTCAGAACATTTCAGCTTTACAGCAGTGTAAACCTTATGCTGCAGTTTTTTACTGGAATCATGCTGTCGAAACAGCAAGGCCAGCAGGCCGCTGATGTGATAATAGAGATTTCTTTTCTGCAGATACACCAAGTCCAAATGCTCTGTCTCCACTGAAGCCTGCGGCCAGATCATCACTCCGCCGCCAAAATAGGCTGTATTGGCTAATACAAAAAGAAAGGGATTTTTGAACTTCACCTGCCGTCCCTCTGCATCCGTCAAGCTAATTGAGGCGCTTTTTTTGCTGAAAACTGAGCGGATTCCAAAAACTAAATAGATGAATTTCCCGAGATGAAGACGGTTGAAGAACGATTTCAAGGCAGAATGCTCAGAGTAGTTGATAACGCGTGCGTCAAATCCGATTCCCAGACTGTTTAAAATCAAATAATTCTTAGATTTAAAGACATGGATTGTTCTGGTTCTGTTGGTATTCATAGCCTCTAAAACCTTCTCTGCTGGCAAGCCGCCAAATCCTTTGATGAAATCATTTGCTGACCCGGCCGGCAGATAGGCTAAAGGCTCCTCTTTCGGCCAGTAACTGAGAACCTTTGACAGAGTTCCATCTCCCCCGATGACCAGCAGCCGATCCTTAGAAGCTTGATAGTTTTGTAAAATTCTTTCCAACTGCTTCCATTCATCGTCCTTTTGCTGAGTTACATAAATGTTTATCTCCAAGTCTGCATAAGTCTCCTGCAGACGCCTGGCTTTTGTCAGCCCGCTTTTATCTCCCGAATGAGGATTGACGAGTAAGTAGATCATGCCTGTATTATATCATATTTCCAAAAGTATAGTCTTCTAAAACCCAAGCAATACCTTCTTAGACTTTTTGCAAAAGATCCATCACTCCATGGATGACAGCACAGCAATCTGGGATTCCGTCTCACTTTCGAACCTGCCTGTTCCGGCTATTCTTATTCAGAAAGTAGAAAAAGACTGAAAAACAGCCTTTTCTTCTATTTTTTAATTGGTTCTGACTGGAGTAATCAGCTGAATAAAACTGTCTGCTTCATCATCCGGCACCAGAGTGAAAGGTCGGACAGAAGAAATAAAGCTAATGGTCACTTTCTCACTGTCAATAGCTTTTAAAGCCTCTATCAGATAAGTTGGGTTAAAGCTGATAGTTAAATCTGTTCCGGAGACGCTCTCTGTATCAATTTCTTCATTGACCCGGCCGACTTCTGGTGAATTGACATGGGCTCTGACCACTCCCTCCATGATTTCCAGCTTCACTGTTCCATTCTGAGTAGCATTGGATAAAAGACGAGCCCGCTCCATAGCATAGCGGAGGATGTCTGTATCAAAGGTCACCACGCTTGAAAAGTCAGTCGGTATCAAGCGGTCGGTATCCGGATAGTTCCCTTCCAAAAGACGGGTATAAAAGCTGATATGATCGCTTCTGAAAAGAATTTGATGATTGGCAAAGAAAACCTCTACTGTTTCAATATCATCGGTAAAAACAGCTGCAAATTCGCGCAGAGAGCGGCTGGGAATGACCACGTCGAAGTTATCCCCAGTTTTTTCCAGAACAATCTTCTTCTGGCTCATTCGATGAGAATCTGTCGCCACTGTTTTCAGAGACTGATGATCCGTCAAAACAAAATGTACACCTGTCAAAATGGGACGGCTCTCCTGTGTGCTGGCTGCAAATGCTGTTTCATTAATCAACTGCTTGAGAACCTTTGTTTCCAGCACCAAGGGATTATTGGCTGCAATTTCCTGAATGCGCGGATACTGATCTGCATCTTTCCCCTTGAGGGTAATTTCTGATTTGCCGCTGGTCAAAACAATTTGTTTCTGCTCAATCTCTTTCACATCAAGAACAACATCCGGCAGACTGGAAACAACATTGATAAAGAAAGCAGCTTCCAAAAGAATAGAGCCTGAGGAATTGATTAAGAGACCGGCATCTTCGTTTTGAGTAGAAATAAAATTTTCAATGGAAATCTGCCCATTTGAACCAATAAGGGTAATGCCTTCTTTGGTAACATCAATTTTGACTGTTGACAGAATAGGGATTGCATTTTTGTGACTGATAGCTCGCTTGGTTGTATTCAAAGCTTGTAAGAATAAATTTGTATTAATAGAAAAATGAATCATCAGGACTCCTTTATTTATTTAAGATTATAAGATTAATAGTAATAGTAGGTTGTGTGGATTCTGTGGAAAAAGCTTCTGCTCTTATCATGGACAGGTCATTGGACTTGTTCACAAAGTGTGGATAAGTCATAAAACTTTTCTCTTTTTTTCCACAAGCTTATTTTATCTTGTTTTTGATGCTCTCGATTTCCAGACGCAGATTATCGTCAGTTTCCAGCATAGTTTTGATTTTTCCGTGTGCATGGATGACTGTGGTATGGTCTTTTCCGCCAAATTCACGGCCGATTTTAGGCAGGCTGTTGTCTGTCAGCTCGCGGGTCAGGTACATAGCGACCTGTCTGGCCAAAACAATATTCTGCACTCGGCGGCTGCCCTTCATTTCTTTGACACTGACACCGTAGAAATTGCCAACTTCAGTCTGAATCTTATCGATAGGAATGACTGTCACCTGACTGGAATCCTGTTTGCGGGCTCGGATGGCTTCGGCTGCGATATCAATCGTGATTTCTTTCAGGCTGCGGACTCTGGCAATAAGACTGATATCATTGAGGGCGCCTTCCAAATCGCGGACATTGGAGTCAAACTGGCCTGCCAGATATTCCAGCGTATCATTAGGGAAGATATACTCTAAATCCTCTACCTTATTGCGCAAAATGGCAATCCGAGTTTCAAAATCCGGCGGTGTGATGTTTTGAGTCAGGCCCCATTTGAAGCGCGTGACCAATCTTTCTTCAAGATTGTCTAAGTAATCAGGGCTTCGGTCGCTTGTTAAGACAATTTGCTTGTTTTCTCCATGTAAAGCATTAAAAGTATGGAAAAATTCTTCTTGAGTTGATACTTTTTTTCCGCCCAAAGACTGAATATCATCAATCAAGAGCAAATCCAGGCTGCGGTAAAGCTTTTTGAAGTTATCCATATCGCCCAGACGGAGGTGTTCCAGAAAATCATTGATAAAGGTCTCAGCCGGGATATACTTGACACGCGCATCAGGAATATTTTCCAGAATCTGATTGCCGATAGCATTGAGCAGGTGCGTCTTGCCGAGACCAGGCCCTCCGTAGATGAAAAGAGGATTGTAGGTCGTGGCCAAATTTTCAGAAACTGCCAAGGCAGCAGCTTTGGCCCAGATATTGCCGTCTCCCTGGACAAAATTATCAAAGGTATATTTGGATTTTAAGCCCGTTTCAATAGCCGGCAGACTGGGCTTAACAGTGCTGTTTTCGGAAGCTGCAGCAGCTTTGGCAGGCAGTTCTTCTTGTCTTTCGTCTTCAAAAATGTACTTACAGGCAATTTGATCATTGAAAATTTCAAAACCGGCTGTGAGGATTACGCCGACCAAATTCTGTTCCCAAAAGAGCTGTTTAACAGGACTGTCAAGAAAGATAACAGCTTGCTTGTTTTCCACTTTAATCAGCTGAGCTTCGGCTACAAAAAAATCATAAGTTGTCTGTTTCAGCTGCGCTGCCGCCAATTCCAAAATACGATTCCAGAAATCTTGCTCTTTGGTCATAATTTTCCCCCTTTGCTTTTAATTGTCTGATTCATATAAGATTTATTTTAACATAATTGACTCCAGTTTTCCACAAGTTGTGGAAAATAATTAACACTGTTGACTTTAGTTTTCCACAAACTGTGAATTAAGCGGAGCTTCCTTATTTTAAAAGGATTCTCTCCCTGTTTGTCGGTGGAAAAATCTGTTATTCCCAAAAAAGAAAATAACAGCTCTATTTAAAGCTGTTCATAATTCTTTGGTATTCTTCTTCGTTTTCAAAAGGGATAATAATCTTTCCTTGGCTGGCGTTTTTTAGCTGAATGCGGATGTCCAGTCCGAAGATTTTTTTCAGCTTCTCTTCTTCAGCTTCCGTAAAAATTTCCTTAGTTTTTTTTTGCTTGGCTTTCTTTTTCTTTTGCAGCAGCAGCTCAACTGCTCGAACAGATAACTCCTCCTGACAGATACGTTTCAGCCAGAGCAGCTGTTCTTCTTCTTTCAAGGGAATGAGCAGGCGGGCATGTCCTTGAGAGATTCTTTCTTCCTTGACAGCTTCAAGAACAGGTTTTGATACATGCAGCAAGCGCACAATATTGCTGATATAGGGACGGGATTTTCCCATAATCTTAGCAATTTCATCATGGGTCATGCCTCTGTCCACTAAGCTTTGATAAGATTCTGCTTCTTCCACTGGATTCAAATCTTCCCGCTGCAGATTTTCAATGATAGCCTGCCGCAGCATCTCATCGTCTGATAATTCCTTGATAATAGCTGGTATAGTGGGCCAATCCAGCAGTTTGGCCGCCCGAAAACGCCGTTCACCGGCCAGAATTTCATAACCAAATAAGGAAGATTTACGCAAAATAATAGGCTGGATGATGCCGTTTTCTTTGATTGAATCCGCCAGTTCCTTGATTTTTTCCTGTGAGAATTCTTTTCGCGGCTGATAGGGATTCGTCCGGATGTCTGTTAGTGGGATATATTGAAAATTTTCCATTTGTATATAGAATAACACACCTTTACGATCGTGTAAAGATGTGTTGACAATTCTGTAAAAGATAAGTGCACAAAGCCGGCTTTGCCAGATCCTGCTCCCTGTTGCCGTCAATCTCAGCGAAGCTGCCTATGAAGCCAGACTCTTAGTTAGAACTCAGTTCCTGAGTTGATTTTGTCAGCTTAATGGTTGTAGTTTCTTCTTTGCCGTTTCGGTAGTAGCTGACTTTGATCTCATCTCCGATAGTATGTTTGTATAAAGCAGACTGTAAATCACTGGTGGATTCTACATCGGTATCATCCACTTTGGTAATGACATCATTCTTTTGCAGCTTGCCATCAGCCGGCATCCCTTGCTGAACAGAGCGTACCAGAATACCAGCCTTTACTTTATCAGGCAGGTTAAGTTTGGATAAGTCTGCTGTAGTCAGATTGGCCAGATCCATCATTTGAATCCCCAGAGCAGGACGGGTAACTCGGCCGTCTTTTTCCAGTTGATTGATGATATTGACCACATCGTTGGAAGGAATTGCAAAGCCCATTCCTTCGACAGAAGTCTGACCATTTGTGGAAATCTTGCTTGAAGTAATACCGATTACCTGTCCCTGGATATTAATCAGCGGTCCGCCGGAATTCCCTGGATTGATAGCGGCATCAGTCTGCAGAGCAGTTGTTGAAATATTTTCGCCGTTTTCAGACTGAAGTGTCACATTTCTTCCCAAGCTGGAAATAATGCCCTGAGTAACAGAGTTGGCATACTCTGTTCCCAGTGGGCTTCCGATTGCAATAGCTGCTTCACCGACAGTCAGCGAGCTAGAATCGCCAAATTCAGCAACATCCGTAACTTTGTCAGAACTGATTTTTACAACGGAAATATCAGAATAAACATCTGAACCCACTACTTCTCCGGGAACCTTGCTGCCATCAGCCAACAGAATATCCACATTGGTGGAGCCGCTGAGTACGTGGGTATTGGTTACCAGATAAGCATTTTTGCCTTCTTTTTTATAAATGACACCAGATCCCTCACTGGCAATCTGAGACTCATTTGAATCATCCTCACTGTTAAGGATACCGCTGGATGAATCTGCATAGGTAATCACAGAGACAACTGCATTTTGAATTTTCTTGACAGCTTCGGAAGTGTCTGTCGAATTTTTATAAGAAGTTTTTACTGTCGTACTGGAATGAGAACCGCCAGCAGCAGAAGACAGCTGAGTATTGATGAGCGAAGTGACATAATTTCCTAAACTTCCTCCGATAAAACCAACAATAAGCACTGCCAAAAATAAGAGAACTTTTTTGGAGATATTTGAAGAGTCTTTCATATTTTCCTCCTTTGATTACATTGGATTACAATTGATGAAATTATAGATAGCTAAACTTAATTATAACTTAAATTTCACAAGTTTTCCACATCTTGTGGAAAACTTAGAAAAAATGTTGATATTGATTAGAAAATAGACAGATTGGCAGAAGGATTTATAAAATTTTACTTGTTAATAAGATGTGAAGTCTGTGTGAATATGATAGAATAGAAGAATGAAAATAAAACTGGTAACTGTTGGAAAGCTGAAAGAAAAATACTTAAAAGACGGAATGTCTGAATATCTGAAACGGCTGAGCCGTTTCTGTAAGACGGAAGTGCTGGAGCTGCCTGATGAGAAAACCCCTGACAGAGCCAGCGAGTCGGAAAAACAGCAGGTGATGAACAGAGAAGGCAGCAGGATCCTGTCCAAGATTGCCGAGCGTGATTTTGTTATTGTTTTGGCGATTGAAGGTCGGCAGTTTTCCTCAGAAGAATTCAGCAGCATCATGAAGGATATTACTGTTCGTGGTTTTTCTGACATTTCCTTTATTATTGGCGGAAGTCTGGGGCTGGCGCCTGCAGTCAAACAGCGAGCCAATCTGTTGATGAGTTTTGGGAAACTGACCCTTCCGCATCAGTTGATGCGGCTAGTTTTGATTGAGCAAATCTACCGTTCATTTATGATTCAGCAGGGCAGCCCCTATCACAAGTGAATCTTGACGGTCGGTCTTTTTTCTGTTAGAATGAGATATACCGGTCCCATAGCTCAGCTGGATAGAGCATTCGCCTTCTAAGCGAACGGCCGCAGGTTCGAATCCTGCTGGGATCATGCCATAAAAGCACGAAGTATTTTTAAGTAGTTCGTGTTTTTTTCTGTTTATTTTTTTGATATAATGTCATTTCAGGGGTAAAAACAGACATTTCAGAGAAAAAACTACGGCTTTTGCTAGAAAATTCTATAATAAGATATTGTAAGGCAGCTTACAGAAAAAAATATTAAGGAGTTTGTAATGACCATGCAAATAAGCCTCTTTTCAGCTGAAACTGAAATCCGCAAGAATATTTTCCTGTATTCTTTAAGGTTCCCTTCAAATCCTTGGGAGTGGTTTTTTGGAAGAAATTAGGAAATAAAAGGCAGAGGAGGTTTTATGTCACTCAGTATTTTTTGGATGATTGTCTATCCTTTCATTAATGTAGCAGCTTTTTTGTTCACTGCAAAAGAGATTTGCAAAGTGAAGTATCCTTTCATCTTGGCTGCGGTATGCTTAGGATTTGAAATTGTTATCCCCTTCATTATTGCTTTTGCAGGTTCGGTATTTTCTTTTTCCAGCCAAATCCCCACTTATATTGTAGTGCTGTTCCATCCTCTCTTCCTTTACTGGTATTTCTCTAAGGTAGAGAATGTCAAAAAATACTTATCCATTTTTTTGGCTTTCTTTTTATATTTGGCTGTCAATGCTTCCAATACATTTTTTGCAGTTATTGTGTCCTCCGTTTTGCAGGATGATTTTGTTGCCCATCATTTTGGTTTATTCCTAACGATTGTTCATGTGACAGCCCTAATCTTTATGGTCAAGCTGATAAGCCTGTTTGATTTTCGAATAATCTATTTAAAAGACAGTAATTTTAAATCTCAGGTTCTTCTTACCAGCAGTGTTTATGCAGGCAACTATCTGGTGCTCAATATTTCCCATTGGCTGAGCCATATAAAATACTTCAACAGTTTCAGCGGTATGGTAGCTACAATCTGTTTCTTAACTTTTTTATCCACTATGCTTATTTTTAAGGAAAGCCGTGAAAAATATGAAAAAGAAGAACAGATCAGACAGAGAGAGCTGGAACAGCTGCAGCTGCAAAAGTACACAGATGAAATTGTCGCTCTTTATAATGAAATCAAAGGATTTCGTCATGATTACGCCGGTATGCTGACCAGTATGCGGATGGCTATTCAAACCGGCGATATAGAGGAAATTGACCGTATCTATCAGGAAGTGCTGCTTGATGCTAATTTGAATTTGCGTTCGGATAAATATACTATTTTTGATTTGAATAATGTCGGAGATTCTGCACTGAAGAGTGTGATGGCTGAGACCTTCTTTAAAGCACGTGAGCACAGCATTGATTTGACTTTTGAAGTGAAAGATGCTGTTGACCGGCTGCCTATCAGACTGCTGGATATTGTCAGAATTGCCAGTATTCTCTTAAATAATGCTATCGAAAGTGCTATTGAAAGTTATGATAAATTTGTTCATGTTTCCCTCGTTCAACTGGACAGCAAGATTATTTTTGTTGTCAAAAATTCCCGTAAGACAGGAGAATTGGATTTGGAGGAAATCTATCAGCCAGGTTTTTCAACCAAAGGTGAAAAGAGAGGACTGGGCTTGAGCAATATGAAAAATATTCTTGATAGCTATGAATTTATCACACTGGATACTGAGATTGATACTCATGATTTTACGCAGATTTTAACAATCAGGAGAAAGGAGCAGCTATGAGAATATTGGTTTTAGAGGATACTATAGCCCATCAGGTGCGAATTGAAACGACTTTGGCAGAAATTGCCCAGGAGCTGGGAATCGATATTCAGGCCAAGATAACCGGCAAAATTAAAGAATTTAAAGAATATATTGAGCAGGATGACATCAATCAGCTTTATTTTCTGGATATTGATATCAAAGGCGAGGAAACCAAAGGTCTCGAAGTAGCTCAGTTTATCCGCCATCATAATCCCTATGCTATCATTGTTTTTGTCACATCAAAGTCTGAGTTTGCTACCATGACTTTTAAATACAAGGTTTCGGCATTGGATTTTATTGATAAGGATATTAATGACGAAGCTTTTAAAACCAGAATTAAAGAAACGATTCTGTATACAAAGAGCACCTTGATTGAAAATACCAATATGGTAGATTATTTTGATTACAGCTATCGCGGTAATGATGTACGTATGCCCTACAATGATATTTTTTATATTGAGACTTCTGGAAGTTCTCACAAGCTAAGAATCGTTGGAAAGAATTTCATTAAGGAATTTTATGGAACGATTACAGATATTCAGGAGAAAGACCGGGAGTCGCAGCGATTCTTTTCACCTCATAAGTCCTACTTAGTAAATATTGGAAATATTGTTGATTATGACAAGAAAAACAGAGAAATCATCTTTTATGAAAATCATCGCTGCCCGATTACGCGGATGAAAGTGAAATACTTGAAGGAGATTTTAAAAAAGAAGGATAAAAAGAGTTGACAAAGGAAGAAAAGCTGATATAATGGAATATGTTCAAAAAAGGACATATGAGGTCCGTTGGTCAAGGGGTTAAGACACCGCCTTTTCACGGCGGTAACACGGGTTCGAATCCCGTACGGACTATCTAATCCGCCATAGCTCAGTTGGTAGTAGCGCATGACTGTTAATCATGATGTCGTAGGTTCGAGTCCTACTGGCGGAGCTAGCAAGACAAGACTGAAGAGAGTTCTGTATCAGGCTTTCTCTTCAGTCTTTTTTCAGTTAACAAAAACACCTAGAAAGGCTATGATAGCAGCACTTCTGGGTGTTTTTTTTTTTTATTTATTCTTGAAAAATCAAAATAAACCGTTGATGTACTTCCCAAAGAAAACCGAAGATGACGAGATGGGGACAACAGTATCTAGCTTTGTCTATTTTATGTTTGATGTACAAGATGCAGTGGTTGGGAGAGATTCTGTTGAGTTGACTTTGGTCAGCCAGAATTTCCCCTTGCACAGTTCATTAGGCGCTTTAGTGCCAATAAAGCACTGCTGAGCCGTTTCTCATTCGTTGAACCGTCAGCTCTTACAAGCCGCTGTTTTGACATCAAGCGTTGCTGTTGCTTGATCTTATTCACAAACTCAGACGGGGCGACAAAATTGAAGACGTCGTCATAGCAATTTTATATGGTATAGTTTTTTAGCTTGCTTGTAGTAGTGAAACTGTTCGGGGGACAGTTTCAGCCTATCGCTTAAAATAGAGGACGATAGGGCAGCGAGCTGCTCAAAACCTCCAGTGGAGGTTTTAAGGTGGCAGATAAAGCTTCCGTTAGGAAGTGTCAAAAACCTCCAGTGGAGGTTTTGAGGTGGCAGATAAAGCTTCCGTTAGGAAGTGTCAAAAACCTCCAGTGGAGGTTTTGAGGTAGCGGATAAAGCTTCCGCTAGGAAGTGTCAGCTGCTCAAAGCACTGCTTTGAGCAATCAGCTACCGCGTCAAGAGTTTTTTTACCAAAACAAAGCGAGGCTGAAGGACTTTTAAGGCGAGTTAACGACGGAATAAAAGAAAAACTAAATGACGATATTTTCCAAAAGAGTGGGTGAGGACACAGTCATCATGGGAGACTGTCCCACTCCTAGTCTGTTTTTGATTTTCTTTAAGCATCAAATTAAAAAGTATTACCTAAAAATTTTAGGATGAACTTTTGTTTTTCTGAAATTGTTTATTTCTGATCCAGTCATACGCAAAGAACAGCAAAATGCCTGCTATGCTGGCCGCTGCTCCCTCTTTCAGTCCGTTTGGAATGAAAATCAGTTTTACTTTGCCTTTTCCTGCCTTTACATCGATTTTCATAAAGCCGTTTTGAGCCCGTTTGAGGGCAACTGCTTTGCCGTTCAAGCTGGCAGACCAGCCCTTATCGTAAGGAATGGTGAAGAAAAGCGAACTGTCCCTGTCGGCATCATAGTCAGCTGTGACAGTATTGGCCTGCGTTTGAACGGCAACGGGCTGCTCCTTCAGTTTGCTAATGACATCCAAATACTGTTTTGTATCTACTGCAAAAAATTCAGGTTCATCAAAAGATACAGTAGCATTATCTGGGAAGGTCAGACGGACAGCAATAGTTTGTTCCTGACTGAAATAACCAACATTGAAAAAAGGAAAAACATTATTGGTTGGATAGCGGCTTGTCAGATCATTGACAGTAATGTCAATGTCTGTCTGGTTGTCATTTGAAAAGTCAATCCCAGGTACATTGACATAAACTTGACTGTTTGCCGGAACAGTCAGCAGATAAGTCATGCTTGCAAAGCTGCTGTTATTTTTTGTGTCAACTTCGGCTGTTACTCTTTTTCCGATTGTTCTGCTGCCGCCATTTTCTGCAGCAGCAGTAAGCCGTTTATAATAGTTATAATGAAAGCCTGTTAGCTGATTAAGAAATTCAGTTTGGTTGTCAAGTGTCAGGTTTGTAAACTTGATATCTCTGTAAATATCATTTGTCAGGAAAGCCAATCCCAATGCAGCATCATTTTTATAGAGAGTCATCTCTTTTTCTGTTTTGACAGGAGTAAAGCCAAATTTATCAGGATCTGTCTGGGAGATATTGTACTTTATACCAAAAATACTGTCCATCAAGATGCTGTTGTTTTCATATCGCAGATTAAGATTGGTGCCTGCCGATTTAAATCCTAATTTGTCCAGTGCAGAACTGGCCTGGGTATTTCTGACAGATGAGAATTGCGAGATTCCATTGTAATTATATTTCATACTGTCATTTCCAGTCTGGGGTTCCAGCTTTTCAGAACGGAAAAAATGATTGTTTTCTGTTTTTGTATATGTTACAAGCTTGTCAATTTCTTCAAGATTTTGTGCATAGGAAGAACGAGCAGCAAAGGCCCATTCCTTAGCGATACCGCCGACTTGATAGTAAGAATTGAGGGCTAGTTCAAAAGCAGCAAAGAACAGCAGGGACAGCATGAAAATTTTTTTGCTGATATAGGATTTGACAAAAGGAAATACAATTAGCATATAGGCCAAAAGAAATTCGATTGTCAAAATATAGTTTTCGGCTTTTAAAAACTCGTAGTGGCTGCGGGTGAAAAAAACAGCAGCAAAACCAGTTATTAAGAGTGCAAAGCTAAGGAGCAGGTGCTTCCAATTCAGCTCTTTCAGCCGGTTTAAGCTCTCTGCAGCCATGAAAATAAGGACTAAAGAAAAGAGCCAGGAATAGCGGTGAAGAAACATATTCGGCGCGTGCATGCCCTGCCAGAGCAAATCCAGATACTGAAGACGGAAACTGGCTACTAGAAGAGCCAGCAAAATGAAATAAGAAAGTTTCACGTGAAACTGAATGGATCTGAGAGTGAAAAACAGGATGGCAAAGAGCAGCGGCAATAGCCCTGTATAAATCATAGGGATGGAACCATACTTGGTTGTATCAAAGGAGCCAATAAGATTTTTTGCAAAAACATCCAGATACCAGCTGTCTTCTGTAAATATGGAATTGATAGCCGTTAAGGTTTCTCCATGAGTGCTCAGGTCTAAGTAAGTTGGCAGAATCATAATCAAACTGGTCAGACCCGCTAGGAGAGAAACGACAGCAAAGTCAAGCAGAGTCCGAATTCTCATTTTAAAGTCCCAAGTGATTTGAACCAGATACCAAAAAATCAAAAACAGAGCCATCATATATCCAAAATAATAATTCTGAATAAAGAGAATTGACAATGTTGTAAAGTATAATATGCGTCCTTTTTTCTTTATCAAACGGTCTAAACCAAGCAGAATCAGCGGTGCCAAAATAAAGACATCCAGCCAGGTTTTTATCTCAAGCTGACTGACTGAGAAACTCATCAAAGCAAAGGATGTTGACAGGATAAGAATGAGACAATCAGGAATTTTTTTGAACATTCCCTTAATGCTGATAAAAGTTGACAATCCGATTAAACCGAATTTTACCAATGTAAATAAATAGACAGCATCCGGCATTGATTTTAAATCGAAAAAATAAGTCAGCGGTGACAGAAAACTGCCTAAATAATAACTGGATAAGGCATAAAAATTTTGACCTAAGCCGCTGTTAAAGGTATAAAAAAGGCTGTCCGTTCCATGAAGAATATTTCTCAGTGCTGTGTCAAAAATGACATACTGATGAAATCCATCTCCGAGCAAGGGCGAGGTATCACTGTTCCAATAGATTCCGTAAAACAGATAAATTAAAAACATCAGCAGAAACGGAAGGATAAAGGAAGAAAGATAGGCCCAGTTTTTCTTCAAATAGTGTTCGATTTTATTCATATTTCCTATGCACAAAGAGGCAGAAACTTTGTTTCATGCCTCTGTAAAGATTTGTAAACTTCATTGACAAGATAGTCAATCTTTCCAAAGTTCTTTAACTTTTTCCTGAACCTCTTGATTTTCCAAGAATTCATCATATGTTTCATCAATCCGGTCAATAACCCCATTTTTGGAAAGGACAATAATATGATTGGCCAGAGTTTGGATAAACTCATGGTCATGGCTGGCAAAAATAATCGATTCTTTAAAATTTTTCAGACCGTCATTTAAGCTGGAGATTGATTCCAAATCCAAGTGATTGGTTGGATCATCCAATACTAAAACATTGGATTTCAGCAGCATCAGCTTGGACAGCATAACCCGAACTTTTTCTCCTCCTGACAAAACATTGACAGACTTGTTAACCTCATCACCAGAAAACAGCATCCGTCCCAAAAAGCCGCGAAGGAAGGTATTGTCATCTTCTTCCTTGCTGGCAAATTGACGGAGCCAGTCAAGGATGGATTCCCCGCTGGCAAAATCACGCGAGTTGTCTTTAGGTAGATAAGATTGACTGGTCGTTACACCCCACTTGACAGTACCTTGATAGTCAATTTCTCCCATCAAAGCTCGAATGAGGGCTGTTGTCTGAATGTCATTTTGCCCAATCAAGGCTGTCTTGTCACCAGGACGCAAAATGAAATTGATATTGTCAAGAATGGTTTCGCCATCAATCTTGACAGAGAGATTTTCAACTGTCAAGAGATCATTTCCCATTTCCCGCTCAGCTTTAAAGCTGATGAAAGGATATTTCCGGCTGGAGGGAACAATTTCTTCCAGTTCAATCTTGTCAAGCATCTTTTTACGCGATGTTGCCTGCTTGGACTTGGAAGCATTGGCAGAGAAGCGGGCGACAAATTCTTGCAGCTGTTTGATTTTTTCTTCAGCTTTGGCATTGCGGTCGGCCAAAAGCTTGGCAGCTAATTCACTGGATTCTTTCCAAAAATCATAATTACCGACATAGAGCTTAATTTTTCCGAAGTCTAGGTCTGCCATATGGGTGCAGACCTTATTCAAAAAGTGGCGGTCATGGGATACGACGATGACCGTATTGTCAAAGTCAATAAGAAAATCTTCCAGCCAAGTGATAGACTGGATATCCAGTCCATTGGTCGGCTCGTCCAGCAGCAAGACATCGGGCTTGCCAAAGAGAGCTTTGGCAAGCAGCACTTTCACCTTGTCCCCATTGGACAGCTCGCTCATATTTTGATAGTGGAGGTCTTCTGGAATATTAAGGTTTTGCAGCAGCTGAGAAGCTTCGCTTTCTGCTTCCCATCCGCCCAGCTCAGCAAATTCTCCCTCAAGTTCTGCAGCACGGACTCCATCAGCGTCAGAGAAATCAGGTTTCATATAGATTGCATCTTTTTCTTTCATTATATTGTAAAGATGCTCATTTCCCATGATGACTACATCGATGGCCCGTTCTTCCTCGTAGTCAAAATGATTTTGGCGAAGAACAGACAGGCGCTCATCAGGTCCTAGTGCAATATGACCGGTTGTCGGCTCAATATCACCAGCCAGGATTTTTAAAAAGGTGGATTTCCCAGCACCATTGGCACCAATTAATCCGTAGGTATTCCCTTCTGTAAACTTGATGTTAACATCATCAAATAATTTTCGATCACTGAATCGCAGTGACACATCTGATACTGTAAGCAATGTTTTTCTCCTATATATGTAATCTTCTACATTTTACTAGAAATTACAACTTTTTTCAAATAATTCTGAGATAATAGCCTATATTTTTTGCAATCAAGGTTTTAGAAAAATACTGTGTAAATTATGAATTTACAAGAAGTTTACAGATATTTACTGTAAATATTCTTTACAATTTATCGTAAAACTGTAAAGAATAAAGCAAGCAAGTTTACTTTTCTGGTTCCTGATGGCTTTTTCTTATTCTCTTCTTTCTCATTTTCGCCGAAAATGATATAATGAGTTCAGTACGAATTGAGGAGAGATCGATGACTAAACCGATTATTTTAACAGGAGACCGTCCGACAGGGAAGCTGCACATCGGCCACTATGTAGGAAGTTTGCGCAACCGCGTGCTTTTGCAGGACCAAGGCAAGTATGATATGTTTGTCTTTTTGGCTGACCAACAGGCTTTGACAGATCATGCCAAGGATCCGCAGACGATTGTTGAGTCTATTGGAAATGTCGCTTTGGATTATTTGGCAGCCGGATTAGACCCAGAGAAAGTAACTATTTTTATTCAGAGTCAGATTCCTGAATTGGCTGAGCTGTCAATGTATTATATGAATCTGGTATCCTTGGCACGTTTGGAGCGCAATCCGACTGTCAAGACAGAAATTGCTCAGAAAGGGTTTGGTGAAAGTCTGCCGACCGGATTTTTGGTTTATCCTATTTCTCAGGCAGCTGATATTACAGCATTTAAAGCAAACTATGTACCAGTCGGCTACGATCAAAAACCTATGATTGAGCAAACCCGTGAAATTGTACGTTCTTTTAATAACACTTATCATACTGATGTTTTGGTAGAACCGGAAGGCATTTATCCGGAGAATGAAGCTGCAGGACGGCTGCCCGGTCTTGACGGCAATGCCAAAATGTCCAAATCCCTGAATAATGGGATTTATCTGGCTGATGATATGGATACTCTTCAAAAGAAGGTGATGAGCATGTATACGGATCCGGACCATATCAGAGTAGAGGATCCTGGAAAGATTGAAGGCAATATGGTCTTTCACTATTTGGATGTCTTTGGGCGGCCGGAAGATGCTGCTGAAATTTCATCCATGAAAGAACATTATCAGCGCGGCGGTTTGGGAGATGTCAAAACCAAACGCTATCTGCTGGAAATTTTAGAGAGAGAATTGGGGCCGATTCGTGAACGCCGGATTGAATTTTCCAAGGATATGGGGGAGGTTTACAGGATGTTGCAGCAAGGCTGTCAAAAAGCTCGGCAAGCAGCCGGACAGACCCTTGATGAAGTTAAGTCTGCTATGGGAATTCAGTATTTCAAATAACGAATGTTCAGATTAAAAAGTTGGAGAAACCATCGTTTTTTAATGATAAAAATGGTGGTTTTTATTTTTTATGCAATAATGATTGACAATTTCCTATAGAATGGTATGATATTAACAACTAAAAAACGAGCCCTGCTCAATAAGAAAAGAAATGAGGAACCGTGGATGTCTAACTGGGACACTAAGTTTTTAAAAAAAGGTTTTACCTTTGATGATGTATTGCTGATTCCGGCTGAAAGCCATGTGCTGCCCAATGATGCTGACTTAAGCACCAAACTGGCTGAGAATCTGATTTTAAATATCCCAATTATCACTGCCGCCATGGATACCGTGACGGAAAGCCAAATGGCTATTGCTATTGCCCGGGCCGGCGGTCTTGGGGTCATCCACAAAAATATGTCTATTGAGCAGCAGGCAGATGAAGTCCGCAAGGTAAAACGCTCTGAGAACGGTGTGATTATCGATCCATTCTTCCTGACTCCTGAGCACAGTATTGCAGAAGCTGACGAACTGATGGGCCGCTATCGTATCAGCGGCGTACCAGTTGTTGAAACATTGGAAAACCGCAAGTTGGTAGGGATTCTTACCAACCGCGACATGCGCTTTATCTCTGATTTTAACCAACCAATTTCGAATCATATGACCAGCAAAAATCTGGTGACGGCACCGGTTGGAACGGACTTGGAAACTGCTGAGCGCATTCTGCAGGAACACCGGATTGAAAAGCTTCCTTTGGTTGATGAAGATGGCCGCTTATCTGGTTTAATCACGATTAAAGATATTGAAAAAGTGATTGAATTTCCAAATGCGGCTAAGGATGAATTTGGCCGTCTCTTGGTAGCAGGAGCTGTCGGTGTGACATCGGACACCTTTGAGCGGGCAGAAGCTCTTTTTGAAGCTGGAGCAGATGCCATTGTGATTGACACAGCCCATGGCCATTCTGCTGGGGTTCTTCGTAAGATTGCTGAAATTCGGGCGCATTTCCCAAATCGTACTCTGATTGCCGGCAATATCGCTACTGCTGAAGGAGCGCGTGCGCTTTATGAAGCCGGTGTTGATGTTGTTAAAGTGGGAATTGGTCCAGGCTCTATCTGTACAACTCGTGTGATTGCCGGTGTTGGAGTGCCGCAGATCACAGCGATTTATGACGCCGCCAGTGTTGCGCGTGAATACGGCAAAACGATTATTGCTGACGGTGGTATTCAATATTCCGGCGATATCGTCAAGGCACTGGCTGCCGGCGGCCATGCTGTCATGTTAGGTTCTATGTTTGCTGGAACAGATGAAGCTCCTGGTGAAACTGAAATTTTCCAAGGCCGCAAATTTAAAACTTACCGCGGAATGGGCTCTATCGCAGCTATGAAAAAAGGGTCCAGCGACCGCTATTTCCAAGGAGCTGTTAATGAAGCCAATAAGCTTGTCCCTGAAGGGATTGAAGGCCGGGTGGCTTATAAAGGCGCTGCAGCAGACATTGTTTTTCAAATGCTGGGCGGCATTCGTTCAGGTATGGGCTATGTCGGAGCCGGCAATCTTCAGGAACTGCATGAAAATGCTCAGTTTATTGAAATGAGCGGTGCAGGACTCAAAGAGAGCCATCCGCATGATGTGCAGATTACCAATGAAGCGCCTAACTATTCTGTCCAATAAGAAAAAGTCGGAAGCCTGTTTAAAACAGGCTTCCGACTTTTTTTTACATTATAATTGACAGTGGTTTACATTATAAAAGCCTGAATAATAAGGTTTTTCGGTATCTCTTTTACAGAATGTTGTAAACAATATTTACGTTAAATTTACAGTTTGTTCCTGTTTTGAATAGCTAATCCAGCCTTTTAGTTTGCTTTTAGGCTCAGGCTGAGAAACTTCCCCAAACCTTTTCACCCCAGCTCCGCGCAGCTCTAACTGTCCAGAAGGACTGTTAGAGCAAACCGTGCTAAGATGGAAAAAGATAAACTAGATGACTATAAAAGCACATACAGACTCTAACCATTGTATTCGCATGAAGGAAAAAGGGGCCTCTATCATTTAAGAAACAAATGGAAAACTAAGGAGTCTTATACAGTATCTTCTAAAAGATCCATCCCTCTGTGGGTGAGGGCGCAGCCATCATGGGAGTCTGTCCCATCGCCTCGCCTTGAAAAACTGCCATGCAGACTGAGCGGCATTCAGTCATCTTTTTCTGGCTGCGATGAGTGAATAACTCCTTGCTTAATCTTAAAGATTTTAATATCTTCTGGCAGATTCTTAAGGTGCTCCAGACTCGTTGTAGTAATAAAGGTCTGAATATTCTGTGAAATAGTTTCCAGCAGCTTTAGTTGACGATTGTTGTCAAGCTCACTCATAACATCGTCAAGCAGCAGAATCGGCGTTTCCTGTGTTATGCTTTCGATTAATTTGATTTCAGCCAGCTTAAGAGAAAGGACAACACTGCGGTGCTGGCCCTGACTGCCGAAGTTCGCATCCATTTCATTGATGAAGAAAGCAATGTCGTCCCGATGAGGTCCGACCCCTGTGTTCTTTTTGAAAAGATCTCGTTTACGGCTTTTTTCCAATGATAAGCGAAATGCAGTTTCTAGGCTGTCAACTTCCTGTAAAGGAATGGATGACAGATAGTTGATGGTCAGTTTTTCGAGATGCTGGGAAATCTCCCAATGCTGCTCTTGGGCAAATTTTTCCAGTTTTTCCAAAAATTCATGGCGGTGCTGCATGACTCTGCAGCCATAGTCAATCAGCTGTTCATCCAAGACAGAAAGGAAGGTTTCATCCACTTTTTCATTGGCTTTAAGGTAGGCATTGCGCTGTTTGAGAACATGGTTATAGTTTGAAAGATCCGCCAGATAAATCGGTTTGATCTGTCCTAGTTCAATATCAATGAACTTACGGCGCAGAGCAGGTGAACCTTTAATCAGCTGTAAATCTTCTGGTGCAAAGAGGACAACGTTCATGGTCCCTATATAATCAGATAGCTTAGCTTGTTTCAGATGGTTGATTTTAGTAATGCGCCCTTTTGTTGTCAACTCGATGTCAAGCGGAACTTTACTAGTTCTTTTTTCCAATATGCCAGATACATGCAGTCCGTCTTGATTGAAATGAATCAGATCTTTATCAGACCGGGTGCGATGGCTGCGTGTCAAAGCCAGAAAATAAATAGCTTCTAAGACGTTGGTTTTTCCCTGAGCATTTTGGCCTAAAAAGACATTCAAGCCAGGATTGCAGTCAATTTCTGCAGTCTGATAGTTGCGGAATTGCTTGATTTTAAGTGATTGCAGCCGCATCTTTATGTCCCAGGAAAACGAACAGGAGATTTTTTATCCGCCCGTTTGTTTTTTCTGCTTTGATTTGCAGCTGCAGTTTTTGTTTTTTTGACTTCTTTGTTCATTGATTTGACAAGCTCGGCTACTCGTTTTTTCTCGGCCAGTTCTTTCTCGTGCTCCAGCCTTTCTGTTTGGTTTGGAGCGACTACAGCAATTTCAATTCCTTGATCTGGGATAGCAACCGTGTCAGCAATCCGGATTTTTTTCCCGCGTCTGCTCTCTAATTGGCCATTAAAAAAGACCTTATTGTCTGACAGAAAGACTTTGGCAGCGCCGCCGCTTTGGATGATGCCTAGCTCTTTCAGCAAGGCCTGCAATGTAATGTAATCATCAAATAATGTATATTCCATATTTCACCTCAATCCCTGTCATTATATCATATTTGGCGGCAAAAAGAGGCGGTGGGACTTTATTTTGGCTTCATGTTTGAATTGATTGGCCATCCTATCGTAACAGCAGAGTGAAAAACTTTCTTTGTGGACATCCATTCCGATAAAAAGTGTGGTAAAATGAAACATATAGGCCTCCAATTGAGTGTGATAATTCCTGTTAGAAGTTGATTGTTTTTTTATTCTAGTGTACAGGTAAATCCACGAATTCTCAACTGGGGGTCTTTACATATTGTCTTTTATACGCTATCTTCCAAGAAACACATCCCTTTGTGAGTGATGAAGCAGCCATCATGGGAGTCAGTCCCAGCCTCTGGCGAGGCTGAGGTGGTTTTGAAGAGATTTTCGAAGAGTATTATCGCTCATTGGCCCTACCCTTATCCCTTGTCATCTTTGATTTTCTTTGAGTATCAGCTGTCAGAGTGCCTGTTTCTTTGTGTTGCTCAACTGGATTTTCAATGAGTGCGGTCTTCAACTGCACCTAGGAACAGACAGAAATCCGAAAACGTTTTAATCTTAAAAAACCTGCTGTGACAAACCATTTAAAATCATTTCGTGGTATAATAGAAGTCTATATTATTCAAAATGAGGAGTTCAATGGAAATCACAAAAGGCGTTCAGCTTCATTTTATTCAATCAGAAAAATTCAAAACCAATAAAATAAAAGTTCGATTTTCAGCTCCTCTGTCTGAGGAGACGGTAGCCGGCCGGGTTTTAACGGCCAGTATGCTGGAGACTTCCAATGCCCTGTATCCGACTTCACAGGCTTTTCGGGAGCGGCTGGCCAATCTTTATGGTGCTAATTATTCAACCAGCCTTTCAAAACGCGGTTTGATTCATTATCTGGATATTCATCTTTCCTTTGTCCGCGATAAGTTTTTGAGCCGCAAGAATGTTCTGACAGAACAGATGCTGGATTTTTTAAAGGCTACTTTATTTTCACCTTTGGCCACCCAAGAAGCTTTTGAGGAAGCTGCTTTTGAGATTGAAAAGAAAAATGTTTTGACGGATTTAGAAGCAGAAATTGAAAATCATTTCTACCATGCCCATCGGGAACTGAGCAATCTTTTTTATGATGCACCGGCAATGCGGCTTCCCCGTGCAGCAACTGTTGAGTTGGTAAAGCGAGAAACAGCTGAGAGCAGCTTTGCTGCTTTCCAGAAGATGCTGCGGCAGGATCAGATTGATTTTTTCTTTATCGGTGACTTCAATGAAGTAGCTGTCCGTGAAAAAATTCAGGAATTTCAGTTTGGAGCGCGCAGACAGGATTTGCAGCTGGCCTACCAGCAGGAATATTCAAATGTGTTAAGGGAGGGATTGGAGCAGAAGGATGTCCATCAGTCCATCATTGAACTGGGCTATCATTTTTCTGCACAGTACGGTGACAGCGATCACCTCCCCTTGCTTGTCCTAAACGGCCTCTTGGGCGGTTTTGCTCATTCTAAGCTTTTTGTCAATGTCCGTGAAAAAGAAAGCCTAGCCTATACGATTGCCAGCAACTTTGATATTTTCTCCGGTTTGCTGCGTATCTATGCTGGAATTGACCGCAGCAGCCGGACGAAGGCAATCTCTTTGATTCATCGGCAGATTAGTGATTTGAAGCGGGGCTATTTTACAGAAGATGAGATTATCCAAACCAAGAAAATGCTGAAAAACTCTATGCTTCTGGCTCAGGATCGACAGAATACACTGCTGGAAAGGACCTATCTGTCCTCGGTTTTAGGCAGGCAATACCTTTCGCTGGAAGCTTGGCTGGAGGGGGTAGCAGCTGTTGAAAAAGAGGATATTGTCCGGGCAGCCAATCAATTAAAATTACAGGCGATTTATTTTATGGAAGGAAAATAATGCAAGATTCAGGTCTGAAAAAAATCAATTATTCGGCAGTTGGAGAAAGTATCTATCAGGCAGTGCTGCCTAATGGTTTACAGGTATTTTTGCTGCCAAAAAGAGATTTTAATGAAACCTATGGTATTATGACAGCCCATTTCGGATCGGTAGACACCCGTTTTGTTTCACGTGAAACAAATCAGCTGGTCTCTTATCCGCCAGGAATTGCTCATTTTTTAGAACACAAGCTGTTTGAAGGTGAAAACGGAGAGGATTTACTGCAGGAATTTACCAAGTTTGGGGCAGAAAGCAATGCTTTTACCAGCTTTACCCGGACCAGCTATCTTTTTTCTACGACGGACCATGTTGCTGAGAATTTAAGCTTGCTGCAGAAACTGGTCAGTCAGGCTTATTTCAGGCCAGCATCTGTATTGCGGGAGCAGGGAATCATTGAGCAGGAAATTGAGATGTATCAGGATGACCCAGATTACCGTCTCTTTTTTGGAGCTTTAAGAAATCTCTATCCTCAGACTCCTTTGGCAGAGGATATTGCCGGGACCAGAGAGTCTATCAAAGAGATTAGTGCTGAGCAGCTGCAGGAAAATTTTTCGGCTTTCTACCAGCCGTCAAACAGAAGTCTCTTTGTCATCGGGAATTTTGATCTGGAGGAAACTTTCTCCCAAATCTTGGCAGAGCAGAAACAGCTGAATCCTGCAGCAGGCAGTCTGGTTGAAAAAGCGCCTGTGGAACTGCATCCGGTGGTGTCTACCGATACCGACCGCATGGAGGTGGCCAGTCCAAAATTAGCAATCGGCATTCGGGGCCGGGATGTTGTTGATGAGAGGGAACTTTATCGTTATAAAATCACTTTAAAACTGCTCTTTGCCATGATGTTCGGCTGGACTTCCAAGCGTTTTCAGGCTCTGTATGAAACCGGAAAGATGGATAATTCTCTGACCTTGGAAGTAGAAGTGGAGAGGGATTTCCATTTTGTCATGCTGACCATGGATACGCAGGAACCGGTCGGCCTCTCGCATCAGTTTCGCTTGGCCATTAAGAATTTCGCCGCTGATCCGGACGTTACGGAAGAGCATCTGGATACCATTAAAAGTGAGATGTTCGGTGATTTTCTGCATGGTTTGAATTCACTTGACTATATTGCTACTCAGTATGAGCCGCAGCTGACAGGAGAAAATCTGTTTGATTTGCCTAAGATTTTACAGGACATCAGTTTGAATGATGTTATTAAGCTGGGCCATCGTTTTATTGACCAGTGTGATATGACAGATTTTACTATTTTTCCAAAATAATTCCAGTATTCTTTTAAAATTTTGTTAAAATAGTGAAGAATAGAGAGAAGGATTGTAAGTATGAGAAAAAAGTCAATAGGAGAAGTTTTAAAATTAGCCCGGACCAATCAGGGTCTGACCTTGGAAGATTTGTCAAAAAAGACGGATATACAGGCAGAGTTGCTGGAGGCCATTGAGCACAATAACTACGATTTGCTGCCCAGTCCTTTCTATGCCCGCTCTTTTCTGCGCAAGTACGCCTGGGCTGTGGATTTGGACGAGTCCATTATTCTGGAAGCTTATGAAGCTGGTGAAATGATTGTTTATGACGAAGTGGAATTGACGGATGACCAAGCTTTCAGAAGCCGAAAAAACAAGCGCAAAAGTTCCTTTGTGCCCCTCTTTTATTTCCTCCTGCTTGCTTTATCCATTATTATTTTTGTGTCTTATTATATATGGAAATATGTCCAGACGAACGATTTGAATTTCCAGACAGCAGACAGTTACAGTGTGGTTTCTGAATCAAGTGCTGCTGCTTCCGGCAGCCAGAGTTTTTCTGTCTCATCCAGTTCTGATGCAGCAGTTTCTTCGGCTGGCAAGCTAGAAGTCAGCGGCGGCGGGGATGCTCTGACTGCCAGCTACAGCGGCGGCGGACAGACTGTCAAAGTGACTTTCTCTGTCGCTGACACCAGCAGCTGGATCAGCGTCTCTGACTCAGACTTGGCCCAAGGAACGACTCTGTCACCTGAAAATCCAAGTCAGTCCGTCACTCTGTCAGCCGGCAGCAAGACAACCATCACTTTGGGTTCAGTGGACGGGGTCTCTATTACTGTAGGCGATCAAAAATTGGATACATCAGCTGTAAGCAGTGACAGTGCTACGATTACTCTCACTGTTCAGCAGTGATTTATAAAGGAAAAATGATGAAAAAAGAAAATATTCCCAATGCCCTAACCCTTGTACGGATTGCCTTAATTCCGGTTTTTATTCTCGTCCTGACTTTGGGGCATTCTCTGACTGCCCACCTCATAGCTGCTCTTATTTTTGCTTTTGCCAGTGTCACTGACTATCTGGATGGGTATCTGGCCCGCAAGTGGCAGGTAGTGACAAATTTTGGCAAATTTGCTGATCCAATGGCTGATAAACTGCTGGTTATGTCGGCTTTTATCATGCTGATTGAGCTGAAAATGGCTCCTGCCTGGATAGTGGCAGTTATCATCTGCCGGGAATTGGCTGTGACCGGACTGCGCCTTTTGCTGGTAGAGACCGGCGGTACCGTTCTGGCTGCTGCCATGCCGGGCAAGATCAAGACTTTCACTCAGATGTTTGCCATTATTTTTCTCCTGCTGCATTGGACGCTTTTGGGTCAGATTCTTTTATACACAGCCTTAATCTTTACCATTTATTCTGGCTATGACTATTTCAAAGGAAGCGCCTATCTCTTTAAAGATACCTTTAAATAACATGGAAAATATTATTGAAGTAAACAAACTCAAATATAAGTATGACCGTGATTCTGAGGATTACATCTTAGACGATCTCACCTTTCAGGTCAAACAAGGGGAATGGCTGTCTATCGTTGGGCATAACGGCAGCGGCAAATCAACCACTGTCCGCCTGCTTGACGGACTGTTAGAAGCTGAAAGCGGCGAGATTAAAATTGCCGGAGAACAGCTGACTGCTGAGAATGTCTGGGAGAAACGACGTCATATCGGCATGGTTTTTCAAAATCCTGACAATCAGTTTGTCGGTGCAACTGTGGAAGATGATGTAGCCTTTGGTTTGGAGAATCAAGGATTAGACTACGCTGTCATGGCTGAACGGGTTCAGGAAGCTCTGGAGCTTGTCGGCATGCAGGATTTTAAGAACAGAGAGCCGGCCCGGCTGTCTGGCGGACAGAAACAGCGGGTTGCTATTGCCGGGGTTGTGGCTCTGAGACCGGACATTATCATTTTGGATGAAGCGACCAGCATGCTGGATCCGGAAGGCCGTCTGGAGCTGATTCAAACGGTGAAAACAATCAAGGACAGCAATCGCCTGACTGTGATTTCGATTACCCATGATTTGGATGAAATCGCTCTGAGTGACCGCGTGCTGGTCCTGAAAAAAGGCCGGGTGGAGTCCAGTGCTGCTCCCAGAGAGCTTTTCTCACGGCCTGATTTAGAAGATTTGGGCTTGGATCAGCCTTTTGTCAATCAGGTTAAGTCCGCTTTAAGTCAGTCCGGCTTTGCGCTGCCGGACGGCTATTTAACAGAAAAAGAATTGCAGGAACAGCTATGGGCATTGCTTTAAATCAGGTCAGTTATACTTATCAGGCTGGAACTCCTTTTGAAAGTCCAGCACTTTTTGAAGTTGATTTAGACATCAAAGACGGCTCTTACACGGCTCTTATCGGCCATACAGGCAGCGGCAAATCAACCATTCTCCAGCTTTTAAATGGCCTGCTGGTGCCCAGTCAGGGCAGTGTGCAGATAGATGATGTCACGATTACCGCTAAATCTGTCAACAAGGATATCAAACAGGTCCGCAAAAAAGTTGGCCTGGTTTTCCAGTTTGCTGAAAGCCAGGTTTTTGATGAGACTGTTTTAAAAGATGTGGCCTTTGGTCCGCAGAATTTTGGTGTTTCTAGGGAAGATGCGGAAGCTTTGGCGCGTGAGAAGCTGAAATTGGTCGGTATTTCTGAAGATTTATTTGAGCGCAGCCCTTTTGAGCTGTCCGGCGGTCAGATGCGGCGGGTTGCCATTGCAGGGATATTGGCTATGGAGCCGAATATATTGGTGCTGGACGAGCCGACGGCGGGGCTGGATCCTGCTGGACGCAAAGAACTGATGGCCATTTTTAGAGAACTGCACCGGTCAGGCATGACCATTGTGTTGGTGACTCATCTGATGGATGATGTGGCCAATTTTGCAGATACGGTCTATGTTCTGGATAAGGGACGGCTTGTCAAAAGCGGCTCTCCTGCTCAGGTTTTTCAGGATGTGGATTTTATGGAGGAGATTCAGCTGGGAGTTCCTAAGATTACCAAATTCGCCCAAGAATTGGCCAATAAAGGGATGAGTTTCCCTCATTACCCCATTACCATTGAAGAATTCAAGGAGATGCTGTATGGATAAACTGATTTTAGGCCGTTATATTCCGGGAAATTCGCTGATTCATCGGTTGGATCCCCGAAGCAAGCTGGTGGCCTTGTTTTTCTTTATTCTGCTCATTTTCTGGGCCAATAATCTGCTGACCAATCTGCTTCTTTTTGTTTTTGTCTTCAGTTTGCTGTTTCTGTCTAAGGTTCCCTTGAGTTTTTTCCTCAAGGGTATTCAGTCCATGATTTTTATCATTGCCTTTACGACCTTGTTTCAGCTCTTTCTGACTTCAGGCGGAAAAACCCTCTTCCAGTGGGGGTGGATCAGCATTACAGAAGCCGGCCTGGCTCAGGCTGGTATTATCTTCAGCCGCTTTGTTCTGATTATCTGTTTCTCAACTCTCTTGACCCTGACAACAACGCCTTTGAGTCTGTCTGATGCTGTTGAGTCCTTATTAAAGCCTTTGACAGTCTTCAAGGTTCCGGTGCATGAAATCGGCCTGATGCTGTCGATGAGTCTGCGGTTTGTTCCGACTTTGATGGATGATACGACTAGGATTATGAACGCTCAGCGGGCGCGCGGTGTTGATTTTGGGGAAGGAAGTATTCTGCAGAAGGTGAAATCTATTATTCCTATCCTCATTCCTCTTTTTGCTTCCAGTTTTAAACGCGCAGATGCCTTGGCTATCGCTATGGAGGCGCGCGGTTATAATGGTGGGGAGGGCAGAAGCCGCTATCGGCAGCTGTCTTGGAAAATGATAGATAATCTTGCTCTTTTAACTTTGCTTATTTTAGGAATTTTGCTTTATTTCCTAAAAAATAATTAGGAAAAAGATGTTTTTAAAGAATAGTATAAGTTAAGATTCCCTCCTTTTATGTGTTAAAAAATATATTTAGTAGAAAATGCCCCTAAAATACGTTTTTTGTGTTTAAATTCAATCTTATTGTAATCTTTGTCTTTGCATTGTAATGATTTGGTAATAAATTATCTGTAAGATAGTATTATCACCGAAAGGAGAAAGATTTTTTAATGAACAAAAAAACAACAAAATGGACTTTAACAGGGGCAGTTGCTGCAACAGCTTTATTTGCCACAGGCGCGGTTGTCAATGCAGAGACCTACACTGTTAAGGAAGGTGATACTTTATCAGCTATCGCTAATGAAAAAGATACGACTCTTGAAAAATTAGTAGAAATCAACAAGATTGCTGATCCAAATATTATTCGTGTTGGACAAATCTTAGAACTCGGAAATGGTGCACAGGCGACTCAAACAGCCGTAGAATCTGCCACCACTGCTGCAACTCCAAGTACAAATTATGCAGCACCGGCCGCAGATCCTTCAGCCGCAGCTTCTTCAGGAGTCGTACTCAGCAACGGAAATACTGCAGGAGCGACCGGTTCCTACGCAGCATCACGTATGGCAGAATTGACCGGTGTGCCAGCCTCAACTTGGGAAGCCATTATTGCTCGTGAATCCAATGGACAGGTTGATGCTTACAACGCTTCAGGTGCCAGCGGCCTTTTCCAAACGATGCCAGGCTGGGGATCAACTGCCACAGTTGACGATCAAATTCAGTCAGCTTACAGTGCCTACAATGCTCAAGGACTTTCAGCTTGGGGCTACTAAGATAAAAAAGAGGAACTGCCGCAGAGCAGTTCCTTTTATGTGTACGGGAGTCTGACATACTGTCATGTTTGGACCAGAATTGATAGAAGCTCTTGAGGACTGTCAACCAGCTTGTCCGCACCATACTCAATGAGTTCTGTCTGACTGCCAAAGCCCCATAGGACCCCCACCGTTGAGAGATCAACTTCCTTGCCGCCGATGATGTCAAATTTTGTGTCACCGACAATGACCGCCTCTTCAGGCGCAGCTTTGATTGTTTTCAGTGCTCGGCGCAGAACATCTGCTTTGTGGAATGAATCAGGCAGAGCGCCAAATATCTGCTCAAACTGCCGGTCGATACCGAGATTGGAGAGCAAGTCATGAGCAGTTGGTTCATTTTTACTGGTTGTTACAAAAATTTGGCAGCCAGCTTCGTTTAAGCGGCTCAGCAATTCTGGAATTCCCTCATAAAGGCGGACGCCATAGATTCCTTTTTCTTTGTAAAAGCTGCGGTAATGATGAATGGCTGCGGCTACTTGGTCAGCTTTAAGAACAGAAGCAAAGCTGACTTCCAAAGGAGGACCCATAAAACTTCTCAAAATCTTGTCATCTGGTGTTTCCTGATTAAGCTTTTTAAAGGCGTAATGAAAAGATTCCTTGATTCCCTGTGAACTGTCAACCAGTGTACCATCAAGATCAAAAAAAATGTATTTGAAATGCACCATGCTTTCTCCTTGTTTACTATGCTGTAAATCTTCTTGACAAATCTGTCAACCTTATTCGCCGAAAATTTCTTTTGACAAACGCCGTCCTGTCGGCGTAGTTGCCAGTCCTCCTTCAGCTGTTTCACGAAAGGCGGTTGGCAGACTTGACCCGACTTGGTACATAGCGTCAACGACTTCGTCAACGGGAATTTTTGATTCGATTCCTGCCAATGCCATATCTGCAGCCACAAAAGCATAACTGGCCCCCATAGCATTGCGCTTGACACAGGGAACTTCGACCAAACCGGCAACTGGGTCGCAAATCAGCCCCAGCATGTTTTTAATAACAAAACAGATGGCCTGGCTGGCTTGGTAAGGACTGCCTCCGGCGGCCAGCACTAAGGCTGCTGCGCTCATGGCAGAAGCTGAACCGACTTCAGCCTGACAGCCGCCTTCTGCTCCCGAAATGGAAGCGTTGTTGGCGATGACGAGTCCAAAGGCTCCGGCGGATAGTAAGAAATCGAGCTGTTGACTCTCATCCAGATCTAACTTTTCAATGGCTGAGGTGAGGACAGCTGGCAGACAGCCGGCACTTCCTGCGGTAGGGGTGGCACAGACCAGCCCCATTTTAGCATTATGCTCATTGACGGCAATGGCGTTTTTAGCAGCAGTCAGAATGGTATAGTCTGACAGCGATTTTCCTGATTGGATATAGCGATGCAATTTAGCAGCGTCGCCACCGGTCAGTCCGCTGCGCGATTTACTTTCATCCAGGCCGAGTAGGACGGAGGCTTTCATGACTTCCAGATTTCGCGTCATCAGTCTCAGAACTTCGTCTCTTTCTCTGCCGGTCAGCTCATATTCAGTAGCAATCATCAGCTCGGCAACATTGCCCTGAAAATCTAAATCGGCCTGTTCTACTAATTCTTTGATGGAATAAAACATATGCGCTCCTCTTATTTAAAGAAATTGACATTATGCAGGTGTGGAATGTTTTGAATTTCTTTGATAGCCTCTTCGCAGTTGCGGCTGTCAACCTCAATAATCATAATAGCTTTTTCCCCTGCTTGTTCCCGAGTGACATTCATCTGAGCGATGTTAATATCGTAGCGGGAAAGGGCCTCGGTCACATGGGCAATCATTCCCGGTACATCCTGATGGACAATGATAATAGTGGGCGTATTCATGCTGAGAGAAACAGAAAAGCCGTTAAGCTCGGTTACTTGGATATTGCCTCCGCCGATAGAAACTCCAGTTACACTGATGGTTTTGCGGTCATTTTTGACGGTAATCTTGGTTGTATTCGGATGTGGGGCATTGCTGTCTTTTTGAATGGTCCAGACAATCTTGATACCGCGCTTGTGGGCAATTTCCAGACTATTGGGGATATCAGGGTCGTCTGTATCCATACCCAGAATGCCGGCCACCAGTGCTAAGTCAGTCCCATGTCCCCGGTAAGTCTTGGCGAAAGAATTAAACAGCTGAAATTCAACTTCAGTCGGCTCATCATTAAAAATGGAGGAAACAATTTTCCCAATACGAACAGCACCGGCTGTGTGACTGCTTGACGGTCCAATCATCACTGGTCCGATAATGTCAAAAACGGATTGAAATCTTAATGAACTCATAGCAACTCCTTCATCTTATCTTCTTAGTTTATTATAACAAAGTTAAGGGCTTTCTGCTGATTTTTAAGTTAGAAAAAGTATGATATGGGAAGCACAAGGGTTAAAGCTTTTTTGATTAGACTTATTCGGAAACCGTATGTTGAGTCAGTTGGCCTTAAGCGGCCGGCCTATAAGCAACTAAGTCCGCCCTATCATTGCTAAAGGAAAAGACCGAGGGTCTTTCCTTTGCCTCCTAAGTTTAGAAAAGCTAAATTTAGCTTGACCACAGCTGCTGCTGCTTCTGTATCATCGCTTTCAAGAGAACATCACATGTTTTAGACAATCAAGCTGTTCTTTGCCTCATTTACTTAAAGCAGGCTTAAAACAAGTAAATACATGTCCTTCTTATTCTCTCCTACACACTGCTGTAATGTATTTAACCCAAGCAATAAAAATCTGTAATGATGAAAGCTTAAGATAGAAACATCACAGAAAAGGAGAATTCAATCATGAATGCACATTTAAAAAAGAAGAAACTGATAAAGGGCGGGCTGTTTAGTTTGGCAGCTGGCGCGGCCTTTCTGCTGCCGAATGCTGTCAGTGCAGACAGCTACACTGTAAAGTCCGGTGATACTCTTTCGGCTATTGCCAGCAGTCACCATACGACTGTTGATGCTATTGCTGCTAAGAATAAACTCAGCGATATCAATTTGATTGCAGTTGGGCAGGTCTTGGAGCTTGACTCGGCTGAAACAGCAGCAGCCCCTGCAGCAGAAACTCCGACAGCAACAGCGGCCTCTGAGATGGGAAGCAGTGCAGCAGATGCGAGTTCTGGTTTGAATGCCCAAGATGCCGAAGCCAAAGAATGGATTGCCCAAAAGGAATCCGGCGGAAGCTATACAGCACAGAATGGTCAATACTATGGGCGTTATCAGCTGACGATTACTTATTTGAACGGTGATTTATCTGAAGCAAATCAAGAAAAGGCAGCAAATGAATATGTGGTCAATCGTTATGGATCATGGACTGCTGCCAAGGATTTCTGGCTGGCAAACGGCTGGTATTAAAGAAAAGGAGGCGGTGGGACAGAACTAAATTTTTAAAAATTTAGTTCGTCGTCCCAGCCCCGCGAGGATGATTAGGAGCTTTTTGGAGTCTAAAAGACGAACAAAAAGTCCAATCAGCTACCGCGCCAAAAGTTTTTTACCAAAACAAAGCGAGACTGAAAGACTTTTGTCTCAGCCTCTTTTTGTTTGACAGTCCTGTAAATTATATTGACAGTTGATTGAGGGCAGCGACCTCTGCCAAAGAAAGACTGCTGCAGTTTTTATCTTTTAAATCCATACATTGTCAGCTTCGATTTGATAGCGGGGCAGTTTCTTGCGTCTGACTGCCTGCTTTGATTTCAATTTTCATTGAGTAGGACAGGGGCTGGATTGTCTTTGTTTGTTCTTCATATTTTTTCGTGCTATAATAGACCTTGCTCAAGCGACCTTCAATCGTTGAAAGCACAGCACGACCTTCAATCGTGACATAACGAAAAGATGGGAGAACACAATGAGTGATAACTCTAAAACCCGTGTCGTTGTCGGCATGAGTGGCGGTGTGGATTCATCAGTAACCGCTCTGCTCTTAAAGGAGCAGGGGTATGATGTGATTGGCATCTTCATGAAAAACTGGGACGACACAGACGAATTTGGTGTCTGCACGGCGACCGAAGACTACAAAGATGTAGCAGCTGTTGCAGATCAGATTGGCATTCCTTACTACTCTGTCAACTTTGAAAAAGAGTATTGGAATCGCGTTTTTGAATACTTTTTGGCAGAATACCGGGCTGGACGCACCCCTAATCCAGACGTGATGTGCAATAAGGAGATAAAGTTTAAAGCATTCCTTGACTATGCCATGACTTTGGGTGCTGACTATGTGGCTACAGGCCACTATGCTCAGGTCAAGCGGGATGAGGACGGGACTGTTCACATGCTGCGGGGCCGTGACGAGAATAAAGACCAGACTTACTTTCTCAGTCAGCTGTCACAGGAGCAGCTGCAAAAAACGATGTTTCCATTGGGACATTTGGAGAAGCCGGAAGTGCGGGCTATTGCTGAGAAAGCCGGTCTGGCAACAGCTAAAAAGAAAGATTCGACAGGCATCTGCTTTATTGGAGAGAAAAATTTCAAGGAATTCCTCGGCCAGTATTTGCCAGCACAAACTGGAAGGATGATGACCTTAGATGGCCGAGATATGGGCCAGCACGCTGGACTGATGTATTATACGATAGGGCAGCGGGGCGGTCTTGGTATCGGGGGCCAGCATGGCGGTGACAACGAGCCTTGGTTTGTGGTTGGTAAAGATTTAAGTCAGAATATTCTCTATGTCGGCCAAGGTTTTTACCATGACAACCTGATGTCAACCAGCCTTGACGCCAGTCAGGTGCATTTTACAAGAGAAATGCCAGAAGAGTTTACAATGGAATGCACGGCTAAATTTCGCTACCGTCAGCCGGATTCTAAGGTGACAGTAATTGTCAAGGGTGACAAGGCTACTGTAAACTTTGAGCAGCCGCAGCGGGCTGTGACGCCTGGACAGGCAGTCGTCTTCTATGATGGTCAAGAATGCTTGGGTGGCGGATTGATTGACAGGGCCTATAAAGATGAGAAGCTGTTACAGTACATTTAGATTGACAATTTCTCTCAATCTGCTAGAATAGATTTAGCAATACCTATGATGGTCAAAGCTCATGGATGCTGCAGGCTTTTTGTCCTGCACTTCTCGTGACTTGGCCTTTTTTGGTGAAGAAAATGGAATACTATAAGGAAAGAATATGACACACAAGTTTACTGAACATTATGATATTATCGTCATTGGTGCCGGTCATGCGGGAGTGGAAGCATCCTTGGCTGCCAGCCGCATGGGCTGCAAGGTGCTGCTTGCGACCATTAATATTGAGATGCTGGCCTTTATGCCCTGCAATCCATCTATCGGCGGTTCTGCCAAGGGAATTGTTGTTCGGGAGGTGGATGCTCTGGGCGGCGAAATGGCTAAGAATATTGACAAGACTTATATTCAGATGAAGATGCTCAATACAGGCAAGGGACCGGCGGTTCGCGCTCTGCGGGCTCAGGCTGACAAGGAACTTTACTCCAAAGAAATGCGCAAGACAGTTGAAAATCAGGAAAATCTGACCCTGCGCCAAACCATGATTGATGAAATTTTGGTAGAGGACGGTCAGGTGGTTGGGGTTAAGACCGCAACACATCAGAAATATGCTGCTCAGGCTGTCATTGTCACAACGGGTACGGCTCTGCGGGGTGAAATTATCATCGGAGACCTCAAATATTCTTCTGGTCCCAACCACAGTCTGGCTTCGATTGCCTTGGCAGATAATTTACGTGATTTAGGCCTTGAAATCGGGCGTTTCAAGACCGGGACACCGCCTCGTGTAAAGGCATCGTCAATCAATTATGATGTGACAGAAATTCAGCCAGGCGATGAAAAAGCCAATCATTTTTCCTATACTTCTCGGGATGAAGATTACCTTAAAGATCAGGTTCCTTGCTGGCTGACTTACACCAATGCGGAAAGCCATGAGATTATCCAGAATAATCTTCATCGGGCTCCTATGTTTACAGGTGTTGTCAAGGGTGTGGGGCCGCGCTACTGCCCGTCTATTGAGGATAAGATTGTCCGCTTTGCCGATAAGGAGCGCCATCAGCTTTTCTTGGAGCCAGAAGGCCGCAATACAGAGGAAGTCTATGTACAGGGGCTGTCAACCAGCCTGCCGGAAGATGTGCAGAAGGACTTGGTTCATTCGATTAAGGGGTTGGAAAAGGCGGAGATGATGCGAACCGGCTATGCCATTGAGTATGACATGGTTCTGCCTCATCAGCTGCGGGCAACTTTGGAAACCAAGAAGATTTCCGGCCTTTTCACAGCTGGGCAGACCAATGGTACTTCAGGATATGAAGAAGCAGCTGGTCAGGGAATTATCGCAGGAATTAACGCGGCTTTGAAAATTCAAGGCAAGCCAGAGCTCATTCTCAAGCGCAGCGACGGCTATATCGGCGTTATGATTGATGATTTGGTGACCAAGGGAACAGTTGAGCCTTACCGTCTCTTGACCAGTCGGGCTGAGTACCGCCTGATTCTCCGTCATGATAATGCAGATATGCGTCTGACAGAGATGGGACGGGCCATTGGCTTGGTAGATGACGAGCGCTGGAACCGTTTTGAAGTGAAGAAAAATCAATTTGACAATGAGATGAAACGATTGGATACAATCAAGCTGAAACCAATCAAGGAAACCAATGCTAAAGTGGAAGCACTTGGCTTTAAGCCTCTGACAGATGCGGTGACGGCCAAGGAATTCCTGCGCCGGCCGGAAGTTTCCTATCAGGATGTAGTTGCTTTTGTCGGTCCAGCAGCAGAGGATTTGGATGAGAAAGTCATTGAGCTGATAGAGACGGAAATCAAGTATGAAGGGTACATCTCTAAGGCTCTGGATCAGGTGGATAAGATGAAGCGAATGGAAGAAAAACGGATTCCCGCCAATATTGACTGGGATGACATTGATTCCATTGCGACAGAAGCCCGTCAGAAGTTTAAGAAAATCAATCCAGAAACCATTGGCCAGGCAAGCCGAATCTCTGGTGTCAATCCGGCTGATATTTCTATTCTTATGGTTTACTTAGAAGGCAGGACGAGGAGCATTTCCAAAAAGCAATGAGCATTGCAAAGTGAGAAGGTACAGGAAGGGACATTCCTGACCTTTTTCTTTGTTTACAGGTTTGTAAAGTTATTATAAGTTTTAACAAGGTACTGAATCCTATTGTTAAGCGAATTTGGCTTTTATTTATATTTATATGTTTGCTTTCTTTTTACAAAACTGTAAAGTATTTGCGGTAGTGGAAGTAGGGGATTCAGGCTGGCTTTTTTTAAAAATCAGCAGCGGATGCAGCCATAGAAGTGACAGGGTTTGCGAGGTCGTTTTCAGAGTAGGAGGAATTCGCTTTTTTCTGGGATTTATGGTAAAATGGCGGAATAAGAGGTCTATGATGAAAAAATTTCGTTTTGCCCCTATTCATTTACTGATGGCGGGCGTCATTTCTTTTATAATATTGGTTATCTGTCTGCGCCTGTTCGGTGATAGTTTTGCCATGCTGGCAGCTCTCTTTGTTGTGCTCGCCCTTCTGGTTCTGTTTTTTATCCAGCAGCAGAGAGTGTCTGAGCTGGATGAGATTGAGCAGATCCATTATGTCAATCATCAGGCAGAAGGGAGTCTGGCTTCTCTGCTGGATAAGATGCCGGTCGGTGTGATCAAGATCAGCGAGGAAAACGGAGATGTAGAATGGTTTAATCCTTATGCAGAGCTTATTTTCACAACGGAAGATGGAGATTTTGATGCTGACTTACTGCAGAATATCATGCAGACAGCTTATTCAGATACTGGCCATTATGCGACTGTCGGTGACAAGAAATACTCTGTTTATTTGGATCAGGCTTCGGGTGTCTTTTACTTTTTTGATGCGTCCAATGAATACGAGGCAACGGTCGGTCTGGTGACTACGCGGCCGGTCATCGGCATCATCTCGGTGGATAACTACGATGATCTGGAAGATGTGGTATCAGATACGGACATCAGCCATATCAACAGTTTTGTGGCTAATTTTGTGGCTGAATTTGCAGAGCAGTTTCGGATGTTTTACCGCCGGGTCGGCATGGATCGCTTCTATCTCTTTACGGACTATACGGTTTTGGACCAGCTCATGGAAAATAAGTTTTCGATTATCGATCAATTCCGGAAAGAGGCACAAAACCGTGAGCTGCCCCTGACGCTCAGCATGGGCTTTTCCTATGGTGACGGCAATCATGACGAAATCGGGAAAACGGCCCTTCTCAATCTCAACCTAGCTGAAGTACGCGGCGGCGACCAAGCCGTTGTCAGAGAAAACGATGAAGCAAAGAATCCAGTCTATTTTGGCGGGGGAACAGCTGCATCGGTCAAACGCACGCGCACCCGAACCCGGGCTATGATGACGGCTATTTCTGATAAGATTAAAAGTGTTGATCAGGTCTTTGTGGTCGGCCATAGAAATCTGGATATGGATGCATTGGGAGCTTCGCTGGGCATGCAACTCTTTGCCAGCAATATAATTGATCAGGCTTATGTCGTCTATGATCCTGCACAGATGGCGGCGGATATTGAGCGGGCCGTTCATAAGCTGGAGTCGGAAGGTGCTGATTACTTACTGCCCCTGCAGACAGCAGCCAGTATGGTGACCAGCCGCTCGCTTCTGATCATGGTGGATCATTCTAAGACGGCTCTGACCCTATCCAAAGAATTCTTTGATCAGTTCAGTCAGACCATAGTTGTTGACCACCATCGCCGGGATGAGGATTTTCCGGGAAATGCGGTTATTGCCTATATCGAAAGCGGCGCCAGCAGTGCCAGCGAATTGGTAACGGAGCTGATTCAGTTCCAGAATTCTAAGAAAAACCGCCTCAGCAAAATGCAGGCCAGCATTCTTATGGCGGGAATTATGCTGGACACCAAGGGCTTCTCGGCCCGCGTGACCAGCCGGACCTTTGATGTAGCCAGCTATCTGCGGACCCGCGGCAGCGACAGCGTGGTGATTCAGGATATTTCAGCGACCAATTTTGAAGAATACCGAGCCGTCAATGAGCTGATTTTAAACGGCAGGAAGATTCTGCCTAATGTCATTGTGGCAGCGGGGCCTGAGGAAAATACCTACGACACGGTTGTTATCAGCAAGGCAGCAGATACCATGCTGTCCATGTCGGGGATTGAAGCAACATTTGTGGTCAGCCGAAACACCAAGGGCTATGTGTCCATTTCAGCGCGCAGCCGCAGCAAGATTAATGTGCAGCGGATTATGGAAAAACTAGGCGGAGGCGGTCACTTTAACTTAGCAGCGGCTCAGATTGAAGGGCATTCGGTTGCTGAGGTTGTTCAGACGCTGAATCAGGAAATTATGGACCAAGTCATCAAAGATGAAGTAATGATAGATGAGGAGAAAAAAACATGAAAGTCATTTTTTTAGCAGATGTTAAAGGCAAGGGCAAAAAAGGAGAAATCAAGGAAGTACCGACTGGCTATGCCCAGAATTTCCTGATTAAGAAGAAACTGGCCAAGGAAGCTACAGCGCAGGCGGTCGGTGAGCTGCGAGGCAAGCAGAAATCCGAAGAAAAGGCGCATGCTGAACTGGTGGCCGAAGCTAAAATCATTCAGGCTAAGCTGGAAGCAGAAGCAACGCTGGTCGAATTTACAGAAAAAGTCGGACCAGACGGCCGGACCTTCGGTTCTATCACCAGCAAGAAGATTTCTGAAGAGCTGCAAAAGCAATTTGGGATTAAGATTGACAAACGCAATATCAAGCTGGATTCACCGATTCGCTCGCTTGGTTTAATTGATGTCCCTGTAAAGATTTATCAGGATGTGAGCGGTGTTATTAACTTGCGGGTCAAGGAAGGCTGAGGCTGACTGTGAAGGAAGGAACGATCTATGGCAGAGATTGATGAACTGCGAGCCCAGCCTCAGGATATTTTGGCAGAACAGTCTGTTTTGGGGGCTATTTTCATTGATGAAAGCAAGCTAGTCTTTGTTCGTGAGTATATCGAACCGGCGGACTTTTTTAAGTATGCCAACCGTCTGATTTTTAAGGCCATGATTGATTTGGCTGATCGAGGGGATGCCATCGATGCGACAACGGTCCGCAATATTTTGGACAGCCAGAGCGATTTGCAGAATATCGGCGGCCTCAGCTACTTGGTTGAGGTTGTGAATTCTGTACCGACCTCTGCCAATGCGGAATACTATGCCAAAATCGTTGCGGAGAAGGCTATTCTGCGCCGTCTGATTTCACGTCTGACTGAGTCAATCAACCAGGCTTATGATGGTGACCGGCTGTCTGAAGAGATCATTGCAGGTGCGGAGAAGGCTCTGATTGATGTCAGTGAAACAGCTAACCGCAGCGGGTTTAAGAATATCCGGGATATTTTAAATCTGAACTTTGGCAATCTGGAGGCGCGTTCCCAGCAGACATCGGATATTACGGGAATTGCGACCGGCTACCGGGAACTAGATAAGATGACGACGGGGCTTCATGAGGAAGAGCTGATTATTTTGGCGGCCCGTCCGGCTGTCGGAAAGACAGCTTTTGCCCTCAATATCGCCCAAAATATCGGGACCAAACTGGATAAAACCGTTGCCATCTTCTCTCTGGAAATGGGAGCGGAGAGCTTGGTAGACCGGATGCTGGCTTCGGAAGGGGTGATTAACTCTCACTCTATCCGTACGGGTCAGCTGACGGATGAAGAATGGCAGAAATACACGATTGCAACGGCCAATCTGGCCAATGCCAGCATTTACATTGATGATACGCCGGGGATTCGGATTACGGAGATTCGTTCGCGGGCCCGCAAGCTGGCTCAGGAGACCGGAAATCTGGGGCTGGTTTTGATTGACTATCTGCAGCTCATCACTGGTACCGGCCGGGAAAACCGCCAGCAGGAGGTTTCGGAAATTTCCCGTCAGCTGAAAATTTTGGCCAAGGAGCTGAAAGTCCCAGTGATTGCCCTCAGTCAGCTGTCGCGGGGTGTGGAGCAGCGGCAGGACAAGCGGCCGGTGCTGTCAGATATTCGGGAGTCGGGATCCATTGAGCAGGATGCGGATATTGTCGCCTTTCTCTACCGAGATGATTACTATGACCGGGCCGGTGAGGAGGAAGAAGGCATTCCCAATAATAAGGTGGAAGTGATTATTGAGAAGAACCGGAGCGGTGCGCGTGGTACGGTGGAGCTGATTTTCCAGAAAGAGTACAATAAGTTTTCAAGTATTTCTAAAAGAGAGGAAGGATAAAGATGAGTGATGCATTTACAGATGTAGCAAAGATGAAAAAAATCAAAGAGGACATCAAAGCCCATGAGGGGCAGGTTGTTGAGATGACCTTAGAAAACGGCCGTAAACGGCAGAAAAGCAAGCAAGGCCGGCTGATTGAGGTTTATCCGTCTTTGTTTATCGTTGAGTATTCCAATGACGGCGGCCAGCCGGGTGAAATCAGCAACTCCTATGTGGAGTCCTACACTTATTCTGACATTTTAACGGAGAAAAATTTAATCCGTTATTTTGACGAAGACTAAAAAAATTCCAGAATTTCTTTTTCTGGGATTTTTTCTTACCAGCGTTCGGAAATGAATCGCCCCTCTCTTTTTTTGCAGTAGATTTGTTCAGAAACGTTGCCTTGAATCAGTTTGCCTTAAGCGGCCGGCATGTCAGACTCTTCGAACCTCCCTTTAAACCATAGCAGCGTCTTCTTGCACTGACAGTCCGGGAGAATTAAGGACATATGGGGTTATAGTAGAACGAGTATCACTGCTCAAGGAAAGCAAGAGAGAAGTGCCATTCATTTCCGAACAGGTTTGCTCTGAAAATGCTATAATAGACTTAATCGGAAACGAATGCTTACTCTTACTTTTGCTTTCCTTGAATAGTGAGAAACAGAGGACAAAATCGTCTCTTATAGTCTTTTGGTTTGCTTTTAGTAGCGAAACTGTCTGGGTGACAGTTTCAGCCTATCGCTTTGAAATCCGAACATGACTAATGAAGACAGGTACAGACTAAGAAGATTGAGGAAAAAGACGGGAGGCAGCCATGATTAAAAATTTGGTGTTTGATTTAGGAAATGTGCTGATTGAGTGGAATCCTGCCAAAATTTTGACTTATTTTGCGGCAGATGAGGAGGACCGTGAAAGAGTCAGGGAAGCAGTCTTTGATTCGGGGCTTTGGGCCAGGACCGACAGCGGGGAGCTGAGTCTGGAGGAGGCCAGCCGGACAGCCTCTGCTTTGCTTCCGCCGGAGCTAGCCTCTGCCGTCCAAAATATCTTTTATCACTGGTATGAGGTGGTAGCTGTTTATCAGGATCTGCAGAAGAAGATTGAGGCTTGGTCTCAGCAGGGCTATCGAATTTACATCCTCTCTACTACCTGCGAGATTTTTTACCACATTGAAAAAGCGGGACTCCTGCCCATCTATCCCCTCCTGTCGGGTTATATCCTGTCTTCTGAGGTGGGGGCTGTCAAGCCTGACAGGGAGATCTATCTGGAGCTTTTAGAAAAATATCATCTCCAGGCTGAGGAATGTGTCTTTATTGATGATATTGAGGCCAATCTGGAGACAGCGGCGGATTTGGGCTTTGCAACTATCCTAGCCAAGAGCGAGGCGGAGAATATTTGGTCTTTGGAAGCGCTGCTGGCCGTCCAAGGAGAATTCCAAAGCTCAGATAAAAGTTCTGACCTTGACTTTTTGCCATGATTGCGCTATCATAAAGACAATTCAATAGGGGAGTCTGTGTACAGTCTGAGAGGAAGTGTAAGCTTCGACCGCACCTGATCTGGGTAATGCCAGCGTAGGAATTCAGCAAGATGTCAGCTTTTTTGTGCACCCTTTCCCGATTGGAAAGGGTGTTTTTAGTACGACATGCTGCCGTGCATCTGATACTCAATGAAAATCAGCTTTCATCCTCTTCGGAAATCAAAACCAATCGCCGTCCGTTTCGACTTGCTTCAACAGTCTGAGAGGCTCTTGAAGGCGGCGGATAAAATTTCTGTAAGGAAGTGTCATCTTAGGTTTTCAAATGTAAAAACGAAACTAAATGTCAATAAGTACAAGGAGGTAAGGAAATGCGTGCTAGTATTGCTTTACAGATACTGCCTTTAGGAGCTCAGGAAAACCGTTTGGCGGTTATTGAGGAAGTGATTGATTTTCTGCAAAAGCAGCCAGTTAAACAGCTTGTAACGCCTTTTGAGACGGTTCTGGAGGGAGAGTGGGAAGAGTTGTTCCCCCTTTTGCAGCAGGCGGTGGAGATTGCTGGGGCTCAGGCAGATACTGTCTTTGCCAATGTAAAAATTAATTACGGAGAGATTTTGTCCATTGATGAAAAACTTGAAAAATATACTGCGGCAGCAGATTAGTTTATTGGGCATGCTGGGCATTTTGGTCCTTTGGCAGCTGGCGGGTTTGCTGCATCTGCTGCCTAAGTTTATTTTGCCGACGCCGCTGGAAATCCTGCAGGCCTTTGTCCGCGATGCGGGGCTCCTTGCCTTTCACAGCTGGGCGACCTTAAAAGTGGCGCTGCTGGGTTTGGTTTTAGGGGTCGTTCTTGCCTGTCTGCTGGCGCTGCTCATGGACAGCCTGCTCTGGCTCAATGATTTGATTTATCCCATGATGGTGGTGGTACAGACCATTCCGACCATTGCCTTGGCGCCCATTTTGGTCCTTTGGCTGGGCTATGGGATTCTGCCTAAAATTGTTCTCATTATCCTGACGGTGACGTTTCCGATTATCGTCAGCATTCTGGATGGTTTCAGGCATTGCGACCGGGATATTTTGACCCTTTTTGAGCTGATGCAGGCCAATCGCTGGCAGCTGCTTTGGCATTTTAAAATCCCGGCTTCCCTGTCTTACTTTTATGCCGGCCTGCGGGTCAGTGTCTCCTATGCCTTTGTTACAACGGTCGTTTCCGAATGGCTGGGCGGTTTTGAGGGACTGGGAGTCTATATGATTCAGTCAAAAAAGCTCTTTCAGTACGACACCATGTTTGCCATTATTATCTTGGTCTCGGCAATCAGCCTTCTGGGTATGAAGCTGGTGGATGTCAGTGAAAAATATGTGATGAAATGGAAGTAGGAGCTCTGCTCAGCTATTTTACAAAAAAGAAAAGAGGTTCATAATGAAAAAAATGTATCAATGCTTACTGGCAGGCTTAGCTGCCTTAGCTATCCTAGGCTTAGCTGCTTGCAGTCAGAGTCAGTCAGGGTCAGAGTCTGCCGGCAAGGATAAAAAGATTGATTTTATCTTAGACTGGTCGCCCAATACCAACCATACGGGCCTGTATGTGGCCAAGGAAAAAGGCTATTTCAAGGATGCAGGGGTTGATGTGGATATTAAGCTGCCGCCTGAGGACAGCACGTCTGACCTGATTATCAACGGCAAGGCGCCTTTTGGTATTTATTTTCAGGACTCTATGGCCAAGAAATTGGACAAAGGAGCAGAGATTACAGCTGTAGCGGCTATTGTCGAGCACAATACTTCGGGGATTATTTCTAAAAAATCTGCCGGCATTACCGAGCCTAAGGACTTGGTCGGCAGGAAATACGGAACCTGGAACGATCCCGTGGAGTTGGGGATGCTCAAGACCTTGGTGGAGAGTCAGGGTGCGGACTTTGAAAAGGTGGAAAAGGTGCCTAATAATGACTCCAACTCCATTACACCGATTGAGAATGGCCTCTTTGATGCGGCCTGGATTTACCATGGATGGGACGGCATTATGGCTCAGTCTCAGGGCATGGAGACCAATTTTTTCTACATGAAGGACTATGTCAAGGAATTTGACTACTATTCACCAGTCATTATCGCGAACAATGATTACCTGAAGAAGAATCCTGAGGAAGCTAAAAAGGTGCTGCAGGCTATCAAAAAGGGCTACCAGTATGCCATGGAGCATCCGGAAGAAGCGGCTGATATGCTGATAAAGAATGCACCGGAGCTGCAAAGCAAGCGGGACTTTGTCATCGAATCGCAGCAATACCTGTCCCAGCAGTATGCATCTGATAAGGACAAGTGGGGGCAGTTTGAGGCCGGGCGCTGGAATGCCTTTTACAGCTGGGCCAAGGACCAGGGAATAGTCGAAAATGACCTGAGCAACAAAGGATTTAGCAACGATTTTATAAAAGAATGACAGAAATTAAACTTGAAAAGGTAAGCTATGCTTACGAGGAGCAGCAGATTTTAAAGGATATCAGTCTGGAGGTCCAAACTGGTCAGGTGGTGGCTATTTTAGGCCCCAGCGGTGTGGGAAAGACGACACTTTTCAATCTGATTGCCGGGATTTTGCCTCTGCAGTCTGGCAGAATCATGTTAGACGGCGAGGACAATCCCAAGGGCCGGGTCAGCTATATGCTGCAAAAAGACCTGCTTTTGGAGCATAAGACTGTTCTGGGCAATGTCATGCTGCCCCTCCTGATTAAAAAGGCAGCCAAGAAAGAAGCGGTTGAGCGGGCGGAGGCTATTCTGCGGGAATTTGGCCTTTATGAAGTGGCGAATCAGTATCCGCATGAGCTGAGCGGGGGCATGCGCCAGCGCGTGGCCCTGCTGCGGACCTATCTGTTTGGCCACAAGCTTTTCCTGCTGGATGAGGCCTTCAGCGCGCTGGATGAGCTGACCAAGATGGAACTGCATGCTTGGTATCTGGATATTCACCGCAGGCTGGGCCTGACCACCCTCCTCATCACCCACAGTATCGAGGAGGCGCTGGCTCTCAGCGACCGCATCTATATTCTGAAAAACCGGCCCGGCCAGCTGGTGGCGGAGCTGCAGCTGGACTGGTCTGGCCAGAAAGACAAGGAGCTGAAGAAACTGGCCTATAAGCAGGAAATTTTGAGGATTTTGGGGGTTAAATCTTAGAACCTGCCTGAATAAATCATCTCACTGTATTAACATCTCTGTTAGCGCCACTCGGCCTTACAGAATCTAAAAATACATCTGCTTTTCCTGTGAAATACTGTCTGGATTGGCACTAGCATACTCCTCAATCTGTCCAACTGATCTTTATGCCTATAGATTCTTAGAATGAATCGATAGGAATGTTGATTTTTAAAAATTTTTATACTAAAATGGCGGTGTCAACAATTTTCAAAGTTGGAAGGAGAAGCAAATGGACAAAGTTCCTAATCAGATTGATTATATAGAATTTCCTTATCCTGACAAGGAGTTGTTCCGTCAAGGCAGAGATTTCTATCGGCAGGTTTTTGGCTGGCAGTATCAGGAATGGGGGCCGGAATATCTGGATACGGCTGACAGCGGCGTTTCCAGCGGTCTGGCTGTCGATTCTGCACGGCTGCAGACTCCTTTAATCGTCCTCTATACAGACCATATCGAGCAGGCGATGACAAGGGTCTTGGAAGCTGGCGGAGAGATTAGTCAGCCCTTGTTTGACTTTCCTGGCGGCCGTCGTTTTCATTTCAAAGACCCGGCTGGCCATGAACTGGCTTTTTGGTCGGAATAACCCATCAAATCAAGCTTGGCAGCTTGGTTTTTTGCAAAAACTGAGACGCATACTTTTCTTTTCTGCCTCTTTACATTCTGCCTTTTTCGTGGTACAATAGCTTTTGTGTGAAATAACAGCAGTTCAAAATGAAGCTCGTCAACAGAAGGTCAGCTATAAGAGTAACCTTTGCTGTTTGGGCGAAGACCTCCTGCACGAATCAGGTTTGAATAAGAGTTATTTCCTCAAATATCATTTATTTAGAGGAGGACATTTTTATGTCTCGTTATACAGGACCATCTTGGAAAC
This sequence comes from Streptococcus panodentis, assembly GCF_017884005.1. Taxonomy (GTDB): domain Bacteria; phylum Bacillota; class Bacilli; order Lactobacillales; family Streptococcaceae; genus Streptococcus; species Streptococcus panodentis. The sequence continues at coordinate 58,605 of NZ_QFAY01000004.1, forward strand.
AAGCCCGTCGTTTGGGTCTTTCTCTTACCGGTACAGGTAAAGAATTGGCTCGCCGCAACTATGTACCTGGTCAGCATGGACCAAACAACCGCAGCAAATTGTCAGAATACGGTTTGCAGTTGGCTGAAAAGCAAAAACTTCGTTTCACTTACGGTGTAGGTGAAAAGCAATTCCGTAACTTGTTCGTGCAAGCTACTAAGATCAAAGAAGGCATCCTTGGTTTCAACTTCATGCTTCTCTTGGAACGCCGCTTGGATAACGTTGTGTACCGTCTGGGTCTTGCGACTACCCGTCGTCAGGCGCGTCAGTTCGTAAACCACGGTCACATCCTTGTTGATGGCAAGCGCGTAGATATCCCATCTTACCGCGTGACGCCAGGTCAAGTGATTTCTGTTCGTGAAAAATCACTGAAAGTACCTGCCATCCTTGAAGCGGTTGAAGCAACTCTGGGACGTCCAGCTTTCGTATCATTCGATGCTGAAAAGCTGGAAGGTTCATTGACTCGCCTGCCAGAACGCGACGAAATCAACCCAGAAATCAATGAAGCACTTGTCGTTGAATTCTACAACAAAATGCTGTAAGATAAGACTTTATATTGTAAGAAGCCTGCAACAGTGGGCTTTTTTCTTTGTCTTGAAAAGCTTATTTTTTTGAAAATCAAAGTTGAAACTGAGAGTTTTTGCCCAGCCTCTATGAAGCTGCATTGCTTTCTCTTGTCATCTTTGATTTTCATTGAACAGGACTGTCACTGTTCCTCATTTTTAAAAGTGTCATTTGAGGGTGAAAAAATGACAGTTGGGGGCAAGTGAAGATTTTTCCAGCAGGATATACTAGAATAAAGAGGTCAAGATTGATTCTTATACTAGACTTGTTTGTGGGTGAGGGTGCAGTTATCATGAGAGTCTGCCCCAGCCTCCTTGCCTCGCTTTTGAATTTGCAGTCTCGGGCTGTTGGAGCGGCCTGATTTGAAGAGGTTTTTGAAGAGCAGGGGAACTGATTCTTTCCTTATGCTCATCCTCAAACTACAAAATGTTAAAAAATTATGCTAAAATAGATTTATTATAGCAAGTCATCTCAGTAATCTGCAGCAGAAAGAGGATGACGGTATTGCTATTGCAGCCCAGCCGGCCCTTTTTTGCATCGGCGGGTAAGGCAAGCCAAGCTTGCAGCAACCGTATCAGTATGGAAGACTTTGAGCAAAGCGAGTGAACATCATGTAGGTTTGAAATAAATGGAGCATGAAAAATTGCTGTTACAGCTTCATCATCCAAAGTTTGCCAAAACAGCTTACCCTAGTTATCTGAGCTTTTCAAGGGGGATGATGTTTCAAAATATGGGCAGAGCGCATAGAATCACTTGCTTTTTCAGGTGAAGGCCAGTCCCAGGCTGATAGAAACAGCAGGGCTGCTGGAGCGACAGGATGTGCAGTATAAGGAGAAGAAGAATGAAAATTACAATTTTAGAGGATAGTGCGGTTCACCGGGTGCGTCTGGAAACGGCTATCCGGAAGGGTATGGCTGAGTTAGGAGTGGCTGCCCGTATCCTGGCAACAGGAAAAATCATGGAATTCGAGGCTTCTTTAGGCAGGGATACCTCTCATCATCTCTATTTTTTGGACTTGGATATTCAGGGAGAGCGCAATAAGGGATTTGAGGTAGCTCAGCTGATTCGCAGGTACAATCCGCATGCTATTATTGTTTTTATGACGGATGTGCCAGAAGTCTCCCCTCTGGCCTTTCAATACCATGTGTCTGCTTTGGATTTTATTGACAAGGACGGAGCGGACTATGATAAGAGAGTCAAGGAGTGTCTGGAGTACACGGCAAGGCAGCTGCGTATTATTGATCAAAAGGGTGGGAGCAGTCTCCTCTGACAGGATGGTATCGTCATTTCGTTTGTTTTTTATTACTTTGTTAGCTCGCTGCCCTATCGTCCTATATTTTAAGCGATAGGCTGAAACTGTCCTCCGGACTGTTACGCTATTAAAAGCAAACTAAAGACTATATCGGCTGTTACAGTGTGTAAAGTTTTTTTACAGATTTTTTCAGGCACTTTCGTCTAAATGGTGTATAATGGGGTCAAGAGTCAAAGGGAGTCTGATAGCGTCATTTCGTTAATCTTTTATTACTTTGTTAGCTGAAACAGTCCCAGAGGGCAGTTTCACTACTAAAAGACTATACGGTGTCTTATAAAAGACAAAAGACACCTCCCTCTGCGGGCGATGGCGCAGCCATCATGGGGCCTGTCCCATCGCCTATTTGTGCCAATAAAAGGAAAGGAGCAGACATGAAGGTTCTTGTTACTGGTGCGACAGGCTTTTTGGGGAAATATGTTATTGAAGAACTGGTCGAGCAGGGCTATGAAGTAAGGGCCTTTGGCCGCAATCAGAAGGCAGGCCAGGCTCTGCAGGGACCCTCAGTGGAATTCTTTGCTGGTGACTTTAGTCAGGAAGAAGATATTTTTGCCGCCTGTGAGGGTGTTGATGCTGTTGTTCATGCAGGGGCTCTTTCCACTATTTGGGGTCCTTGGGAGCAGTTTTACCGTGCCAATGTGCTGGGAACTAAGCGGGTTTTAGAAGCCTGCAGGCATTTTGGCATCAAGCGTCTGGTTTACATCTCTTCTCCCAGTATTTATGCGGCGGCGCGGGATCAGCTGGATATCAAGGAAACGGATGCGCCCAAGGAAAATGAACTGAATTTTTACATCAAGAGCAAACTGCAGGCTGAGCGTGTCATTTCTCAATACCCTCAGGTGCCGTCGGTTATTCTGCGTCCCCGCGGCCTCTTTGGTATTGGGGACACCAGTATTTTTCCGCGGGTGCTGCGACTGAGCCAACAATTTGCGATCCCCCTCATCAAGAACGGGCAGCAGCTGATGGATATGACCTGTGTAGAAAATGCAGCCTTGGCGGTGCGTCTGGCCTTGGAAATGCCTCAAGCACATGGGCAGGTTTACAACATTACCAACGGTGAGCCCCATAGCTTTAAGGATTTGCTGGACCAAGCCTTGGAAGGTTTACAGGTGCGTAAACGCTATGTAAAGCTGCCGGCTGGCTTGCTGGCCTTCTTAGCACAGAGTTTTGAAAGCATCTACCGTTTTTTCCGGATTAAAAAAGAGCCTCCACTGACCCTTTACACCTACTATTTGATGCGCTACAGCCAAACGCTGGACATCTCAGCAGCTGTAAGGGATTTAGGCTATCGGCCGCGCTTGACAATCAGCGAAGGAATTGCGAAATATGTCCAAAATTATCGAAACAATTGATTATTTTGCTGCTGGCAGCTGCAGCAGCCATTTACAGAGGATGTTCAAGGGAGTCCCTAAGAAAAAAATCAGCTTCCCGGCCGGTGTTTTTCTGCTTAAACACCGCAGCAAAGGCTATATTTTATACGATACTGGCTATTCCCCAGCTATTCAGAAGCCTTCTTTGAAATATTGGTGCTATGGCTTGGCGACGCCTGTCACTATGAAAAGCGGGGATCGGATTGATCTCCTGCTGCAGGAAAATGGACTGGTGCCTGATGATATTTCCTATATCATCCTGTCACACCTGCATCCTGACCACCTCGGAGGGGCTGCCTTCTTTCCCAAAGCTCGCTTTATCCTCACCCAGGCGGTTTTTGACCGTTATCAGAAGAGGCGCCTCAAAGATTTGATTTTCAGGGAATTTCTGCCGGCAGATTTTGACAGCCGCTTGGAGGTAGTGGAGCCCCAGCAGGTGGAGGCCGCTTTTCTCTACCGCAAGACCGTTGACTTATTTGGCGATGGCAGTATTTATCTGGCTTCGGTAGATGGACACGCAGCTGGTCAGGGCTGCCTCTTTCTGCCGGAGTACAACCTTTTTATTGCTGCGGATCTGTGTTGGGGCGTGGACTTGCTGCCCTATACAGAGCAGATGCGTCTTTTGCCGTCTTTGGTGCAGGACAGCAAGCAGGACTATCTGGCCGGTGTTGCTTTGCTCCGAAGGCTTTTGGCAGACAATCACCAGGTTCTGGTCAGCCACGATCCGACAGAGAGGGTAAAGGAAGTCTTACATGCAAGCAGGAACTTTTCTGAAAACTTTTATTGAGATGCGCTGGCTGCGCCGCTTTGACAGCCGGCAGGCTCTGGAGGCTTATCAGACCAGGCAGCTGGCAGCTTATAGGGCCTTTCTGCAGGAAAAATCTCCTTATTTCAGGCAGGGGATTCCGGCAGATTTCCGCATGGATAAGGCGCTGATGATGCGGCATTTCAATCAGCTAAATACGGTGGGAATGGACCGGGATGAGGCTTTGGAGCTGGCTCTGGAGAGCGAACGAACGCGTGATTTCAGTCCAATGAAAGGGGAAATCGCTGTCGGCTTATCCTCTGGGACTTCGGGGCACCGGGGCCTCTTTATCACCAGTGAGCAGGAGCGCAGTATGTGGGCTGCTGCTGTTTTAGCTAAAATGCTGCCGCCGGGAAAACTCTTAGGCCATAGGATTGCTTTTTTTCTGCGGGCCGATAACGCTCTTTATCAGACGGTCCATTCGGCCCTTATCCGTCTGCAGTATTTTGATACCTTTCAGGCTGCTGAGCAGCATCTGGAGCTTCTCAATACCTATCAGCCAAGCATATTGGTGGCGCCGGCTTCCATGCTGCTGGAGCTGGCCAAGCTGCGGCAGTCCGGCAGGTTAAACATCGCTCCGCAGAAGGTCATATCAGTAGCTGAGATTTTGGAGGAGGCAGATCGGCAGGCCATGGAGGCTTCTTTTGAGCTGGACAGGATTGATCAGATCTATCAGGCGACAGAAGGTTTTCTGGCTTGCAGCTGTGCCTGCGGTCAGCTTCATCTCAATGAGGACATTGTCTTTGTAGAGAAGAACTATCTGGATGAAGGCCGTTTTTATCCTCTGATTACCGATTTTAAACGCCGCTCGCAGCCTATCTATCGTTATGAGCTGAATGATATTTTAGTGGAAAATCCTGACCCCTGTCCCTGCGGTTCAGTTTTCACTCGGATTGACAGGATTGAGGGCCGGTCGGATGATATCTTTGTCTTTGAAAATGCTGCTGGAGAGCCTGTAGAGGTTTTTCCGGACTTTATCCGGCGCTGCCTGCTCTTTGTGGATGGCATCGGAGAATATCAGGCCGCTCAGCTCAGCAGCCGGCAGCTGGTGATTGCGATTGAACACCGCAGCCGGGAGAGGGAGGCTGCTCTGACTCGGCAATTCCAGCAATTAGCGGCAGATAAGGATTTTCTTGCTCCTCAGCTGATTTTTAAGGACTACCAGCGGGACCGCAGCCGCAAATTAAAAAGAATCTGCCGGATTTGAAACGGAGCTTGTTTGGGTCAGGCCCCTCGCCTGACAGAAAGGAAAGAAGATGACAGCAGTAAAAAATCATATTAAGATTGTTGGCTACGGCACGCAGCTGCCGCGCAACACAGTGACTTTTAAGGATCAGACCCGTTACCGAGTGACCGAAGGCGAAGAAACCCAGCTGGACTTGGCGGCGAAGGCTATTGAAAAGGCTTTGAAACATGCCGGACTGACTATTGCAGACATTGACTGTCTTGTATCGGCCAGTGCAGTCGGGGTTCAGCCCATTCCTTGTACGGCAGCTCTGATTCATGAGCTGGTGGCGAAGGGGCTGTCTATTCCGGCTATGGACATCAATACGACCTGTACCAGCTTTATTTCTGCTCTGAGCCTGATGTCGCATTTGCTGGAAGCCGGTGAGTACAGGCGTATCCTCATCGTTTCCAGCGAGGTAGGCAGTCTCGGTCTTAATCCTCAGCAGAAAGAGAGTTTTGAATTATTCAGCGACGGTGCGGCAGCCTTGATTTTTGAAGCAACGCAGGAAGAAAGAGGCGTCATTGCCAGCCTGCAGCGGACTTGGTCTGAGGGTGCGCACGATACAGAGATTCGCGGCGGTCTGACTTCTTTTCACCCCAAGGAATATTCAGACAGCACCAAGAGCCACTATATGTTTGATATGAACGGCAGAAAAATTCTGCTGCTGTCTGCAAGGAAGATTCCGGAAATGTTTGAGGAATTTAAGGCCAAGAGCGGTCTCAGTGCAGCAGAGTTTGACTACATCATCCCTCATCAGGCCAGCCGGGCGCTGCCCATGATTATGCACAGTCTGGGGATTCCTGATCATCAGTATCTTGACTTGGTAAAGGACTATGGCAATATGGTTTCCGTCGCTGTGCCTTTTGCTCTCTGCTATGCTTTGGAGCGCGGCTTGGTCAAGGAAGGAGATACCATCGCTCTTATGGGAACGGCAGCCGGTATGACGGTCAATATGCTGGCCATGAAGCTGTAATCTCTGGAAGGACGGACTAAGCGAAGGCAGTATCGTCCGTAATTCCAGTACAAGCTGAGGCTGCCTACCGGTGTCTTTTATCGTCATTTAGTTTGTTTTTATTCGATTGTTAGCTTGGCTTGCTCTGACAGTCTGGAGGACCTGATACTTGAAAGCGGTGGGAGCCTGTCCCAGCCTCACTCTTCTGGACTTAACGAAAATTGGGAACTGCGTTTCCTTTACTCACAACTTCCCACAGTCCGGGGCTCTGTTGAAGCTAAAGTCCGCCATCACACGAGAATAAAGATATGAATCGGTATAAGATGCAAAAGTATCCGCTGGCCGCTCTAAAAAGGACAGGCAAGAAAAAAAGAAGCTGGGACAACAGCACCCAGCTTCGTATTTTTCTATCGTTTGACTGCCAGACGCAGTGGCTGGGAAAGCTTCTGTTGACTTTGGTCAACCAGCATCTTCCCTGCTCAGCTCATCAGGCACTTTTATACTCTTTGAAAATCTCTTCAAACCACGTCAGCGTCGCCTTGCCGTACCCCAGTACAGCCTGCGGCTCGTTGCCTAGTCCTAAAAACAAACTAAAAGACTTGCTGACGACATCAAAGACTCGGTCTGATTGATTTTATACGGTATCTTCCCAAAGATACATCCCTCTGCGGGTGAGGGCTCAGCCATCATGGGGGGCGTCCCACTCTATTTGTTTAAATCATTTTCAAAAGAAAGTCGGCTATTTGTTCGGGACTTTCTTTTTTTCCTCTGGCAATCCATATCTGACAGACGCCGAAAAAAGCGTTGGTCAGGTAGACCGTGCTGTATTCTTTTTCAAACTGGCTGTAAATCCGGCTGCTGAAGCGGTCCTGCAGGTCCTCAGCCAGCATGACCTGAAGCTTGTGGCGCAGAAAATTCTGGATTTCCTTGGTGCCGTTTTCCGTCAAAAGAGCTGCCAGAAGCGGTTCCAGCTGCAAAAATTTAAAGACTTCAATAATAGCTGTCTTGATATTTTCCTGATGGTGGCTGAAAATGTACTCCAACTGATGAAAAAGCCCCTGCTGGTAGCGCTCAATCATGTCGTACTTATCCTTGTAGTGCGTATAAAAACTGCTGCGGCTGATACCGGCAGCCTGTGCCAGCTGCACAGTGGTGATGTGGTCAAAAGACTCCTGCTTCAGCAGCTGGACCATGGCATTTTCGATAATGGCCTTGGTCTTCTGGCGCTTATTACTTTCAAACATAATCCTTCTCCTTTTTACTACATTCTCTCCCATTGCGGCAAATGAGGCGTCTGCCTGACTCGCTGCTGTTAGAATGATTGTCTCCTGCTTCTATTATATCAAATTTTTAGGAAAATCGTACCAGAAGAAACTCTTAAAAAGGCAGAAAATTTAACAGCGGCCCTCAGCAGAGAAGATTTTTTCAGACTTGCCCCGTTTTGGCTGATGGTTTCAGCTGTATCGGGTCTTGGAAAAGCAGTTTGCCAGCTGGTCCTGTTCTTTCTATTTTCAATCCATATGGGCTTATCTTTCGCGCGTTCCGACAGTTCGGGTTTGTTTAAAATAGAAAGGGCAGGTGTTGACGGTGTGCAGGTTTTCTGTTTTTTTATCGGACAGTCCGTCAGTTCGTTTTCCTTTTACCTCCAGACCATCTCCCTAATAAAAGCAAACTACGGGGGTGCGATAGACAGAAAATACAGACTAAGAGCCTGGCAGAGACTGTTTTTACAAGTCTTTTTAATTGTTCAGGAAAATTTCCTGTTTTGTTTTCTTTAAGTTTTCTTTAGCTTTCTTTTAAGTTTTCATCCGTAAAATGACTGTAGATTTAAGAAAGACAGAGGGGGAGAATCCCATGGCTAAAAAAACAATCAAGAAAAATTTTCAGCGCTTTGAAAGCAAATATATTATTCGGAAGGAAACATTGCTGGATTTATTGCAGGAATTTGAAGGCTATTTAGTCGAAGACGAGCATGCCTACTCAACCATCAATAATCTCTACTATGATACGCCGACCTATCAGATTATCCGAGAGACTTTGGAAAATCCTTATTTTGATGAGAAGCTGCGTCTCCGCACTTATGAAGAATATCCGACAGAAGGCAGTCAGGTTTTTCTGGAAATAAAGAAAAAAATGCGCGGCATCGTCTACAAGCGCCGGATTGTCAGCAATCTCCTGACGGCAGAAGCCTATCTGGACGGCGACCGCAGCCAGCTGGAAGACAGCCAGATTCGTGAGGAAATCGACTGGCTTGCCCAGCATTTCGGCGAGATTGGACCCATGATGCTGATCTGCTACAACCGCTACTCTATGAAAGGTCTTGAGGACGCGGCTGTTCGGATTACCTTTGACCATGATCTGACTTACCGTCCGTACGATTTGAGCCTCTTGGACGGCCGTCACGGAGACCCCCTCCTGCCGGCTGATCATGTCATCATGGAGGTCAAACTGCCAGGGGCCTGCCCTGCCTGGCTGAGTGACATACTGGAGCGCTATCAGCTGACTCCAGCCTCCTTCTCCAAATACGGTGTGGCCTATCAAAAGGCCGCAGATTATATCCCAAGCAAGTAAACTAGATAGGAACAGAAACATGAAAAAAGCAAAATCGAAATTTCAAAAAATCAAACTCTTAGTGCCTTTAGCCTTGGCCACTCTGGCTCTGGCTGCCTGCAGCACCAATTCAAGCAGCAGCACAACAGCCAGCACCAGCAGCAGTCAGAACACCAGCGCAGCCAGTACCAGTCAGACTAAGACAAACACTGCTGACTACTTTGCCGCAGAAGACTCAGATGCTTCTTATGATGCGTCCAAGGCAACAACCATCAGCTTGAGCGGGTCAAGCGCTCAAAGCACTGGAGACGGAGTCAGTGTATCCGGCTCAACTGTGACGATTTCCGCTGCTGGGACCTATGTCATCTCCGGCAGCAGTGAAAATGTGCAAATCGTCGTTAAGGCCGGTGACAGCGATCAGGTGCAGATCGTTCTCAATGGTGTCACAATGACCGGAACGGATGCGGCTATTTTGGTCGAACAGGCAGGAAAAACGACCCTGACTCTGGCAGATGGCAGCAAGAACTCTATCTCTGATTCGTCTAACCACAGCAATACTGACGCGGATGCGGCTGTTTTCAGCAGTTCGGATCTGACTCTCAATGGCTCCGGCAGCCTGACGGTCGATGGCAAATATGAAACGGCCATCAAGTCGGAAAGCACCCTGCGAGTGACCGGCGGCACCTATACTATCAATGCAGCCAAGCACGGCCTCTCCGCAGACAATGCCCTTAATATCAAGGATGCAACGATTGATGTCAAGGCGACAGAGGATGCCATCCATGCTGATAATGACAATGATACCTCACTGGGCAATCTCTATATCCAGTCCGGTACCGTCACGATTGATGCCGGAGATGACGGGCTCCACGCCAGCAATACAGCTGTGATTGACGGTGGCACTATTAAGGTCTCCAATAGTACAGAGGCTTTGGAAGGAACCAATGTCACCATTAATGGAGGAGAACTGGACTTCTACGCGACGGATGACGGTATCAATGCTGCTAGCGACGTGAGCGGAGCGGACATCTTTATCAAGATTACCGGCGGGGAGATCAAGGTAGAAGTTGGTCAGGGAGATACCGATGCCCTTGACTCCAACGGTGATATCATCATGTCGGGCGGCAATTTGGCTATCACTTCCACCGTTTCTGCCTTTGACTTTGACGGAACAGCCACCTATACTGGCGGCACCATTACTGTAAACGGTGAAACCCGTACCGAAATCACAGCTGATGGACCTGGCGGCGGCGGTTTCGGCGGTGGTGCTCCCGGCGGTCAGGGCGGCGGGCCCGGCGGATGGTAATCCAGTCAGACTCTTCGAAAATCAAGTCCAAGTGCCGTTATACCCTTTGACGAGCGAAGCAGATCCTTCCAATCAGAAGCGCTATCTGCAATCGCAAAACCTCTGCTGGAGCATTTTGAGCGGCGAGAGTGAGACAGCATCCCATGATGGCTGTGCTCTCATCCACAGAGGGATGCATCTTTTGGAAGATAACCGTATAAAAATCGGCGAGGCGGAGTCTTCGATTCCCACCTCCGCACAGCTCGAGGCTGGGACGACGAAGTGTGAATAAAGTCAAGCAAAGCTGGATGTCAAAGCAGCGGCTCGTTGCCTCGTTTGATTTGAGTATCTATATAAAACAGCCCCTCGTTCCAGAAGGAGATGAGGGGCTGTTTTGCTATTCATCCAACTGAATCAGCATCCTGTCCGTATCCACCGTCACCTGCGCTCCGATGGTGATGGTAAAAAGCGGCTGGGTGTGGGCAACAAAGTCCAGATCGTACATAACCGGAATGGTCTTGAGGACGGGGTGCTTATCCAAGATGTAGAGGAGCAGGTCTTCTGTCATCTGGCATTCTTTGGGGAAGCGACCGATGAGCAAGGCCTGCGGAGTAGGATAGGCTTGCAGGAGGGCTGCCAAATTGCGGTCAAATTCAAGATAGTCCTCCTCCTCCTCGACAAAGAGGACATAGCTGTCAGGCTGGGGGGCGTAGGGCGTAACCCTGCAGGAGGGAGAAGGTGGGCAGATTTCCTCCAATAGCGGTCGCACGCGCCTGGCCCAGGTCCTTGATCCAGCCCTCAGTCTGGTAGTCCTGCAGGGGATCCATCGTATACTCAAAGAAAATCAAAGAGCAAACTAGGAAGCTGGCCGCAGACAGTACTGGAGTGCGTGACACAAACTTTGCTTGCCTTACCCGCCGTATTCAACTGCTTCGTGGGTTCGAAATAGAAGGAGTAGGAAAGGTTATTCGCTGAGTTTGATGCTGCCGGATTGATTGTTGACGGTTAGGTCAATGGCGGCGTTATCAATCTTACGGGTGGCTGAGCCGCCGATCGCATCATCATTCTTACCGTAATTCACCTGTATATCATCAGGGAGGCTGATGTCGCCCAGCTCTGTTTTCAGATCAAAGGATAGCTGAGACAGGCTGCCGGACACTAGGTTCAGATTGACATCTCCCAGTTGGTCGGTGATAGTGATTTTTCCAGCCAGCTCCAGCTGTTCGGAGTTCAGTGACCCGCTTGAGACTGACAGGCTGCTGTCGGAGATTTTGCTGGTGTTTGCACGGATGTCGCCCAAATCGGTGCTAATCTCGCCAGAGGAGAACTGACTGTTGTTCAGGCTGATGCTGCCTGAAGACAAGCTGAGATTGCCAGAGCCAATCTGACTGTTATTAAGGGTGATATCTCCTAGTGAATTACTGATTTTGCCAGAGGTGAATTGGCTGTCATTAACAGTCAGGCTGCCATTGGACAGGGAGAAGTCAGCGTCTTTGACCGACAGATTGGAGAGGGTCACATCGCCCAGAAATGCATTGCCGGTGAATGTCTCCAGATTGGTGCCCTTAGGCAGGGACAGCTGAATGGTACGCTTCTCCTGAGATTCTTGGTCAAATAAGCTGAGCAAGGAGCGGATGCCAGTGCTTATGTGGAAGGAGCGGATGTCAGTGCTTATGTGGAAGGAGTCTGCACCATCTTCCTTGATGTTTAAGGAGCCGTTTTCATCAGTTGCCGTGATTTTTCCCAGCGCTTTGCCGTCAATCTCATAATTGCTGTCGCTTTGATAATAGGTCAGATGGGCCTTGTCATCAGGAGATTGACTGATGACGAGATTTCTGGCTGCCAGGTCAATATTGAGGGAAGAAATGTCAGAGAAGCTTTTTTCTTCCTTGGTTAGCTTTAGCTCGCTATTGGCAGAATGAATCAAGTCGTTGACACCGCCTGTAACGGAGCCGATGGCTGTCAAGGCTCCGCCAAAGAGACAGGCTAGAACAGCTGCAGATAAGAGAGATTTTTTCCAGTTGATATTAGCCATGACGAACTCCTTTCTTTGCAAACAGTTGGGCTAGTTTGACAAATCCATTCCTGCCAAACTGAGAAATCGGAGAAATGCCTGCGTAGAAGATGCCAGACAGTCCCAGAGCTAGAACACTGAGCCCCAGAGTGAACAGGAAGGCCGGGATAGATGTCGTCAGTCCCAGTGTCAGAGCGTCCCAGATCAGGCTGATGCCAAAGATAAAGAAGGCAAAGGCACCTATAGCCATGACGAGAGCAAAGATAAAGACTAAGAGGAAGAATACAAAGGTCAAAATTGCGGCCACTATAAAAAGCGGAATAGCCAAAGGTGCCGCCAAAATGGACAGGATGGCAATCTGGACGATGCTTTTCGTGCTTTTTGGGGTATTGCTGTCTTGATTGTCTTCTTCTACCTTTTTATCCAAAAGATTCAGCATAATCTCATGGGCTGCTTCCTTGGGGCTGCCTAGGTCGGCCATAGCCGCTGCTTCCCCTTCTGGTCCTACCTCGTCAAAGTACTCGACGAAGTAGTCCATAGTCTCTTGGTAGTCTTTGCGCGGTAGTTTTTTCAGATATTTTTCTAGCTCAGCTAGATACTCGGTTCTTGTCATGGCGGATGCTCCCTTCTATGATGCCGCTGATGGTTGTCGTGTAGGTCTGCCACTCATCTTTCAGAGTGTTCAGTTGCTCTTGGCCATAAGCCGTTAATGAGTAATACTTTCTTTTGCGTCCTTGATACTCCTGTGAATAAGTAGCCAGAAAACCATTTTGCTCCAACTTCTTTAAAATAGGATATAAAGTTGATTCCTTGATGTTGGCAATCAGCTTAATGGTTTGGCTGATCTCATAGCCATAGGAGTCGTCTTTTTCAAGGATTGCTAAGATAAGAAACTCAATCAGAGCAGATGATGTGGGAAAATACATATGCACACCTCCTTGTGTAAAAATTCTATATATAATCTTTATATACGTAGTGTACCTTCTTTTAAAACAAATGTCAAGTAAATATATAAATTTTTTATATATTTTTTAAAAAGCAGAACTTTCGGTTTAAAAGAGCGGATATTTTCTTCAAATATTGATGCTGTTTTAGATTTCTGGCCATTTCTCAAATACTGGGACCGTTCGCTCCAACAATCCACTGGATTGTTGGAGGCTGTAGATAAGGCAAATGCAGTTTGCATCAAAACTATCCAGTCCCAGAAACACGAAAGTGAGGCTGGAAGACTGCAGACAGAGCAGTGTCAAAAGAATGTCAGACTTCTATGATTAGCCGCTGTTTATACTCTTCAAACATTTCTTCAAACCACGTCAGCGTCGCCTGCTTTTTTCCAAATACGCTTCTTCATTTTTACAAGAACTTTCGTGAATTCATAGGTTATAAATTGAAATCCTCTTCTATAAAATGGTAAAATGGTGTCAGTCTATCTAAATGAGACAGAAACGATGAAATGAATATGAAAAAACACAAAACTCTTTACAAATTTATCGGGCAGACCCTGCTTTACTTTTTCATTTTTCTGGCCTTGCTTTATTTTTTCAGTTATCTTGGCCAAGGGCAGGGCGGCTTTATTTACAATGAATTTTAATATAAGAGAGAAGAACGATGTCACATACTGCAATACATGATATGATAGAAACCATTGAGTCTTTTGCTCAGGTGCAGCCGGACTTTCCGGTTTATGATATATTAGGAGAAGTTCATACTTACGGCCAGCTCAAGGCGGATTCGGATGCCTTGGCGGCTGAGATTGACCGACTGGGCCTGCCGGCCAAGTCTCCGGTCGTCGTCTATGGCGGTCAGGAGTATGAGATGCTGGCCGCTTTTGTGGCCCTGACCAAGTCGGGACATGCTTATATTCCGATTGACAGTCATTCAGCTCTGGAGCGTGTCGCGGCTATTGTAGAAGTGGCTGAGCCCAGTCTGGTGATTGCCATCGCTGACTTTCCGCTGGCTGATGCGGCAGTAGCGATACTCAGGGCCGAGCAGGTCCGCTCGGCTATCGCCCGACAGACAGCTTATGAGCTGACCCATCCAGTCAAGGGCGATGAGAATTACTACATCATCTTTACATCCGGTACGACCGGCAAGCCCAAGGGCGTGCAGATTTCCCATGACAATCTGCTCAGCTTTACTAACTGGATGATTGGGGACAAAGAGTTTGCGACGCCGTCCCGGCCGCAGATGCTGGCCCAGCCCCCCTATTCCTTTGACCTGTCGGTCATGTACTGGGCGCCGACCTTGGCGCTGGGAGGAACGCTTTTTGCTCTGCCAAGTGCTCTCGCGCAAGATTTCAAGCAGCTGTTTGAAACGATTTTAAGCCTGCCCATTGCCATCTGGACGTCTACGCCGTCTTTTGCGGATATGGCTCTGCTGTCGGAGGATTTCAATAGTGACAAGATGCCGGGGCTCACGCATTTCTACTTTGACGGTGAGGAGCTGACCGTCAAGACTGCTAAAAAACTGCGGGATCGTTTCCCTCAGGCTCGCATTGTCAATGCTTACGGTCCGACCGAAGCGACGGTAGCTCTGTCGGCAGTGGCTGTGACCGATGAGATGCTGGCCGGCTGTAAACGTCTGCCCATCGGCTATACCAAGGCAGATTCACCGACCTTTGTCATTGACGAAGAAGGCCGAACAGTCCCTCACGGTCAGCAGGGGGAGATTATCGTCTGCGGGCCGGCCGTTTCCAAGGGCTATCTGAACAATCCTGAAAAAACAGCAGAAGCTTTCTTTGACTTTGAAGGGCTGCCGGCCTACCATACCGGTGATGTCGGATCAATGACTGCAGATGGTCTGCTGCTCTACGGCGGCCGCATGGACTTTCAGATTAAGTTCAACGGCTATCGGATTGAGCTGGAAGATGTGTCGCAAAATCTTAACAAATCCAACTATATTGAGGCTGCGGTAGCTGTGCCCCGCTATAATAAGGACCACAAGGTTCAGAATCTGCTGGCCTATGTGATCTTAAAGGAGGGAGTGGCTGCGCAGTTTGAGCGGGAAATCGACATCACCAAGGCCATCAAGGAAGACCTGCAGGATATTATGATGCCCTATATGATGCCTTCTAAGTTTCTCTATCGCGAATCCCTGCCCTTGACACCCAACGGCAAGATTGACATCAAGGGGCTCATCAGTGAGGTCAACCAGCGATGATCGATTTTCTCAAACAGCTGCCTCATCTGGAGCCTTACGGCAATCCAGTTTACTTTGTCTATATCATTCTTGCAGTGCTGCCCATCTTTGTCGGCCTCTTCTTTAAGAAGCGCTTCCCGCTTTATGAAGCGCTGGTCAGCCTGGCCTTTATCGTCTTTATGCTGACAGGACCCAGTCTGGTGCAGATTTATGCTCTTCTGGGCTATGTCGTCTGGCAGACCCTTTGGCTCTATTCTTATAAAGTCTACAGAAAAGCGCGTGACAGCAAGTGGATCTTTTACCTGCATACGCTGCTGGCGGTGCTGCCGCTTGTCTTTGTAAAGGTAGAGCCGGCTATCAGCGGTCACCAGTCGCTTTTTGGCTTTTTGGGCATTTCTTATCTGACCTTTCGCTCAGTCGGTATGATGATTGAGCTGCGGGATGGGGTCCTGACTGACTTTAGCCTTTGGGAATTCCTGCGCTTCCTGCTCTTCATGCCGACCTTTTCGAGCGGTCCTATTGACCGTTTCAAGCGCTTTAATGAAGATTACCGAACGATTCCGGAGCGCGAGGAGCTGCTGGATATGCTGGAGCAGTCGGTCCGCTATATCATGCTGGGCTTTCTCTACAAGTTTATCCTGGCTCATATCTTCGGCCATTTGCTGCTGGGCCACCTGAAGACCTATGCTCTCTATACCGGCGGCTTCTTTAATCTGGGGACTCTGGGCCTTATGTATGCCTTTGGGCTGGACCTTTTCTTTGACTTTGCCGGCTACTCGATGTTTGCCTTGGCGATTTCCAATCTCATGGGCATCAAGAGTCCGGTCAATTTTGACAAGCCTTTCCTGTCACGCGATTTGAAGGAATTCTGGAACCGCTGGCATATGAGCCTGTCCTTTTGGTTCCGCGACTTTGTCTTTATGCGGCTGGTCATGGTGCTCATGCGCAATAAGGTCTTTAAAAATCGCAATACAACATCCAGTATAGCCTATATCCTCAACATGCTGCTGATGGGGTTCTGGCATGGAGTGACCTGGTATTATATCGCTTACGGTCTCTTTCACGGTGCCGGTCTGGTCATCAATGACGCCTGGCTGCGCAAGAAAAAAACGCTCAATAAAGAGCGCAAGGCCAAGGGCCTGCCTCCCCTGCCTGATAACAAGTGGACTCAGGCTCTGGGGATTGTGATTACTTTCAATGTTGTCATGCTCTCATTTCTAATCTTTTCCGGATTTTTAAATGAGCTTTGGTTTAAAAAATAAAAAATGAAGGAGGAAATTACGATGGATGTAAAAGCAGAAGTGATTGAAATTATCGACGAACTTTTTATGGAAGATGTCTCTGACATGATGGACGAGGATCTCTTTGATGCGGGGGTCTTAGACAGCATGGGGACGGTGGAGCTGATTGTAGAGCTGGAAAGCCGTTTTGATATTCGCGTTCCTGTATCAGAGTTTGGCCGCGATGACTGGAATACAGCTAATAAAATCGTCCAAGGCGTGACGGAGCTCCGTGATGCTTAAACGGTTATGGCTGATTTTGGGGCCGGTTTTCTGTGCACTGGCTCTGGTCGCCCTGCTGGTATTTTTCTATCCGGTCGAGATAAAGCATGATGCAGAGACGGAAAAGCGCTCAGCAGTGACCCTGACGGCGGAGAATTTCAAAAGCCGCAGCAAGAAAATGACAGCCCTGACTGACAGGAAGCTGCGCTTTGTGCCTTTCTTCGGCTCCAGCGAATGGCTGCGCTTTGACAGTGTGCATCCGGCTGTGCTGGCGGAGAAGTACGACCGTAACTACCGGCCTTACTTTCTGGGCCAGCGGGGGGCAGCTTCGCTCAATCAGTACTTTGGCATGCAGCAGATGTCCTCACAGCTGGAGGGACAGACCGCAGTCTACGTCGTATCGCCCCAGTGGTTTACCAAGACTGGCTATGATGCATCTGCCTTTCAGCAGTATTTCAACAGCGATCAGCTGACGGCCTACCTCAGCCAGCAGCAGGGAGATGCCGCAGCCCAGTATGCAGCCCGGCGCCTTTTGCAGCTCTATCCTGGAGTGGCTATGGCAGAGACCGTGCAGAAGATTCGCGACCGCAGGCAGCTGACCAGCTTTGAGGAGGATTATCTGAAAATGATGACCCAGTTCAACCAGCGGCAGGATGCTGTTTTCAGTATGCTGGCAGCTCCTAACAATGACAATTATGACAGGCAGGTCCTGCCCTATGTCGATCAGCTGCCGGATGCTTTTTCCTATCAGGATTTGGAAAAAATTGCCATCAAAGAAGCGAAGAAGCATACCAAGAGCAATGATTTTGGCATTGATGACAATTTTTATGAGCTGCGCGTAGCCCGCAAACTCAGGAAATACAAGGATTTTCAACAGCGCATTTCCTATGAAAAGTCACCGGAATACGGCGATCTGCAGCTGGTTCTGAATCAATTTGCCAAATCCAGGACCAACGTGATCTTTGTCATTCCCCCAGTGAATGCCAAGTGGGCGGCCTACACTGGCCTGCGTCCGGACATGTATGAGCGGACAGTCGCGAAAATCAAGTATCAGCTGGCAAGTCAGGGCTTTAGCAACATTGCCGACTTCTCGCAGGACGGCGACAAACCTTATTTTATGCAGGATACCATCCATATGGGCTGGAATGGCTGGCTGGCCTTTGACAAGGCTGTCGATCCTTTTGTAGCCAATCCCCAGCCGGCTCCCAGCTACCAAATCAATGAGAGATTCTTTAGCAAGGAATGGGCCCAGTATACTGGCAAACCGGAAGAATTTAAGTAAAGGCCAGCGGTGGAAGAGAAGGAAATTTTCCTCAGGTCAGGGCGGCTGCTCCAGCTTGTATCCGTTCTCTGCCAGTCCTGCTGACGCTTTCTGCGGCGGTTCCAGCTGGCCCAGCCGGCTTTAGGATAGCCATTCTTAGTTTTTGAAGGAGATGAGCAGATGATTCGACCCACTCAATCCAGAGATGTCCCAGCTATTATGGCAATTTATGATGCAGCCCGGCAGTTTATGAAGGAACAGGGAAACCCGACCCAGTGGCCCGCTTCCTATCCTAGTCGGACCATAGTAGAAGAGGATATAGCCAGAGGAACTTCCTATGTTGTTGAGCAGGAGGGGTGCATCGTTGGCACCTTCGCCTTCATCATCGGAGAGGACCCGGCCTATCAGGTCATTGAGGATGGGAGCTGGCATTTCTCAGAACCTTACGGCACCATCCACCGAATAGCCTCCTCGGGCCAAGCTAAGGGGCTGGCCCGTCAGTGCTTTGACTTTTGCCTGCAGCAGATGCCCTATCTGCGCATCGATACCCATGCGGACAATCAGGCCATGCAGGCTGCAGTGCTGCGCTATGGCTTTGCCCCATGCGGCAGGATCTATCTGGCAGACGGCAGTCCACGGCTTGCTTATGATTATCACCAATAGAAAAAATCTGCTTGACGGCAGATTTTTTTGGTTTATATCAACACATAATTCTCCACAGCCTCGGCTGCCCCATGCTGGTTGTTGCTGTAGGTTTGGACATTGGCTTCCTGCTTGACGCCTTGCGGCGCATTGCCCATGGCGACTCCCAGTCCTGCCAGCCGCAGCATGGGGATGTCGTTGAAATTATCACCGATGGTCATGACCTCTTCCAGCGGAGTCTGGTAATACTGGGCAATCTCCTGCAGGGCCTGCTCCTTGGACACATGCTTGGCTGTGACTTCCAGGTAGTTGTCCTTGGACAGGTAGAAGGCAGTATGAGGAAAGTCCAGTGTCTGCAGGTAGGCATGCAGCTGCTGAATGACCGCCGGCTCATCAATTAAGAGCAGCTTGTGAAGGGGCAGCAGGACATCCAGCACCGGCAAGAGGGCATTCTGGATAATGGGCTGTTCACCGGTGATGTCAGCTTCCATCTGTACCCACTGGTCCAAGCGGTCGGCAATCCAGTCCTTGCCGGAGTAGAGGTTGATGGAAACGCTGGGAAATTCGGCCTTGACTAATTCCAGAAAGGTCCGAATCTCCTTCTTATCCAGCGGGTGCTCGATAATGGTGCTGTACCGCTGGGGGTCGCCCTTAATCACCAAGGCGCCGTTGTAGCAGGCCAGCGGATTGCCATCCAGCCCCAGCTCCTGTGCGATAGGCTCCATGCCCAGAGGCGACCGGGCAGAAGCCAGTACAAAAGGAATCCCCAGCTCTTTGAGTGCCGGAATCATGTCCTTCAGCTTCTGGTCGACTTGGTGCCGGTCGTTCAAAATAGTCCCGTCAATGTCGCTGATAATCAGACGGATGGTGCGTTTGGTCATAGTGCTGCCTCCTTTAAAGTTGCAGATAAGCGTTGGCCACAATACAGTCATTTAGTTTATCTTTTATGACATCGTTAGCTCGTCTGTCCCGCCGCCATCAGTCGTACCCCAGTACAGCTGGCGGCGGGACAGAACTAAATTTTTAAAAATTTAGTTCGTCGTCCCAGCCCCGCGAGGATGATTAGGAGCTTTTTGGAGTCTAAAAGACGAACAGTCTTGACACATCCTAACGGATGTTTCATCCATAACCTCAAAGCAGTGCTTTTGTTGCTTCCTCTCGGAAGCTCTATCTATAACCTCAAAACCTCCACTGGAGCTTTTGAGCAATCAGCTACCGCGTCAAGAGTTTTTTACCAAAACAAAGCGAAACTGAAGGACTTTTGTCTCAGCCTCACTACTAAAAGCAAACTAAAAAACTATATAATCTTGAATGCAATGGTTATCCATCAAGTGCCGGTTCTAATAGATAATGGTTACCTGACCTGCCAGCAGTTCCTCCACTTCCGGGCTGGGCTGCTGGTCGGTAATCCAGTAGTCAAAGTCGCTGATAGTTCCTAAGATATAGCTAGAATCTTTGTGCTGCTTTGCCTGCTCAGCCAGCAGAATCTTGGTTTTGGCATGCTTCAGTGCCAGCTTTTTCAGATGAGCGTCTTCCGGATCCTCAAAGCTGACCAGACCGTCACGGATGCTGGCAGCCCCGATAAAGGCAGTATCAAAGGAAATCTGCTCCAAAAGCTCCGCTTCATTGAGGGCATAGTAAAAGCGGTTTTTAGGATAAAATTTTCCGCCTAAGAGATGAAAATCCACCTGCTCCTGAGAGCTGAGCATGATAGCATTGTCCAGCGAGTGGGAGTAAATGGTCATAGGCAGCTCAATGCGCTGGGCCAGATGAAGGACCACGGTAGAAACATCAAAAAAGCTGACTTGGCCGGGCTTGAGAAAGTCACGGGCCTTAGCTGCAATAGCCTTTTTTTCCTGGGTCAGCTGGCTGATGCGGTCGTTAAAGGACGGAATCTGCTGGCTCTTCTCCAGCGGGATAATGCCGCCATGGGTCCGCCGGACCAGCCGGCGGTCGCTCAGAATGGAAAAATCCCGGCGGATGGTGTCCTTGGAAACCTGAAAATAGTCCATCATATCCTTGGCAGCCAGCTGCTTTTTATCCTGCAGCAGCTCCAGCATCTTGGAAAGGCGCTGTTCTTGGTACATGCTTTTCCCTCCTTGTCTTGCTAAGAAGAGTATAACACTTTAAATAAGTTTTTGCAAGTCTTTTTAATGATTTTTAAGTTTTTGTAAATATGAGCATCAAAAAAACCGAGTAGAGCTCGGTTTTCATCATTATCATCATCGAAACACATTTTTCAATTAAGGTGTTTGGATATTGACAGAGCCGTCGCTGCCGACCTTAACATCAACACCGCCGCCTTGGACATGGACACCATCTTCGTTTACATTAACACCGGCGCTGTCAGTTTCTACATTAGCAGTACCGTTCTCATTGGCTTCAACAGAAGCGCTGCCGCTTTCGTCGCCGCCATTGGCTTCAACACTGACATCTCCGCCGTTAACATTGACACTGGCACTTCCGCCTTCTTCGGCTGAGCTGCTAGAGCTTGAAGCGCTTGTCTTGGCTTTAGATGAAGAAGATACGCTAGAGCTTGAGCTGGAACTTGAGCTCTCTTTTGTATCTTTATTTGCAGCGTTTCCGCAGCCTGCTAAAACAAAAAGTGCAACTAGTGGTAATAAAAATAAAGAAATTTTAGATAATTTTTTCATTTTACCCTCCTTCTAAGTATAATATTAAACGATTATGACAAGCATATCAAACAAAAAACAGAAAGTTACAAAAATAACATACCGCTTTAACCTAAATGACATATAAAAAATACACAAAAAACCGGATTTGTCCATATTTTGCAAGGATTTGAGAGAGAAAGCGAGATTTTTTTCTGTAACATTTTTGTAAAATAGATCTTCCTGAATCGCTCCGACAAACAAGGAAAATCCTGCTCTGTCTGTCCTCTTTTGCTTCTTTTTGCTATAATACTTTTATGCTATCAAATGAATTTCAGCAGCTGATGCAGCAGGACACCGCCGCAACGGCTAAAGCACTTCTCGGCATGAGCCTTCTCTTAGACGGAGCCGTCCTTGGCCGCATTGTCGAAACGGAGGCTTACTTGGGCAGTGAGGACAGCGCCTGTCATTCTGCCGGCGGCCGCCGCACCCCTAAGAATGCATCCATGTATTTGCCCGCCGGGCACTGGTATGTCTATCAGATTTACGGCCATCAGATGCTTAATCTTGTGACCAAGGGAGAGGGAGTGGCAGAGGCCGTTCTTATCCGAGCATTGGAGCTGCCAGACGGCCGGCTGCTGGCCAATGGTCCGGGCAAGCTGACTCGATTTGCCGGCATTGACAAGCGCTTTGATGGGCAAAATCTAGCGGCCTCCAGTCTGCAGCTGGCAGCGGATCGCCGGCCCGTCCAGATCAGCAGCCGGCCTCGTATCGGTGTCACCTGTACAGACAGGTGGCGGGATCAGCCGCTGGGCTTTTATGTCGCCGGCAACCGCCATGTGTCAAAAATTTCCAAATCAAGCCTGCTGGCAGATGAGGATACTTGGGAAAAGGCCGGCAAATGAAGAAAAGAGAAATTTTGAAGCGAGCAGGAAAGCAAGCAGCGCAGCCTATCGGATTGGGCTGGAAAAAAGGCCAGCGCCTGGCTTCCTGCTTCGCTCTTTGCTCTTTATGGACTAGAAAAACGCTTAGGAATTTCCAAGCGTTTTTTTAGGATGAGCCTCGTCATTTATAAAATTTTCTCGAACTTCTCGATATAAAAGAGAGTCAGTGTCATGATAATAGTCAGGACAAAGAGGACGATGATGGCCGGTGTCCAGGATTGAAAGACATCAAAGCTGAAGCCGAACAGGCTGGGGCCTAGGGCGGCCAGAATGTAGCCGCCGGTCTGGGCCAGACCGGAGAGCTGGGCCGTCTGTTCAGGCGTGCTGGTCTTGAGCGAGAAAGTCACCATGAGATAAGGGAAGAGAGCGCTGACCGAAATGCCGATCAGCAGATTGAGAATCAGCCAGTAAACAAATGAATCCGTGTTGATCAGCAGCATGGCAATCCCTGTCAGACCGGAAGCAGCCACCAGGCTAATCATGACGCGGCGCTTTTGAGCTGACAGGCGTGCTGTCAGACTGGGAATGGTCATGGAGAAGGGCAGGCTGATGAGGGAGAAGACCGAAGCCAGCATACCGGTCGCATCCTTTGACAGGCCGGCCTGCAGCGCCAGGGTCGGCAGCCAGGTCATGGCGGTGTAAAAGAGCAGGGACTGCAGGCCGCCAAAGACAATCAGCGCCCAGACCTTGGGATTTCTCAGGAGCGCTCCCAGCTGGCTGTCATGGCTCTTGCTGGTCAGGCGGTGGTTGTGCCGGCTGTTGGGCAGCCAGACCAAGAGGACCAGCAGGCAGACAAGGGTCAGTACCAGAATCAGCCCCCGCCAAGAACTGGCCTTGACAATAGGGACTGCCACAGCTGAAGCCAGCGTAATCGAGAGCCCCATGGAAGTGATGTAGAGAGTGGTCAGAAAGCCGATCCGATGAGGCTGGTTGGCCTGAATGACGGAGGGCAGCAGGACATTTAAAATAGCAATCGCAGCGCCCAGAATAATGGTGCCGGCATAGAGCAGGGGCAGGCTGACTATCCGAATGAGCGAGCCCAGTGTCAGTGCCAGAAGCACCAGACTAAAGAGCCTTTCCAGTCCGACCTTCTGAGCCAGTCGCGGGGCAAAAGCCGAGCAGAGGGCAAACATGATGAGGGGCAGACTGGTCAAAAGCCCCAAGGAATTGACGGGGACCTGCAGTCCTTTAGCGATGTCGGTCAGGACAATCGGCAGGACGGTAAAAGGTGTCCGCAGGGCAATGCCCAGCATCATAATGCCCGGCAGCAGAAAAGCGGAATGTTTTTTTTTCATAGCATCTCCTAAAAAGTAAATAGATACAAAGAAGATCAAAGTTGACCAGAGCAGAACGAAGCCTGGCGGTATCCTGTCATCGTCAGGATTCTTATAGACTATCTGATCAAAGCCGCGTCCTTCTGTAGATGACGGAACAGAGCCTTCAGAGGAGCCGGTTTCACTGCCAAGCAGCTGGCTCCGATCCAGCTGATTTTCTTCTTATATAAGGCAAGAATGATTATACCACAGAGCTGTCAGAAATGGTATAGGGCTAGTCCATCAGGTCCAAAAAATATCGGGTGATGATGGTCTCGGGCACAGGCTGCCGCTCTTGCAGCCACCAGCTGACTGTCTCTACAAAGGTGGAGGTCACATAGTTTTTCAGAAAGTTCTCGGGCAGCTGGGCCTTAGTCTGCAGCAGCTGCTCCTGAATCCGGGGAAAGAGATAATGCTCCAGCTCAATCTTCAGGCGATTGGTGAAGTAAGAGTTTTTAGACAGGAGCAGGGTTGCAATCCTGTCCTGATTTTTGCGGAAATGGTGGAAAATATGAGCAGTGGCATCAAAGAGATCGCCGCCTTCCGGGCGTTCGATAAAGGTATGCTGAAAGAGATCCTGACAGAGTTCTTCCAGCAGGGCTTCCTTGGTCTCAAAGTGGGCGTAAAAAGTAGACCGCCCGACATCCGCCAAGTCGATGATTTCCTGTACTGTGATGCTTTCATAGCTTTTCTGATTGAGCAGGCTGATAAAGGCTTGGTAAATGGCTGTGCGTGATTTTTTGACTCGTCTGTCCATAGCGATTCCGGACAAAAGAGCAGGATTGTTCCGTAATGGACAAAGCCTCTCCTTTGCTTCTTGTTTCCTTTCTTGAAATGTTGGATAATAGAATCAAACAAGGTGTTCTGTTTTGAATATATTATACTATAACATTGCCTGATTTGACAAAGGAGCCAGCCATGAAATCCAGTAAAAATATGACCATCGCCTTTCTGTTGAATTTTTCCTTTGCCATTCTGGAGTTTGTCTTTGGCCTGCTCTTCAACTCCAGTGCGGTGCTGGCCGACGCTGTTCATGATACGGGAGATGCGCTGGCCATCGGTCTCTCCACCTTTTTTGAACAGATTTCCAATAAAAAAGAAGACGGCAACTATACACTGGGCTACAAGCGCTACAGTCTCTTGGGAGCTCTGCTGACCTCGGTGATTCTGATTTTCGGCTCCATCATGGTCATCATCGAGAATGTTCCCAAGGTCTTTGCGCCTGAGAAGGTCAATTATGACGGCATGCTGGTGCTGGGGATTGTCGCGATTGTGGTCAATCTGGCGGCCAGCAGGGTTGTCAGCCACGGTCACAGCCATAATGAGTCGATTCTCAGCCTGCACTTCCTAGAAGACATCCTAGGATGGGTGGCCGTTATCCTCGTCTCTATCGTGCTGCGCTTCACCGACTGGTATTTCCTGGATCCGCTGCTGTCCCTCCTGATTGCTGGTTTTATCCTCAGTCAGGCCCTGCCGAAGTGCTGGGACAATATCAAGATTTTTCTGGATCATGTGCCCAGTGATGTGGACCTGAGCCGGCTCTATGGGGAGGTGCTGGCGGTAGAAAATGTTCAAGCAGTCACCCAGCTCAATGTCTGGACGACAGACGGTCTGGAAAAATTTGCCATGATTCACATCTGTCTGGAAAATCCTGCCCTGCTGGCAGAGACCCAAAACACTCTCCGCCAAGAACTGCAGGCCTACGGCATCACCAAGGCAACCATCCAGACCGATGAAAGCCAAGAAAAGCATGAGGAGTGCTGCTTAGGCGGAGAGTGATGGACTCTGGCTAACCCCATATGCTGTTAAACACAGGCCGAGTCAGGGGATGCAGGTCTTAGAGACAGTCTGTGGAATGTTAAAATAGGTTGATAATCAAAGCCTGTGCTGAAAAAAGCCGGAATATGACCAGTGCGATGACAATCTTTCTTTATCAGCAGACAAAGACAGTCATTCAGATCTATTCGGTATAGATAGTCTTTTAGTTTGCTTTTAGTAGTGTAACTGTCTGGGGGGCAGTGAGCTGCTCAAAAGCTCCAGTAGAGGTTTTGAGGCGGTGGATGGGAAGTGTCAGCCGCTGCTGAGGTCAAGGGCAGAGACTGGGGCAACAGTACCCAATTTCGTCTATTTCTATCTTTTGCTTGTGGGCCGACCGCTTAAGGCGAACGGACTCAGCATGGGGGGCGAACAAGTCTAATGTTCAAACGAAAGAGTGAGGTTTCGGACTTGCTGCTTTTGTATCAGAAGCAATCACAATAGGACGGAAGGAAGCGAATCCTGCTTTTTTCCGTCCTATTTTTATGTTTTTTACTATCAGTGAAACCGCCGTCTCCCTGTCTGAAAATTCGCCCTTTTCTAACTTCGGGAGCGTTATTGGTGAAAATAGACAGCTTGTAAAAAATGTGCAGTTTTGGAGAGATTTTTTAGTTAAAAATCAGTGCAAAAGCATTGACATTGCATTTTTTTTGACATATACTATTGAGTAAGGAAGTATGCGGACAAGGCTGATGATGTCCTGTCTTCAAGCGCCTTCCTGTGGTATGTCGGTCAGCCGCTCAGGCCGCAGCATTCTGTCACACTGCTGGACTGAGAGCTGGAGATGACGACGGCAGGGTTTCCTGTCTGTCTGACTGCGCTCCTCTTGGAAAAGAAGGCCCGTAAAAAAATTATTTTAATCGTGAAAACCCAGTGTTTTTGCTGGTTCTTCTAAGTTTTTTGTGGAATTTCATTTTTTTTTGAGGCAAATGTGTTGACATCGTGTCAATCTTATCATATACTGTATTAGGAAAATGTTTAAATGACAAATTTTGTTTTGTTCCTAACATTTCCTACTATTGTATGCATATCGATAAAGGAAGTCTGATCAATAGACAAGGAAGCTGTCTCTGGCTGCTGTTTCTCTTTCTGCTTTGATTTCACACGCCGCTGGCTTCGGCTGGCCGGATGGGATTTCAAAATAGTCTGAGGACGGGCCTGACAGAAGTCCATCTAGTTGAAAAGACGAAAAAAACACCGCAAGATAAGAAACTTACCTTACGGTGCCGGCCGCTTGGCTGAAACAGGGAAAACTCAACTTCACACACACACGGTTTAACCTGTCTCACTAAGCATGAGGAAATTTACAAAAGAAGCTGCTTTGAGCAGTATCCGGACGCGCGAAAGCAAATGTTTTGGCATTGGTTTTTTGCGCCTTGGCTGATAAATAAAAAAATCGTTCCGTCGTCAATCCTTGGATTGCTTCAAGAGCCGTTTTCTTGTGACTATCAGGCAGATACCGCTTAAAGCTTCTATAAACTATATAGTTTTGTTCTTTTTGTAAAATTTTATACTCTTAGCCTAACGAAAGAACCTTAAAAAAACCTTAAAGGAATTTTTAAGCGAAGAAGATTTTTTTAAAGCTGTTATCTTTAAAGCATATTTAAGAAAGCAAAATGATTTTTAAGAATCATAGATGGGAGTAATAATCAATGGATTTAATTGCTATCTTGGTTCAATTTCATCTGATAACGGCAGCTCAAAAAGAAGAAATTCTTCAAGATATGCCACAATCAAATATGCCATTAGAAAGATATCTAATCAGCAAAGGCTATGTGACAGAAGAAGATATGCTCAAAGTCATGAGTTACTACTACCGTGTACCTCATGTCAATCTATCGCAGTTTGTGATAGAAAAGGAAGCTGTCGAGAAGGTTTCGGAAAAAGTTGCTAAACGTCATGGATTGATTCCAATCTCTTTTTCAGATGGAGCAGAGGAAGAAGAACCAAAACTGATAGTTGCGATGGCAGACCCAAGCAACTATATCGCTCTGGACGACGTGAAAATCGTCTCCAAAATGGCGGTAGAAGCTTATGTAACTTTCCGGGATGATATTGAGAAGTATATCGATCAGTATTATTCCAAAGGAGAAGAAGCCCAGCAGGCAGCGACTGAGATCGAAGGCTTCGGTATGGAAGATGAGGTCATGGAAGAAGACCTCGAAATCAAAAACGCTCCGGTGGTTCGGCTGATTGACTCGATTATCAGTCAGGCGATCAAGACCCGGGCCAGCGATATTCATATCGAGCCCTTTGAAAAGACCGTCCGTGTCCGCTTCCGGGTTGACGGGACCTTGGTGGAAAACATGCAGTTGAAAGCCAACACCCACTCAGCCATCGCGACACGGATCAAGATCATGAGCGGTCTGGACATTGCTGAGCGGCGCATTCCTCAGGATGGTCGGATTGAAACGACCATTGACGGCAGGGATGTGGACATGCGGGTTTCCGTATTGCCGACAGTCTTCGGGGAAAAAATCGTTATTCGGATTTTGAACCGGAATGCGACTCTCCTCAGTAAGGAGGAGCTGGGCTTCTCGCCAGCCAATGAAAAGATTTTCGATGAAATCCTCAAGGCACCGGAAGGGATCATCCTCCTGACCGGTCCGACAGGAAGCGGAAAGACGACCACTCTTTACACAGCGCTCCGAGAGCTCAATGATGTAGGAAAAAATATCATCACGGTTGAAGATCCGGTTGAGTACCGATTGGAAGGTGTCAACCAAGTCCAGGTCAATAATAAAGCCGGACTGACCTTCGCCAGTGGTCTGAGGAGTATCCTGCGTCAGGACCCGGACATCGTTCTCTTGGGGGAGATTCGGGACGAAGAGACAGCCAGTATCGCGGTTCGGGCCGCTATCACCGGGCACGTCGTTCTCTCGACTATCCACACCAACGACACAGCCAGTACGGTCAACCGTTTGGTCGATATGGGCATCAAGCCTTATCTGGTCTCAACGGCGACAGTCGGCATTATCGCACAGCGCTTGATCAAGCGTATCTGTCCTAAGTGCAAGACCGAATATACTGTAGAGACAGATGCTCATGCAGCAATCGGAATTCACAAGGGAGACACCATGTATCGCGGGCGTGGCTGCAACTACTGCAGCGGCACGGGATATTATGGACGGATAGCTATCCACGAAATTATGGCAGTGACAAGGGAGATAAAATCACTAATTAATGACGGTGGAACAACAGCTCAGCTTCGGACAGAAGCCAAGAAAAATGGAATGCGGGATCTGGCCGAGGAAGCCATCGATACTGCAAAACAGGGGATTACAACGATTGAAGAAGCGATGAAGATTGCCTTTAGTCTGGAAGGGGAAGTTTAGGATGAATTTGGATGAGTTAATTAAGCAGGCCATCGAAGCAGGTGCGTCGGATATCCACTTTACGGTTGATGCCGAGCCCACCATGCGCCTGCACGGGAGGTTAACCCAGCTCAGCAATACAATTTTGACCAATGAGGACACCGTTCGCTTTACCAAGCAGATCTTGACAGAGAAGCAGATCGCCCATCTGTTGGAAGTCGGCGAAGTGGACTGTGCCTACGAGGTTGATAACGGCTACCGTTTGCGGGTCAATATCTTTAAGCAGAAAAACAACTGCGGGATTGCCCTGCGGGTCATTCCCAAGGACATTCCAAGCATGGAATCGCTGGGACTGCCGCCGGTCATCAGAAAGCTGGCCGAAAAACGCCGGGGCTTGATATTGGTCACCGGACCAACAGGAAGCGGGAAGTCAACGACGCTGGCGACCATGATCAACTACATGAACAGCCTGCGCAGTGAGCACATCATTACCATCGAAGACCCGATCGAGTACATGCACACGCATAATAAATGCTTGGTCAACCAGCGTGAGCTGGGAGCAGATACGCAGAGCTTCGGCAATGCCCTGAGAGGGGCCCTGCGTCAGGACCCGGATGTCATCCTGGTCGGAGAAATGCGGGACAAGGAAACGATCGAAATCGCCCTGCGGGCTGCAGAAACCGGTCACTTGGTCCTGTCAACCCTCCACACGGTCGGTGCTGTCAACACCATGGACCGGATCATCGACGTCTTTCCGGCCGAGCAGCAGGAGCAGATCCGCGTCCAGCTCTCAGCCGTGATGGAAGGCGTCGTCTCTCAGCAGCTGATGCGGACTGCGACCGGCAAGGGCCGGGTAGCCGCCTTTGAAATCATGCTGGGGACGCCGGCCATTCGCAACCTGATCCGCGAAGGGAAGACCCACCAGCTGCTGACGCCGATTCAAACCGGGTCGCAGCTGGGCATGATTACCATGGATGCTTCGCTCATGAGTCTCTACCGCCGCAATGTCATCGACCAGAGAACCCTGCTGTCTTACTCAGTAGACAGGGCTCAGGTCGAAAAAGCACTGGGAATAGTAGGGAGCTAGCACATGACACTGTATGTTTGTAAATATTTAGATGATAAGCAAGGTGTGGTCACTCTGGAGGTGGATGCACCGTCTCGGACAGACGCTGTCAACAGGATCCGCCTCAAAGGCAAGCCCATCAGCGTTGAAGAGAAGGTCATGGGCTCCAAGGAGATCAATCTCTTCCAAAGCAAGAAGATCAAGCTCAAGGACATCTCACTCTTCTGTAAGCAGATGTCCGTCATGCTCAACTCCGGTATCCCCCTCAACAATGCGGTGGATATCCTGGAGCAGCAGTCGGATGCCAAGAATCTCAAGGCCAGTCTGAAAATCATCAGTAAGAGCCTGAAAGAAGGGAATCAGCTGTCCAAGGCCATGCTGGACCAGGAAGGGCTCTATCCCGATCTCCTGATCCGCATGATCCAGGCCGGTGAGAAGACCGGTAAGCTAGACGAGGTGCTGGAAAAGATGTCGGAGCACTACACCAAGGAGCTCAAGACCAGCCGGCAGATCCGCGGAGCTATGATCTACCCCGCAGTCCTGGCCTTTCTGGCTGTGGCTGCCGTTCTGGCCCTGCTCTATGTGGTTATCCCCAGCTTCTCAGGGATCTTTGAGCAGAGCGGCATGGCTATGCCGCTGCCGACGCGGATCGTCCTTGCTGCCAGCAACTTTGTCCGCTCTTACTGGTATATCCTCTTCGGCGTAGTAGGGCTTCTGGTCTTTCTCTTTCTGCGCTACCGCAGCACGGAGACGGGCCGCTACCAGCTGGACCAGCTCAAGCTCTGGCTGCCGGTCATCAAGGGGCCGATGCAGAAGATCATCACTGCCCGCTTTGCCAGCACGCTGGCCATTCTGACCAGCGCCGGTATTCCTCTGGTCGAGGCTATCGAGTCTGCGGCCGCAACGACCAATAATGCCGTCGTCATTGATAAGCTGAAAACAGCCAATGAAGGCCTGCAGAAAGGGGAGCGTCTGACAGGGATGATCGCCGCTACCGGCCTCTTCCCGCCGATGATGCTGTCCATGGTCAAGATCGGTGAGGAGTCCGGCTCACTGGAGTCCATGCTCAATAAAACATCGGACTTTTATGAAGAAGAGCTGGAAACAGCCATCAAGCAGCTGCTTTCACTCTTGGAGCCAGCCATGATCATCGTCATGGGGGTCATCATCGGAGGTATCGTAGCTTCTGTCATGCTGCCAATGTTTGAACTGGCTCATGCTGTGGATGCAGGATCTGGAGCTGACCAGTAGGAAGGTTTCAGAAAAGTTTAGGAGGTCGCAGGGCGGACCTGACCGTCTGCCTTGCTCATAAAATGTTAGGAACTGTACCCCAGCTGGGAGTTTGTAGGGTCTCCCAGCAAGGTACAAAACAACCGCCCCTGTGGGCGAACATATTAAAAAAATATGAAAAAGAAATAGGAGAACTATTCAAATGTTAAACAAATTGCAAAAATTCCGTCAGGACTTGAAGAAAAAAGGTAAAGGTTTTACCTTGGTCGAACTGATCGTCGTGATCATCATCATTGCGATTATCGCAGCGGTAGCTATCCCAGCTATCACTTCATTCCAAGACAATGCACGCCGTTCACGTATCCAGTCTGAACACCGTGAACTGGTATCAGCGATTCAGTCTTATATCGGAGCGCAGGATGATCCATCAAATGTTAAGAATATCACGCTGGAACAGCTGGCACCATACATTTCAAAGAATGCTAAAGGCGATTCAAACAAGATTGCAGATGCTTTGGCTAAGAATGACGGCGCTGCAGCCCATGAGATCAAAGGGACGGAATTAACTTCTACCTTTATTCCTTCTGGCAAAAAAACTGGTGATGCAGGTGAGAAAAAATGGAAGTATGACTGGTCATCTAATGGGGTTAATACAACAGCTACAGCAAATAATAACGCTGGTGGTAACAATTAATCATAATCATCAAATCATCTAAGAAATGATGTATTAAAACCCTACATTTGAGAGATATTAAGAGGCTGCTCAGCAGCTATTATGAAAAAGAGTTAGGAGAAAATAAATGTTAAACAAATTGCAAAAATTCCGTCAGGACTTGAAGAAAAAAGGCAAAGGTTTTACTTTGGTCGAGCTGATTGTCGTCATCATCATCATTGCGATTATCGCAGCGGTAGCCATTCCGGCGATCACTTCATTCCAAGACAATGCTCGTCGTTCACGGATTCAGTCTGAGCACCGTGAGCTGGTATCAGCGATTCAGTCTTATATCGGGGCACAGGAAGATCCAGGAAACGTTACAAGCATCACTATTGAACAGTTAGCACCGTACATTGCTAAAAATGCCAAAGGTGATTCAACTAAAATTGTGGATGCTCTCGCAAAAAATGATAATGAGACAGCTCATAAAATTGATGGGACGACTTTGACTTCAACCTTCCATCCTTCAGGCGCAGGAACTGATAAAACCAAGGACAAACATTGGTCATACAACTGGACATCAGGCGGTGCAAATACCAACTAGTTTAGTCAGGTTCAAAAATTGAGCTGATAATCAGCAAAAACATAAATATAAAAAGAAAATAGGAGAACTATTCAAATGTTAAACAAATTGCAAAAATTCCGTCAGGATTTGAAGAAAAAAGGTAAAGGTTTTACCTTGGTCGAACTGATCGTCGTGATCATCATCATTGCGATTATCGCTGCTGTAGCCATTCCGGCTATCACTTCTTTCCAAGACAATGCTCGTCGTTCACGGATCCAGTCTGAACACCGTGAGCTGGTATCAGCGATTCAGTCTTATATCGGAGCGCAGGATGATCCATCAAATGTTAAGAATATCACGCTTGAACAGCTGGCACCATACATTTCTAAAAATGCTAAAGGCGATTCAAATAAGATTGCAGATGCTTTGGCTAAGAATGACGGCGCTGCAGCCCATGAGATCAAAGGGACGGAATTAACTTCTACCTTTAAACCATCAGGTGCCAAAGATGCTACAAACGATAAAGTATGGAAGTATGACTGGTCATCTAATGGAGTTAATACAACAGCTGCAGCAAATAATAACGCTGGTGGTAACAATTAACCATAATCATCAAATCATTTTAAAAAATGATTTCTCTATCCGACTGCTAGGGCAGTCGGATATTGCCAAAGTAGTTGTCACTCTTTGACAACTATTTTGGCAATATCAAAAGGGAAATTTAGGAGATATTATCAATGAAAGGAAAAAAAAGACAGGGATCGACCCTGCCCATGGTCATTGTGACTATCGTGCTGCTGGTGGCTATGATTGGGATTTTAGCCTCTATCGTGGATACTGGTCAGGTCCAGACCCAGCGCATGTACAGCTATCTCAAGGCTAAGTATGTAGCGACATCTGGCTCACAGCTGGCCTTGGGAGCTTACTTTGAAAACGAAGGAACCTCACCGCTTCTTGCAGAGTTTAGCAGAAGGGCACAGGGCCAATCGCAGACAACGACTCCTGTCACCTCCACCCATACCTTTAAGGATGGCGGTACAGCTGATATTGAGATGAATGGAGCTTTTGATCAAGGAAGCCGAGACTCAGAAAATTATAATATCACCATCAAGTCCAAGTCTAAGCTGCCCGGCAGTGAGGACTACTATGAGCATGTCGTGATTTTCAACTGGGCAACCAGAGGAATCCGCTCAGAACAGGGGCATCTGGTCTCGGTTCAGAAGCAAAAATAGGTAGAAAAGATGAAGAAATTACGAAAAGGGTTTACCCTAGCCGAGATGGTTATGGCTATCATGCTGATGAGCATGATAGCGGTCATTATCGGGATTATATTTAACACCATGTTTTCCAGTCGGGAGTTGATCGAGCGGGAAGCCAGCATCCAGTCTGAGATGCGGACCTCCATGCAGTATGTAGACCGAACTGTTGCCAAGGCCACCTCGGTCTTTATCCTGGATGACAGTAAGTTTAAGGGCGGCAAGGAAGGGCTGACCAAAGATTGGAGTTATATCGGCCTTTCGGCTGATGGCAAGAAAGTGCTCAACTATGTCTGGAATAAGCAAAAACAGGACTGGGATATCAGTGAGCTGGGGAGCAAATCCCTCTATAATATGAAGCTGGATCTGGAGTTTAAGACCGACGGTGCGGCTTATCAAGATAATCGCCTAATCAATTACAATCTGACCGGGCGCTATCCTGACACCAACAGTAAGCTTTCTATTGATACCGCTATTTCTGCTCTCAATACCAAGCAGGTCTTTTCTAAGGTTGCAAAAGGCAAGAAAGGGATTGCTCTGGCTTATCGGAACGATCCTATCGAAGGACAGATGAATATTGCTGTTTCTTTTGTTTTTGATATTTCTGGCTCTATGAGAGGGGCTCTAAATGCAGCTAATGCTACTACTCAAAATCCAAGTCGCATGAACATACTAAAGAATAAGGCTGCAATCATGATTGATGAATTGCAAAGCATCGGGAATGTCAGTGTGAATTTGACAACTTTTTCAACTACTGGCGGATACTGGCAAGCAGCTTTTTCTCAACTGGACAAAGAAGCTGCTACTATAAAAAAGAGTATCTCTAAGATGGATTCAGATGGTGGGGTAACCAATCCTGGTGATGGCTTACGTTATGGGATGGTCAGCCTGCAGAAACAAAGTGCCCAGCTTAAGTATGTGGTACTATTGACAGATGGGGTGCCGAATGCTTATTTGGTTAACCAACAAGGTCAAGCTGGAGGCCTTAATATTCAGAGAAATGGAATTCAGCATTTTAATAATATTTTGTTTGAACTTTCACCGGATGTCCCAGCTAACTTTAATTATAATCGCCTTGGATATGACTATACTTCTCGTATCCCAGAAATACGGAATGAATCTATAAATTACGCTGGCGCGGTATCTAAGACTTTTGGTGCTGGTATTAAACGGGTCAATGTGATTGGTTTTTCTGGCGTGCAGTCTGAGATAGCTTATGGTCAAGCTTTGACGGATAAAATTGCCGAAGGAAGTATGGAAACCAAATATGTATCTGCTACTAACGAAGCAGCTCTTCAGCAGACCTTTTCAGATATCAAGAAGCAAATCCAGCAGGACCTTTGGTTTGTATCCGGACCGTAGAAAGGAAGAGCGATGAAAGGTAGAAAAAAACACAAGGGGTTCACCTTGGTAGAGGTTTTGATTTCCCTAGTGCTCATAGGAGTCATTACAGCTGGCCTTTTGACTTTCTTTGCAGGCAGTTTTGAGAATATTCTCCGTCAGCGGGGTCAAAACACGACCAACTTTGATATTCAGGAGTCTTTTGAAACTCAGCTGGCTGACATCAAGAAAAACGGCGGTCATGGTACAGAGGTAGAGACCTTTACCTATCGTGTCGGTAATAACAGCCAAAGCGTCAATGTCACAGGCCAAACCTTGTCCTATAAAGATAATAAGGTCAAGAATATCCATCTCTTTGCAGCCAATGCCAAAGAGATTCCGCTGGATATTCCTAATGATCTGCAGGTTGAAATACCAAATGCCAAGCGCTACTATTATGTTGGACAGTCAACTCCGGGTGGAAAGGTGGGGCTGAAAGATGACCAACAGAGCAGCAAGACCAGAATTTACACAGAGTCTGGCTGGTTTCTTAGTGACCGCAGTATCGGGAATGACAAACCAGGAATCGTTCCAGTTGGAAACATTGGCAGCTTTGGTGACGGAATCGTTTCTCAGACAGTTTTTCCGACAATGCCAGATGATTTTCGTCAGATAACTAAACAAGACAGCGGGCGGCAGATTACGGATGAGATGCGGGGCCGTTACCTGACCTTTGCGGCTCGGGCAATCAACTCATACGGTCGTGTCGGCAACTATCAAGAAGCTGAGCGCATCTGGGTTATGGGGCTGCCCCTGACTGGCAATCTGCGGCTTCATACGGATGCTGACTTAGCCCTGCTCAAAAACGGCAACAGTACAACAAGGATTCCAACAAGCGAACAAGCTTACACCAATACAGAGGTTCGTGATTACTTTAATAACACCCTGTATGGCGGAACTATTCCAGTACTTAATTACTATGACGGAACCATTAAACAAGCCCGTCAGCTGATTGCCCTTGACGGTAACACCATGCAGTTCAGCAATCATAATTTTAATAACGGTTATACGACTTCCATCTTGATTGGCAACCGCCAGCAGACAGGTCCTCTCCTGACCTATAAGTTGGACAACAG
Organism: Streptococcus panodentis; assembly: GCF_017884005.1. Taxonomy (GTDB): domain Bacteria; phylum Bacillota; class Bacilli; order Lactobacillales; family Streptococcaceae; genus Streptococcus; species Streptococcus panodentis. The sequence goes on from NZ_QFAY01000004.1 coordinate 94,490, forward strand.
CTTGACTTGGGGCCTGAACTTGGAAAGTGATGGCAGAATTGCTGTTAAGGCAGTAGATACAACCGCAGCCAATAACGGTGGTCAGGAGTTTGTGCAAAATATTAAGCTGGATTACACAAAAGATAATTCCATTCAGGTGCGGACTTCGGTGAAAAATGGTGTTTTGGGCATTGAGGTCTTTGTTAATGGACAAGCAGCTTACAACAAAACGCTTGCATTAAGGGTTGGCCAAACAACACACAATATCAATAACGGTCAGATCATTTTTGGCGGCAATACTTATATCAATGAATTTGCTGTCTATACGCAAAGTTTGAGCGACAGCAATATACAAAAGCTTGCAGAATATTTCAGAGATAAGTACAAAGCAAGCTGAGAGGAAAAGTTTTTAGGAAAATAAGGGAGATTAGGAGATTATGGCAAAAAGTATGTTTTCGTCCAAACGGCACAGAAACGTTGAAGACGAGCAGGATGATGTGAAAAAAGATTCCTTTTTAGGAAAGCTCAATAAACCGCTCTTTTCGTCCAAGGGAAAGAACAGCAAGGGCCGCCTGTCCATTCAGGGAGTGGAGATCAAGGCTGATGACCGGCAGGATGACTTTGACGATGAGGTGCAGCCAGCAGCAAAGGGCAGTTTTCTGACCAAGCTCAATAAACCGCTCTTTAGCAAGAATGCCGATATTGATGAGGGAGATGCGGCACCGGCTAAATCCGGCCGCCGCTCGCTCTTTTCTAAGAAAAGCGGCAGCGGGGTGTCTGTACCGGCTGTCCGTGCGCACGCGCCTTATACCATGTTTGGCAAGCCCATCAAGGGCAATCTCATGGCCATTGACTTTAATGACGAAGCGGTCTATCTGGTCGTAGCCAGACAGAAGCGCCAGGAGCTGGAGATTATCAAGATGGCTTCTGCCGGCCTGCCGGAAGGGGTCGTTCTCAACAGCGAGATCGTAGACCCGATTACACTGAAAGATGTCATCAGCGACCTGATGGAAGAGCATTCCATCACGGCTAAGTATGCTTTCTTTGCGCTGGGCAATACCAATATCATCGCCCGTTCGGTCGATGTGGCAGCCAGCGTCCAAAGCGATGAAGATATTGAGGGGCTGGTCTCTTATGAGCTGCAGCAATACCTGGATATCGATCCGACAGCTTATGTCATCCAGTTTCAGGAGCAGGAGACAGGCGCTGACCTTGCTTTTCCGGGAGATACGGAGACCCGCTCTCTCATGGTCTATGCTGTGCCAAAAGGGGTGGTCGAGCAGTATCTGAACTTGGCCAGCAGCCTCAAGCTGACCCCCTATGTCTTTGACCTTCAGTCCAATACCTTTGAAAAGTGGCTGGAGCGGGTACAGGCCATCAATAACCGGGCTAAGAAGCTGACCCAGCAAAATATCGGGATGGTGCATCTGAGCAAGACCTTTATCGGGGTTTACCTTTATTCTGAGGGCAAGTTTGTCACCAGCAACTACCTCAACCGAGGCTACAGCGATATTCTGCACTATGCTGACGATGCCAGCCTGCTGCAAAAGCTGACAGCTCTGGCCTCAGATGAGCTGGACACCGGTCTGCTCAAGCAGGCCCTGGATGAGTGGCTGGCAGATGCCAAGAGCCATATTCTCAATACGGAGAACTTCTTCAGCGGATCAACCGGTCAGACCATCGACAGTTTCTATGTCTTTGGTGATCAGGACATCTGCTGGCAGCTGTCTTCAATCCTGAAGTCCAATATGAATCGGGATTTTGTATCCATTGACAGTGTGGATTATGAAAATGTATTGTGGGAGGGAACAGCCGAATTTAATGCTGAGTTTATTCCAGCCACAGCCATGTTGATTAGGAGAGCAAATTAATGATTAGGAGAGATTTAAACTACTTTTCAAAATATCATGTGGCACCGGCCAAGACCAGTCCCTTGAAGCTGGCGGCCATATCCGGTTTCACAGCCATTGTTACTATTATGATTCTGCTGATTGGCTACTTCCAGTTCAGCAGCATGCACTATCAGAGTGAGATTGACCGGGCAGAGCAGATCCTGAAAAGTCCGGAGTTGGCTCAGGAGCTCAAGTCTATCTCTGAGACGGAGAGCAAGATTGCTACAGTCAAAAACGATCAGGCCCTCTTTGGCAGTCTGGAAGGCGACTTCCGCCGGCTACACCGGGTCAACCAGGCCTTTATGAACTTCCTCAACAAAAATGTCACGCGTAATCTGGTCTTTGACGACATTAAGATTAACTATGACAATGTCGAAATCAATGGTTCGGCTCAGGAGCATCTGTCTATCGCTAAGTTCGAAGAAGAGCTGCGCAAGTCTGATAAGTTTAATCAAATTTTTATCAGCAATATTACTCATGAGGACGAAGTATACAAGTTTAACATTAAAATTTTGACGAAGGATGTAGATTTTAAATGAAAAAGAAAGAAAATGAAAAGAAAAGCTTCCTGAGTAATTTGAATGAGCGCGACAAAATGCTGCTGACCGTCGTCGGAGGAGCGGCAGTACTTGCTGGCGGCGGCTTTCTGGTGTCAAACTCTTATACGAAGATGGCTCAGCTGTCTGAAGAGCATGCGACAATCACGGCCGAGCTGGACGGCAAAAATGCCAAAATCAGCCAGAAGAAATCTCTGGCGAAGCAGCTGTCTGCTCTCAATTCGGAGACCCTTGAGCAGGCCAAGAAATACTATGGCACGACCAATCAGGGAGAGTTTATCTTCCTTGTTGACAAGCTGGTCAAGGACAGCGGCATCAAGTTTAAGTCGGTCAACTACAGCGAGAGCACAGAGCTGGATTTGAAGCAGGATGAAGCTTCTGCGACCTCTTCTGGCAGCCAGTCTTCTGCGACGCCGGCAGCCAGCACAACCTCCAGCAGCTCCAGTGACAGTTCCTCCTCTTCATCCGGCAGCAGCTCTAGCTCATCAGACACATCCTCCTCGTCCAGTGACACGGCTTCCAGCAGCTCCTCGGATGCCAATACGGCGACGACAACGGCGGCCAGCACAGCTACCGGCACCGATCCTTACACCAATACCAATATCACGCAGATGACGGCGGATATTGAGTTTGAAGGGACTTATACACAGGTGCTGAAATTGCTGGAGCTGATTGACGGCAATCAGCAAAAGATTGTCTCCAGCGAGCTGGAACTGGGCGGCAAGCAAAGCTTATCCGATACGGAAGAGCAGAGAAATCCCGAGCTGACCAGCGGTAAAATCAAGCTGCGCTTCTATCAGGTCAAGGATGTGGAGCGCTATGTAACGCTGGAAAGCAATGTGGACAAGACACCGATCGAGTTTGCCAACTGGGAGTCACCGTTTGCGATTCCGACTTGGCAGGCGAGCAGCCTGTCTGTCACCGGAAATGGTACTGGCAAGGATACGGCTGGCAGCAACAGCACTCTTGGTGCGGCTACCAGCACGACAGACAGCAACAATAATCTGGCTCCTTCCTATCTGGAGCAGCTGAGCACCCAGTCCAGTCAGAACAACGGCCTGTCCGCCTACTATAACTCATCAACTATTTACCGCTTTGAGTCTCCGCTCAAGCTGGTTCAGTCCGGCAGCAGCAACCAATATGACGTCACTGTGGACAATACCGACTTCTTAGAGGGAACGGGCTCTAATGTTGTCAAAATTCCGGCAACCAAGTCTTCGACCCTGTTTGAAATGGAATTTGCAGCTCCTTATGTCAGCCTCAACAGCCAGCCTGACTATATCAGCTACTCACTCTATCTGTCCAATAAATGGCAGGGTGAAACGGGTCTGATTGTCAAGAATGCCAGCGGCCAGAAGATCTACCTGCATGTCATCCGTCCTAACAGCTGGACCGGCTGGCGCGAGGTCAGCTTCAATCCGGCAGACATTCCGGGCTTCAGCTATCCGATGACCATCATGGGCTATTACTTTGAAACCCCAAGCGGCGACAGCCCAGAAACAACGATGAAACTGGACAATCTGGCGGTTGACAATCTTGTTGTCAACTAAGCCGCTTCCCTTTTTTAAGGGAATTTTCGTTTTTTTGCAAAAAAACATCAGAAAACGAAAAAAAATTGGTTTTTAGACTAGCATAAGTCTTGCATTTATAGTAAACTAAAATATATAGAATTTAAAAACAATACTCCGCCTACGAGCATGCGCACGAGGCAGCAGCTGAGGCGCGAATGTGTGGCTTTGAGCGGAGAGAGTATAAGATATTAGAAAGTGAGGTGCGGCAGAGACCAGATGACATATTTTCTACCTTTTGGAGCAGGACTGATAGCACTGCATACGATCAGCATTTTGCTGGTGACGAAGATTTCTTTGCTGAAGCGTCTCTTCCTTGTAGTGTGGGTGGTGCTCTTTGTGATTGGTGCGCCCTTCCTCTTTCAATATCTTCCGAGCCTAGCTTTTGTGGGTGTCTGTGCACTGGCGGTCATTTTCTATTTTGTCCTGCTTTTTGCTCAGGAATTGTCTCCGGCTAGGAAAAAATCAACCCTGTCCGCCAGAAGCAGAAGACATGCCAAGGGCAGACGGAGAAAAGCGGAGATGGAGGATTCGGAACCGGCATCCAGCAGAGAGCTGAACTTTGCTGCGGCACCGACCGGCAGAAAGAGAAAGGAAAGAAGTGAAGGGATGCAGTTTGAGGACAAGCCTGCTAAGCGGACAAAAGCTGCTGAGAAGGCCTCGTCCAATGAGCCAATCCCTATCCGAAGCGATATGAAACGACACGATAAACCCAACTATCCCTACTCTGCGGATAATTTGGCGGAAGCTCCTGTCTTTGAGGAGTACGATTCGAGCGGCCGGAAGGAGCCGGCAGCGTCAGAGGGCGGCCCGCAAAGCGCCAGCGATGAATTTTTAGAGTCTCTGCTGCATCTGCGCAAGGGCTCAACCAAGGTCAAGGTGGCCAACTCGCTCCTTTCCTCTGCGGATGTGGACGGCTCCCTCAATGACCAAGGTTTTACCGATATTAATGATCCGATCTTTGAAACGGCTGTTTTGTCTAAAATCAGACCGACATCCTATGCAGAGTCTGACTATGGCGGTATCAGACCGCAGCTGGCCGGTGTTTCAGAAATGACAGGTGTCATTTCCCGCGAGCCGGCAGCCAGTGAGCTGGCAAGTCAGGAGTCTCTTGAAGCGCCTGCGAGAGAGGAAGCTGCCAGCAGTTTAGAGGATTTCTTTGCTGCTTCAGAAGTTTCTGCAGAAGCTTCAGAGCGGTCTCAGGCCGATACAGCGGCAGCAGAGCCTGTGAGCAGTCTGGAATCCCTCTTCTTTGCAGACAGTGCAGCTGCTGAGAGCGCAGCCAGTCAGCCTTCACCTGCTGCGGACTTGTCTGCACAGGCAGACTGGAGCAGAGATTCTGCTGAAATCCAGGAATACCAAGACATTCTCAGCCAGATCCAGCTTGATTTGCTGGGACCTGCTGAGGAAGCGGCAGTCTTTGAGGATCCAGCTTCAGCTGCGGAAATGGTGCCTGAGCCAGGTCTGAAAGAGGCAGCTGCTGAAAGTGAGCCAGCCGGACTGCAAAGTGCTGTTCTGACCGAGGCGGTCTCTGAGACAGAGCTCAGCCAGTCTGCAGCAGCGGCCTTTGCTGCAGCTGACATCCAGCCGGCAGATGAGGCGGAAATAGCAGCCGCAGCCGTGTCTGAGCCGCTTGAGCCCGCAGCGACAGCTGTTTCAGAAGAGAGTGAAGAAGACTTGCTGAAAGAAATCGCAGAGCTTCTGCAAGCTGAGGAAGCCGCAGTGCAAAGGCCTGTAGCACCGTCTGCAGCGGCACCGGCCGCTCCTGCGGAGGAGAGCGAAGAGGACCTGCTGAAAGAAATCGCTGGCATACTGGGCGGTTCGGAAGAATCTAGTCAGCCTGCAGCCAGTCCCAAAGCAGAGCATGAGGAGGTCTACTACCAATTTCTGCTGCTGGAAAGCCAGGAGTTAGTGGCTTCAGATGCAAGTCAGGAAGCGGCAGCTTATCTGCAGGAGATCTTATCCGGCAGCACGGACCAAAAAGTTCGCCAAGAAGCGTTCAAGTTACTGGACAAGATTGGGAAAATTTAATATTATAGTATACGTATCAAATTGATCAACATCAATTAGAAGGGTTTTAGGGGAAATTATGAAAAGTTGTAAGACGATTACAGGGACCGTTGTCATTGAGATTGAAAAAGGTATGGGCCTTGGGGAAGTGCATGAAGTTTTTGTAGATGAGGGGGTCAATCTGACCTTTGTCATCAAGTCAAAACAGTCAGCTCAGCCATTTGCCCTGCTTTCCAGCAAGAATATCCAAGGCATCGGTGATTTTGCGGTCATGGTGGAAAACAGCTCTGTCTTTCAGGACCTTGACGAGGCAGACCTTCAAGTCCTCAATGACAAGCAAGGCAGTATCTTTGATGAAATTGTTATCACCATTGACGGCAATAAAGTAGGGACAGTGGTAGACTACCATATCGATGAAAAGAATGAAATCGGCTATCTGGTTGTCAATCCTGAAGACGCCGGCGAGGAAATTCAGATTCCGAAATCACGCATTTTGATGATTGGGAAGGAATACATCATCCTCAATGACGAAAAAAAGTCAGCAGTGCACTTTGAAGCAGATGCGGAGCTGGGCCGGCTGGCTGCGGCTGATCTGCTTGCGGCAGCAGCGCCGGCTCAGCCTGAGCCTGCAGCGGCAGAGACAGCAGCAGCTCCTGAGGAGCCTGTTTTCGAGCCGATTGCTGCTGAAAAAGAAGCAGCAGCTGACCTGACAGAGGCTTTGGCTGCTGTTGAGCTGCAGCATGCAGCGGAGGAATTGGATCTTTCTGCCGTTCAAGTGGCTGAATCAGCCGTAGCAGATCTGCCGCAGGCAGAAGACCTGCTGCAGGAAGCAGCTGAGCAAGTATCTGAGGCAGGCGAGGCGCTCAGCCTCGAAGCGGATGCTCCAAGTCTGGATGCAGCTCTGGAGGAAGTTTTGACCGCGTCTCATGAGGCTGTAGAGACTGCTATCAGTACAGCACCTGTCGCTGAGGAAGAACCAGCAGAAAAGCAGGAAGCCAATGACTTTGTCAGCCAGCAAAAACGCCTCTTGGTCGGCAAAAAACTGCAGAAAGATTTGGTGAATGCAGACGGCGGTGTGATTCTCTATGCCGGTGATACAGTGAGCGATGATGTCATTGACTTTCTGCGCCGCATCGACCGCAAGTTCCTTATCCGCTTAGCTGAATGCGTCGTATAAGGCTGGGATGAAATTCATGTCAAGAAGAAAAAGAAAGATTTCATCGAAATATCAAAAACTACTTCCAGCAGGGACACTCGCTGCCTTTCTGCTGGGTAGTTTATTTTATGTCATTTTCATCTTTCATCCCGCTATCGATATGAGTATCAACGGCCGCTCCCCCCTTCAGGTCCATTCCCGGAGTCAGGCTGAAATAGAAGTTTACAGAGAGCTGCCCTACAAAGCCAGTTTTCAGCTGTCCACCGGCCAAAGCTTTTCTGTGGATATGCGTTTTTTGGGGCTCAGCTATTTTACGGCTGAGGAGCTGAGACGTCTGGACAACATCTCGGCCAAGACAGTCTGGGACAAGTTTACACCTTTTTTTGACACAAGTGAAAATCTGCCCATCGCTGTCTACCCTAACCGTATCTTCTGGCTCAAGCCGCTGGAAGAAGTGCTGACAGGCTATCCGAACCTGCTGCGCCAGCAGCCTGCGACCAATCATCTGGTCATGGATGGGGAGTCCGCTGTTAAGGTGGCTGACAAGAGCAATGGCTATCAGATTGAGCCTGCTGCCTTCATTCAGGCAGCGGAGGAAATTGCCAAATCCGGCAAGTTTGACGCTGTTCCGGTTGAGAGTCAGTCTGTAGAAGCAGAAGACCAGGCCGAGCTGCTGGGCCAATACAGCCATTATCTGGAACGCACAGAGGTGGCCTTTCCTGACAATAAGACTCAGGAAGCAAACATGAAGACAGCCTTTTATAAGCTGCAGAATATCTATCTGGCGGCCGGAGAAACCAAGTCCATTTCGGACTTGCTGGGAGATCTGACGGCTGAATCTGGCTATCTGCCAGTCAAGGATAAGGATAAAGAAGTATATGGTATGGGAGCTGAGCAGATTGTAGATGCCATTCGGCAGCTCGCATTTTCACGGATGAATGTCGTGTCTTACAGAGGACAGTTTTTCAATATCGGGAATCCCGCTGAGGGCTTGACAGAACTGACTGTTCAGAACAATACAGATACGGATATGGTCTTTTCATTGAGTTTGGAGGAGGGGCAGATTACTGTCATTTTGGCATCTAAGTAAGGGAAAAAGATTATGATGATTGCAAGTTTAGTGTTTATTTTAGGTGTCGTTTTTGGGAGTTTTTTCAATGTCGTCATTTATCGGGTGCCGCTGGAAAAGAGCATTGCCAAGGGGCGGTCCATGTGTCCTTCCTGCGGCCATGAGCTGACTGCAGCGGAGCTGATTCCGATTGTGTCGATTATCATCCAGGGCTTCAAGTGCAAAAACTGCAAGCAGCCGATTTCGCCGCGTTACCTCATTGTCGAGCTTCTGACCGGTCTGCTCTGGCTGGCTTCCTACCTGATTTTTCAGGATCAGGGCCCTTGGATGGTTGTCTCAGCCTGCCTCTTGGTATCGCTCTGTATCATTATCGGCTATATTGACTTTGATACCCAGTATATCTCCGATACGGTGCTGCTGGTTTTCTGGCTGGCCCGTCTGGCGGTCATCTGGTTTGTCACGGATTATTCCTACTGGGATATGCTCTTTTCTATGCTGGTTGGCGCGGGCCTTTACTCCCTCATTTATTTTGGGGCCAAGGCCTACTACAAGAGAGAAGCCTTTGGCATGGGGGACATCCTTTACCTGGCTGCTTTGGGCAGCTGGTTCAGCCCTTTGCATACCGCCATTCTCGGTTACGGCTCATTCTTTGTGGCAGGAGCGATTCTTCTCCTTGCGATGATATTTAAGAAGTTCAAATTTAAATTAAAAGAAGAAGTGCCTTTTGGCCCAGCTATGAGCATCATGGCCGTCATCCTGTATTTCTGGGGAGGAATGTAGGACTGGTGTGCATCATTTGAGTATTAGAAATGGATAGAAAAATGTTTAGGAAGAAAAAAACTATTGCTGCAGCTCTGACCACAGCTGCAATCTTGGCGGGAAGCCTGCTTTCGGCCAGTCAACTGTCGGCCAATGAAAGGGCCAATCTGGATTCGTCTGCTGTTCGGGTTTCTGAGCAGTTCAAGGCTAAAAAAACGGGCGCTGTCGTCTTTTCCGAAGATGTGACCGTGGCAAGCTCGGTATCAGCTGAGTTTATTGACAGCCGTCTGGCGGGTACGCCTATGGCTGGATTGGGCAAAGCTTTCAAGAAAGCAGAAAAAGACCACGGCGTGAATGCGATTTTTCTGGTAGGTCTGGCCATTCACGAATCGGACTACGGCCGCAGCCAAATCGCCCAAGCCAAGCACAATCTCTTTGGCTTCATGGCCTACGACTCCAGTCCTTTTTCCAGCGCAGGAAATTTCGCAACATTTGATGACGGCATTGACACGGTAGCCCGCTATCTGAGTGAGCACTATCTCAAGCCGGGCGGCCAGTTTTACAACGGCAAGAGCATGGCTGCTATCAATGTCAAATACGCATCAGACAAAACTTGGCACAGCAAGATTGCGATTCGTATTCGGAATTTTTTGAAGACAAAAGGCTAAGGAGTGGAGAAGCATCTCTGCTCTTTTTTGGGTCAACGATCGCCTGCTGACACTCTGTTTATACTTGATGAAAATCATCAGCAAACCAGGCGGGAGCAGACAGGATAACAGTTAGCTGCTCATCCTGTCGCGAGAAATCCCACAGGACTTTCTCTGACTCCGCAGGAGGCGGTGGGACAGACTCCCATGATGGCTGCGCCCTCACCCACAGAGGGATGTATCTTTGGGAAGATACTGTATAAGAGAGTGGGGCAAAAATCGGTCAGACGGAGTCTTCGATTTTGTCGTCCCGCCTCAGCTTGTGGATAAAGTCAAGCAAAGCTTGTTGTCAAATTTTAGGAGACATTTATATTAGGAGACATTTATAATGGAAAAGATAGGAATAAACATAGTTTTTAGAAAAGCTTGGGAATTGATGCTCCGGTATTTTTTCGTTTGGTTGGGCGGCCTGCTCGTGGTGTTTCTGCCTTTATTTGCTCTGGGCTACAGTTGGTCTCTTAGTATACTGGGTGATTTTATATTTAATATTTATTCAAACTACCGGGCTGGCTGGGACAGCGTAACCATTGCCATTCCCTTGATTTGGGCTGTGGGCTCTAGTATTATAGTTCCCTATATCAATAAATTCTCCCTGACCATGGTCCGCAATCCGCAAGCAGTCCGCAGGAACTTTTGGCAGGCTGTCTGGTACAGTCTCTCCGACGGCCTGCTGACCCGCTTTCTTTATACTTTCCTTTGTTTTCTGCCTCTGGTCATTGCTTTGTATGCTGGTTTGCAGAATTTGACAAATGAACTGTTTTGGCAGGAAATTTTTGGGAATTTTGAACAGATAGTTGGCCTGCTCATATTCTTGTCTTATCTAGGGCCGATTATCTGGGTCCTGTCTCAATTGCTGTACAGCTACCTCTTTGAATCCCACTTCTTTTTGTTGTTTTATATCCTGCAGGATACCAGTTCCAGAGATAATCGTTTGGCTCCTCTGTCTTTCTTTGGCTGTCTGAGAAAGTCCGTCTCCCTGATTGGGGGTTACAGGGTTCGTTATATGTGGCTGTCATTTCTGCTGAAACTGCTGGTTTTTGGGGCAAATTATGTTGTTGTCTTATTGACGCTGCTTTTTGTGAAGCTTTTGGGAGCTGAGGCACTCAATGCGGTGCAATTTCTGCCGCTGCTCTTTACAGCTGTGTTTCAGCTTTTTGATCTCATTGCGCGGGCAGTTTTTGCAGATGCCTTAATGGCAAAGGACGAGGAAATTGTGGATTTTGGGGATTAGTATGGGTAAAAATAGAAAGGCTTTTAGAAATTTTATAGTCATTTAGTTTAACTTTTATTCCTTTGTTGGCTGAAACAGGTCGGGGGAGTGAAAAGGTTCCCCGAACCTTCCCTGCTTTTGAATTTTTGGGCAGGGGCTTGGCGGTGGGACAGGCGGTGGGACAGAACTAAATTTTGAAAAAATTTAGTTCTGTCCCAGCCCCGCGAGGATGATTAGGAGCTTTTTGGAGTCTAAAAGACGAACAAAGTTGAGACTTGCTTCGCAAGTCCTATCCGCAACCTCAAAGCAGTGCTTTTGTTGCTTCCTCTCGGAAGCTCTATCTATAATCTCAAAACCTCCACTGGAGCTTTTGAGCAATCAGCTACCGCGTCAAGAGTTTTTTTCCAAAACAAAGCGAGACTGAAGGACTTTTGTCCCAGCCTCACTCTCAGGCCATTTCACGACTAAAAGCAAACTAAAAGATTATATACTCTTTGAAAATCGAAGATGTCACTCTTTACGGAAGTTTCATTCACCGGCTCAAAGGCTTCGCTGGAGCTTTTGGTCTGTGTTCAATCTCTTTGATGAAGACAAGCTGATACAAACTGCTTTTGCTTTATCCGTCAGCTTCAACAGTCTCCCGGACTGATGTTCAGGACTCTCGCAGGTCAATGAGACGATTTATCGCCCGTTGACATTGACCTGGTTCTTATCCCTTTTCAACAGTTGATTTTCTTTGAGTATTAGGATGATACATTATGAATGAAGTTAAAGTATTCAGGATTCTCAAGCGGGCTTGGGTTTCTATGACTGATTACTATTTTGTCTGGCTGGGCGGTTTGCTGCTGATCGGCATTCCGCTGGTGCTGCTGGGAGCTGTTCTCTTTTTCCATATTTCCAATTGGAGTTATCAGTCAATTCTCATTTTGACCTGCCTGGCCTTTCTCATCGCCTTTGGTTTGGCCTATATCAATAAATTCTCCCTGACCATGGTCCGCAGCCCGTATCTGGTCAAACTCTACTTGGGGCCCGGCATCTGGTACAGCATATCGGACGGTTTTTTTACCCGTCTGCTCTATTCTTTTATCGTCAGTGCTGTGCAGGTTCTGCTCCTGTACATGGGCTGGACGACCATTGGAGTCAGCCTCGGAGTTGCCAGTCTTTTCACTTTTTATCGGCTGGCCATCAGCCCTGAATCCGTTGTGATTTTTCAGTTTCTCTTTCCTTTTCTCTTCATGGTCTTTTATCTGCTCTTTACCTTCTTGGTTGATTCGCATTTCTTTTTGCTGCCCTATATCATTCAGGATACCAGCTCAGCTGACAATCTATCCAGACCCCTGTCTTTCATGGGCTGTCTGAAAAAGTCGGTCACACTCATGGATGGTTACAGAGGCCGCTATGTGCTGCTCAGCTTTTCCCTGATGCTTGCAGCCATGCTGGGCTGCTACCTCTATCATTTCCTGCTCATGGCAGCGGTTCCCTTCCTCACTGCAAGCTTTGGCGGCTATCAGTCCCTCATTTACGGTATATTGCTGCTTCCTGCCCTGATCTTGGCCAGCGGCTTTTATACCTTTTCCCTGTCGGCACGGACCATTTTTGCAAACAGCTTGATGGAGAAGGACTGGGATGTTGCTGATTTCGGAGAGTAAATCTCTTTGAACACCCAAAGCAACCCAGCCCGCGAGGCTCCAACAGACTAGCCTGAGCTGAGAAACCCGAAAAAGAAACAGTTAGGCTGGAGATCGAGCAAATGCAGTATGCATCGTCATTTAGTTTCTCTTTTATTACTTTGTCAGCTGGCCTTGTCGTACTTTTGAGATTGCCTCACGGAAGCTTTATCTGCCACCTCAAAACCTCCACGGGAGGTTTTGAGCAACTCGCTGCCCTATCGTCCTGTATGTTAAGCGATAGGCTGAAACTGTCCCACCGCCTCACTGCTAAAAGCAAACGAAAAGACTATAATAGGAGAGAATAAAAGTTATGAAATCGATGGGAAGAATTTTACTAGCTGTTTTGCTGCTAGCCGGTATCGGCTTTATCCCGCTGCCCGGTTATGAATTGGAACGTTTAAGTCCGGCTATGAATGCCAAAGACTTTGTCCAGATTCAAGGAGGCAGCAGTCAGAAAAGCGGTGAAATTTATCTGCTGGCGGTCGGTGTTTCTGAAGCCCGAGTTTTTAGCCTTCTTTTAGCCCTGCTGCCTGACTACAGTCTGGAGCCGAGTTTTATCAATGCACCGGCAAATTACTTTGACAAGGACAAAGAGCGGGAAGAGCTGGAGAACAGCACCATGGCCTCCTCCCAGCTCAATGCCCTGCAGGTTGCTTATCGGGCGGCCAATCGGCCGGTGGAAGTCGTTCATAAGAACATCTATGTTAACGGTGTCAGCCGAGACACGGCTTTGGCTAAGGAGCTGCAGCAGGGCGACTTGATTCTCAAGGTTGACAATCAAAGCTACAGCAGCCCCTATGATATTGTAGACCAGATGGAGCAGCGCAAAGTCGGCGATGTCGTCAGCATTGAGTACAGCCGCAGAGGTGTGATCGGTCTGGCCAGCGCTCCCTTGATTGTTGATGAAGTAACTGGCAAGCCCGGTTTGGGGGTTGAGTTTGGCTCTGTAGCCAGCGTTTTGATGAATCCCTTGGCTTCCTTTAAGAGCAATGGCGTCGGTGGTTCTTCAGGCGGACTGATGTTCAGTCTGGAGCTTTACAATCAGCTGGTGGCAGAGGATATCACCAAAGGCAAGGTGATCGCCGGAACTGGGACTATCGACCATAAGGGTGACGTCGGCCGAATCGGCGGAGTGGAAATGAAAGTCCGGGCCGCTGATCAGGCAGGAGCTCAGATTTTCTTCGTTCCTGACGACAGCATTGATCCAGAGATTGCCCAGTACAATCCGAAACTGCGCTCCAACTACCATGAAGCCCTGCGCGCCGCTATCCGCATCAAGAGCAAGATGCAGATTGTTCCCGTCAAAACCTTTGATGAGGCTCTGAACTATCTGCGGGAGATGGAGTAATATCGTCATTGAGACAATATGAAAAGCCCCTCGGTTGAGAATCCGTGGATTTACCCGTATACTAGGATAAAAAAGACAGAACATGACAATACTAGAGCACAAGGAGGCCGAGACACTGCAATGTCTCGGCCTCCTTGTGTTCTTTCTCATCATCAGCCCGTCTGGATTGGCAGACTGTCATCCAATCACATTCTGTTCAGCAATCTACCCGATTTCAGCTTGGGACATGTCTGCCCTCTCGGCAATTTCTTTCACTTTTTCTTCGGGAATATCGGTCAGCTGGGCAATAGTTTGCGGACTGGCCCCATTTTTCAGCATGGCTAGGACGAGCTGTTGGACACCTAGTTTCAGTCCTTTCTCACGCTCCTCCTGAATGGCCAGCTCATGCTCGTAATAAATCTGGGCCATAGTGGCCTCATAGTGGTCCTGCTGCCTGCGTTTCTCATCAAACATCTGTCTCTCCTCCTTGGTCCAGCGCGTTTGGTCCAAAAGTTCCTCGGCCTCTTTGATGACAGGGTCCGTCGGGATGTCAAAAGGCTGATTGCGGAAGAATTCGAACCATTTCTGCAGATTGTAATCCGCTACCTTATCTCTATTATACTTGCTTAGTTCCAAGAATGCAAATGCCATCGGCGGACGGCTCCGGCTGTCTTTGAAGTCGGAAAGCAGGGGCTCTCCGGTCTCATCATCCCTGAGTGAAATGGTGCGGAAAGCGCGCCCGTCTGCAAAATAATCCTGCTCCAGAATGGCAATGCAGTAGACGGGGTTCATCTCCGAATACAGTGTATGCGTCGCTTTATCCTGCTTGTTTCGCTTCAGATTGCTGGCAATCTGATTGGCGATATAGGCCATGAGGCGATTGATAAAGGCGCGCTGTTTGGTCACTTGAACTTCGATAATAATCTGTGTCCCATCGTCCAGCTGGGCTCGGACATCTACAGCAGTGTAAAAGCCCAGATGATCGTACTCTTCCAGCTGAATCTGCGTTCCCTCCAGGATCTCGACAGACTTTACCGGCAGCTTGAGTACGCTTCTGACAAAGTCTGCGGTCAGCCGTTCCTGATGAAAAATCTTTTTAGCAACCATGTCCATGGTCGGGGACAGGTTGGGGTGGCGCACTGCCTTTTTCTCTTGCGGATTCATTTTTTCTCCTCTCCGTTTTGTGCTCTTACTTACATTATTCGCAAAAGGCAGAAGAAAAATGCGAGCTGCTGCTATTTTTCGAAGCTTATTAAAGGAAGTGTGGCAATGCAGAACACCCTTTTTGAAGGAAGCCGCCAGCGGCGCTGCTGTTCATTTCCTGACAGTCAATGCTGCTTCATTTTTCCTGTCATAAAATGAAGCATTTTTTAATGTGAGCGTAATAGTCTGTATTCAGAATGGAACAAGAGAAATGCTATAATGTTCAGCAAGTTAGACTCAATCTATGAGATTCACAGAGAAAAATCTAGGGGTCTCTCTCTGACTTTTGAGAGCACTGTCTGGAGTAGAAACAGCCGTCAGGAAGTCTCAGCTGTACTGGAGAGTGGATCCTATGCAGTACCTTATCAAAGAGACGCCCCTTTGCGGGTGAGGGCGCCGCCATCATGGGAGTCTGTCCCGCCGCCCTTCCCCACCCGCCTCCTCCAACAGCCTGCCGAAGCAAGGCGATGAGGAGCTGTGAGTTTAAAACAGAATGAGTACTAGGCACAAAGCTGCTATCTTGAATGCTGCTGAATGAGAGGAAACCAGCGATGAAAACTGAAAATACGACCCTGCATGCTGTCAAGGCCTTGGCATGTTTTAGTATTGTGACCCTGCATTTTCTGCTGCCCGGGGAATTTGGGGACTTTTATCAGATTGTAGCCCGTTTTGCCGTTCCCTTCTTTATGATGCTGTCGGGCTATTTCTCCTTTCATATCTCAAGGGAGAAAGTAAAGAGCCGGCTTAAGCAGATGCTGCTTCTGACCGCAGGCAGTTTTCTCTTTTATGGTGCGGTTCATGTGATCAATCTGACGGCGAGGGAAGGTTTGGCAGAGAAACTGGCAGAGCTGAAAGCAACTGATTTTATAGACTTTTTCCTCTTTAACAGTCCCAAAGAATTAATCGGATCAGCCGGGACACCGACTTGGTATCTGCTGGCTATTTCCTACATTTATCTGCTCTATCTCCTCTTTTATAAGCATTTTCACCACCTGTCTACCTTTGGGGTATCCTTGCTCTTGCTGGCGGCAGCTTTCTGCATAGAATTCAGCACGGACAATGAATTTTACTACCGCAACTTTCTCTTTCTTGGCTTCCCCTTCTTTATCGCAGGAATGCAGTTCGCTCGGTATCGGGAGCGCATCTTGTCTTATCAGCTGTCTGCAGTGCAGAAATGGGGCCTGGGCCTGGGCATCGCCGGCATGATCTTGCTGGAGTACCGCTTTATCGGGACGGAGTATGACCTCTATCCCAGCACACTTTTTCTGTCCAGTGCCATTTTCCTCTATGCCATCAGAAATTCCCGCAATATCAATATCCCTATCCTGAATAATATCGCCAAAAAATACGCCACCATGATTTATATCATCCATCCTTTTATTATCTTCCTTTTTAGGCTGCTGATGCCTCGCAATACCGTCTACAGCTTTGGCGTCTTTATCATTTTCCTGCTGTCCTATCTGATGAGTATCGGCTGCCAGAAAATCGTCAAGCCGATGGTCTACAATGCCGTTGCTGCCCGTTAGTACTATCGACTCTCTTTCTGATGACACTCAGTCAGCCGTCCCGTGTGCAGGGGAAATGCCGGTTGACTAAAGTCAACAACAGAACTTCCTAACCACTGCGTCTGGAACATCAAACAATCGAATGGACTATACGAAGCTGGGTACTTTTGTCCCGGCCTCGAAGAAGCGGTCAAAGGAAATGCAGTTTCTGATTGTATCAAGCCTGAATGAGCAGCTCAGCTGTTTTCAGGCTTTTTCTTTTTGCCCTGGGCCAGGCAAGGGAATGGCTGGCAGCCTCTTTATGGGTGGAGAAGTTGATTTCCGTTGGATGTGGGGCTGTTTTGGTAATTTTTTTAAAAGACTGCCTGCAATCTCTTGCATTTCTCCGAGAAAGGTGATATATTTATAACATAAAGAAGTGAATTATTTCTAACATAGCGAAAGGAGTCAATCATGAAAAAGAAACAAAAAACGGGCGGTCTGCTTGCAATGATTGCCACTGCTCTATTTATTGATTTTACTGTATTCTTTGGTTCCGGCAACCTCAGCTGGGCAGCCAAGTGGGCGATTGTCGGTCTGGCTGGGCTGGGCCAGCTGGCAGCTGTCTGGGGCTGGCTGCACATGAAACCGTGGCCAGAAAAGATTAAAGAAGTTAAGGAAAAGCAGGTCTATAACCTGACCGCTAAATTTTATAGTCTGCTGACTCTTGCGGCAACCTCTATCTATACTGTCGGAGTCTGGCTGTGGACGCCGAGCACCCAGCCCTCCCTGATAAAGGATATTGCCTTGGGGGCTCTCCTCGCTATCCAGCTGCTCTTTTTCCTCTTTTTCGCTTTGAAAAAGGTCAAAGAAAAGGCAGATGAACGCTTTTACATCAATCTGGGCAAAGCGGCAACGCTGATGTTTGTTCTTTGCGTGCTGACCTTGCTGCTGTTTGCAGCTATCAGCGCAGTTCGGGGATCCATCGCAGTCAATGCCGGTCTCTTCTTCATCGCCATTGGCGTCCTGGTCCTGCTCTTTGGATTTGCCTTCTTTGTCTTTGAGAAGGAGAGCTGAACATGGCCAAAGAAAGCAAGATTATCACCAATCTCAAATCCGTCCGCGAGTCTAAGGGCATGACCCAGCAGGAGCTGGCCGACCGCATCGGCATGCGCCGTGAGACCATTCTGCATCTGGAAAACAATCGCTACAATCCCTCGCTGGAAATGGCTCTTAAAATCGCTCAGGTATTTGGGCTCACAGTCGAAGAGCTTTTTGAGCTGAGGCGGAAAGAAGGGCTATAATCAGAGGAATCCGTTCGCTTTTCTGCCCCCTGCCCATGCGATGATGCCGCTGAAGAGCAAAGAAAAAGCCTTTGAAATCAGGTGATTTCAAGGGCTTTTGTCATATTAATTATTTTACTTCCGTAATAATAAAATATACTCATTTCAATCATGCCAGAAACATTGCTATAGTAACATTACTCAGCTTTCAAATTTTTTCTTAATAGAAAATGTAGTCAAAAATGTAGTCATTCACTTTTTATGTAATTCATTCAACTTATCAAGATAAATATTGACCGCTTCATGCTTCTTCTTAGGAGCTAATTCAGCATAAGTGTCCATGGTAGTTGAAATTGATTTATGTCCCATTCTAGCTTGCAATTCTTTCCAATTCAAGCCTGCATTCAACATCATAGAAGCATGAGTATGGCGAAATAAATGAAATCCATAGTCCGGCAAGCCAAGCGACATCAATCGCCTTTTAAGTGTTGACCGCTCATTTCTATCACACATATAATTACCATAAATTGTTGGAAAAATCAAGTTTGAGTGAGGGAGTCCATGCTTATCAAAGTATTGATTCATTTCATTATGGAAACTCTGGAGTTCTACAAGAATGTCAGAAGGAACAGAAACTTTACGATTTCCAGCATCTGTTTTTGGAGTATTTTTACAAATCATCTTACCTTTAATTCCAAGTTTCTTATCTCCTGGTTTCCACATGAGCGTCTTACTAACTTTAATTTCATTAGTTTCAAAAATCAAATCATCAATTTCTAACGCTAACAATTCATTAATACGGAGAGCGGAAGCTAAAAGAGTGTTACAAATAACAATAAAACGCCTATTAGCTCTAGTGCTTTGCAAAGTATCAAGAAAGTTAAGCCACTTTCTCAAATCATCATCATGCAAAACCATCACCCTATTTTTATTTGCTTTAGGCTTAGGGGGGATTTTTATACCTGTAACTGGATTTTGTTGCAATCCAAAATTTACAATACCAAAATCAAAAATATCCTCCAGCTTATGAGCGACTGCTCCAAAATCTTTAGCAGATCCCTTTTGTGCCTGCAAAGTACCCAAATCAATAGATTCTTGAGACAGCTTTGCCAACTGATTCACCCATAATTGCACATCAGCAGACTTAATCTGATCAGGCTTATAACTCCCAAATTTAGGAATAATATAAGTATACAGATATCCTCTGACCCGATTAATTGTATTTTGAGACGTCACCCATGTAACATAGCTAGCAAACCAAAATTCACAAAGTTCTTCAAAAGTTGTAATAACTACATTCTCTTTTAGAGTAGATCCATTGCTTTCAAAATTAAGCTTAGCCTGATTAATCTTTTTATCCAAGCTCCTCAAAGTCTTGGCTGTAATAGATGTAGTAACTTTTTTTCCAGTTTTTACATCTATGCCAAGATAAACCCCTCGCACAGTGTAGCTAATAGAATTATCTTTCTTTATGATTTTGATTACTTTTCTATTGTTGTGATTCACAATTTTTCTTTTCATGGAGCCTCCACAGTTGAATTTATTTTAACATATCTAAAATTAAGGTGTCAGAAATTGAATCACCTCATCCAATTTATAAAAAACCGTTCTGGTATTTTCAATCGGCGGTTCCAACCTTCTCAACCCCTTATTTTCCCAAGATTTTAAAGTGTTGGGTGAAATTTCCAACAAAGTCAACAATTCCTTTTGGGTAAGGATTATATGATATCCTTCTTTCTTAGCTTGATTCTGAATAAGCTCTACCAGAAGTCCAAGCAAATTTTCGATATTTTGCAATTTCAGTTCAGTATTCATCTTTCCTCCTTACAAAAAATAAAAGCAAGCCACTTTTCTAGACTTGCTTTCATCAATGACCAATCACATAAGTAAACTGACCGGCCGTTTCCTTGTCAAAAGTGCGATAGGAAATCACTCCCAGCCCTTTGACATTGGCTTCTGAAATCAGGATTGATCCATCCGACTTAACCTGCTCCACAAAGGCGATATGGCCATATGTAGTATCTGCTCCAGCTTGACCAGGTGAGAAGCACAGTGCCGCCCGCTCCGTCGGTGTATTGGTCGTTCGATAGCCTGTCTTATGCTTCCAGTCGCCTCCATTCCCCATATAAGGGTCAAAGGACACCCCTAGCTCTTTGCCTCGATTAAAGACAAACCAAGTGCACTGACCATAAGGATAAGAAGCAGCAATATAACCCGAAGTATCTATCTGTTTAGATAGGCTATAGCCATCAGGTACACCTGCAGAAGTGACACCGCCGCCGTCTCTGGTTTTAGCCACCGCCTTCTGAGGCGCTTTAGGTGTGCCGCCATGGTCGTCAATCCACTTATCCAGCTTTTCCATGGTTTCCGCCCGGCGCTTGCCACTGCCAGAAGTATCTGTGAAATAAACACCGCCTTCTGAGGCTGTATTCAGTGTTCCTGCCGCATTCTTCTTGGCCTTGTCATCCTGAATCTTAAATGTCTCATTCTTATTCTGAATGATGGTCGTCTTTGTCAAACCAGTGACCGCAGCTTCATCATTGAAATTGGCTGCATTATCCGGATTGGAATCAAAAGCCCCATAACCGAACATGTTCGCCCCCTTTTGAGTGGCAACACCAGCCGTACCTAACGAGCTTTCCAGCTGAGCAATGGCCACAATGGCCCGGACATCCAGACCAGAAGCCGCCTGCCATTCTAAGAGCTTTTTGCCGTTGATTCTGGACTTATCATACTTGATTCCTGTTGAATCCAAGAAACCATCCAGCTGCTCTGCTGTAATCCCATAACGCTGAGCCAAGAGGTTATGAGTATAGGCATCACCGTCTGACCAATGGTCTACATAGGTCACACCGTCTACCTCTGACGCAGTGTTTGAATCAGGATTCCCGGCCATGGCCCCGACGATAACCAAGACCAGCAACAAAGGAGAAAAGAAGGACAAGACCAGGCCGAAGCCAAATAGTTTTTTCATCTTAGCCCTCTCCTCTCAATCTACTCAATTCCTCGATAATATCATTTTTTCGACGGATATTATTCTTCAGCAATTCATCTTTTGGAAGTGTTTTGCGATAGTTGCGGATAAAGGGATTAGAGCCTTGAGGTTCATACATAGCCTCTGATTCTTGGTAATTCTCTAATTCCTTCTCCAGCCTATCCACCTTGCGCTTGTCCCGATTAGACAGACGCTTGCTTTGCAGTTCCTCAAACTCTGTCCGGTCCTGCTCTGTCCGGCTGTCCGCTTTGACCTGCTCATAATCCACCCCCTCATAAGTGAAAGGAGAATCTGCCACTCCTGGAGTATCTGGCGAACTTTGAGCGATATCTGATACTCCTGATTCATCTTCCAGATCAGGAGCACTGTCTCCAGCGGGCATCTCTGGTTCTTCCTCTGACATAGGCCGGCCACCTGAAAACCAGTTGCTGAGCCACTTGCCAGACTGAGCCAACGCACCAGCACCAAAACCAGCCCCAGCCATCAGAAAGGCCGTGGACTTTTGCGCCCCTTCAAAGGCATTGGCAGAGGCTTCCACCAGCCGGTCTTTGCCTTCTGTCATGGTTTGCCTCATGCGGTCATCTACCTGATTAACTACAATTTTAGCCCGAGAACCAAGCAAAACCTCAATCAGCTGGGCCTTGTACTTCCAAATCAGAAAATAAACAATAGCTTTCCCGACAACGCCCACCATCAGGCGGAACAAACCATTAAAGGTAGACAGTGAGCCATAGTCTTTAATCGCTCCTGTAAAGCCCTGCATAAGCAAGCCTTCAATCATCTTCTCCAGATAGAAAATAGAGAGGATTAACAAGCTGGTAATGGCTGGAAAGGCCAGACCGCCAAACATGATTTTAAAGACCCCAAAGAGAATGTCCTGCATGCGAGGAATGAAAGAGACCAAAAGAGCGACTGGAAAGAGCAGAATCATAATCAGCACTAGGCTTTGAGCAATGAGATTGAGCAGCTGAATCAGAATAATAGGAATGGCAATGACAATGGCCTCTATAGTTTTAAAGAACACATAAAACAATTTAATAAACATGAAATCGAATACCGCAGAAACCCAGCGATTTTTTTCTTCATCATCATTGGCTTTATTCCCCATATCATCAACATAATCAGCCCTATCTTTACTAGAAACGGCTTTAAACTTGCCCGAATTATCCAGACTGCCTAAGACTTTGGAATCGTCAAAGGATTCTTCTTTTCCTGACTGCCTATTCTTGTATTTGCCATTTTCCTGACCGGTATTGACAAAGAGATAGGCCTTATAGCTTGTTTCTGCTATGTAGCTGTCTGCCATTGATTCCCCAATTTTCAGATTTTGATTATCTCCATAAGGTACAGAAATATTGGCAATCTGCTCGGTTGCTGTATCAGCTATACTATCAACCGTATCCAATATATAGAGGCCCCCAGAGGTGTTTGAGACCGTGCCAAACCAGGCAAAGCCCAAAGCTACCACAGCCAAGACATGTAGGAGCTTGCGGGAGAAAGAGCCGCTAGACAAGACAAAGCAAAAGAACAGATAAAAACCTAGCACCATCAAGAGCATAAAGACCAGTGACCCTTGGGCTACTCCCGAAGCAGCCCCTGTAAAGGACTGCCAAATAGCCTTGGAACCATTGTAAACATACTGCTTATAAGAGCCGTATAGGTCTATTTTCTCGAAAATCCGGATCATGAGGGAGAAGAACCCCACAACTAGATTCAAGAGGAAGAAAGGAAGGTTGACAAAGACTTCATTTAACATTGCTATTGTAGAAGTTTCAATAGATTCAGTTTTTTCTAAATAAGACTTCAAGGAGAAGATATCCACTCCCTTTAGTTTTTCAAACATTTCCTGCACGCTGTCCCTCCTTTCTATGCTGCGTATTTGTTTTCCAATTCTGAAGACACCGTACCTGCCATTGGTTTGAGCAATGGATCAATCCCCTCAAAAATATTTGTGACCGTAATCATATTGAGATTGTCATAGACATCACGGTACAGGCATTGACCCGAAATCATGCTGTTCACCCATTCCAGATTTTCCTTGGTCGCTTCCAGCCCCACGTGTTCCAAGATATCCGGCAGCTCATTCTTTTCCTTAAAGGCAAAGATTGTGCCAAAGCCGGTTGTGTCTTCATCGGACTCTGCATCATGCACAGATTGAGTGATGAGGCACAAGATGTTATTAAAGAAGCGGCCAACCCGACGCATAGATTTGATGATAGCACGGCCTTCTGCCGACTTCATCAAAACCCATGCTTCATCGAAAAACTCAATGGTGTCTTCATGACGGTTGAGTTCTCCAAAGCGAGAACAGAAAGCCCCCAAGGCAAACATGAGGACCGTAGAATTAATTTCTTTGTCCTCCCTGATTGCGTCTTGATTTTGCTTCTTATCATCTGGCAGGGCCAAATCAGCCACCTCCAGAACCGTCACCCGCTTGTCATAAGACAAGCCTGTCACGTCTCCATAAGAAAAGGCCAGCTCCAGAATTGAGCCTTGGACAACAGAGTTTAAGAAGCGGCCAACAGACCGGACTTCTTTCTCACTGCTCTCCAGCAACAAATCCAGTACATGTTTCAGACCGACCGTCTCGCCTTTCTGACGGCGCTCTACAACAGCCGTGATAGCTTCTGAAATAGCCGTGACCTGGTCTATGGTGACCTTAATATTCTTGTTAGAATTTAACAAGTAATTCAGCATATTCTTGGCTACAGAAATAGCGTCGTCCTTATCCAGCATAACAATAGGATCAAGTGCCCCATGATTGGATTCATCCTTGCTATCCAGCGTTACAAAGTTCATGCTCTTGATGTGTTTGGCCAGCAGCGGATGTTTCTTTTTAAAATCTGGATCTTTGACAACCGCTTCAAAGTGCTTTCTAACCGACCTTTTCGGATCAACATAAAGCGCCTTGACATTCTGCAAGGAAGTTAAGGTGAAGATTAGTTCAGCCAAGAAAGACTTCCCCTCACCGGTTGCACCAGTGATTAGAATATGAGGATTTTTTGTCTGCTTGCCTGCAATGTTTTCCTTATTCCCGACCGTCGCATTGAATAAAACAATATTCTTTGAAGAACGCTGGGCCTTCTCTAAGCTTTCCCACTGGCCAACGTAGTTGTCTACCCGGCCAATATGCCAACCAACGCGATTGCCAGCCTTGGTATTGGTAAAAGGCATGAGTTCTGCCAGTCCCCGAGGTGTCACATAATGAGACCAGGTTCTCGTTTTATTATCCAGCAGGTTGCCATGCAGCAAGGATTGAAAGAGGTAAGGCGTATCAAAACTCGCCTCACTTACCTCCACATTCATATCTTCAAAATAACTGAGCACCGTCTGCTTACGGGCACGCAGCTGCTGCAAACTAGAAGCTGACACAATCAAGTAAGCCCCATATTCAAGGATAGATCCCTTCTTATCACCAACTTTTTTCATGAGGTCTTTCAGGGACATAGCCCCCAGAATGATTTCATCTTGCTGGGCTGTGGCCGTACTCTCTGCCTCCGTCATGATATTCTCAAAACGGTTATTAGAGCGCTCCATACGGCCTCTGAGAGAAGTCTTATCCAGAAACTCCGCATTAATTCTGAGTTCAACTGGAAAGTCGAACCGCTGCGTAAACTCCCCTAAGTGGAATCCATTAAAGATAATAGGAGTTTTCGCAATGGGAAGAATGGTTAAAAAAGATGAACCATATGGGCTTTCTAATTTCAGAAAGCCTCCAGCCATGACCTTGATCAGAGTGTCTGTTACATTAAGCAAGTTCCTGTTAGCTGTCACTTCCTCCCGCAAGTGCGGGATATAGCGCAAGAACTGCATGCGCTGATAGTAAAACAACTGTTCATCTGTCAGCCGCTGAACCTTGAGACTGGAAAGAATCTGATAGACCGCTGCTTCACTGGTCTTGTAGTCCTCAAACCAGTTTTCAGGAATCTCCAGCTCATATCCAACCCCCTTAGCCGCAAAAGCAGATAGTTCTGTGAACCGCTCCAGCGCTAGGCTCTGCAAATTTGTCTGCCGGGTGTCTTTAAGAAGATTAACCCCAACCAGCCAATCATACTGGTAAGGTATCTCCATTTCATCCGTCAGCTTTTCTACAGTATCAGCTAACAGCTGCTCCCCCAGCTCCCGACTGTCTGGAGACAGCGCCGCAGAAAAGTCTTTCATCTTTTCTTCCAGCAAAAAATCCTTTGGAATCAGAGAGATTTCAAAGGATTTGTTTTTGGCCAATTTCCGCAGCACTTGAGCCACCGCCACTTTATGTTCCAGCTTTTTATCTTTATCCGTGATGGTAACCGGAACATTTGGAACACGATAAAAGGCCATGACGCTTTTGTCCTGCTTCATAGCCAAATGGCTATGTGTCCGAATGATTGGGTAAACTAATGTCGTAGCCATTGAACCTCCTTATATTTCTGTTTTTTCAAATACGATTTTTTCATATGTTTCCACCCGTTTTCCCTGGTAAATCGCTTTTTTATTTAAGCGATACTCCCAGAAATAGCGGAGCCAATCCAGCAGAAAAACGTGCATTTTCTTGCCTTGCGGCTCATATTCTGTGTAGAGTTTGGACAGCTTATAAGGGACATACCAATAAAGAGTGAAAGAAATTGAATGGGTTAGCTTATTCAGCGGCTGGAGAATAGGATTGAGATAAGTCAGCATGACAATTAAGACCAAGACAAAGACCACAAAAAAGGACACCTGCATAGGAGTAGCAAAATACCAAATCCGCGTACCTTTTTTAGTCTTTATTTCCTGAATCCAATAGGGGGCATTTACACCCCTTTTATAATCATAAATTCTCTCCTTATCCATGTCACAGCCCCGTTTCCCAACCCAAAAAGGTACGAAAAATCCAGCCAACAAAACTCAGCAGCTGCCTTCCCCCACCTGTCAAAATGGCAATAACGGCATAGAAAAATATGGTTACCCCTAAATCAACAAAGGAACCTTTCCGCCAAGCCATAATGACCAGTACAATCGCAATAAAAGTTATAAGCCAAAAACCATCTCCTTGAAGAAAGCCTTGCAATCCACCTGTATTCATATAATGATTTCTCCTTTTCTATTTTGCATAATTTGATGGAATCATATGATCCATCTTATTGATATAGTAGGACTTACCTTTTTCAGAAAGATAAAGGGTGAAATTTTCTGCATGACTGGAACCTGCGACCTCAAAGGTCACCTGCACATAAGCCACAATCTCGCCCTTCTTTTCCTTATAGTAGGAAAAGTCCAGTGTTTTAAAAACTGTATTATTTACAGTCTTGATATCCTTGGCCACCAAGTCCAGATTATCCTGACTGGTCGTGTAATTAATGAAAAAGACCTCCAGAAACTTATCCAGTTTCTTCTTGGTTTTTTCATCCACCCGATCAGACTGATTCAGTTTCAAGCCGTCTTTGACAGATTTTACCTGATTAGACTGCCAAGCAGTGAACCAGGGCAGCCCTGCGACATAATAGCCTGTATCGGTCTGGCCGTATGGGATATTAAATTCTGTTGCAATTTCTTCTTCCTTGGTCGCATCCCCCTCCTTAACTTTCTGCTTGTAGCGCACCTGATAAGTAGCCACATTATCCTTGACCCTCAAGATCCGATACCAGATCAGCTCACTGGGATTTTTCATCTGACCCTGAGACTGGATATCCGGTTCAGACCCATAGAAACTTTTCAGCTTCTCGGCTTGTTCCACCTGTTCAGACGGATTTTCTGAGATAACAAAGTAGTAGTAAACAAAATCATTGAGATAATACTCCAAGGCATTGTCTACCCCTGTTTCTGACGGTTTCACCGTCTGATTTGCCTGAGCCTTAGAAACAGCCTGCTCCAGATTCGTGACTTTATTAGATAAAGTCATAGCCCGAATCCCGCCGATCAGACCGACCAGCAAAATAAAAATCAATCCTGCCAGCATAGCAAGATTGACCGTCTTTTTACTGACAACCTTCAAGCCGCCAGCTTTTGGCTTCTTCTCCCGCTTCACAAAGTGAGAGAAGAAGTCCTGAACCTGTTCATACATCAGCAATAATTTTTTCATGGCTCTCCTTTACATTTTTGCATTTATTTTCCACTAGAACAGACATTTTTAAAATTGTCCGTTAGAATGGAAACTTAATGCGGTACAGCAATCAACTGAAAGATAAAGGCATTATAAGCCTCAATATCTCCCCGCATGCTGTCCGCCTGTTCCTGGTTCAAATACCCTAACTGGACGAACCCGGACAATTCCCGAAAAGTCCAATAAAGGGCCTCCCCATAGGATAAATGGTCTTCAATTAAGTCATCTCCAGACCAGACACTGTAAGGATTTTCTTTCTTAGTCCGGTCTTGCTGGATTCTGTAAATGATCATTGTCCCTCTCCTTTCAATACCCAACATCCAAATAAAAACCTTTTGGGGTAGACAGCACCTGACCGGCTCGAATATAAGACTGAATCGCCGTTACCCAATTATTGGCTTTAAAGAAAAATTCCACCACCTCGTCCATATCCGCTCCCTTCAAAAGTTGTTTCATCAGCTCTACCTCGTCCTTTGTCACAAACTTAAACGAATGCGCCATGACAAAATTAAACGTTTTCCGCTGCTGAAACATATGCCGCACCAAATAATCATCACCTTCATAACAATTATTTATCTTTCCTTTCAAAAGATAAGCTTCTTCCAGAGAAATATAAGGGCCGGTTTCCCAATCTGAAAAACCGCAGACCTTAAAGTTTTCTCCCTTGATTCCCCTTTCCTCCATGCGCTGTTGGATCTGATCAATATTAAATTTCATTAAATCCAACTGACAGAGAGTATGAATGTTACCGTCTTTTTCCAATACTCGAATATTAGCAATCATGATTCCCCTCCTACATCTCGCAAGATTTCTTCAATTTCTTCTCGGTGATTGGCCCAAAGATGATAGTCAAAACGATCCGGATCGACATAAAAACAAATATGGAACATGTTTTTAAGTAAATAAGGTGCACGTTGTCTAAATATTGATATGAGCCAATCTTTGCTCGGCTGCTCATTCAAATGATATTCATACAACAGCCAATTCACAATATTTGCACCAATACAAGGATTTTCACGATAAATTGTATCACCCATCTTATAGCGAGAGTACCATAAATTATAAATAGCATTCAGAGTTGACACCTTTGGACTTTCTAAAATGAAAAAGAGGGGCGCAATGCCTCCCTATCATTCCACCTGCCCCATTTTCCTACCGATAGCGGTCATGGCTTTGCGAGCTTGGGTAATAACGTCATATTGATGATAGTAGTCCTTGATATGCTTTTCCAAAGCCTCCACCATGGAGTCCGGCAAAGTCAAAGCATTTTTCTTCTTGACCAGACCATGTAACTGCCTCATGACCGACCAAGCTTCACCATACTTATAATTAGCCAACAATTCCCCTGCTTCCTTTGCAAGACCCAAGACCTTCTTATCCACTTCGTTTCGTGTTTGTGCCATCTGTATTTTCCTCATTTCTTTCAAATTCTCTGATACCAACTAATTCAGACGGTAGGAGGAGGGCGGCAGCTGTTCCATACAATGAGACAGCCCCGATTGCTATTTCTGACCAGCTGTTGCATTTCATAAACCAGCAAGCTCTGCATACGCAGCCAATCAAACAGACTGAGCGGATTAAAAATATAACGAAACATCTGCTTACCTCTCACTTTCTAAGGATAGCAGCCATTTCTCTATATGATACTTGGCTGCCAAGGCCAGAATAGAAGCTTTCTGGTCTTGTCGGCCCTGCTGCAGCAACAGTTCCAACAGGCGTTGCCGTTTCCGATTGGCAAGGTCTTCCAATTCCTCATGATAAAGCTGAATCAAAGAAGACAACATCTCTTTTTCTGTCCGCTCTTGAGCAGACCCCCGCTTGTATTGACGGACTTTCCGGACCGAATCAGAAATATCAATCTGATAAAATTGGTAATATTCCGTATAAATATCTGGAGCATAAAAAAATCGATTCGGAATCAAAATCACCAGCCGCCGCAACAACTCTGTTAAATCCTCTTTCTCCTGCAGCTGACTTTTCAATAATAAACTAAGATTTGTCATCTTCCCTCCTTTGCTTAAAGGTTTCTACCAAAGCCGTCACCCCTTCTGGCATGCGATCCCAATCAATCTCGCAATCCCGCAGAAAGCGAGGCCGTCCCTTGGGCTCAAATACCGGAATCTGTAACAAACGATAAGACCCCCGATAAGTAGGGAAATACTGACTGGCAAAGACCATCTCTGCTTTTCCAACCACTCGAACAAACAAGCGCTCACGGTCTACAACTGCCATAGAATCCTCTGTGATACATTCAACCTTTTTCAAACTGCTACCTCCTTACTCCCATCTTGCAGCCATTCCAGTTCTTTCAAGCGTTTTTCTGGAATCTCTGCATATGCTTCTATTTCTGCCAGCCGGCCAGAGCCAGTGACGGCCTCGACTTCCTCCAGAAACTTCCTAGTGCCAGCCACCACCCGCTCATACCAGCGGTATTGCTTTTCTGCAATCGCCACCTCCTGAGGAGCGGTCACAAACTGACAGGCTTTCAGGCTTCCCATGAGCTTGTACCAGTCTGGATCTAAGACCAGGCGCTTGCCTTTTCTGGCGTAGACATGGAGTTTATCATTGATAACCCCGACCGCCTTTCTCGCCATATCTTCCCGCTGATAGCACCACTCCAGCAGGAAATCATGGGACTTGTCGCCAAACATCCGGACTTCATAGCGGTTTTTATAACCGTACAACTCCCGGATGGTATCCAAGGAAACCTTGGACTGGCGAACCTGCTCAAAGTCTTTCTCATAGAAATTGAGCAGGACCGCTGATTGTCTGGAGCCAAAGTAGACTGAGCAGCCGTCTGCCCGATTCTGTGTTTCTCCGTCAATGAACTTGAAAGAGCGCATTTTAGACTGTATCAAACCCCGCTCTTTTTTCTCTTTTAGTTGATATAAGTTATAGTTCCCCTCCTCCTTGTTATAAGTTTCATCCAGCGAAACATCTAGCCGGGTAATCTTGAGAAAGTCCGCCGCCTCCTCTGGAGACTTGCTTTTCCTTTTGGCATAAGCCAAGGCTGCCTCTAAAACCTCCTGCCAGGTCCGGCCGTTCTGCTCGTTTTCTAAGTACCACTCGAACTCTCTGCAGCCCCGACCAGTCATCTCAACCAGCGTCCCCATCTCGCTATCTTTCTCTGAGTGGTAGACGTTGATAAAGTTGAAATTCTCAAAAGCGCTATAGCCATAGCGGCCAAAGTCATACTGGATAAAGGGTTTCTTCTTGAGACCAAAGACCTCATCTATCACCCCCAGCCAGTCCAAGGTCCGAAAGCGGAAGCGGATATAGTCAATCCGGCCCGTCAACCGGACACTGGTTTCTTTATTCAGTGCCAGCAGCTCCTGCAAGGGCAGGCCCACCTTTTTAAAAGGCACCGTATCTTTTCCCAAGTAGCGATTATAAGTAGCAGGCGAAACTGTCAAGAGCTTACTAAACTCTTTCTTGGAAAAGCCTAAGTAGAGCCGCAGCCTCTCCATATCCTTTGTCTCAATCTCTTTCATACAGCATAGATTCACCTTCCTTTTTTAGTCATTTCGTCTTTCGACTTTAAAAACCGCTGAAAGTCCCTCTTTCAGCAATTTTTAAAATCGCCTTGAGGCTTAGAGCTTCAAGGCATTCATGATTTTGTGATTCACCGTAACCCCCTTATTAACATACAGGGGGTTACATGAAAGCAGCCCGCCTCACGGCCGGCTGCTTTCAGCTAGAGAGAAGCGCCCAGCGCCTCACCGCTCAAGCTGGCGCTGTTCGCTCTCTCCCTAGCCAAACTGCTCCTGGACAATCTGCTTGTAAGACTTGTCAGAGCGTTCCTTCTCCTCAAAAACCTGACGGAAAGCCGCCAAGTCCTTTTCTTTGATGACTGGACTACCTGCTTCTCCAGTCTCAAAAACATAGGCTCCCTCTTTTAAGAGGTCAAAGACCGTCCGGACATTCCGGTCCGTTAAGTCAGAAAAGTCCCCCTGCAGGACCTGCAGGGCTTCCTTGCGGGTCAAAATTCGATTTTCGGACACCGGCAAAGGAATATCCGGTGCAGGCTGACCTTGACTGCCTGCCTCCAGAGGATCAAAGGGATTTTCAATCCGCTCATACGTTTCAAAGAGGTCATAGAAATTGAAATCTTTGGTAATCAAAGGCGCATAGAACTCTTGAGCCTGTTCACCGAAATTGGCACAATAGCCCCGGCCATAGACCCGTTTACCTGCCAAATGAGTGACATTACGGAAATTTTTATTTTTGTTTTCCTCTCCAAACATAGCCGCATAAGCATATTCATCTAGGCGGCCCATGGTGACATGGAACATCATATTGGAGCGGATTTTCAGCGGCAAATCATCACGGCCAGGGCGCTGAAAGGCTTTAATCAAATAACAGCCTGCCTGACGGCCCTTCAAGGTCACATTGTCATCTGCTTTCCTGAATCGCTCCCATAAACCATAAGAATCATTCCCATCAAGAGCAGACATAAAGGCATTGACCTCATCATGAATGAGAAAGACCGGTTTTAGGTCATACTTTTCAAAATTCCCTAATTCTTTCTCCCCTCGCTCCTCCATGAGCTGATTCATGTAGGCATAGCGGGCCTCCATCATCTGTTCAAATCGCTCATACATGACCACAATGTCCTCTTTGGTATAAAAGACCCGGTCTTTAAAAACATCCAGTCGGGCCAAAGGAACGAAATCTGCATGTTTCGGGTCACACAAGTAAGCAGCGCCTTCTTTCCCCGCACCAACCAAGAGAGAGCGCAGGAAAACGGTCTTCCCGCCGCCAATTCCACCGCCCAGAAGCAAGTTGGGATTTTCCACAAAATCCCAATAAACAGACTTGGATAGCTTTAACCCTTTGCCTTTTACCATTTTTACATCTCGTGCATGAATCCGGTTGAGGTAAGCTGAGTAAGCCAGCTTATAGACAATAAACTTTTCTTCATAGGTATCTTCGATATAGTCCATAAAGAAGGTCGTTTCAAATTCCCCTCCCAGCTTTAAAAACCGATCCTGGAACTTAGAACCGGACAGCTCCAGCATGACCTCCAATTCATAGCGGCCTTGTCTCAAGTAAACCTTAGGGAACCTGATTTTACTTTTCTTGCCGGCTTCTTTCTTCTTTTTCTCGTAGTAGTAGCCCCGCTCATAGAGATAGCGGGCCAAGACACTCAAGCGAAAAAGCTTTTTCCAAAAAAGTAGTCGCTCCTCCAGAAACCGATTGAGAAAGGCCGCCAAGAAAAAGTTCAGCAAAAATCCGGCTCCCGCCATCAACAGCAGGGGCTGATTCAGAGCCTGGACATCTCCCATACGAACGTAAAGCAAGAAGCCCAGGGCCAGCCAAACAGGAAGCAGCAGCAGGCTATACAAGATTAAGGGAATTTTCATCATCCAAGGCCGAATCCGGACCCCCTTGTAACGAAAAATGGAGCGTAAAACAGACATCTTTCCTCCTTCCTAGGGCAATAAAAAAGACCGAATCAATTCGATTCAGTCTTACCCTTTATTTTCTTGGGGCTTGTCTGCTTTTGGAGCAGGAGCAGTCGCCTTTTTAAAGCCATCTACCCGCAAGGCAAACCCATAAGAACGGACTTCATAAGGATCCGCATTTCGTTGATTAACCGTCCGGTTAAAATTATAGATAAAGGGACTGGCCTTGCCAATCACTTCGATTTCAGACATGAAAGGAACTTCTTCGGGTTGGTAGCCATCCGGCAACTTCAAGCCAATCACATCATTGAGCTTTTCAGAAAAGACTTCAATGTGGGTAGCGCGACCCTCTCGCTCCCCATCTTCGGAAATTTCAAAGGCTTCCCGGAAGCCGACAAAGGTCAGCTTACCAAGGTTTGCCACATTGTAAGGATCAGTGCTGGTATTAAATTTTTCAATTACAAAAGTCATAATTTCCTCCTTATTTTGCCAATTTCAATTTCTTCGCTTCAAAGACAATCTCGTCCTTGGACTTACCACGAGAGCGGACAGAACCGATTGTCATGATAAGCCCGGTCAGGCTTTCAATCTTCTGCATTCCTTTGTCTTTGGGAATGTCTGAATTTTCCAGGCCATAGACCCGAATCCGGACCCCATTTTGCACATCTCCACTGACTTCAAAGTCGCGGTAAGCGTCAGCATAGGTCGTCGCTGGTCGTTCTGTAAATCCAGGCAGGACAAAGAGCCCTGTCTTTCCAATCACTTCTTGTCCCACTGGGAGCTTTTGTAAATCCGCCATGTTTATTCCTCATTTCTTTTGTTTTTTTCTTTCTGCTTCTGCTTAAAGAGCAGCAGCTGGCGCACGAGCCAATATCATCTATGCACCCCCTAGATTCCCAAATATTCCTTTTTCAAGCGCCGCTTATAACTGTTTCGACAGTCCATTAACCGCTTAGAAAAACCGTCATGACAATCATGACGGTGAAAAATTCGATCCATTTCCCCCAGACCTTCCTGATAGCATTGCTCACAGTGAGCCGGGTCATCCCGATACATCCGCAGGGAAAATCTGAACCTCTCAATAATTCCCTCAAAACGATTTTCAAAGTATTCCATTTCAAACTCCTCTCTGTAGCTTTCGATACTGCTTTTCAATCTGTCTCTTATACGGCAGCATGAGAGACTGTGTCACGATTTTATCCCTTTCGATAGATTGTTTACTCAATCGCTCCAAGGCCTCTAAGCTGCTTTTACAGAGCCGCTTTAACATCAGCTTACTAGTCTTATAAATTTCAAAGGAAAATAAAAAGTTATCGTAGATTCTACGATAACCCGATTGATAGTAAGCAATTACCACATCATGATTCATTCCAATTCATTCAGTCTCCTTCCTCTTTAATCAAAACAAAGACGATAGTCTGACATGGCTGCATGGACTTTCCTCAAGCTTTCTTCCAGCTGCCAGAGTTCGTCATAAATTTTTCGTGCGTCATCTGTCCTGAGAATCCGGCTTTCCCCAAAGAAAGGATCTTGAATCCTCAGGACATAGCCAGCTTCTGTTTTTCGGACACTGCCTGAAAATTCAGTGCTAGCATAATTATCATACAACTTTAAAGACCGGCTTTCATTCCCATCTACAACCAAAGCCACAAAAGTTTCATTCAGAATTTCTTCAAATAAATCCATTTTATCCTCCTTACAAACTTAAAATACAATCACATGGTAGATAAAAACAACCAAACAAATCCAACAGCAAATAAAAAAGCCAGCTCTCGGCTGACTGTATCATCTGCTTAAAAGAATGGAACATGATATAATAAACAATAAAGGAGAAAACATTATGGCTACAACAGAAAAAATTGCTAAACTTGAAAAAGGCTGCCATTCGCTGCTCCAGGCTCACCAAGATTTCCTCTTTAGAAAATATGGTTATAGCCCAGAGCTAGAAGTTAGAATAAAACAACTTGAACATAACTTGAAGCAAGAATTCCAAAAATTCATTTAAAAAGAATTATCTATTAAAATAATCCGTCACATTTATTATTCATTTTCCATTCTCCTAAACAGATAATCATCTATCTAGGGCATGCTCGTATCTTCGCATGCTCTTTCACCATATCTCACGACAAAGTTACTCGTTCGGATAAGTCACGAATTCAGCCCTGAATCAACAGACCCTCTTCCTCACCTTATCCATTAGCAAGCCTACAAAGTAAGCTCACACACCGCCCGCATATAGTTCTACTCAGCTATCCGCCTCTACCACGTTTTCACCAAATAGTGCCTCCACCTCTCGGTAGCAGTTCCCTCTTGTTATCCGGTCAAGAGGGCTAAAAGCCGAACGCGTGTGCCTATTTTCCAGCAACTCCAGTCCCACTTTTAACCCTTACAACTCAGATTTGACATATCGTCAATTCTAAGTTATAATTAACTTGCTACAGTTAAGTGTGTTAGTCAGTAGTTACGGACTGTCTGACGCGCTTTTTTATTTGTTATTTTCAAGGAACAAACTTTAAATCTATACTGTCAACCTTGCTTCTCAATCTTTTACTTATCTAAACATAACATTGAGCAAGTTTTGACTAGATTTATTTCATACTCTATTGAGTATATTTAGATTATATACTCAATTGAATATATTGTCAAGGGTTTTTTGAAAAAAATTTAAAAAATTTTTAAAAGAGGTCATCTCATGTTTCCAGAGCGCTTAAAAAAGCTAAGAAAAGAAGCAGGGCTTACACAAAAACAAATAGCTGAAAAATTCGGCATTAAACAACCAAATTATCAACAATGGGAAAGTGGAAAAAGAAAACCATCCGGAGAAACTTTAGAAAAATTTGCGGATTTTTTCAGCGTATCTACAGACTATCTGCTAGGAAACACTGATAATAAAGTTCCTACCTCAGCTTCTCTACAATCAGCTGAAGTCATGTTCAGAAAAACGGTGGATGATTTCAATCTAACCAAAGAGCAACAAGAACAGTTTAAAAAAGATATCGATAACTTTATCGAAGCAAGAAGAAGAGCATTTGAAGAAAATCAAGATTAATTATGAATCCTATTTATCGAAAAATCGCTACCATTGCCAGAGAAGAAATCTATAAGTTTATCAAACTCCACGATATTTCTTTAATTAATTATTCTTATGAAAGTTATTTTCAAGCGATAAAAGAGCAATATCATATCAAGGTTTTAGAACACCATTTTGAAAATGACCTAATCTCAGGCATTACCATGATTGATCCTCTAGGAATTTCCATATCCTATGAAAAAGACTGTATCAAAGAAAGACAGAATTTTACTAAATGCCATGAATTAGGACACTTGCTTTTAAATCACAAAGGCAGTCTCTTTACAGAAAGCCTGAGAAATAAAACCTCCCAAGAATTAGAAGCAGATTATTTTGCTTCTATTATTTTAATGCCGGATATTGTTCTTTTGACCAAAATTTTCTATCAACAAAAAACTTATCAAGAAATCATGCAAGACCTAACAGTTTCTAATAAAGCTTTGGAAGTCCGACTAACACAATTATTTCAACACTATACAGACATGACCTACCCCAAGGCACAAGGAATTGTGACCAGTTTTAGAGCAGGTACAGCCGCTGGAAAGAAATTAATTTCTTACTTGGAAATTATTAAAGACAACATCATCAGCAACTATGAAATGATTAAAATAGAAGCTAGCGATAAACTGAAACTACTCCTAGAGAAGAAAAAGTTTATCACTCATACAGAATTTCCAGAACTTCAAAATCAATCATTTTGCCAAAAAATAAAAAATATCCTTCCTCACATTAAAATTTGGTGTAAATATGATAAAGGACTTACACTCTGGTATGCCTGGGATAGTAAGCAACTAACCAATATAGAAGTCAATAAAAAAGTTCAATTTGCCTTCTATGACCTACAAAACAAAAAGGACTAATAATGAATCAGTCCTTTTTTTCTATCGCTCTTTTATATGCTTCACTACCTTTTTTATACACTTGGT
This sequence comes from Streptococcus panodentis, assembly GCF_017884005.1. Classification (GTDB taxonomy): domain Bacteria; phylum Bacillota; class Bacilli; order Lactobacillales; family Streptococcaceae; genus Streptococcus; species Streptococcus panodentis. Next base: position 130,821 of record NZ_QFAY01000004.1, read on the forward strand.
CTTTTCCAAAAGGTCCGGAATAAGTTAATTCACCAGAAGAATCATAATCATAATCTAAGCTAAAATTTACACCTTTGTCAGTGTAGTTAATTTTATGATTTTTTTCATCAACTGTAGCTGAACTTTCAACACCATCTGGATAATAGTAACTATTATCTCCTTCTATTTTAAAAACTAAAGCATTTTCTTTACCATTATATATTTTATAGTAATCACCATCCAAGCTCTGCTGATTGCTGCAGGCAACCAGAACCAAAGCTGAAATCATAAAAACAACTGCTGCAAAAATTTTCTTCATCTTTCCTACCTCCAGTGTCATCTATAAATATTATACCACAAAAAAATACAATATAAAATGTACTAACTCATTTCGTTAATACATTTTATATTATATACACTTAAAATTATGTAGACAAAATAAACGCTCCAGCAATCCTACTAAAGCGTCTTTGAATACTGTATTTTGAAACTCCATTCAAAAAATGTAGTCAAAAATGTAGTCATTTAATTGATTTTTACTGCAATCTATTGAAACTTAAAATTTCAAGAATCGCTTTAAATCAATCTTTTTCGCCTTAATTGACGTGTAGTGAATCCCTATTTCACTTCCGTAAACACCACATGTTTGCGGAGTTTTGGTGAGTATTTCTTCAATTGAAGACGGTCTGGGGTGTTGCGTTTGTTTTTAGAAGTAAGGTACAAGCGTTCACCGGATTCTTTGTGTTCAAGTGTAATATTTACGCGCATGATAGCTCCCTTCTATTATTCTGCAGCTGCAGCTTTGGCGATTTTACGTCCCTTGTAGTATCCTTTGAGGGATACGCGGTGAGAGCGTGAGTAGTCACCAGTAGTTTCGTCAAAAGTTACAGTTGGAGCTGTCACTTTGTAGTGAGTGCGGCGTTTATTTTTCTTCGCTTTTGAAGTGCGACGTGCAGGTACTGCCATGTTGGTTTCTCCTTTTAGATTATGAATTCGATTCAATTTGATGATTTTCATCAACTGTAACAGTATATCAAAACTTTTTTGTAAAGTAAAGTTACTTGACAGTTTTTTTTCATTTTAAAGTAAGTCTCGTTTCACTTTTCCGGACTGTCAGGGCAAGGAGACGCGGCTATGGTTTGAAGAGATGTCTGCAGAGTATGAATCCAAACTGGCTTGCAGATGAGCGGTGCAGGAGCGGGCTGAGCAGCTCTGCTATTTTCCGAAAAAATAAAAAATTCTGAAAATTTAAAAATTTTCTTCTGTCCAAGGTGGGTCAAGTATGGTATAATGAAAGTTACAGAAATGCTGCTAGGAAAGGGAAAGAGATGACAGATAAGGTAGATACGCGCCACAGAAGCAAGATTTATGACAGTATGGTCAAGTCTCCCAACCGCGCTATGCTGCGGGCGACCGGGATGACAGACAAGGATTTTGACTCTCCGATTGTGGGAGTGATTTCGACCTGGGCGGAAAATACGCCCTGTAATATCCATCTGCACGATTTTGGGAAGCTAGCCAAGGAAGGCATCAAGGATCAGGGGGCCTGGCCGGTACAGTACGGAACCATTACGGTGGCAGACGGGATTGCCATGGGGACACCGGGTATGCGCTTTTCCCTGACTTCGCGCGACATCATTGCAGACTCTATCGAAGCGGCTATGGGCGGCCATAATGTGGATGCCTTTGTGGCTATCGGAGGCTGCGATAAGAATATGCCCGGTTCGCTGATTGCCATTGCCAATATGGATATTCCGGCTATCTTTGCCTACGGAGGGACCATTGCACCGGGAAATCTGGATGGCAAAGACATTGACCTGGTTTCCGTCTTTGAAGGGATTGGGAAGTGGAATCACGGCGATCTGACAGCCGAAGAAGTGCGGCGGATTGAGTGTAATGCCTGTCCCGGCCCCGGCGGCTGCGGCGGTATGTATACGGCCAATACCATGGCGACGGCTATCGAAGTTCTGGGCATGAGCCTGCCTGGCTCCTCCTCTCACCCGGCCGAGTCTCAGGATAAGAAAGAAGACATTATCGAGGCGGGCCGTGCGGTTGTCCGCATGCTGAAAATGGGACTGAAACCGTCGGATATTCTGACCCGCGAGGCCTTTGAAGACGCCATTACAGTGACTATGGCTCTGGGCGGATCGACCAATGCAACGCTCCACCTGCTGGCCATTGCCCATGCAGCCAATGTCGAGCTGACGCTGGATGACTTCAATGTCATTCAGGAGCGCGTGCCGCACTTGGCCGACCTGAAGCCGTCGGGTCAGTATGTCTTCCAAGATCTCTACAATGTCGGCGGCGTGCCGGCTGTTATGAAGTATCTCTTGGCCAACGGCTTCCTGCATGGAGACCGCATCACCTGTACAGGCAAGACTGTGGCGGAAAATCTGGCCGGCTTTGCTGATCTGACACCGGGTCAAAAGGTCATCATGCCGCTGGAAAATCCTAAGCGGGCAGACGGTCCGCTCATCATCCTGCACGGCAATCTGGCACCGGACGGGGCGGTTGCCAAGGTATCTGGGGTTAAGGTCCGCCGCCACGTCGGACCGGCTAAGGTCTTCGACTCAGAGGAGGCCGCCATTGATGCGGTACTGGCCGATGAAGTGGTAGACGGCGATGTTGTGGTTGTGCGCTATGTTGGACCAAAAGGCGGCCCGGGTATGCCGGAAATGCTGTCGCTTTCTTCTATTATTGTCGGTAAGGGACAGGGAGACAAGGTTGCTCTGCTGACCGATGGCCGCTTCTCCGGCGGTACTTACGGTTTGGTTGTGGGGCATATCGCTCCGGAGGCTCAGGATGGCGGTCCCATCGCCTATCTGCGGACCGGAGATACAGTCACGGTTGACCAAGATACCAAGGAGATTTCCATGGCTGTCTCTGAAGAGGAACTGGCCAAACGCAGAGAGGAAACCACCATTCCGCCGCTCTACAGCCGCGGTGTTCTCGGGAAATATGCTCATATGGTATCCTCAGCAGCCAAGGGGGCTGTCACCGACTTCTGGAAACCGGAAGAAACAGGGAAGAAATAAGCGATGCAACGTCATTTGGTTTATCATTTATTACTTTGATAGTTCGCCTTGCCCTGCTTTGGAGACTTTCTCGCAGAAGCTCTATCCGCAACCTCAAAGCACTGCTTTGAGCTGCTGACACTTCCTAGCGGAAGCTCCATCCACCGCTTCAAAACCTCCACTGGACTATTTGAGCGGCTTGCTTCCTATCATTTGCTTATTTCAAAATGATAGGCTGAAACTGTCCCCCCGGGACAGTTTCCCTGCTAAAAGCAAAGGAAAAGACTATATCACAAAAGAACCCGCTAGTTTTTCTAGCGGGTTGATATGTTTATTTCAACTAGATATAAATAGACTGCCTAGGCTGTCATTATTTCTTATCTGGGGCTGATCCCCAGCGCAATACGGCCGAAACGGCTGATACGAGTGATTTTCCAGGCAGGAGACCAGGTGACTTCGACCGAGGCACTCTCGATTTCCTCGATTTTCTGCAGGGCGTTGATAATGGCGATAGGCAGGCTCTCTGTACAGTCGCAGGCTGTGTCGGTGAAGGTCATGACAAGCTTGCAGTGGCCGGCTTCATCCAGATTAATCTCATAAATCAGCCCCAAATTGTAAACATCCAGCTCGACTTCCGGGTCGTAAATGCGCTCCAGCTGCTCGATTAGTTTGTCTGCAATGGCAGCGGCGCGGTCGTTGATTTTGATATCGTCTCTCATGGCCCTTCCTTCCTATCTCTCTTGAATTGTTTTTATTTTCTCACAATTCTGACTTTTTTTCAAGCTATTTTATGCAATGAATCAATAACCCTGTAGCTATTTTTGTTCCTGCTAGACTGACCGCTTCTCATTTCGGCCTGACTCTAAGATTTTTGAAGGCATTTTTTGAATTCAGGACACAACAAACAGAAGGCTTCCGCCTGTTTTAAATATGGAATCTTCTTTCAC
>NZ_QFAY01000040.1:0-12131 GCF_017884005.1 Streptococcus panodentis
CAGCTAGCGGGCTGTTTTTTATAACTATACCTCTGAAATATGATGAAATCAAGGTAAAAGAACTGCGTTATTGATTCTCAATAATCCTGCGGACATCAGCCATGGACTGCCTGCTGATGTCATGAATTTCTCCTACTTCTTTCCTTGCCTGCTCATAGGCTCCCAAGTCCAGAAACTGCTGGGTCAGCTCGGCTTTCAAGCTGAGCATGGCAAAGGTATGCCCCAGACTGTCATGCAGATCCCGGCCAATCCGATTGCGCTCATTTTCCGCCAAAAAGAGATTGAGCTGGGCATTTTGCTTGACCTTTTCTTCCCTTATCTTCTCATCCGTTTGAATCCGATGAAGACCCAAGGTCATAAAATCTGAAAACATAAAAGTGGTAAGAAAGAAAAGCAGCTGGCTTGCATCGACTTGATTGACCAGATAAATCCCAAGCAGCATGGCTGGCTGCAGGGTCAAAAAACTCCAAAAACGCCAGGATTTAAAGGAAATACCATCCAGCTGATAGATGAGCAGATTGGACAGATAAAAGATATACCAGGAGAAACCTAAATTGAGCCAAACCGAAGCATAGAAAATATAAGCGACCAACATCCACCAGGCAAGAGCCTGGATAAGAGCGTGTTTGCTCAATAAAACCGTATAATAAGCCCCGACAAAGAGAACCGTCCAGAACAAGAGCAAAAGCGGGTACTCACCGCTGATGACACCCGCTATCGGAAAAATGATAAAGACCAGAGAAATGTGAAACATATAGTGAGTCTTTTTGATTTTTTCCCACATAAACTTACTTAACCTCAATCCGTTTTTTTAGCTGCAAAATCAGCAGACTGATTGCTGCCGTATAGGCCAGCGTGATCAAAATGGCAGACCCATTCCAGCTATGATGCTCCAGATAAGTAGATACCACCTGCATAAGTTGATAGCTAGGCGTCAGCTTACCGATAAATTGAATCCAGTCCGGGAACATGGTAATGGGGAACCAAAGACCGCCCAAAACCGCCAGAGCCATATAGGTGATATTACCTACTACAGACATGAGCTGGGCGCTGGGCAGCAGGCTGACCAGAACTCCCATAGCAATAAAGACCAGACTGCCCACCAAGATAATCAGGGCAATGATAATCCAGTCCGCCAGCGGCAGATTAACCCCGCGGACAAAGTGACCGACAGAAAAGACCACAAGGACTGACAGCAGAAAGGTCAGCATGGTGCTGAAAAGCTTTGATAGATAATATTCTACCATAGAAACCGGCGAATGCTGAATCAATTTTTGCCAGTTATTGGTTTTGTCAGACTGGAGGACACTGGGAATGCTGAAAAAGGCCGTCGACATGATACTAAAGACCGTCATGGAGAAAAGATAGCCCCGAAGTAGACGGTCCGGTGTATTTGAGCCGGCCATCATCCCAGAAAATATCAGATAAAAAACGCTGGGCAGCCCGATGGACAGGAGGTAATAAGCCGACTGCCGCTTCATCATAATCAGTTCCATTTTCATTAAATGTGCCATGTGTTTCATAATCTTCCTCCATTCTAGTCCTGGGTCGTTTCAAAGATACTGTCCAGCAGGGTCCGGTTGCGGACTTCGATTTCTTCGATGGTGCAGCCGTGGTTCTGCAGGACCTGCCAGACCCGGCCGGCATCCTTGGTCGCAAAGGACAGGGCCTTTTGCTTGATTTCAATATCGGTCACATCCGCCAGATTTTCCACCGTTTCCTGATAAGTCAGAGGCAGGGTAAAGTGTTTCTCCTGCTCTTCGCTGCGCATGGCATAAGGAGTGGTATCGCGGATCAGCTCGCCCTTGTGCAGCACCAAAATCCGGTCTGCTGTATGCTCCACTTCCTCGATATAGTGGGAAGAGTAGACAATGGTCACGCCCTTGTGCTTGAGCTGGTCGACAATTTCCCAGAAATGCTGGCGGGTCGAGGTATCCATAGCAGAAGTCGGCTCATCCAAAAAGAGAATCCTGGGCTGGCCAATCAGGGACAGAACAAAGGAAAAAAGCCGTTTCTGACCACCAGATAATTTAGTGGCCAGCTGATTCTTCTGCTTGTCAGAAAAGCCCAGAAGAGCGTCAATTTCTTCCTCGGAAAGGCTGTGAGGATAAATGGCCCGAAAGAAAGCGATGAGTTCCTTGACCTTAAGATCCGCCACTACCGTATTTTCCTGGGGCAGAATGGCCACCGACTGCTTGAGCCGGTCATCCGTCGGTTTGAAGCCCTGCACCGTCCCCTGACCAGAGGTCAGAAACTTATCGCCCAAGAGACAGTCCATCAGGGTCGTCTTGCCGGCACCGTTGGGACCAATCAGGGCCACACAGTCACCGTCCTCTATCTCAAATGAAACATCCTTTAGAATTTCCTTGCCGCGAATGCTCTTAGAGAGCTTTTTTACTTCAATGAGTGCCATCTTTATCCTCCTTTAAGATTTCAACAATCGCTGGACCAGCCGCAAAAATCAAAACAGCTATCCCCCAAGCGCCTATATAAAAATCTATGAGCAGCAGCCTGCTGAGAAAACCGCTTGTTTGCTCAATCAGCGACAGGACCAGACCTGCCAGCACAAATAAGATAATCCGAATGTTCTGGTTCATTTCTTTATTCCGCTTTCTGCCTTTCCGTCTTTTACTGTCTCTATTATAGCGCAGGGGAAAGATTGGCACTAGATAATTTTGTCATGGTTTAATATGACAAATGTCATGATATGGTCTGTTTGTTTGCTTTTAGTAGCGAAACTGTCTGGGGGATAGTTTCAGCCCTATCGCTTAACGTACAGGGCGATAGAGCAACGAGCCGCAGGCTGTACTGGGGTATGGCAAGGTGAGTTAACGACGTAATAACAGATAAACGAAATGACAATATTTTAGACAGCAAAAAAGACGAGCTGTCCCGTCTTTTCATACTCATTCTGTTTTAGATTGAAAATCGCAGCAGCCTTTATTCCTCCTTCAGGCCGTTTAATTTCATCCCCAGAATAAATCTCTCTGATGTCAGGCCTTTAAAGTCATTCAGGCCCAGCTCCTTGTCGCTGGCTATCTTATCCAGCTGCTCGTCATTGAGCTTTTGGAAATCCATTTCGATATTGGTTTGAAATTTTCTATCTGCTGATACAGAATACTCCAGCTTAAAGCCCTCAATGGCCTGCAGTTCTGCAACCTGTGGATTGGATTTCAAGCCTTCTTGGATAATAGCGGTCAGCTCTTCCGGAGTCCGATCGGCGGAGGCAGCTGCCATATCCTCCGGCAGATCTGCCAGCAATTCCAAGCGCAGATTTAAGATTTTTTCACCCTGATAGGTAATCGTATCACGGTGATGAACCCCCTGAATATAGCCCACCAAGGTCTTGCTGACAACCTCCGTACTCTCAGAAGAAGAGGAACTGGAAGAACTGGAGGCTTTTTTGGAGCTGGACGGAGATTCCGTATCTGAGGCGGTGCTGTTTTTGTTTGTAAAAGTACAGCCGGTCAGAAAGAGCAAAGCTAGAGTGAATAAGGTCATTATCTTTTTCATACTTCACCTTTTTTCTATTATTATGTACTATAGTATAACATAATACCACTGACTTGTCTAAAGATTTCCTGCAAAAACAGTAAAAAGAGCAGGGATTTTCCTCTGCTCTTTGCTATAATTGGCGATTGTATTATTCTACACTGAAAAGATAAGGATAGACCGGCTGCCTGCCTTGGTGGATTTCCACTTCCAAATCTTCGTACTGCTCCATGAGATCCTGGGCTAAACCGCTGGCCAAGTCTTCGCTGCCATCCTCCCCGATGTAGATAGAGACGATTTCACTGTCTTCATCCAGCATCTGGCTGAAAGTCTCCTTCAAAGCCGTGAGCATATCTGGATTTGAAACCACAATCTTGCCGTCTACCATACCGAGATTGTCCTTTTCATGGATTTCCAAACCGTCAATGGTCGTATCGCGAACGGCAGTCGTGATGCTGCCGCTGACAACTTCAGCCAAAGCTGCCGTCATGCGCTCATGATTCTCTTCAAGCGTCTTTCCGCCGTCGAAAGCCAAGAGACTGGTCAGCCCCTGAGGAATGGTGCGGGACTCAATCACTGCTGCCGGCTGCTCCATCACTTCTGCCGCAGACTGGGCTGCCATAAAGATATTCTTATTGTTCGGCAGGATGATGATATTGCGGGCATTGACCTGCTCAACAGCCTTGATAAAGTCTTCTGTTGACGGGTTCATGGTCTGGCCGCCGGAGATGATATAGTCAACCCCCTGGGCTTTGAAAATCTCAGCCAGACCATCTCCTGCTGCCACTGCGATAAGGGCGTATTCCTTTTCCTGAGCCGGTTTGGCTGTGCGCTCTTCTTTTTCGATCTGAGCTTCGTGCTGGTTGCGCATATTATCAACCTTAACCTTGACCAAACTGCCGTATTTGAGCCCTTCCTGCATGACCAAGCCCGGATCTTCCGTATGGACATGGACCTTGACAATTTCATCATCATTGACCACCAGAAGAGAGTCGCCCAGCTCATTTAAGTAATTGCGGAATTCGTCATAATCAAAGTCTTTGACATAGGTCGGGCCCTTTTTCAAAGCCACCATGATTTCCGTACAGTAGCCGAAAGTAATATCTTCTGTTGCTACATGGCCGGCTACTGACTTGTGATGTTCTGCATTAATCATTTCAGACATGGTCGCAGGCGTTGCCACGAAGTCTTCAGAAGCGATGTACTCGCCGGTAAGGGCTGACAGGAAGCCTTCATAGATAAAGACCAGACCCTGACCGCCGGAATCAACTACGCCGACTTCTTTCAGAACCGGCAGCATATCCGGTGTCTTAGCCAGAGCTGCCTTGGCTCCTTCAAGAGCTGCCTGCATCACTTCAACAGCATCATTGCTGCTTTCTGCTTTCTTTTTGGCACCGATAGCAGCTCCGCGGGAAACGGTCAGAATAGTCCCTTCGACCGGCTTCATAACTGCCTTGTAGGCCACTTCTACACCGGACTGGAAAGCCAGAGCCAGATCTTCGCCAGTCAGTTCATCCTTGTCCTTGACGCTTTGAGAAAAACCGCGGAAAAGCTGAGAGGTGATGACGCCGGAATTTCCGCGCGCGCCCATCAGCAGGCCCTTGGCAAAGATACCTGCTGCTTCGCCAACTGTTGAAGCAGACTTGTCTGCCACTTCCTTAGCACCATTTTCAATGGTCATGCCCATGTTGGTACCTGTATCTCCGTCTGGAACTGGGAAGACATTTAAAGAGTTGACATATTCGGCCTGTTTATTCAGACGAGTTGACGCAGCCTGCACCATTCCTTGAAATAAACTAGTAGTAATATTTGCCACGATTATTCTCCTACGACTTTAATATTTTGAATATAGACATTCACTGTGTGAGCAGTGATGCCCAGCTGATTTTCCAGACTGAACTTAACTCGTTCCTGAATGTTTTTTGAGACTTCGCTGATCTTGATGCCATAGCTCAAGACGGTATAAACATCAACTGCAATGCCGCCTTCGTCACTTGTTTTGACAACAACGCCCTTGGCATAGTTTTCCCTGCCCAGAAGAGCCTGAAAATTATCTTTGATGGCATTCTTGCTGGCCATGCCGACCACACCGAAAATTTCAGTCGCCGCGCCGCCGACGATTGTTGCAATGACATCATCAGTCAATTCAATTTGACCATCTTTTGTATTGATTTTCACAGTCATTATTTGTACCTCAAAAGTATTTTATAGTTTATTCTACCACATTTTATACAGGGTGTAAAAGAGGAAGGGTCTAAATCAACTGTCTAGGCGGAAATTTCCAAGCAAAAAAGGACGGAAAATTTCCATCCTTTTTAAATAAAGATTAAACGCGTTCAACTTTACCTGATTTAAGGGCACGAGCTGAAGCCCAAACTTTTTTAGGTTTACCGTCAATCAAAACAGTAACCTTTTGAAGATTTGGTTTAACAGCGCGTTTTGTTTGGTTCATCGCGTGAGAGCGGTTGTTTCCTGATACAGTCTTACGACCAGTAAAGTAACATACTTTAGCCATTGATACTTATCCTCCTGATTAGTTTAAGGTGTTTTACCACATACTTATAAAGTCTACCATACTTTACCGAGTTTGGCAAGAGCTAGTTCCCAAGTTTTGCAAATAATCACCTTTTTAAAACAAGAAATAATTAGATATAAATCACTTTCAAATGACCGAAAGCCACGCTGCCTTCTAAATAGAGCGTTTTTTCTTTTTCACTGGTATCGCGAACTTGAGAAACACCGCCAAAAGCACAAGCAACCTTGCTGACAACCTGCCAAGAGCTTGGAACAAAGAGAGTGGCATTACCAAAAGCAACTTCCACTTTAAAAGTCGCTGAATCCCCAGCTATCTTAGCGTTGTCAAAGTAAACCTTGGCACTACCAAAAGAGCAAGTCAGCTCATCATAGCTAAAATTGTCCTTATTGACATAACGGGTGCCTGAGCCAAAGACAATGCCTTCGCCACCAATTTCTTCGCCAGAAAAATGTTTAGAAAAATGCCTTAATTTCCATTTTTTGCTAGGTTTGACCAAGAAATTGACACCGATACAGGCTAGAATACCAGCAAAACTAACTGCGCTTGCTGAGATATTGGGCAAGAGGTCGTAAGTGCTATTAGCAATGATAAAAGCGATAATGGCAAAGATAAAACCTAGCGGAATGTTGCCAGAATAGAAGCTCTCCGCTGAAAAATAGACAAAGCCCATAATGACCAACAAAGGCCAAACATTGATGTGAATAACGGGAATCCCGAAATTCCCCTGCAAAAGTACCCAAGCTGCTAGAAGTAAGCAAGCCAGTCCTAATATTGTTTTTCTCATGATGTTACCTCGTTTCGTTTAACTTTTCTTTTAAAATTTGATAATAGTGCCTAGACACATACACTTCCTTATGGGTATCGTAGAAACGGACGCTGCTACTGCCCGAAAAGGATTTTTCCAGCGAGTAAATCGCCTTACTATTGATAATGCTGGATTTGGATATGCGACAAAAATAATAGGGCAGGCGGTCTTCCAACTCATAGAGCTTGTGCTTGACTTCATAAGCATCCTCACGCGTATGAGCAAAAATCTTGCTACCGTCAGTCTCGAAAAAGAGAATATTGTCAATATCCAGAAAATATTCGCTAGCTCCCTTATAAAAAATAATGGGCGGTGCCGTTGCTTGCTCCAGAGCTTGCTGAATTTGCTCGAGCTGAGCATCAAATCGAGCAGCCCTGATGACAATCTCTACTTCCGCTAAATCCGAATCCAGTTCTACTCGAATTTTCATTGCTACCTCCTTTACTTTCTACGTTTATTATATCAGTTTCAAAATGAGAAACAAGGCTTTTTCAGTAAGTGGTAGATTTTGGGCGGTAAGTGGTTTGCTGCTAACATTGACAAGAATCAAACATCAAAAAACCGGGTCTCGTCCCGGTTTTTTGACAATATAAGGAAAAGGAATTAGTTTTTCTTGTTTTTAGAGGCTTTTGATGACGGAGTGGAAGTCTTAGATACAGATTGTTTAGAGTCAGTTTTAGACTTACCAAAATTTCTGATTTTATCTATTGGAGTCGTTAGGGCTTTCCCAGCTTTTTTCGCTCCTCCTGCAGCTCCTTTAAAGTCACCTATATAATCTGTAGTAGTTCTATAAATATCTTTCATCATATTAGCACTCTTAACTGTGTCCCTTTCTTCCCATGCTTTACCAAATTCTGTCATGTATGCTTTGAAAGAATTCCATCGATTAGACATTCGTTCTAACGCTTCATTTTCAACCATCTTGGCTTCTGGACTATAAGGAATGCCTTGTGAGTAGTTAAATCCTGTGCTTAGCAATAGAGCAGCATCTTGAACTTCTTGCTTATCTGCAACTTTGGTAATAGCTCTTGCAGACTTAGTGACTTGATCTATTGCTTTCTTCCCTCTTGAAGACGCAAATGTTCCTATCGCATAGCCAGCATTTTTAAGCATTTTCATGTTTTCACTGTCTGTTGATTTCTTTTTGGTTGAATTTTCAATAAAAGTGTCTAAGTCTTTTTTCTTACCTTCTACATATTTATTAAACTTCTCTGGATATAAACTAAATCCGCCAACAGCAGTCGTCTCTTTGGCCGCCTTCTTTGCCTCTTTTTCTGACGCTGGGGTTTTAAAGAAGTCTCTTTTAATACCATTTGTCAGTGGATCAAAATAGTCCCCAATTTGCTTCTCGATTTCGTTAGATATTTTACTCAGTTTTTTAGTATCCCTATCTTGAAACGCTTTATAAACTTCTTGTTTTAGTTTATGATAACCTGGACTAGGCTCTGTCTTTTTCTCCTTCTCCGCCATAATAGCAGCCATATCCCTCATATCAACAGCAGTAGGGGGCAAGCCATTTGCAGCATTTAAACCAATACTAAGCATTCTTGAAGTAGAGCCAACTCCTGGTTTGTCTGCAAATTTATTAACATTATTTACTACAGCAGTTGCCTCATCTAATGCGAGATTTACACCTACCACACCTAAATATGCTAACTCATTAGAAGAGACTCGATTCGCTGCAAGTCTAGAGGATGAGCTAGCTGCCATATTATCTATTGCAGCTCCAACATAACCTAAGTCTTTGAAACGTCTATCATCTTTGACTTCAAAATCATTTGTCAAATGCTGTTTAGCAGATTTATTCATAGCATTTCTGTAATTATTTATATCCCTGTTAAACTCGTATTGAAATCTTTCAGATAACGCTTTGGGCTCCGAGGTCACTCTGTGGTAAGTAGCACCCGGCCCTGCAAACATCGCACCTGCTTGATAGTAGTCTTCTGGTGTTCGACTAAAAGTTTGAGATAAGCCTAAGTCAACCGTCGTTGGAAGAGTTTGGTTAGTGAGTGCGTCCTCTGTAGCTAAAGGATTGTTAAAAAGGGTTGAAGTAGGCTTACTTTCGCTAACCCGTTGCCAATCTCCGTCTAAAAATGAACCCGGCAATTGATTTTTTCCTGTTGCTGTCAGAGAGGATGCATAGTCTAAAGCAAAGCCTGGGAGTCCTTCATTACTCGTGGTTGTCTGCTTGAAGCCTGCCCAATCAGCCAATGCCTCTGACATCGTTGGGGTGTTAACAGTTTTTGATTTCTCAGAGATATCAATCTGCTTCCAATCACCCTCGACTGGATTAAAGCCAGACCATTGATTTACTGGTGAGGTGCTAACAAAGTCCTCTGTAGGTTTTGTTGCAGAAAGAGTATATTCACCCTCCAATGGAGAGAGACTTGCTGTTCTTGACGCAGCATCCTGAACACTGGCCCAATCACCAAGTGTCAAATCACTTAGAGACTTGCTTTTGTTGGAAACCTGGCTTCCAAGCGCATCGGTTACACGAGTCCAGTCTCCTGTTGTAAAATCATCTGTTGCCGTGGTAGCTGACGAAGCCGAATTGTTGAAAGAATCATTGATTCTAGACCAATTATCTGCCTCCAAATCACTATAAGCAGCTCTTGTTGACGCTTTATTGTCAGTAAAATCTGATACATGCGACCAGTTACCTGCTGTAAAGTCATTCAGACCTAAGCCACTTGTTGAAAAGTTATCGCTTGATGAATCGGATACTTTTGACCAACCGCCTGAAGTAAAGTCACTCACTGTCTTGCTGGTTGACGAAGCATTATCAGCCAAGGTATCAGATGTTCGAGACCAATCACCTGTATCAAAATCACTAAAAGAGTCGGAAATCTCGGAAGATTTTTTAGCGACTGAATCATTGGTGCTCGTCCAATTTCCTGCGCTCAAATCTGCAGAACTTGTATTGCCGTCAGAAATGCTAGACCAGCTTCCAGAACTATAATTGTTGCCCGATGAAATAGCATCACCAAAGCTGGAAAAGTCGCTATTATTCTTAGACGAACTAGTATCCCCAATACTGGACCAGCTTCCAGATCCATTTGATAAGTCGCTGTCGCCAATACTTGACCAATTCCCAGAACTATCTGACGATCCAAGGCTACTATTTGAAGTAGAGATTCCAAGACTATCATTATCTGAAGTAGAATAGCCGCCGAAGCTGTTAGAATCTGAAGAGCTGAAACTTCCAGAATCTGAGAAACCTAGACTATCACTATTTGAAGTGGAGGAGCCATAACTACCGGAGTCTGAAGAACCTGAACCAAAGCTACCGGAGTCCGAGGTACTGGAACCGAAACTGTCGGAATCTGAAGAACCTGAACCAAAGCTTCCAGAGTCTGAAGAGCTTGAACCGAAACCGTCGGAATCTGAGGAGCTGGAACCAAAACTACCAGAATCCGAAGTACTGGAACCGAAACCACCGGAATCCGAAGTACTGGAACCAAAGCTTCCAGAGTCTGAAGAGTTTGAATCTAAACTGCCGGAATCCGAAGAACTAGAGCCAAAACCGCCAGAATCCGAAGTACTGGAACCGAAACCACCGGAATCCGAAGTACTGGAACCAAAACCGCCGGAATCCGAAGAATCTGAACCGAAGCCGCTGGAATCCGAAGAATCTGAACCGAAGCCGCCGGAATCCGAAGAATCTGAACCGAAGCCGCCGGAATCCGAAGAATCTGAACCGAAACTGTCAGAGTCGGAACCATAACTGTCCGAATCGGAAGCATCCGAACCAAAGCTGTCAGAGTCTGAGCCATAGCTGTCCAAATCGGAAGCAGCTGAACCAAAACTATCAGAGTCGGAACCATAACTGTCCGAATCGGAAGCATCCGAACCAAAGCTGTCAGAGTCGGAACCATAGCTGTCCGAATCGGAAGCATCCGAACCAAAGCTGTCAGAGTCGGAACCATAGCTGTCCGAATCGGAAGTATCGGAATATCCGCCAGAATCACTGGAATCCCCGTCATAAGCATGAACTTGTCCAATATGGACAAACGCAGCACCCAACAAAACCAAAAGCATTAATTTTTTCTTCACAAGCGCTCCTCCTTTTATTAATTGCTATTATACTGTACCATAATTTTATCATATTTGCTATTATTTTGTAACATTTAAAAATATCGTAATATTTTCGACATATTATTGTCATGTATAATTGACATTTTCAAGAGAAGAAAAAACCGGGACGACGCCCGGTTTTCGGTAGAATGATAAAAGAGGTTATTTTTTCTGACCGTCACTTGAGTCCTTAGGGGCTCCCTTTTGTCCTCCCTTCACTCCTTTGGAAATTCCAAATAATGAGGGAATACGGTCCTCTTTTTCCCCAGTAATCGGATTGTAGCCTGTCACACCAATAATAACATCCAAAGGCTCTACCCCTGTTCGGGCTCCAATAACGTTATTTCCAATAATAGCAATCCGACCAACAGGTTCAGACAGAGGAGAACTATCTGGAACTGCATCTTTTCCTGTTAGTGTCTCTCCTGTAAGCAAAATGTGAGCACCGTCTAAAGCACCAGCGGTAACTTCATGGTCAGCAATCTTAGCGGCATATCGCGCACCTGTTTCGCTTGTTTTGACCACTCCCGCTCCAAGAACCGGCGGGGTTCCTTGCATTATATTATAATTTAAGGATCCAGCTGGGGTTAGAACTTCTTCAGGGACTGGCTGAGGATCAGGAGATACATATGTTCCCAATTCAGTTAAGGATACCCCTATAATTTTTTCTGTAATACCATCTACTCCGTCATAAATCGCCTCTCCAATCTTACCTAAAACAGTCGTTGGATTAGAAAAAGGTTTTCCATTATCCGTCCCCCACATATTAGGGTTCTTTCTTTCCTCTGTATTTGTTGTCGTTGTTTCAGAAACTTTGTCTGGATTGACTGCCAATTCGCTGCCTGCATTAGCGGAATCGGATGCCGAATTCGGGCCAGTGCTGCTCCAATCTGAGCTTTCATCTGTATTGAAATCGCCCAAACTGTCCGCATCGGCCGTTAAACCGCTGCCTAGGTCGGTGGTTGGTTTTGTGCCAGATCTGTCATCATCAGAATCCGAAGAAAAGTCGCCTAAATCTTCTGTATCCGCAGTCAAATCATTGCCTGAATTTGACGAAGAAGAGGACGAATTCGGCTCAGTGCCATTCCAATCTGAGCTTTCATCTGTATTGAAATCGCCCAAACTGTCCGCATCGGCCGTTAAACCGCTGCCTAGGTCGGTGGTTGGCTTTGTGCCAAATCTGTCATTACCAGAATCCGAAGAAAAGTCGCCTAAATCTTCTGC
>NZ_QFAY01000040.1:12139-14015 GCF_017884005.1 Streptococcus panodentis
CGCTGCCTAGGTCGGTGGTTGGCTTTGTGCCAAATCTGTCATTACCAGAATCCGAAGAAAAGTCGCCTAAATCTTCTGCATCAGCAGTCAAGCCGCTGCCTAAATCACTGGATGAATCAGACAAATTCTCTGCAGAATCAGAAGCGGAAGCGGCATCGTCCGCATTTGCTGATGCAGCAGCGCTAGCAGGAGCACCTGAAACGGATGGTGCTGAATCACTCGTATCAGCGGCTGCTGCCTCTGAGGACGCAGAATCTGATGTGGCAGTGTCACTCATCACATCAGCGGTTGGAGCAGAAGAAGTGCTTGAAGTCGTTGATTCTGGAGTTTCTGAGGCTGCTGGCGTCGCTGGATGACCTGCTTCAGCAGTTGGAGCGGGAGCAACACTCACGTCAGGCGTTGGAGTAACAGGCGCCGGCGCTGCAGCATTAGCAGAAACCGGGGCATCGCTTGCTGATTCGTCCAAAGAATCAACAGCTGAACCGGCTGCTGCTGGAGAATCGGAAGCAAAACTGCCTAAACTGTCCGGATTGGCTGTCAAGCCGCTGCCTAAGTCACTGGATGAACCTGCAGAATCAGAGGCTGGAGTGCCTTGCGCCCCCGCATCACTTGCACCAGCGGCCGGCGCAGCTGGATTACTAACATCAGCGGTTGGAGCAGCAGGCGTCTCTGGGGCCGCTGTTTCTGGAGTCGCATCATCACTCACATCAGCGGTTGGGGCAGCAGGTACGGGCGCTGCAGCATTAGCAGAAACTAGGGCATCGCTTGCTGATTCGTCCAAAGAATCAACAGCTGAACCGGCTGTATTTGGAGAATCGGAAGTAAAACTGCCTAAGCTGTTCGGATCAGCCGTCAAACCGCTGCCCAAATCACCGGATGAGTCATTCGAATCCGAAGTGTCCTCGGCAGAATCGGATGAAAAATCACCCAAACTGTCCGGATTGGCTGTCAAGCCGCTGCCTAAATCACTGGATGGATTTGCAGAATCAGAGGCTGAAGTACCTTGCGCCGCCGCATCACTTGCACCAGCAGCCGGCGCAGCTGGATTACTAACATCAGCAGTTGGAGCAGCCGGGGTCTCTGGGGCCGCTGTTTCTGGAGCAGCAGCGTCACCTGAGAACGCAGGTGCGGGCGCTGCAACAGGAGAACTTGATGGAGAATCGGAAACAAAACTACCTAAGCTGTTCGGATCAGCCGTCAAGCCGCTGCCCAATCCACTGGATGAATCGGAAGCAAAACTGCCTAAGCTGTTCGGATCAGCTATCAAGCCGCTGCCTAAGCCACCGGATGAACCTGCAGAATCGGAAGGAAAAGAACCCAAGCTGTTAGGATTGGCTGACAAACCGCTCCCCAATCCACTGGATGAATCATTTGACGAACCGAAACCGCCGGAACCAGAAAAGCCACCTGAAAAGCCATCAAATGCCCGAACATGTCCAGCACAGGCAAATAAGGTCGTTAGTAAAATCAAAAAAAGCATGAATCGTTTTTTCATAAATACTCCTCCTTTCTTTTTATACCATTTCACTGTACCATATTTCTTTTTGATTTTCTCGATTTTTTCACCATGTAAAGATATTTTAATCTCTCTGCATTCAGGCCTTTACAGTTGACACCCTGTTCAGTAAAAAAAGAAACCTTGCTTTCACAAGATTTCTATCAGTCAAAATATGCCGATTGCAGGGCTCGAACCTGTGACCTACGCGTTACGAGTGCGTTGCTCTACCAACTGAGCTAAATCGGCAAGTTACTTCTCTATTCTAGCACTCTGAATTTTTTTGTCAAGAGCGAATTTCACCGAATCAATAACCCTGTAGCTATTTTTGTTCCTGCTAGACTGACCGCTTCTCATTTCGGCCTGACTCTAAGATTTTTG
>NZ_QFAY01000041.1 GCF_017884005.1 Streptococcus panodentis
GTAGATGAAAGACCGCAGGGAAGTGTCAAAAGCAGGGCAGGGCGACGCTGACATAATTTGAAGAAATTTTCGAAGAGCATAAACTAGAAAGAGCATGGAACAAACAGAATACGTATAAAAACAGGACAATGCTGCAGGTTTCAGACAGCATCGTCCTGTTTTTTCATCATCATCTTTCTGCCAAAATCTGGCAGAGCTGCTCTGCATCTTCCTCTCGGGTCGCCCAGCTGGTTGCCAAGCGGATAATAGTGTGGCTATCATCGTATTTTTCCCAGAAGCTGAAAGCCACTTTTTGGGCCAGTCGGGCTCTTTCTTCCTCACTGACAATGCAGAAAATCTGATTGGTCGGGGCGTCAAAGTGCAGGCGGTAGCCATTTGCTTTTAGGCAGGAACGGATGCGGTCAGCCAAGCGGATGGCATCACAGGCGATCTCTTGGTAGAGATTGTCCTGAAAGAGCTGGTCAAACTGAATCCCCAAAATCCGGCCCTTGGCCAGCAGGGCTCCATGCTGCTTGATAATACTGGTAAAATGGGGAATGAGATCAGGATTAGGCAGGACAACGGCTTCGCCAAACATGGCTCCGCACTTGGTGCCTCCGATATAAAAAGCTGTGCAGAGCTGAGCCAGGTCAGCCAGACTGACATCATTTGCGGGAGCAGCCAGAGCATAGGCCAGTCGGGCCCCGTCCACATAGAGAGGGATGCTGTAGCTGCGGCAGACTTGGGAGATGGCCTGCAGCTCGGCTTTCGAATAGAGAGTGCCCAGTTCGGTCGGCTGGGAAAGGTAGACCATGCCCGGCATGACCATGTGTTCGTGGTTGCCGTCGTTCCAGTAGTCTGCCAGCGTCTGTTCAATCTGCTGGGCAGTCAGTTTGCCGTCCTCGCTGGGGATTTCCAGGACCTTATGGCCGCCAAACTCAATGGCCCCGGCTTCATGGACGCTGATATGGCCGCTTTGGGCGGCGATGACGCCTTGGTAGGAGCGGAGCAGCGCTGCGATGACGACCTGATTGGTCTGGGTGCCCCCGACCAAAAACCGAACCTCCGCTTGCGGACACTGGCAGGCTTCCCGGATTCGTCTTTTGGCAGAGGCGGAGAACTCATCGCTGCCGTAGCCGCTGGTCTGCATCATATTGGTTTCTGCCAATTTTTCCATAATGCGCGGATGAGCAGCCTCTAAGTAGTCGGATGCAAAAGAGAGTGTGTGGGTCATGATGTTACCTCGTTCTTGCTTTCTTGATAAATTTAGTGTACACTAATTTTATCTATTACACAAACGGTATATTGTCATGTCTTTCATGACAAATCATCATACCAGACTCAATCCGGGCTAAAAATCTTCATTCTCTTTGAAAATCAAAGTTGGCGGTGGGACAGACTCCCATGACGGCTGCGCTCTCACCCACAGGAGTATGTATCTTTTGGAAGATACCGTATCAGATTTCTATCTGCTGCCTTAAAGCCAGGCTTTTGTGCCCCTTGCCTCTTTGATTTTCTTTGACGATAAAAAGAGAAATTTCCTTGAAGCAGCTGCTTTCCTATTTTCCGCAGCCGTTGCAGTCTGCCTGCTTGTAAATGCAGCGGTCTTTTGGTGCTTTCTTTGTTTTTTGAACGCCCTGATGTCTGATGAAGGAGAAATGATGGATGCAGTAAAATGTCAGGCCTTTTTAAAGGCTGCAGAGCAAGGTTCTTTTACGGCAGCGGCCGACAGTCTGTCTTACAGTCAGTCCGGCATTACCCGTATGATTTCCAGTCTGGAGGAGGAGCTGGGTTTTCCGCTCTTTATCCGGCAGAAAAAAGGGGTGACCCTGACAGAAGACGGCCGGCTGATGTTGCCCCTGCTGCGGGAGCTGGTTCAGGCTCATCAGCATGCAGAGGAACTGGGGGCAGCGATTCGCGGGCTGGTCAGGGGCTCACTAACCCTGGGCTGCTATTTCAGTGTATCCTCTATGTGGATGCCGGAGATCTTGCAGCAGTTTGCTCAGGACTTTCCGCAGGTCAAGGTGACCATGCTGGAGGGCGGCAACAAGGAGATTGCCAAATGGCTGACTGAAAAATCGGTGGATCTTTGCTTCTGTGCCAAGCCAGGCAGAGGGGTAGACTGTGACTGGATAGAGCTCTATCAGGATCCGCTGGTAGCCTGGCTGCCCAGCCAGCATCCCAAGGCTGCGGCTGCTTCTTTTGCGATTAAGGATTTGGAAAGGGAGTCCTTTATCCATACTCTGCCCGGCCAGGATACTGATCAGGACCGGCTGATTGAGCAGGAGGGGCTGAAGCTGCAGACCCGCTTTAGCACCAAGGACGGTTTTACGACCTATAATATGGTGGAAGCAGGCCTCGGCGTCAGTTTTAATCAGCGCATGATTGCCAGAAAATGGTCGGGCCGGGTTGCTCAGGTCCCGCTGGCTCCTCAGCGATTTGTCTCTCTGGGTCTGGCCCTGCCCCGCTCGGCCGATCCTTCCCCTGCAGCCAAGCGCTTTATAGCCTGTGTGGAGGAAATGGTGGAGGAGCTCGCTGGCGGAACAGCGCTTTAAATAGCAGAAGATTTAGAATAAATTGTCACTGTTTTCAAAGCCCTGTCTGGTGTATAATAAATAAAAAATGACAGTGTGAGGTAGAAAAGGATGATTCAGTTTCCGGATGGTTTTGCTTGGGGGAGCTCCACTTCGGGCCCGCAGACAGAAGGCCGCGTTCAGGGGGATGGCAAGGGAGACAATCTGTGGGATTACTGGTTCAGTCAGGAGCCCAATCGTTTTCATGAAGGCATCGGTCCTGAGCAGACTTCCGGTTTCTATGAAAATTGGGAAAGCGATATAGAGCTCTTGTCTGCAACAGGCCACAGCATGTTTCGGACTTCCATCCAGTGGTCCCGTATTTTCCCGCTGGGAGAGGGTGAGGTCAATCAGTCAGGTGTTGATTTTTATCGCAGAGTCTTTGAGCGCATCAAGTCCAAGGGCATTCAGCTGCTGGTGAATCTCTACCACTTTGATTTGCCCTTTGCTTTGCAGGAAAAAGGAGACGGCTGGGAAAATAGGGCAACTGTTGAAGCCTATGAAGCTTATGCTCGTTTTTGTTTTGAAACTTACGGAGACTTGGTGGACAGGTGGATTACTTTTAATGAGCCCATCGTACCGGTCGAGTTCGGCTATTTTTATGACGGTCACTATCCCCACAAGGTGGATGCGCAAGCAGCAGTCCGAGTGGCCTACCATACTCAGCTGGCCAGTTCTCTTGCGGTCAAGGCCTGTCATGAGGTGAATCCGGCAGCCAAGATTGGCATCGTCCTCAACCTGACCCCGGCCTATCCCCGCAGCCAGCATCCGGCTGACCTGAAAGCAGCGCGTATAGCAGAGCTCTTTCAGGCCAAATCCTTTCTGGATCCTTCTGTGCTGGGGGGTTATCCGCCGGAACTCATCCAGCTTCTGAAGGAGCAGGAGCTGCTGCCGGCAGTGGCTGCGGCAGAGCTGCAGACGATAAAGGAGCACAGGGTGGACTTTTTAGGGGTTAATTATTATCAGCCGCTGCGGGTGGCTGCTCCTAGGTACCTGCCGCATCCGGAAGCTCCGCTGATGCCGGATAGATTTTACGAGCCCTATGCCATGCCCGGCCGGAAGATCAATCCTCATCGGGGCTGGGAAATTTATGAGCAGGGGATCTATGATATTGCTGAAATGATCAAGCAGCATTACGGCAATATTGAATGGATTCTGACAGAAAACGGCATGGGAGTAGAGGGAGAGGAAAGATTCCGTCAGGACGGAGTCATTCAGGATGACTACCGGATAGACTTTGTTAAAGGGCATCTGAGGGAGCTGCACCGAGCAATCCAAGATGGGGCCAACTGCAAAGGCTATCTCATGTGGACCTTTATTGACTGCTGGTCTTGGCTCAATGGCTATAAAAACCGCTATGGGCTGATTGAGCTGAATCTGCAGACACAGGAGCGCAAAATCAAAAAATCAGGCCATTGGTTCAAAACGGTCAGCCAACAGAACGGTTTTGATGCTTAGGGAAAAGCGTCAGCAAACTAGGCAGGAGCAGACAGGATGGCAGCGGGCTGCTCAGAGGCTGAGACAGACTCCCGTGATGACTGCGCCCTCACCCACAGAGGGATGGAGCTTTCACAAGGAAGTGTCAAAAAATCTAGCAGAAATTTTGAGGCGGCAGATAAAGCTTCGCTAATCTCCAACAGTCCGGAAGGACTGTTGGAGCAAGTCGGCGCTGATGTGGTTTGAAGAGATTTTCCAAGAGTCCGACCAGTCTGGGAGGCTTTTGTTTTCTGACACGGCAGACTTGCTGGACCAGGGCAGTTTCAATCCTTCGAATCCAGCTTCTTGATCCTAATCATAAAAAGCTTAAACAAAACTATACCAATTTACCAGTTGACAAATAAAAAATCAATGTGTATACTGGTTTTGTTGGAATTTAGAAAGATAAATTTGACTATACCAATTTCGAAGGAGGAACTGGCTCCCTCAGAGTTAGGGAAGCTGGAAGGAATACTATGTGTGGAATTGTCGGAGTTGTGGGCAGCCGCAACG
Source organism: Streptococcus panodentis (assembly GCF_017884005.1). GTDB lineage: Bacteria > Bacillota > Bacilli > Lactobacillales > Streptococcaceae > Streptococcus > Streptococcus panodentis. The sequence goes on from NZ_QFAY01000041.1 coordinate 4,542, forward strand.
CAACAGATATTTTAATGCAGGGCTTGGAAAAGCTAGAATACCGTGGCTATGACTCAGCTGGAATTTTTGTAACAACAGGAAAAAATGCCAGTCTGGTCAAGTCTGTCGGCCGTATCGCCGACCTGAGGGCCAAAATCGGCATCGATGTTGCCGGCTCAACCGGTATCGGACATACCCGCTGGGCGACCCACGGAAAACCAAGCGAGGACAATGCTCATCCCCATACTTCTCAAACAGGCCGTTTCGTGCTGGTCCACAACGGAGTGATTGAAAACTATCTGGATATCAAAAATAACTACCTTGCGGGTCATGATTTCAAAGGGCAGACGGATACGGAGATTACGGTTCATCTGATTGGCAAATTCGTCGAAGAAGACGGTTTGACTGTTCTGGAGGCTTTCAGAAAAGCGCTTCACATCATTGAAGGATCGTATGCTTTTGCCCTTTTGGATGCTGAAAATCCTGACACCATTTATGTCGCTAAAAACAAATCACCGCTCCTCATCGGGCTGGGGCAGGGCTACAATATGGTCTGCTCCGATGCCATGGCCATGATTCGTGAAACCAGCGAATACATGGAAATCCATGATAAGGAGCTGGTGCTTGTCAAAAAAGACAGTGTTGAGGTTCAGGACTATGAGGGCCGCCCGCTGGAACGCGAAAGCTACACTGCGGAGCTGGATCTGTCTGACATCGGCAAGGGCACCTATCCTTACTACATGCTCAAGGAAATTGACGAGCAGCCGACTGTGATGCGCAAACTGATCAGCACCTACTCAGATGAAAATAAGCAAATGGCCGTTGATCCGGCTATCGTCAAAGCCGTTCAGGAAGCCGACCGCCTTTATATCATTGCAGCGGGAACTTCCTACAATGCCGGTTATGCTTCCAAGAGCATGCTAGAAGAGCTGACCAATACGCCGGTGGAGCTGGGGATTGCTTCGGAGTGGGGCTATGCCATGCCGCTGCTGAGCAAGAAACCGATGTTTATCCTGCTCAGCCAGTCTGGAGAGACAGCTGACAGCCGGCAGGTTCTGGTCAAGGCCAATCAGATGGGCATCCCAAGCCTGACCATTACCAATGTTCCAGGATCTACGCTGTCCCGCGAGGCGACCTACACCATGCTGCTGCATGCCGGTCCGGAGATTGCCGTAGCTTCCACCAAGGCCTATACTGGTCAGGTAGCGACTCTTGCTTTTCTGGCCAAGGCAGTCGGTGAAGCTGATGGCAATGAAAAGGCTCAAAACTTCGACCTGGTGCATGAGCTGTCTATTGTGGCTCAGTCTATCGAGTCCACTCTCTCTGAAAAGGAACTGATTGAAGAAAAGGTGCGCGGCCTTCTGGAAACGACCCGCAACGCCTTTTACATCGGACGCGGCCAGGACTATTATGTCGTCATGGAAGCCAGTCTCAAACTGAAAGAAATTTCCTATATTCAGTGTGAAGGTTTTGCGGCTGGAGAATTGAAGCACGGGACCATCTCACTCATTGAAGACGGTACACCGGTGCTGGCTTTGATTTCTAACAATCCCGCTGTGGCCTCCCATACCCGCGGCAATGTGTCAGAGGTAGTGGCCCGCGGTGCCAAGGTTCTGACAGTGGTAGAAGAAGGGGTGGAAAAAGAAGGTGACGACATCATTGTCAACAGGGTCCATCCATTCCTGTCCAGCATTTCTATGGTCATTCCGACCCAGCTGATTGCCTACTATGCTTCCCTTCACCGCGGACTGGATGTAGACAAGCCGCGCAATCTGGCCAAGGCTGTAACGGTAGAATAAGCGCAGCGTCTGTATTCATGATATAGGCTTTTAGAAAAGTTCGGTGCAGAAGCTGAGGCGAGATCTTTCACGAAAGTGTCTGATGAACTGTGCAGGGGAGACGCTGGCTGACCAAAGGCAAGAGAAGCTCTCCCAACCACTGTGTCTTGAAAATCAAACGACTAAATTATAGGAAGCTGGGTACTGTTGTCCCAGCCTCTTTTTTTATCGTCCTGTACTTTAAGCGATAGGGCAGCGAGCTGTCCAAAGCACTGCTTTGAGGTTGCGGATAAAGCTTCCGCTAGGAAGTGCCAGCTGTACTGGGATAGGGCTGATGGCGGTGGGACAGACTCCCGTGATGGCTGCGCCCTCACCCGCAGAGGGAGCTATCTTTTGGAAGATACTGTATAAAATGACGGTATTTGAAACAAAGAAGGAGGGAGTCTGCCATTCTGTCACGAAAAGTGTGACAAGGTTTGAGTTTCAAGCGCTTTCATTTTGAGATATACTGGTCTTAAGAAAAGGAGGATTTTCTCAATGCAAGAAAAAACATCATTGAAAGTGAGAGTGCAGAAGCTAGGTACCTCTCTTTCCAATATGGTTATGCCTAATATCGGTGCCTTTATCGCTTGGGGCGTACTGACTGCTCTCTTTATTGCAGACGGTTATCTGCCCAATGAACAGCTGGCCGGCATCGTCAGTCCGATGCTGACCTATCTCCTGCCGACCCTGATTGGCTACACGGGTGGCTATGTTGTCCATGGTCAGCGCGGCGCGGTAGTCGGTGCCATCGCTACGGTCGGTGCTATCACCGGATCCAGCGTCCCTATGTTTATCGGCGCTATGATTATGGGGCCTTTAGGCGGCTGGACGATCAAGAAGTTTGATGAGAAGTTTCAGGAAAAAATCCGTCCGGGATTTGAAATGCTGGTCAATAACTTCTCAGCCGGCCTGATTGGCTTTGCCTTGCTGCTACTGGCCTTTTATGCAGTAGGTCCTGTTGTGTCTGTCCTGACAGGGGCTGTCGGCAGCGGTGTAGAAGCCATTGTCAATGCCCGTCTCCTGCCGTTGGCAAATATCATCATTGAGCCGGCTAAGATCCTGTTCCTCAATAATGCCCTCAATCACGGTATTTTCACTCCGCTGGGAGCAGAGCAGGTTGCTCAGGCCGGAAAATCCGTTCTCTTCCTTCTGGAGGCCAACCCTGGTCCCGGTCTGGGGATCCTGCTGGCTTTTGCTCTCTTTGGCAAAGGCTCAGCCAAATCCTCTTCATGGGGGGCTATGATTATCCACTTCTTCGGTGGAATCCATGAAATCTACTTCCCTTATGTAATGATGAAACCGGCCCTTTTCTTGGCAGTTATGGCCGGCGGTGTTTCAGGAACCTTTACTTTCCAAATGCTGGATGCCGGTCTGAAATCTCCGGCTTCTCCGGGCTCTATTATTGCCATTATGGCCATGGCTCCTAAAGGCCTCTGGCCGCACCTGAATGTCCTCTTGGGTGTTCTGGTGGCCGCAGCGGTTTCCTTCTTGGTAGCAGCTGTGATTCTGAAAGCAGATAAGTCAGCAGAAGAGGACGCTTTAGAAGCAGCTCAGGCAGCAACTCAGGCGGCTAAGGCCCAGGCCAAAGGCCAGACTGCTCCGCTTGCGGTAGCCGCAGACAGCGCTATTTCAGCTGACTCTGTAGAAAAAATCATCTTTGCCTGTGATGCCGGAATGGGCAGCTCTGCTATGGGAGCCAGCATTCTCCGCGACAAGGTGAAAAAAGCCGGTCTGGCTATTCCGGTATCCAATCAAGCCATTTCCAATCTAACGGATACCCCTAAGACCCTGATTGTGACGCAGGAAGAGCTGACTCCGCGGGCTAAGGGCAAGACTCCGAGCGCTATCCATGTATCGGTGGACAATTTCCTGGCTTCTCCTCGCTATGATGAGATTGTTGCTTCGCTGGCCGGCACTGCTCCGGCAGCTGAGGGAAATCAGCAGGAACCCGTGGTCCAAACGGTACAGGAAATTGATCTCAATCATATCGATGCAGTCGTTGTGGCTTACGGAAAAGCGCAGGGCTCTGCTACTATGGGCTGCGAAACCATCCGGGCTATCTTTAAGAATCACGATGTCCGCATCCCGGTTTCGACCGCAGCTATTGCAGATCTGGCTGACTACAGTGCCAAGAATATCATGATTGTCACGACCATCGGTCTGCAGGCAGATGTGCAGCAGGCTGCACCCGATTCACAGTTCTTAATTGTTGATAGCTTGGTAACGACGCCAGAATATGATAAGATGGTAGCAAGAATGCACAAATAAAAACAGGAGGTCGTGTGACCAACGAATGTTATTGACGAAGAGAGAAGAACAACTGCTGAAAGCTTTCCTGAATGTAGGGAAGCTTTCAATGCAAGATATGAAAGAAATCTTGCAGGTTTCTTCCAGAACCATCTACCGTACCCTGTCTGATCTGACAGCCAGCTTAGAGCGGCAGGAGATTCAGATTCACAAGCTGGGCAGGTATTATTTTCTGGCCGGCGATATTGCCGGTCTGCCGACGGACTTGGAGGTGCAGACCGCTTACAGTCAGCAGGAGAGGCTGATCTACATTACCTATCTCCTCCTGACGACCGAGGGGGCCACCACCAACGAATCGCTGCAGGAAAGTTTAAAAGTCAGCAATGTCACCATCATTCAGGATATTGCAGATATTGAGAAGCGTCTCTTGGATTTTGATTTGAAGATAGAGCGGCAGAAGGGCTATAAAATATCAGGAGATCCTCTTCGTCAGAGGAGGCTGCTGGCTGTTTTATTGACCAATGCCATTTCAGTGGCTGACTTTTCAGCGGGAAATATTGGCGGTTATGAAATATTGGACCCTGAAAGGACCCAGCTGGCCAGCCAAATCTGCACGGCCTTTCTGACGGATTTTCCTGATTTGGATGCCAAGATGAAGATGTTTTTTGCCATCCTGCTTTCCCTCATAGGGGGGGAGCAGCATGTGGACATGCTGCCCAATATCAGCAAGCAGGCCTTGGAGATTTCGCAAAATATTTTTCAGGATTACTCAAAGCAGACAGCCAAATTTTACAGTATCCAAGAGATTATCTACTATGCCAGCATTCTGGATGAGCTGATTATCAAGCGGCAGGACAATCCGCTCTTTACAGAGAAATTTGACGGAGAATTCTTCTATAATGTTTCCAATCTGATTGATACGGTCTCTATGTATACCAAGATTGATTTCTTTAGGGATAAGGTTCTCTTTAAGTTTCTCTTTCATCATATTCGTCTCAGTCTGGGGATTCCCATTCTCTTTCCGGATGAGGCTCTGCCGGATTCCATTCAGCTTTTAGTGGAGAGAAATAAGTTTCTCCATGCGGTGGTCAGCCTGCTGGTCAAGGATATTTTTCCAAAATATCTGCAGCATGATTACGAATACGGGCTCATTACCCTGCACTTTATTTCCAGTCTGGGCCGCAGCCCGGAAATCTATCCTATCCGGATTCTGTTGCTGACCGATGAGCGGCGGGTGACCCGGGATCTGCTGGTAACCAAGATTAAGAGCGTGGCTCCTTTTGTCGAATGGATTGACGTTCAGTCTCCGGCGGACTGTCCGCAAATAGAGACGGACCAGTATGACTACATCCTCTCAACCAAACCGCTGGCTAGGCAGGAGGTGGATATTATCTCCAGCTTCCCTTCTGTCAAAGAACTGCTGGAGCTGCAGGAAAAACTGCAGCAGGTTCGGGATAACCGCACGGTTGTGGCCCGCGATGAAGTCGGCAGAGAAAAGACTTACGACCTGCAGGAATATCTGATTGCCAGCAGTCATCTGCTCAGCCAGTTCAGCCTGTCTGCTCTGGACAATGGTGACAGCTTTGAGAAAACGGCGGCGCAAATGGTCCGCCTGCAGGAAAATGTGCTGGATCAAAGCTATCTGACGCAGAAACTGCTCTCGCATTTCCAGGCCAATCCCATGGCCATTCCCAACACCGGTCTGGCTCTGCTGCATACTCAGTCCAGCAAGGTCACAGTCAGCAGCTTTACCATTTACGAGCTGCAGAGACCTATTGCGGCTGTATCCATGAAGGGCGAGCAGGAGAGCGTGACAAGGTGCCTGCTCATGCTGACGCCCAAAGATGTCAGCGAGGAGATGCGGGACCTGATGACGGCCATCAGCCAGTCCATGATTGAAAACCATCTCTATACAGAAATTTACAAAACAGGAAATCAGGCTATTATCTATCAGCTGTTAAATGCTATTTTTAACGAAAAAATCAAAAAATTGGAGGATTAAGATGAAACTTGAAAAAAATTTGATTAAACTCAATGAGCAGTTTTCTGACAAGGAAGAAGCCATCCGCTACTGCGGGAAGATTCTTTATGACGGCGGTTTTGTCAGGGAGGAGTATATTGATGCCATGGTTGAGCGAAATCAGGAGCTGTCGGTCTATATGGGGAATTTCATTGCCATTCCCCATGGGACCGATGCCGCCAAGAAAGACGTTCTGAAATCTGGTATCACCGTGGTGCAGGTCCCTGAGGGCGTTAATTTCGGGACGGAGGACAGCTCTCAGGTAGCAACCGTTCTCTTTGGCATTGCCGGTATTGGTGACGAACACTTGGAAATCATCCAGAAAATCTCGATCTTCTGTGCGGATGTGGACAATGTCATCAAGCTGGCGGATGCCCAGTCAGAAGAAGAAGTGATCCGCCTGCTGGACAGTGTGGAGTGAGCTGGCGATGGTATTCAGGTATCCGTTCAAAGCAGCAAACAAAGGAGAAAATCAATGAAACATGCAGTGCACTTTGGGGCCGGCAATATCGGCCGCGGTTTTATCGGCGAAATTTTATTTGAAAATGGCTTTCATATTGATTTTATTGATGTCAATGAGAAGGTGATTGATGCCCTGAATGAGCGGGGAAAATACGAGATTGAAATAGCTCAGGAGGGCCAGCCCCGCATCGAGGTAGCCGATGTCGCCGGTATCAACAGCAAGGAGCATCCGGATCAGGTCGTTGCAGCCATTCAAAAGGCGGCTATTGTGACCACTGCCATCGGTCCCAATATCCTGCCCTTCATTGCTGAGCTTCTGGCCAAGGGGATCGAGGCCCGCCGGGCTGCCGGCAACACGCAGCCGCTGGATGTTCTGGCCTGTGAAAATATGATCGGCGGCTCTCAGTTTCTCTATCAGGAAGTCAAGAAATACCTGAGTCCGGAAGGATTGGAATTTACCGAAAAGTATATCGGTTTCCCTAATGCTGCGGTGGACCGGATTGTACCGGCTCAAAGCCATGAAGATCCGCTCTTTGTCGTGGTGGAGCCCTTTAATGAATGGGTGGTGGAAACCAGTCGCCTGAAACATTCAGCGCTGCGCTTAGACAAGGTCCATTACGAAGAAGATCTGGAGCCTTTCATTGAGCGCAAACTCTTCTCCGTCAACTCCGGCCATGCAACCTCAGCTTATATCGGGGCTCATGCCGGCGCTAAAACCATTCTGGAAGCCCTGCAGAATGAACAGACCAAGTCTCAGATTGAAGCCGTTCTGGCTGAAATCCGCAGCCTCTTGATTGCCAAGTGGAACTTTGATGAAAAAGAGCTGGAGGACTATCACAAGATTATCATCCAGCGTTTTGAAAATCCCTTTATCGTGGATGAGGTCAGCCGCGTGGCCCGGACTCCGATTCGCAAGCTGGGCTATGATGAGCGTTTTATCCGGCCTATCCGCGAGCTCAAAGAACGCGGTCTGGCTTATGACAACCTCTTGAAAACGGTCAGCTATGCCTTTGCCTACCGCGATACCAGTGATGAAGAAAGTGTCAAATTGGGTCAAATCCTAGCCAGCCAGCCGGCTGAGGAGGCTGTGGCTCAGGTGACCAGCCTGACAGATCAGGAGCTCATCAAAGAAATTGCTGCGCTGCTCTAGCCGCCTTGGGCGGCCGCCCCAGCAAGGAACAGTCAATGAAAGTCCGATATTCATTGGCTTTTTTTGCTGCGCTGCCTGTCCTGCTTCGTCTGCTGCTGTTCATTGAGCAGAAAGAGTGTTGTTTTTTAGTTTGCTTTTAGTAGTGAAACTGTCCGAGGGACAGTTTCAGCCTATCGCTTAAAATATAGGACGATAGGGCAGCGAGGTGGCAGATAAAGCTTCCGTTAGGAAGAATCAGCTGTACTGGGGTGTGGCAAGGCGGGCAACCGACGGAATAAAAGATAAGTTAAATGGTGCTAACAAGCACTTTTTTTTGTCATTGTCACTAATTAGTGTTAATATACAAACAAGCAAGATTTACGGAGGTAAGCTCATGATTGAATTAGGCATCTCAACTTTTGGAGAAACAACGCCGCTTGAGGGCAGCGGTCAAAGTTATTCGCATGCGGAGCGCATCCGCCAGCTGGTGGATGAGATCAAGCTGGCAGACAAGGTGGGACTGGATGTGTATGGCATCGGAGAGCACCATCGGGAGGACTTTGCGGTGTCGGCGCCGGAGATTGTGCTTTCGGCCGGTGCGGTCCAGACGGAGAAGATCCGCCTGACCAGTGCGGTCAGTGTCCTGTCCAGCCTAGATCCCATTCGGGTTTACCAGCAGTATGCGACCATTGATGCCCTGTCCAATGGCAGGGCGGAGATCATGGCTGGCCGCGGCTCCTTTGTCGAATCTTTCCCGCTCTTTGGCTATGATTTGAAAGACTATGAGGAGCTCTTTGAGGAGAAGCTGGACCTGCTCCTTTATGCCAAGTCAGAAAGCAAGCTGGACTGGAAGGGCCGGCTGACCCAGACGATTGATGGGCGTGAGGTTTATCCGCGGGCCGTGCAGAAAGATTTTCCTGTCTGGGTGGCTACGGGGGGCCATGTGGAGTCAACAGTCAAGATTGCCCAGCGCGGTCTGCCGATTGCCTATGCTATTATCGGCGGCAGTCCCAAGCACTTCAAGCCCCTGCTGGATGCTTATCGCCGGATTGGGCAGGAAAGTGGCCACTCAGAGGAAAAGCTGAAAATCGCTGCCCACTCTTGGGGCTGGGTCATGGAGGACAATGAGGAGGCAATCCGGTCTTACTTCCACCCGACCAAGCAGGTGGTCGACCGTATCTCCAAGGACCGTCCGCACTGGCAGGAGCTGACCTATGAACAGTACCTGCAGCAGGTGGGGCCGGATGGGGCTATGTTTGTCGGCAGTCCGGAAAAAACTGCTGAAAAGCTGATTAAAATGATTGAAGAACTGGGTTTGGACCGTTTCATGCTCCATCTGCCGCTGGGCTCTATGCCGCATGCAGCTGTCCTCAGGTCCATTGAACTCTTTGGGACCGAGGTGGCACCGCTGGTCAGAAATTATTTTGCTGAGAAGAAAGGCGGTGGGACAGAACTAAATTTTTAAAAATTTAGTTCCCTTCACTCTTTTGTTTCTAAGCTCAGGCTGAAAAG
>NZ_QFAY01000042.1 GCF_017884005.1 Streptococcus panodentis
GGTGCATCACTTGGAAGCTGAGCAGTCGGACTCTGAACCGCTGTTAAGATAAACTCTGGCAGCTCAGCCGTCACAGGATCAGAATCGCTGACGCCGCCCTGAAATTCTGGCAAAGCATCTGCCTGCGGTGCATCACTTGGAAGCTGGCTGACAACCGGCGGAATCCCTGTTAAATCATAGGATTCAGACTCAGCCGTCACAGGTTCGGAATCACTGACACCGCCCTGAAATTCTGGCAAAGCATCTGCCTGCGGTGCGTCGCTTGGTATGGAGCTGCTTTCCGTATTTTTTTCTGCTGCTTCGACAATCGCCTCAAGAATTTCAAAGGCTTTGGTCTCTTCATCGGCAATCTGCTCTTGGATCTTTTCAGCAGCCGCTGCGCTGTCAGCATTTGAAGCCATCAGATTGACAGCCTCATGGGCTGCTTTCAGAGCTTCCACTATTTTATTCTGAGCCTTCCTCTTATCAGCAGATGACAGGCTTTGGCTCTTCTCAATCGCTTGGAACTGTTTATCCGCCTCTTCTTCTATTTCTTCCAAAATCAGCTCTTTGCCGACTGGGTGAATCGTATCAAAAACAGCAATGCCGCTGGCTTGGTTCTGCTCCGCTTCGGAAAGGCTTGCGGACTGCTCAATGACTTCTTTGGCAGCAGCTGCAGCCGCTTCTATTTTTTCCTGAGCTTCGTCCAACTCTGCCTCTGAAAGATTTGGATTGGTCTTTAGATCCGCCGCTTTATCTGCAGCAGCAAGGTCCACTCTCACAGCTGCCAACACTTTAAGAAAGCCCAGCTCCTCGGCAGCTATCTGCTCTTGGATTTTTTCCGCAGCTGCTGCATTGTCCGCCTGTTCGTCATAGGCCAGAACAGCCTCCTGGGCCCGCTTAGCAGCATCCCCGACTTGCTTTTCAGCAGCTGCTCTGCCTTCAGCAGAAAGACTGTCGCTGCTCTCAATTGCCTTGAAAATCTCGGTCCTGTCTTCCTCGATTTCCTCTAAAATCAGTTCTTTTCCGACTGGATGAATCGCGGCTATAGCTGCAAGTCCAACAGCCTTAGCCTGATCAAATACTTCCGAATCTTCTGCATCCTCAATCTCTCTCTTAGCCAAACCCGCTGCTTTCTCAGCTTCAGCCTTGAAGTACTGCTGCTCTGCCTCTGACAGATTCGGATTTTCCTTCAAATCCGCCAGCTTCGCTGCAAGGGTCAGATCCAGCTCTGAAGCCGCAGCAAATTTCAGAAAGTGATTTGCCTCTGCAGCCACCTTGCTCTGAATCGCTTCAGCTTCTGCAGCCGTGGCGGCATTAGCGGCCAGCTTTTGAATCGCAGCTGCTGCACGGGCAGCTTCAGCTGCCAGACCTTCTCTAAAAGCTGCCTTGTCAGCCTCTGACAAAGCTTCGCTGCCAGATAGCAGCTCTTCAAAGTCTTCCTTTTCGTCCTCAATTTCGTCTAAAAACAAATCTTGGCCGACTGGATTGATGCCGGCAATTCCTGTCAGACCTCCTTCTTTGCCTTGATGAATCCTATCTTGGCTCTCCGCCGCCTCAATAACCTTTTTGGCATCTTCAACCGTTTTGCGGGCTTCTTCTCCGGCAAAATGTTTTTCCTCATCAGAAAGATTGACATTTTCTTCTAAATCAGCCAGTTTTTCAGCCAAAGATGCACTGACTTCCTCATTGGCACTGTCCTTGAGCTGATTCAGATCCTCAGCAGCCGCAGGACTGTCTGCCGGCGGCTGGACAGCTTCAAGAACTGCTGGCTCTGCCGCTGCAACCGCCTCATCTGCCGCTGCACTCCCATGCCCCCAAAACAGAGCTAAGGCACAAATCACAACCGATCCCACTCCCAGAAGGGACTTCCGAATGGAGTAGCGTAAAACTTTTTCACTTCTTTTCATCTTTTTCTCCTTGTTTGCATCATGTTTCAAAAGCATTCCTCTTGGTGCAGTTTTTCCATTTGCTTTTATAGTCTTTGAAAATCTCTTCAACCTTCGTCAGCTCTAACAATCTGGGCAGGGAGGTTGCAGATGAAGAGTCCGGAACAAAAAGGGTTTCAAAAGAGCAACGACTATACTATAAAACCAAGCTTCTCCGCCGCTTCTGTCTTATTTAGCAAGAGAACTTTCTTTTATTATTTTATCATATTAATTATACAATACAAGCATTTTATCTTAAAATATATGCACAATCAGGACATTTTGTCCAATTCTGAGCCGCTTCCGTTTGAAGAAGCTGGCTGAAAGCTCCATAAAGAGGACAGAAAGTTGCTTTCCTAAGGCTTTCCCTCTGTTTCCAGAGGACACTTTTACACTATGTAAACTTTTTTAGTGAAAAATGAGTCCTATTTTCTAGCATATTTAAGTTTTAAACAGTAAAATGGAATAGGAGGGATAAATTTATGACTCTTAATACCCGAGAAAGGATACTGGATGCTTTTTTTGCATTAGCAGAGCAGCACCCGGCCAGATCTCGTTTCACATTTACCGAAATAGCAAAAGAAGCCGGCTTGTCCAGACAGGCTATTTACAAGCGGCATTTTAACAGCGCCGATGAAATCATCGACTATATCCGAAAGGAGCTGACCAGCGAGTTCAGCCCTCTCTACGACAGCTACGATGCGGCCTTGGAGCCCGATCCTTTCATCTTTTTCGCTCAAACCGTTATTCCGGCTATTTACAAACAGCACAAACGCATTAGAATCCTCTACACAGCAGCTATTGACCCTTTCTGGCGCGAATTCATTACCTCGATTTACAGGGAGTGGGTCGCACAAAATCTCCAGCTCAACCATCAGAAACTGGGAATCCCCCCGGAAATGGCGGATACACTGCTGGCTCAATGGCTCAATTCTCTTATCGAAAATTGGATTATAGAGGAAGAACCGATTCCATCCCAACAGTTCTCAGAAATATTTCTCAATCTCGTATCTTCACCGCTAACCAGCTTTGCTATCTATGACAGCAAAGTCCGTTCTTCCAACAAAATTGTTATCGCTAAGCCCATCAGAAGAAAGCCAGAGAAATAAGAGAACCAGTTTCTGCACTTTGAGACTGGTTTTTAATTTTTAGCTTAAATTCACAGAAATAATTGGACATTTAAACAAGAAAGTGCTATCATTTTGATTGACAGGTCGTTAACCTTCCTGCCGGATGATTCCATTCTTCCAGCAGGACAAACAAACAAAAACAGCAAAAGAAAGAAGGTCCTTATGCCTCAAGATACCAGAGACAAAATTGTTAATGCATTGATTGAACTCGCCGAGCAGAACCCAGAAAAGTCCTACTTCACTTTCTCTGAAATTGCCAAACAAGCCGGCTTATCCAGACAGGCTATCTACAAAAAGCATTTCAGCAATGTGGAAGAAATCATCGAATACATCCGGGAAACCATCATGAGTCCCTTCCTGCCGCTGTATGAAAGCTATAAGGGAGAGGAGAAAACAAATCCCATCGTCTTCTTCTCCCAGCATATGATCCCCGCTATCTACAGACACCGTCAATGGATGAAGGTCCTCTATACCACTGCTATTGATCCTTTTTGGAGGGATTATCTGACTGGGTTCTTTACCCAGTGGGCAGAGCAAAATCTGGATATTGATGCTCAAAAACTGGGAATCCCGCAGGAGATGGGGACCGAGATCATTGTCAAATGGATTAACTCTCTGATTGAGATTTGGATTGTCAAAGATGAGCCCCTGCCTGCAGAAGAGTTTGCTCAGCTTTTTCTCAAAGTCACCTCAACACCTATTGAGAATTTTGTGGTCTCTGACTGATATAGCCTCTTAGTTTTCAGAACGAAGCAGCAAGCTGCTCAAAAGCTCCAGCGGAGATTTTGAGGCGGTGGACGGAGCTTCCGTTAGAAAGTGTCAGCTCCTCAAAGCACTGCTTTAAGGCTGCAGATGAAAGACCGCTGGGAAGTGTCAGCTTACTGGCCTACAGCAAGGCTGAAAGATTACTACACTTTCTATGTTAACCCCACAGGCCATTCCACTCTTCGAAAATCGAAAGCCAACCGGCCCTGCGTTTTGCCTTGCTTCAGTCATCTCCCAGACTGCTGAAGGGGCGGATAAAAGGACAGCCGTTCCCAACTTTCGTCAAGCCCGAAGGGCTGTCAGATAGATTTGCTATATAAAAAAAGGCAAAGGTGATTCATCTCCCTTGTCTTTTTTTGCTTCAGTCAAGCCGATAATAAAAAGTTCCCTGCTCATCAAACGTATTCAGACCGACTCCGGTCCAAATCCGGTCACGCGCTGCATCAGAATCATCTTTGAAGTTTGCCTTAGCCGCTACTGTGATTCCCTTCGGTATGAATTCCAACAGAAAACCACCCGTTTCGCCGCCATAGACACCGCCGGAAGCCGTCCCATAGTCCGTCAGGGAAGCCCCGTAAAACTCATAAGAGTCTGAAACCAAGCCCTTGTCGTCAAATACCAGCTGGTTGCCGGAAGCATCCTGCCAGGTCCCCTTCACGCTGCTGTAATCACCCTGCGCCAGTGCCGCAATATCCATAGCAGCCTCCTTTTCATTGTCTTTTTCTGTACCGGAAGCCTCTGAGCTTTGGCTGCTGGCCGCAGAGGAAGACGCTGTTTCCTGACTGGAAACCTGCTCAACACTGCTGGCTGCTGTGCTGGGGGTGCTGGCAGACTGACTGGAATTTGTCTGACTGCCTCCCGAACAGGCTGTCAGCACCAGCAAGACTGCTCCTCCGACAAGTCCCGTCCACAAAGGCTGGATTATTTTCTTTTCCATGCTTTTCTCCTTTTGATGCAGATAGAATCAATCAAATGATTAGTAATATTATAGACTTTTTTAAATGAATTTACAAGAAAATTCCTGCAGAATAAATTCGATCCTCCCCAATGAAATGCATCCGCAAACCGGACAGGACAGCGACTAATGCTCTTTCCCGCCGCACTCTCGTGCTTCTGGGCTCCGGCTGTTGAAGCAGAGCAAACCGAATGACATAGGAATAAAAAAGAAAAACTCTCAGCCGGAGGAGACTCCAGCCAGTCTGTCTAGCCTTCTTTGACAGCTGAAACCTGATAAATGGTTTTCGCCAAAGCAGCCTGGTAATCCGCTGCAGAATATACTGTATCCGTTGTGACAGCAGCTGTCTGGCTGTTCAGATCAACGGCCGCCTCGGTAACACCGTCCATGCTCAGAAAATGCTCCGTGACATGCTTGACGCAGTTTTGACAGGATAAATTTTTCAATGTGACAATTTGTTTCATGTTCTGTCCTCCTTTATTGGACTTTAAAGCGCCCCAGACGCAGGGCATTGGCTACAACTGAAACCGAACTGAGGCTCATGGCCAGTCCGGCCAGCATAGGATTGAGCAGAGGCCCTCCAAAAAGATGCAGCAGCCCCATGGCAACGGGTATGCCCAGAGTATTGTAGGCAAAAGCCCAAAAAAGATTTTCTTTGATATTGCGAATGGTGGCCCGACTGAGCTGAATAGCCGCTGCTACATCCATCAAATCGCTGTGCATCAGGACAATATCAGCGGATTCAATAGCCACGTCTGTCCCAGAGCCAATCGCAATACCGACTTCTGCCTGCACCAAAGCCGGTGCATCATTCATGCCGTCGCCGACCATAGCGACCTTTCTGCCTTCCTGCTGCAGTTTCTGAACAGCAGCTGCCTTGCCGTCTGGCAAAACACCGGCGATGACTTGCTGGATACCGACTTGCCGGGCAATGGCATCCGCAGTTTCTCTGCGGTCCCCCGTCAGCATCATCACTTCCAAACCCAAAGCCTGCAGTTTCTGCACAGCAGCCGGACTGCTTTCCTTCAGTCTATCTGCAACAGCCAAAAGACCAGCCAGTTCGCCGTCAACAGCCAACAGCATGACCGTCTTGCCCTCCGCAGCGAGAGCCAGCAGCTGTTCTTTAGCAGACCGGCTGTCCACACCGGCTTCTGCCAGCAAAGCTTCATTGCCCAAGAGCAGACTCCTGCCCTCCACCTGAGCTGACAGGCCCCGGCCGGACAAAGCTTTAAAATCACTGACCGGGCTGAGGACAAGCCCTTCCGCTTCAGCCGCCTGTACAATAGCCTGAGCCAGCGGATGCTCCGAATGCTGCTCACTGCTGGCTGCAAGGCTCAGCAAGTCCTGACGGGAGAAGGCTCCCACAGGCCGCAAATCCGTCAGACTGGGCCGGCCCTCTGTAATCGTTCCGGTCTTATCCAAAATGATCGTATCCAGTTGATAAGCAGCTTCCAAAGCCTGACCAGACTTAATCAGCACTCCATTTTCAGCCCCTTTTCCTGTCCCCACCATAATGGCAGTCGGTGTTGCCAAACCCAGAGCACAGGGGCAGGCAATAACCAGAACTGCGATGAAAATCGACAGGGAGAAAGACAGGCTTTCCCCGGCCAAGAAATACCAGCCCAAGGCTGCCAAAAAGGCCAAGCCTAAAACGATGGGAACAAAATAAAGAGAAATCTTATCTGCCAAAGCTGCAATCGGAGCCTTAGAACCTTGCGCCTCCTCGACCAGACGGATAATCTGCGCCAGAGTTGTATCTGCCCCGACTTTGGTCGCTTCATAGTCAATGCTGCCCGACTGGTTGATGGTCGCACTGGTGATGCTGTCACCGACTGTCTTGGCTACCGGCAGGCTTTCCCCTGTCATCATAGACTCATCGACATAGGTCTGCCCCTGAATCACAATCCCGTCAGCTGGCATTCGCTCTCCTGGCTTGATGCGGATGCGATCCCCAACCCGAATCTCCTCTGTATCGACCAGTACCGGCTGTCCACGGCGGATGACTGTAGCCCGACTAGGCAGGAGCTTTATCAGGCTCTGAACCGCCTGCGAAGTCCGGCCCTTGGCGCTGCCTTCCAGATATTTCCCCAGCAGAACCAAACTAATAATCACCGCCACCGACTCAAAATAAAGCTGGTGGACAAAGGCATGCTGCCCCTGAAAAACCTGTCCGACTGAATAGAGACTATAAATAAAAGCAGCGCTGGTTCCTACAGCAATCAGGCTATCCATATTGGGATGCTTCTTGATGAGATTGCGAAAGCCCCGCTGATAAAAACCACGGCCAATCCAAATGGCCGGCAGTGTCAGAAGCAGCTGGGCCAAAACAAAAACCTGCGGAGCCCGCATATGATCCAGAAAGGCCGGCAGAGGAAATCCAATCATGCTGCCCATGGAAATATAAAGCAGGGGCAGGGTCACCGCTGCAAGAAGCAGCAGCTGCCCTTTTTTTCTTTTCAGATCCGCTTCCTTAGCCGCTGCAAGATCTGCATAGTCTGACTGCTTTCCTGCAGCTTTTTCCTCCGCTTGATAGCCGGCCTCAGCTACAGCATCCACTACCTGCTGACTCTCAAAACCAGCCTTGGGCGTCAGAGTCAGTTTTTCCGTCGCCAGATTCACACTGGCTTCTGCTACCGTATCTAAGTCTCTGACCGCCATTTCAATGCTCATCGCACAGGCTGCACAGGTCATGCCAGACAGTTTGTATTCTTTTCGTTCTTCCATGGCAGACCTCATTTCCAGCGGCGGGCATGGGCGCCGCAAGTGCACTGTCCCTGCGGGCAGCGACAGACAAGCTGAACTGGAGCCGTAGCTTTTTTCTTGTCAATAGCCTGAGACAGCCGTTCCAAATCTCCTTGGCTGAACTGACTTCTCTCGATCATGGAAACCAGCAGTTCTCCATGCTTGGTATTGCACATATTGTCAAAAAGCTCCTGCCAGGTATTTTCTAAATGCTGCTCTTCTAAAATCAGGGCATCGTAGTAAAATTTTCCCTCAATTTTTTCCATCGCGATAAATTCTTTTGTCTTGAGCCGATTCAAAAGGGTCTTAACCGTGGCCGGCTTCCAAGAAAAATCCGCTTCCAGCCGTTCGATAATCTCCGTACTGCGGCTGTGAGGATAGGCCCAAAGCACACGCATGACCTGCCACTCAGCCTGACTGATATTCTGCTGTTCCATACACATTCCTTCTTTCTTTGATTACAATCGTAATCAACACCTTCTATTAGTTTACATTTGTAATCGAAAAATGTCAAGCTTTTTTCTTATTTTTCCAAAAAAATTGAGATGATTCCAAGCTAAAATCTATAGTCTTTTAGTTTGCTTTTAGCAGTGAAACTGTCCCCCGGACAGTTTCAGCCTATCGCTTAACGTACAGGACAATAGGGCAGCTAGCTGCTCAAAACCTCCAGTGGAGGTTTTGAGGCAGCAGATAAAGTTTCCGATAAGAGATGTCAGCTATACTGGCGTACGACCTGCGGCTAGCTTTCTAGTTTGCTTTTTGATTTTCATTGGGGAGTATAAAATAAAAGGCAACAGAAAAAGCAAGCAGACTCGGAGCCATTCCCTCCAGCCTGCTTGCTTGTCATTCTTCAGTGATTGTGCTGCATCTTAGTGCGCCAGCATTTCCTGGGCGATTTCCTGACCGGACAAATCGCTTGGGTAGTAAGTCGGCCAGTTTTCCAGCTCATCAAAGAGCGCTTCCTGGCTTTCGCCGCCATAAAAGATATGGAAATGTTCCGCTTTAGTCGGTGCGATATTATGGTCGCTGAACTGAACATACTTATACTGACCGGCATCCGCATCTGTCGCTTCAAACATAAAGCGGACACCGCGGTTTCCCTTAGAATAGGTCAGCGTGTGCTTGCCAACGTATTTATAGGTATATTTCTTGGATTGCCCATCTACCACAAATTCCATAGTCTTGTCTGTGATATTGATATGAGAGACGTCCGTTTTATAGCCCTTATTGTAGTAGTCTTTATACTCCGCAGCTGTCTTATCTCCTTTTAATTTAGCCTTGTAGTCAAAGACCTGATCCAGAGTGCCGTCCTGCAGATAAGGATAAACAGACTGCCATTCGCCTGCATAGTCAGACAGTTCACGGTCCTTGACAGCACTGTCCTCAAAATAGCCGTTCTGGACCGTCTGACTGTCTTCTTCCTTCTCCGCTGCAATCTCTGCTCCTTCTTGGTCTGTCGTCTGCTGAAGGGCCTTGAGATTCGCCTGCATAATGGAAATATAGTCCGCTCCGTCTTTGGTCTGCTCTTCCGTCAGACTCTCCAGCGGATTGAGCACATCCAAGGTCACACCCGTTTCCTTGGCCAAGGTAGAAGCCAGAGCCTGAGACGCATTTTCTTCAAAGTAGATGTATTTGATTTTATTTTTCTTGATATACTCCGTCAATTCTGCCAGGCGGGAAGCAGAGGGCTCGCTGTCCGGAGAGAGACCGGAAATCGGTACTTGCTTCAAGCCATAGTCCAAAGCCAGATAGTTGAAAGCTGCATGCTGGGTCACAAAGCTCTTTTGCTTGGCCTTGCCCAACCCCTCTTCATACTCCTTATCCAGGACTTGCAGTTTCTTGATATAGGCCGCTGCGTTCTTGTCAAAAGCAGCTTTCTGATCAGGATAAGCCTTGCTCAGACTGTCTCGGATATGCTCCACCATTTTAATAGCTCGCTTTGGAGACAGCCAAACATGCGGATCGTATTCATGGTGATGCCCCTCTTCGCCGTGGTCGTGTTCTTCCTCTTCCTCACCGCCCGGCAAAAGCAGCATATCCCCCGTCGCCTTGATAACCGTTTCTTTCTTATTTGTCAATGATTTAAGCAGATCCGGCACCCAGGTCTCCATATTTTCATTTTCATAGACAAAGGCATCTGCATCCTGAATCGCAGCTACAGCCTTGGCCGAAGGCTCATAGTCATGAGGCTCTGTTCCCGCTCCGATAAGCAGTTCAACATTGGCTGTATCCCCAGCCACCTGCTTGGTAAATTCATAGACCGGATAAAAGGTCGTTACGATATTGAGCTTGCCGTCCGCATTGTTCTGATTAGAGCAGGCCGCCAAGAAAAGGCTGAGCAGACCGGCTAGCAATAAAGCAATTTTTTTCATTTACAGCTCCTATTTCATAAATTTTTTCAAAAGATTGACCAGCAAAAAAAGACCGACAAAAATAATGGTAATGCTTGCGCTCGCTGGCGTTTCCGCATAGTAAGAAATATACAGGCCGGCAATCATGCCGAAAAATCCAATAAAATTAGCCAACAGAATGACTGACCTGAAGTTCTTCCCGATCCGCAGCGCAATGCTGGCCGGTAAAACCATGATGGTCGAGACCAGAAGTGCCCCCGCTGCCGGAATCATCAAAGCAATAGCAACGCCGGTCACAATATTAAAGAGAATGGACATCGTCCTCACCGGCAGCCCATCCACAAAGGCTGTATCCTCATCAAAAGTCAGGATATACATAGGGCGAATAAAAAGGAAGGTCAAAATCAGCACCGCGGCCGCAATAGCAAAAAGCCAAATGACCTGCTCCCCGCTGATGGTCACAATAGAGCCAAACAAATACTGGTCCAGGCTCATTGAGCTGGAACTCTTCCCCTTGCTCATGACAATCAGAGAAATAGCCAGCCCAGTAGACATGAGAATGGCTGTGCCGATTTCCATAAAATTCTTGTAAATCGTCCGCAGATACTCCAAAAAGACTGCTGCAATCATGACGACAATCACCGTTGAAAGAGTTGGAGAAATGCCCAGAACCAGACCGAAGGCAACCCCAGCCAGCGAAACGTGGCTGAGCGTGTCACTCATCAGACTCTGCCGCCGCAAAATCAGAAAAGTTCCCAAAACCGGCGCAAAGAGGCTCATGGCAATCACAGCCAGAAAGGCCCGCTGCATAAAATCATAAGAGAAGAGATTAAGCATGGCTCACCTCCTGTTCCTGATCGCTCTCGTGAATATTAAAACAGCGCCAAGGTGAGTCCTGATTGCGCACCAGATGGATATTGCGGTCAGCATATGCTCGGACTTCCTCCGGATCATGCGTAATCATCAGCACTCCTTTTCCATGCTGATGGGCATTGTGATGCATCAGCTTGTAAAATTCATCCTTGCTGCCCGCATCCATGCCTGTCGTCGGCTCATCCAGCACAAAAATATCCGGATCCGATGCAAACATGCGAGCAATGACCGCCCGCTGCTTCTGCCCGCCGGAAAGTGAACCAATCCGCTTATCCCGATGCTCCCACATCCCGACCGACTCCAGACTGGCCTTGATATGCTCCTCATCGTGGGCATTTATCCTGCGAAACCAGCCCTTTCGGGGGTAACGCCCAGATTTGACAAATTCATAAACTGTGCTGGGAAAGCCCGCATTAAAACTAGCAATCTGCTGCGGCAGATAAGCAATACGCAGTTTCTTGCCCTGCACATTGGACTTGGCAATCGACACCTGACCGTGCTTGGGCTGCAAAATCCCCAGGCTAGCCTTGATCAGCGTCGTCTTAGCAGCCCCATTCTCACCAGTCAGGGTGACAAACTCCCCACTGTCCAGATGGTAGTTAATATGCTCCAAGACAGGCTCCTTATCATAGTAAAAGGAAAGATTTTCTACCGTAATATATCTCATTTCCCCATCTCTCCTGCCAAAGCATCTAAGAATTTTTCAATCGTTTCCTGCTCTGTCTCTGAAAACTGTCCAGCTATATTTTCATAAGCGGCCAAGGTGTGGGCATGATGATGCTGATGCTCATCCGCAATCGGCTTAGCCAAATCCGTCAGCCGGTAAAAGGTCACCCGGGCATCATTCTTATCTTTAGACGCTGCCAGCATCTCCTGCTTGATTAAGGATTTAACCGCCTTAGTAACGGCTGCCTGACTGACACTTAATCTTTTGGCCAAGTCTGAATTGGTCAGACTTTCCTCCGCCAGCAGCATTAAAATATGCTCTTGAGTATTGGTCAAAGCAACATTGCTGGTGCAAGAACCAATGAGAATTTCATGCTGATTCTCTGCCTTCAAAACCACTTCATTCAAAAAAGAATCTATCTTCTGTGCTAAATAAACCATTATCCCTCCATTTCTTAACCAGTTAAAACTTTACTAGTTAAGTATACCACAAAGAAAAAAAGAGTCAAGCTTTTTCTGAAAATAAGAATACAGATCATACAACCTTTTAGTATGCTTTTAGTAGTGAAACTGCCCGAAGGACAGTCTCAGCCTATCGCTTAACATACAGGCAGCGAGCTGCTCAAAACCTTCAGTGGAGGTTTTGAGGTGGCAGATGGAGCTTCCGATAGGAAGTGTCAGCAACTCTCAAAGCACTGCTTTGAGGTTGCGGATAAAAGACCGCGAGGAAGTACAGCTGATGAGGCTGGGACAGACTCCCATGATGGCTGCGTCCTCACCCACAGAGGGATGCATCTTTTGGAAGATACCGTATAAGAACTAAATTTTTAAAAATTTAGTTCCCTTCGCTCTTTTGTTTCTAAGCTCAGGCTGAAAAGGTCTCCCAGGCCTTTTCACTCCCAGCCCGCGAGGCTCTCCCAGTCCGGGGGACTGGGAGAGGTTGGAGATAAAACAAACGCAGTTTGTGTCAAAACAGTCCGGGGGACTGGGAGAGGTTGGGGATAGCTTTTTTGAGTCTAAAAGACGAACAAAAAGTCCAATCAGCTACCGCGTCAAAAATTTTTTACCAAAATAAAGCGAGGCTGAAACACTTTTGTCCTACCACCCTTATCCACAACCTTTCCACCTCACTATCTCGTTTCTTGGTTCGGGCTGAACGAAAGCCGGGAACGGCGTTCCCTTTATCTCCAGCCTCCAACAGTCCAGAAGGACTGTGAGCTAACAAAGTAATAAAAGATAAAAGAAATGACGGTACTCCTCTGGAAAAATCAAAGATGATTATACCAAAGCTCTTTGATGAACGCAAACTGCATCAGTTTGCTTTGTCATCTTCCTTTGTCTTTGACTATCAAACGATTGCTGAATCAGCAAGATTAACCAATCAATCCCTTGGCGCAGAACTCTTTTTCCGAATTATAGAAACTTACAGCCATTTAACTAAAGAAAAAGCAGAGGAAGAAAACCAAAGAGTAAGAAGTTTGCTGGAAGGGTTAAAAGAAAAAATTTAAGTTGACCAAAAGTTGACCAAAACAAAATAAAAAGCCTCTAAACTAATGCTTAGAGACAAAGAACAATACCGGCGGCCGGGGTCGAACCGGCACGTCCTTGCGGACACTGGATTTTGAGTCCAGCGCGTCTGCCAATTCCGCCACGCCGGCAAAAATAACTGGGGTAGCTGGATTCGAACCAACGCATGAGGGAGTCAAAGTCCCTTGCCTTACCGCTTGGCGATACCCCAATAATATTAATAAGGCGAGTGATGGGGATCGAACCCACGCATGCCAGAGCCACAATCTGGTGTGTTAACCACTTCACCACACCCGCCATAATCTTACACGGGCAGTAGGAATTGAACCCACACTGAAGGTTTTGGAGACCTTAGTTCTACCTTTAAACTATGCCCGTAAAGGTAATGGAAGGGGAGGGATTCGAACCCCCGAACCCGAAGGAGCGGATTTACAGTCCGCCGCGTTTAGCCTCTTCGCTACCCTTCCTAACTATAAAATTGATGGCGCGAGACGGAATCGAACCGCCGACACATGGAGCTTCAATCCATTGCTCTACCAACTGAGCTACCGAGCCAAA
>NZ_QFAY01000043.1 GCF_017884005.1 Streptococcus panodentis
TCAGCTACCGCGTCAAGAGTTTTTTACCAAAACAAAGCGAAACTGAAGGACTTTTTATACGGTATCTTCCAAAAGATGCATCCCTCTGCGGGTGAGGGCACAGCCATCATGGGAGTCTGTCTCAGCCTCTTTCTTTTCTTTTTTTGACACTCAGTTTTCCTTTGTCCAAAATATAGGAAAATGCTATAATCAAGTCATAATCAAAAGGAGGCACCGTTTATGCAATTTTCTATGGACAGCAACATGCAGTTTCCTCTGGTGGAACTGTCGCTTCATCAAGGCGAAACGGTCTTTATTCAGCGCGGCAGCATGGTTTACCATACGCCCAATGTGACCCTGAGCACCCAACTCAATGCCAGCGGTTCCGGTTTGGGTCGGTTTGTCAAGGCGGTAGGACGCTCCATGGTTTCGGGTGAGAGTACCTTCATTACTCAGGCTGTGGCCCAGACCAATAACGGCTACCTGGCTTTAGCGCCCGATGCTCCGGGTCAAGTCATTCCGCTTTATCTGGGAGAAAAGCAATACCGGCTTAATGACGGTGCTTTTCTGGCCCTTTCTGGCACGGCTTACTATACGATGGAGCGCCAGTCTGTGGGCAAGGCTCTCTTTGGCGGTCAGGGCGGCTTCTTTGTCATGACCACTCAGGGTCAGGGAACGCTCTTGGCCAATGCCTTTGGCTCTATCAAAAAAATCGAGCTGCATAACCAAGAAGTGACCATTGACAATGCCCATGTAGTGGCTTGGAGTCAGTCTCTGAACTACAATATCCATCTGGAAAATGGCTTCTGGCAATCTATCGGAACGGGTGAAGGCGTGGTCAACACCTTCCAAGGTACTGGTGAAGTCTATGTTCAGAGCCTCAATCTTCAAACTTTTGCCGGCTCACTCAGCAAGTTCATTCCAAAAGGCTCATAATAAGAAAACGAGGATAGGTGACCAAGTGAAAAGCTGGTTTTATCTGTCCTCGTTTTTTATGAAAAGCTGACAGCTGACAAATGCCGAAAAAGATGGTAAGATAATAAAAAATCATTTGAATATCAAAGTATCAGCGAGGAAAAGCATGTCGTATTTTGAAAATTTTATGAAGGCCAATCAAGCTTATGTTGATCTGCATGGGACGGCCCATCTGCCTATCAAGCCTAAGACCAAGGTGGCCATCGTCACCTGTATGGACTCCCGTCTTCATGTGGCTCAGGCGCTGGGCCTGGCCTTGGGGGATGCCCACATTCTGCGCAATGCCGGCGGCCGCGTGACCGAGGATGTCATCCGCTCCTTGGTCATTTCCCAGCAGCAGCTGGGGACGCGGGAAATCGTGGTTCTGCACCATACAGACTGTGGGGCGCAGACCTTCAAAAATGAAGAGTTTGCAGCTTATCTTCAGCAAGAGCTGGGCGTTGATGTCAGCAATCAGGACTTCCTGCCCTTTAGAGACGCAGAGGAAAGCGTGCGCGAGGATATGGAGCTGCTGCGGCAGTCACCGCTCATCCCAGCCGATGTGGAAAT
The DNA here is from genome assembly GCF_017884005.1 of Streptococcus panodentis. GTDB lineage: Bacteria > Bacillota > Bacilli > Lactobacillales > Streptococcaceae > Streptococcus > Streptococcus panodentis. The sequence goes on from NZ_QFAY01000043.1 coordinate 1,504, forward strand.
CTCGGGTGCGGTTTACGATGTAGATACCGGCCGGATGACAGTTGTGGAGTAAGGTTTAGGGAGCTTCTTTTCTCTGCTGCGCGTCAGCATTGCTCTTAGCTCCTTTTTTGTGTTAAAATAGGGATACGATTTTAATTAGTTAGGATAACAGTATGATTCTTTCCATCATTTCACAGGGCCTGGTCTGGGCCATTTTGGGTCTGGGCATTTTTATGACCTTTCGGATTCTGGGCTTCCCGGATATGACCACTGAGGGCTCCTTTCCTTTGGGCGGGGCGGTGGCCGTCACTTTGATTACCAAGGGGGTCAATCCTTTTTTGGCAACGGCGGCGGCTGTTGCAGCTGGCTGTGCAGCCGGTCTGGTGACAGGGCTGCTCTATACGAAGGGCAGGATTCCTACCCTGCTGTCAGGGATTCTGGTCATGACCTCCTGCCACTCGATTATGCTGATGCTCATGGGAAGGGCCAATCTGGGACTCCTTGGTTCCAGCCTTATTCAGGGCTTTCTGCCTTTTTCCGGAGAAATCAACAATCTCCTGACAGGTCTGATGTTTGTCAGTCTGGTCATTGCAGGCTTGCTCTTTTTTCTTGATACCAAGCTGGGGCAGGCCTATATCGCGACGGGAGACAATCCTGATATGGCCCGCAGTTTCGGCATCCATACCGGCCGCATGGAGATGATGGGGCTCGTCTTGTCCAATGGCGTTATTGCTCTGGCGGGGGCACTGATTGCCCAGCAGGAAGGCTATGCGGATGTGTCGCGCGGGATTGGGGTCATCGTGGTCGGGCTGGCCAGCCTGATTATCGGCGAGGTCCTCTTTAAGAGTCTGACTTTGGCCGAGCGTCTGCTGACCATTGTCGTCGGCGCCATTGCTTATCAGTTTCTCATCTGGGGCGTCATTGCGCTGGGCTTCAACACCAGCTATCTCCGCCTCTACAGTGCGGTTATCTTGGCTGTCTGCCTCATGATTCCGACCCTTAAAAATAAAGTCTTCAAAGGAGCCAAGTTAAGCAAATGACAGTCATTGTAGAATTAAAAAATGCCAGCAAAATTGTAGACAGCGGCTTTGATGAAGAAAAGGTCATCTTAAACGATGTTTCGCTGGAGATTCATGAACACGATTTCATCACCGTTTTGGGCGGCAATGGGGCCGGCAAGTCCACTCTCTTTAATGTCATTGCCGGAACCCTGCCCCTGACCAGCGGCAGCATCCGGATTCTGGGCGAAGATGTGACCAAGTTTTCGCCGGAAAAGCGGGCCAAGTATCTGGCCCGGGTCTTTCAGGATCCTAAAATGGGCACGGCTCCCCGCATGACCGTAGCGGAAAACCTCCTCATAGCCAAATTCCGAGGGGAAAAGCGAGGGCTGGTACCCCGTAGGCTCAACAGTTACAGGGAAGAGTTTCAGGCGACGATTGAGAAAATCGGCAACGGTCTGGACAAGCATCTGGATACGCCGATTGAATACCTTTCGGGCGGGCAACGGCAGGCACTCAGTCTCCTCATGGCGACCCTCAAGCGGCCGGAGCTGCTGCTGCTGGATGAGCATACCGCGGCGCTGGATCCCAAGACCAGTGTCGCCCTCATGGAGCTGACAGATGATTTTGTCAGCCGTGACCAGCTGACAGCCCTCATGATTACCCATCACATGGAGGATGCCCTCAAGTACGGCAACCGCCTCATTGTCATGAAGGACGGCCGAATCATTCAGGACCTCCAGCAAGAGGAAAAAGCCAAGATGACCATCGCCGACTACTATGGCTTGTTTGAATAGGCTTGCTCAGAGTTTTGTAAAACCAAGAGTTAGATCAATAATGCTCAAAAGGATCTAGTTCTCTATTATATAGGATTATATCCTTTTTCTTCAAATTGCCCTAATATATTAATAAAAACCGCAATCTAGCGGTTTTTGAGACTGAAGACAAAGTTATCCAAAGTCTTTCCTTAAGTGAGTGCGGACGGTAGCGACTTCCTTCGGAATTCCATACCTAAGATTTGAGCCTAAAGTCTCAAATCTTCCGAGCGCCTGAAACTAAAGAGTTTCAGGCGCTTTTCTCACAGCGGAAAGACTTGGTTGATCTTTGTTTTAATTATAGCAATGAGCTTTTTCTTAATTCTTTGTAAGAATTAAGAAAATTTTTACAAAGAAAATGGAATTTGTCTACGTTCTGAAAAACCGCAATCTAGCGGTTTTTTGTTATAAAAATCGTCTAAATCACTCGTCTATTCGAATAAACATCATTGCGTTAAGTAAGGAGATGAGTGCGACCGTATTAATATTATTGGAATAGATCAGTCTCTTGTTCTCAATAGGAGGAATAATAAAATTAGAAATGATGATATCGTAAGGTGATTCTTTTAAAGAATCGATTGATAGTTCTAATTTATTCCAAACTTCAAGTTCAAAATTGTTGCTGCAATAATAAGAAAGTGTCTCTGCTACGGATTTAGCATGATACTGATCAAAATTACTCATGACTAAAACCTTTAATTTAGGTTGATTTTGTAAAAGATTCAGCACTAAATGTTTGCTATGAGTGATAAAAGTATAGGATAGATGGTTGACTTTCATTTGATTACTATAGACATCCAAAGTCTCTAGATAATGTTCAATCCCTTTTTTAATATCTGAAACAAACTGAGGGAAAATATTTTGAAAGTTCTTGATTGTATTCCCTTTTTGATCAAACAGAATAAACTCTGTAGATAGTTCCTGACGGTGCAGATGTGCTGTATTATGCAAATGCCAAATAAGATTGTCCCTGTTGTCTATTTTAAGATTATAGCTTATTAAACAAGTGAATTCATTTTTGAATATTTTACAATATTTGAAATAAAATTATCCAGATATTCCAAATAACAATTGTAAAAATGTGCATTTTATAATTTAACTTCTTACTGTAATATGTAAACATCATCTGCATGCTTCCAATAATAACCCCACTAAATGTGAGAGATAAATTTGGAATTAGGCTGGATAGTGAGATAGTCATTATTCCTAGAGATAAATCTGATAAATGTAATCTTGAATAAATTTGTAAGATGGTTGTAGATAGTCCGTGTTTCTCAAGTGGTTTTATCCCATTAACTGGATAAACCATATTTCCAATTGTCAGTATAATACCTATCCAAGCAAAAATACAATATAGCAAACTAGCAATAATTATTGCTAAGCTAAAATGGTTTCCTTGTTTATACGATAAAACGAAGAAAATGATGTAACTACTAAATAAAAATGATGCTATCGCCAATAGCTCATCACACAATTTGAGAATTATTTCATGGGATTTTATCCATTTTGCAGTTTCTGTTAAAAATGACATTGATTGTGAGATGTACGCTAAAATAATCCTTGAAATACTTAACATTAAAGTTGATACAATTACAATTAAAGAGATACTCATGTTAAACCTGACCAAACCAATCTTTTAATGATTTTATTATACCATTTTTGCTATTTTGTCGTCGATTTTTATTTTTTCAAGGAACGTAGGTTATTTGTTATCCTTGTGTTTATGCTTACTAGGCTAGTCATTGGGATAAGAACAGCCTTTTTAGGACTTGTGTTAGTTTTAACCCCCCTATTAGTATCGGGAGGTTAAGCCCTTTTGGGGCGTGCCTAGGGCACACCCCAAAACGCCCGCTTGTCAGCTCGGTCGGGCAGGTCGGACGGGCGCTGCCCTGACCTTGACCTTCGTGCCTACGCTGGCTCAGGAGGTGTTTCAAAGTGCTGAAGGACAACTTGCTTATAAGGCAAGTCGGCCTGTTCTTTCTCTGCCACAATTTCCTCCAACAAAGCAATGTCTGCTTCATCTAGCATAATACGGTTATCCTCTCTTGTGAATGTATAGTCCTGTTCTTCTATGTATTTCACAAGATTTCGTAAAGTTGAAATTGGAATATTTGATTTCTTGGCAAAGTCATTCAGAGGAAGTAGGGAAGATTCTACTTGTTCAACGGGCAAGTCAGATGATGAAGTTTGTGTGGTCTCTGTTGTCTCTAATAGTGGGTCATTTAAAACAGCTAGTTTCTTATATTCTTCAAAGAAAGAAAAGCCTTCCTCAAAGGGGACAGTAGGTGAATAAAATTCCCTAGCTACCTCCCCACCATTTGCAATATAACCACGACCGAAAATTTCCTCCCCGTCAATTTCATCAATCTTTTTAAAAACTTTATTCGCGTTAGCATCCCCAAACATCATTTTATTCCCAACGTCTTCTAAGTGACCAACAGAAATTCGTTTCATAAATTGGTCACGTAAAGACGTTTTGAGGTATTTTCCGTCAGGACGTTGCATAGCAACAATCATGATTACCCCAGATTGGCGACCTTTCAAAATCAATTCGGTTAGGTATTCTATAAAGTCTCCAGATGATTGGTAATCTCGCTCTAATTTAGCAGCTAAGGCTACCAACTCATCAATAACGATAAAACGAGGTTTCAGCCCATAAGCATAATACTTTTTCCCTGCCTGATAATCAGGGTGACTAGTCATGTAATCATAACGCTTGTCCATTTCCTGCTCAGCAAGCTTTAAACAAGCTAACATTTCTTTTTTATCCCAGTAAACACGACCTTTAAAGACAGGAATCTGTTTTAATCCGACAAAGTCAGAGCGTTTCGGGTCAAGGATTTCCACATAACCAATTTGAGCTAAAACCCAAATCAGAATCATCAAGAGAACCGTTTTACCGCCACCCGTTCCACCACCAATCAGTAAGTGTGGGTGTTTATTGAAATCCCAATAGACATCTTTCATTAGGCGGATTCCCTTATCTGTCATCTTAACATCAAAGATAGATAAGCGCCCTGAAAATTGGTCAATGGCAATGGTGTAGGAAACATAGCCTTTGGTGAATTGCTTATTCATAAAGTCTCCGTCAAACATAATTTCAAGAGGTTTTTCAAGAGCGAGTGACAGATGTTGCTGAATCAACAGGCGAATTTGCTTCAGAGCAATTTGAAAAAGCAAAATCTGGACTTAGCGGTGGTTTCTCAGCCGTTCAGGAAAAAGTAGGTGAAGGTGTTGACGCCGTTAAAGACGCTGCATCAAAGGAAAAAGCACGCGTTCATTAATCCTCTAACTGGGATTAGGAATTCGTATATTGTTTTATTTCTTTAAAAATTGAAATTGACAACGGAGGTCTAAATTATGTCTGCAGAAGAAAAATTCAACCAAGCTAAAGGCTCTGTTAAAGAAGGCCTAGGCAAATTAACTGGTGATAAAAAAACAGAAAAAGAAGGAGCTGCTGAAAAAGCAGTTTCTAAAGTTAAAGAAGTTGCAGTAGATGCCAAAGATGCTGTTGAAGGCGCCATCGAAGGCGTTAAAAATATAGTTAAAAAAGACGATAAATAAGGCCAATCGTTGATTTTCCTTATAAAAAGTCTTTGTTAATTCTAATCACTGACAAGAATTATCTACATTCTAAAGGAGGCCTCATTTTGTGGTCTCCTTTCCTTTTTGCTTGCACTCTGGATAGAAAAAATATTTTAAAATTTCTTGAGTGTAAACGCTTGCAAATAAATCTGCGCTGTATTATAATAAGGGTAAGGAAACAGGAAGAAAGGGAAACATTTTACTTTGTCTACGATTTGCTTTGCTGATAGCTAATTGTTTGTAACATATAAGTAGTTGCTTTACTGAACTATTGGTTGATTCATTAGATAGGCCTGCTTAGCTTATCTAAGTATAACGATGGTATAGAAAGTAGAAGCTTTTAGATGGTTTTCAGACTTCGAGAATTAACTCAATAGTTGCTTTATTAAATATAGTTCTGTTGCTAAGATAAAAGAAAATCATTAGCGGTTAAAGGAATTAGAAATTTTATAAATAACACCACAAAAACAATAAATCAAAAAATTGTTATTCAGTTACACATTGGGTGAACTGATTGCTCTCACTATCAGCAAGGTAAGTCAGACCTCCAGCCGCGTCAGGCTGGGGGTCGTTTTTTGCTGCGGCGGGTATGCCGTGCATCTGGGGTGAAAGTCCTTTGGGGCATCCGCTGCCGGTGAAGCCGATAGCGACTCCCAGGCCTGCCTATCGTGAGGCAGCGGATTACTACTCTTCGAAAATCTCTTCAAACCTGTCAGCGTCGCCTTGCCGTACTTTTGAGGCTTCCTCTCGGAAGTTTTATCTGTCACCTCAAAGCAGTGCTTTGAGCAACTGACACTTCCTAGTCTGCTGATGATTTTCATTGAGTATAAAACATACTGTTTTAAGTCTGACACTGGAAATCAGGATTGTCATTTGAAGAGTAAAGGGCTCAAGTCGCTTTAAAATATGTTATAATAGTTTTAGAAACTAGCAAAGAAGAGGCCGCCTGTGACGGATATTTATAGAACCATCAATGAAAACTATGATCGACTCTCTGATGCCGAGCAGGAAATTGTAGATTTTATTTTAAAATATGAAGACGTTGAAAAACTAAAACTAAAGACTATCGGAGAGCATCTATTTGTTTCCAATGCGACGATTATCCGAGCGGTAAAAAAACTAAACTGTGACACTTTTACAGAGTTGAAATACGCTCTGATTGCTTCGAAAAAGATTAATCAGACTCCACAAACATCACAGGTAGATGATTTCTCGCTGATTTTGGAAATGATGAAAGGAGACTTTCTAGCCACCATTGATTTGGTGGATCAGGAGCTCCTGACTCGTATTTGTGAAGAGATTTTAGGTGCTAGACGAATTTTTTGCTTGGGAACAGGATCAAGCTCTCAAGTAGCTTCCGACTTAAATCGCAAGCTCAAACTAATCAATCTTTGGTCCAATGATTACATTGACTATTTTTCGATGGAACGGATTCCTGAGATTGCCAACCAAGATGATGTTCTAATTGTCTTTTCTCTAAGTGGCAATGTTGAGGATTTTAATGAAATGCTGTTAAAGGCAAAAGGAAAGGGAGCTGGTATCATTGCTATTACCAGTCTGGCTGCTAGCCCTCTCAAGCGAATCAGCACGCATACGCTTCATGTCTATAACAGTACCCATACACGAACCAAGCTTCGTTCACGGCTCATGCTCTATCTGATGAGTACCATTTTATATGAAAAACTGCTCTTGCAGCAAGCCACCTCTAAAGAGTAAAAAAGTACTCTTAGAGGTCTTTTTTTCCTTTCCCTCATTTTTTTCCCTAAAATAGTCTTTAAAAATGGAGGAATGATACAATAGAATCAAGAAAGGGACGGTGATATTATGGCATCGAAAAATAAAGTCATTCTTGCGTTTGAAGAGTTCGGGCGCGTATTGTTACTACCAGTTTCCATCTTGCCTGGAGCTGGGATTATAAAAGGAATTGGGGCAGCTTTTACCAATGGAACAACCTTGGAAATGTATCCATTTTTGCAAAATGAAGCCTTCCAATTTTTAATGAATTTATTTGTAGCTTTGGGAGATGTTGTCTTTTCTCACCTGCACGTTATTTTCGCAGTTGGGGTAGCTGTTGGGCTTGCAAAGAAAGAAAGGGGTTCTGCGGCTCTTTCTGGTTTAGTTGGGTTTATCGTACTGCACAAGGTTTTAAATTTCCTTTTGACCCAAACAGGGAGTTTGGTGACTCAGGGAGATTTAGCCCCGGAAGCCTATCGCTTGGCCATGGCTGCGCAAATGCAGACCAGCGTTCTAGGGATTCAAACCATGGACTTGAATGTTTTTGGAGGAATTATTACCGGCCTAGTCGTTTATTATGTGCACAAGAAAGTGCTCAATGTCAAAGTCCCGCAGGTTCTCTCTTTCTTTAGTGGTCCTCGCTTGGTACCGCTTGTTGCCATTCCTGTCATGGCTGTTGTGGCTTCTGCTCTCTTTTTAGTTTGGCCATTTGTGCAACAAGGAATTACTGCTTTCTCAGGTCTTGTTGTCAAAACAGGCTATGTGGGAACCTTCTTGTATGCGATTTTAGAGCGCTCTCTCTTGCCGTTTGGTCTTCATCATGGCTTGAATCTTCCTGTTATGACGACCGATCTTGGAGGAGTATGGACCATTGCTGGTGAAAAAATCGGAGGAACTTTGAATGCTTATATGGCATCCTTGACTGATCCTTCTATTTTGAATATTGATCCAACCATTACTCGTTTTAATGCAGGGAAATTTGTTTACTTTATGTTTGGTCTGCCTGCTGCAGCTCTTGCGATGTATCGGACTGCAAAGCCTGAAAATAAGAAAACAGTGGCCTCTCTTCTAACTGCGGCTGCAGCAACTTCCTTTATCACAGGGATTACAGAACCCTTGGAATTCACTTTCCTCTTTGTTGCGCCAATGCTTTATGGTGCGCACGCACTTCTTGCAGGTTTGACTTCTGTAGTGACTGAGTTACTTGGTGGTGCGGTCATGGCGCCGATGGGACATGGCTTGATTAACTTTTCGATTTATGGATTAATCCAAGGTGGTAAAACTCACTGGTATATTATCCCGCTTGTGGGTATTGGCTGTGCCTTCTTGTACTACTATGTCTTCAAATTCATGATTTTGAAATTTGACTTAAAAACTCCTGGACGGGGCGATGCTTCAGAAGTCAAACTTTCTAACCGCAAAGAAGTAGAAGCGAAATACCAACATCATGAAGAATCGGCAGCAAATGCTCAAGAATCTGCCCTTAGAAAGCAAGCAAGAGCTCTCATTGCTGCTCACGGTGGGTATGACAATATTGAAAATGTTGACGCTTGTATCACTCGACTGCGGATTAACGTCAAGGACCGAGCGCAGGTTGATAATGATCTCATTGTCAATCATTTAGAAGCCTTGGGCTTTGTGGAATCTGGCATGCAGATGCAGTCCATCTATGGGGGTAAGGCCAATATCTTAAAGAATGAAATTCTGGACATCTTTAAAGAGGAAGGGCGAGTCCATGACTGATAAGAAAATCAAGCTATTTATAGATATTGATGGTACCTTCGTCTTTGATTCTTCGGCGGTTGCAAGTGAGGATTTAAAAGCCTTTCGGGCTGCTAGTCACTATAGCCAACTGATTATTGCGACTGGACGATCTTTGAAGGAAATTACCTATGTGGAAGAAGTCAATGATCTGTCCTTGGATTATAAAGTTGCCTTTAATGGCGGCTATATTGTGGATGCTAAGGGTCAAGTATTAGAAGATCGTCAGATTTCAAAGGAACGCTTAAAAGATTTGATCCAGTATTTAAAAAATCATGGGGTCACCTTTGATGCCCTTGATAACAAGGAACGTTTTGGAAACTTTAAACAGGAAAATCAAAATGAGTTGCTAGGCCTGAACTATGATTATATGGACAATCCTTATGATGAAGCTTTGAAACGCACCGTTTATAAGATCAATCTCCGTCCAGATGACTTGGAGCAGGCTTGTCAAATCACCAAGGATTTAAAAGCTCTGTTTCCAGATTTGTCCATCTTTCGGGTTGGAAAGAGAAGAATTGAGATTTCTGCCAATCATACCTCGAAAGGGCAGGCTCTTGAACAGTTGAGTAAAGGAAGCTTTAGCGTGGCTATTGGGGATTCTGAAAATGATACCTCTATGTTTGACGCAGCGACCATTTCTTACTGCATGGCTCATGCTCCAGAAGATGTGAAGGCTCATGCCACTTATGTCGTTCCACGATTTAGGGATGCTATTTACCATTTGATTGAGCACTTTATAAAGGAGAAGGCAGTATGATTGGACAGGAAAGCTACAAGGAAGTGAATCACTTTTTAAACCAAGAGTTGGGAAAAAAGAAGGTCTTGATTGCTGTTCACAGAGGAAGTTCAGCAGGAAATATTGTGGAGAATACCATTCCAGCTTATGAAGCTTCTCTCCAAATGGGAGGCGACATCGTCGAAGCTGATGTTTTTAAAACCAGCGATGACAAACTCTATCATTTCCATAATGGCATGGAGAGAAAAAATTTTCAAAAAGACTTTGATATTCGTAGATTATCGAGTCAAGAACTGAAAGATTTGGCTTATTGTAACAGTAATTTATCTGCCATTTCCTATCCTGTTGAAAAGTTAGAAGACACGCTGCGTTATTTTAAGGGACGCTGTTTGATCAACATTGATCGGGCCTGGGACTTTTTTTCACTGGTATGTGACTTGGTCAAAAAAGAAGAGATGGTGAATCAGGTCATTTTAAAGGGACCTCTTGAGGAAGAAACACTTCGCTTTTTCGCAGAAGAGGAAACTAAGTTTCTCTTTATGCCCAAGATTAGTAAGCTGTCTCAGCTTGAACTCTTGAAGCAGTATCCAGATGTCAATATTATCGGAGTGGAAATCAAGGCTGAAACAGAAGCAGATGATTTTTACCAAACAGAGAATATTCAAAAGTTAAAAGAAGCTAACCTCTGTGTCTGGATTAATGCATTGACTATGAATGATGAAAAGAAATTGTTTGCTGGTCATGATGACAATGTCTCCATTTTGAAGTCAGAAGATGAGGGCTGGGGGATCCTCTTGGAAAAGGGAGCAGACATTATTCAGACCGATTGGCCTAGTTTAGTGTCTCAATACCTTGTAAAAAGAGGCATCATATAAAGAGTTGGATTGGAATTGGTCAAGCAAAGATGGTAAGTAGCTAGAGGTTGAAGACTCGGTCCCAACCTCTAGCTTTCTTTCAAGGAAAGAGAACAGCACATGAAATGAAAAGAAGGGAGACTAAATGGAGAGTATTGGGCAATGGATCGAACGGGAGGCGGTTATTCAGCATTTTCTGATTATTTTTTTAGCGGTTGTCTGTGGCTGGGCAATTGGCTATGAACGCAGTGCTAGAAATAAGCAGGCGGGAATCAAAACCCATATCATCGTGGCAGTGACATCGGCCTTAATGATGATTATTTCAAAAGAAGCCTTTTTAGACACACCTAATTTTGACACTTCACGGGTAGCAGCCCAAATCGTCAGTGGAATCAGCTTTATCGGTGGCGGCATTATCTTTATGCGGGACAAAAAGATTAGCGGGATTACGACTGCTGCAGGTGTTTGGGCGACTGCTGGGATTGGGATGGCGATTGGAGGCGGCATGTGGTTGCTGGGCCTTGTTTGTACGCTTGTAGTGGTGATGATTCAGCTCTTGACCCACGCTAGTCAAAAAAATAGTGGGGATTTTGAAATCAGGATTGTAGGAGAGACTGCAGATAAGACAACACTTAGTCAGCTCTATACCTACTATCACTGTGAACAGTACCACTCGATCAAGATGGAAATGAAACAGAGTGAACAGGAAGAACTCTATGAGATAACGATTTCTATCGAGCAAGACCAGAGCTTTCATCTGGCAGATATTGAGAATTTCCTAAAAAGTCAAGAACTCGATCTGGTCGTCAAACGCTTTGTGGTGCGTAGCGTCAAATAAAAACGGAACACATTGTGAAAGTGAAAAACAGACAACATTTCTTGAATTTCACCCTAGTCGTATTGTTAAAACAGTTTCAAGGAAAGCGAAAAGACGTCTGAAGAAACAATCAACTACAGTCAAGTAACAAGAATGGTGCATTCGACAGAGAGTTCTGAATCGGTGGATGGTTCAGGGGTTCGCTTTTTTGTCTTTTTCAGGGATGTCAGTGCTGCCGTAATCCTGATAGCCGGGCTATGGAGACCGATAAATCCAGAGAGTGGTCGGTGATGAGAAGCCTTTGACTATCGTAGTTTTTTGGGGCAATGAATCAATAACGCAGTTCTTTTGCCTTGATTTCATCATATTTCAGAGGTATAGTTATAAAAAACAGCCCGCTAGC
>NZ_QFAY01000044.1 GCF_017884005.1 Streptococcus panodentis
TCACGAGTAGGCAAGTGCATTGACAATGCGCCGATTGAGAGCTTTTTCGGCCATTTTAAGACGGAGTGTTATGACTTAAAGAAGTATAAGACATTTGAGGAGCTGGTCGCTGATATCGATGATTACATCTACTTCTACAATAACCAACGATTTCAAGAGCGCAACAACGGCCTTGCCCCTCTTGAAATGAGGAACAAGGCCGTTGCTTAATCTTTTATTATTTCATTGTCCACTTGACAGGGAGCTGTTCACACCGGCAGCTTGCTTTTTACACTCTTCGAACATCAAAAGCACACTTCGTTCACTCGCTTTGCTTTACCCCCGTATTTCCTGCAGCTCCTCTCCTAGTCTGATTTTGATTTTCATTGTGTCTTACTTATTTTGATCCGCCCTGCTTTTCTCCCAGCAGACAGAAACGGCCCTTGGCATCCTGCTGATGCTCAATGTTTGTGAAGCCAGCCTGTTCTAGGCGAGCCGCCAACTCCTGACTGGAATAAATCTTCATGCCGGCAATTCGGGCTTCGTATTTTCTGTTTTTCTCGGAAGGGCTCAATTCACAAGCCAGCAGAAGACGGCCTCCCGGCTCTAAAACCCGCCAAATCTCTGCCAGACCGTTGGACAAATCCGGCCAAAAATAGACCGTTTCATAGGCCGTTACCAAATCAAAGCTCTCATCCTGACAGGGAATCTTCTCAGCAGCCCCCTGCTGGAGCTGACAGCGCCGGCCAAAGTCACGGGTAACCTTTCGTGCCACTGTCAGACAGGCCTCAGAAGGGTCGATTCCTCTGGCCGAGGCTTGAGGAAATGTATCCATCAGCTCACGGAGGGAACCGCCTCCGCCGCAGCCGACATCCAGCATCTTAGTCGGCGTTCTCCGCCGAATCAAAGACAGACTCCAGACTACCAAAGCCAGATGCCCTCTGTTCATGCCCTTTGCCAAAAGCCGCCCCATAAACCCCTGAGGCTGACGAAACTGCTCCCATCTATTATTTGCCATTGGTTTTCTCCTTTACCATATCATTCCTACCTTTATTATAGCACAAAAAAGCAACCTGTCTCTACACCAAAAGAATCTGCATTCATGCCAGATCTTTGCCAGATGAATGCAGATTCTAAAGGCTATACTCAATGAAAATCATCAGCAAACGGGGGGGGCAGAAATCAGCCTCGCTGTAGGCGGAGTTTCCGCAGGAAGGCGTCAAAAGCAGGACCATTTGACCAAAGCTGCACTTGCTTCATCAGCAGCCTTCCTGCCTCACCAGCTCGCTTCTGGGTTCGGGCTCAAAAGGCTCCCCGTATTGTTGGAACTGACAAAGTTTGAAGAATTGTTCGCAGAGGATTAGTCTTCTTTTTTGCTGCGGCCGCTGGCCAGCAGGCCGGTTCCTAAGAGGGCCAGACCGGCCATCGCCAGCAGCTGATCTTCCTGAGAGCCAGTGCTTGGCAGGGCTGCGTTAGGAGGGGTCTGAAGCTGCGGCTGCCTAATGTCTGCTTGACTGCCTCTCTCTGACTGAGCAAGGCGGCGGACTGGCTGCTCACTTGCCAGGCCGCCGGCAGCAGCCGTCACCTTGCTGCCGACTTCGACGACTTCATCCACAGCCGGAAGCAGCACACTGTCCTCAACCACTCTGCGGCTGTCCCCCAGCACTTCGACAAGGATCCGACGCTGGCCGTTTCGGCCTGCCGTCACTACCCTGCGCCGGCCTTGTTCCAAATCCGGATTTTCACGTTCAAGACTCTTGAAAGGAATGTCCTCTGTCTGGATGTCCAAGTAAGGCTTTTCTTCTACCAAATCCTTGACCCCCTCATCTGGAGTGACCTGATGAGCCGGTTTCAGATTCAGGCCTGCAAGAGCAGCCTGCAAGCTTTGCACTGCCTTATCAACAGCCGCCTGCTCAGCAGCGGGGTCAGCCAAAATCTGCTTAGCCGCAGCAAGCGCCGCCTGATAGGCTTCAGCCGTTTCCTCTGTGTAAAGACTCGGATCAAAACCATCTGCACTGTCCACCGCCTGCTGCAGGGCTTCCTTATCAGCCGCAGGTGTCTGAAGATTGGTCACATAGAAGTTGCGGGCTTCCAAGCCGCCGTCCCAGAGTCCCAGTCCGACATAGGCGTCATTGTAGTAAGGGTCCACAGCATCGAAAGTATGCTTCAGATACTCCGTTCCGTCTACAAAAACGGTCACACTGTCCTTGCCTTTGACAAGTCTGACATGGTGGAATTGGCCGTCATTGAGATGCTTGCCCTCCATGCTGCCTTCTGCAATAGTCTCGCCCATAAAGCGGTAGAGCCGGATGGTATCATTGTCGCCAAACTGGATAGAGTAGGCATTGCGGGGATCCACATTTTCAGAAGCATAGAAGATATTGATCAAGCCCTTTTGATACTTGAGGTCCACATCCAGACTATACTCTGGATAAGGAATCTTCTGGCTGCTCATGTAGTAGTCGTTGGCACTGGTATTTTGGTTATAGAGGCTTTCGCCGTCCACATACCATTTGCCGGAAAGGGCAGTCAGGCCTGGGATATTGGTCTTGAAGTCATTGCGGGTAATGTTGATGGTAAAGACCTTGGACAGACTCGGATCTTGCTTAGAAGCCGCCGTTATCTTGACGGTTCCTCGCTGCAGGGCTCTTACCTGCAGTTTATTCCCCTCTTCCCTGACAGACACCAAATCTGGACTGTCCACGGTCCAGGTCACTTCCTGAGAAACAGCAGCCGGCATGACATAAGCTTTCAGATCCACTGTGTCACCGACATAGATATTGCTGACGACAGGAGAAGCCTGCACCAGGTCCAAAGCCTTGGTCGCAGCCAGCTTATCCTTCCAGATACTGGTCAGCGGATAGAGGGCCAGGTCGGCCTTGGCTGGGTCGCCTTCTGCAAAGACACTGACGCCCAGACTGCTTGGTGCCGGGAAGATTTGGTTGGCACCTGCCACGGTATCGCCCTTGGCAAAGACTTCCACACTGGAGCGGTCTACATAGATATGCAGATCAATGCTACCGTCCGCATTCTTCTTGACAGACTGGCTGTCCACCTGAGCAAATTTATTGCTGAGGATGATACCGGACTGACTGCGGTCAATGGACAGGGTTTCTGTTTCCAAATCATAGACAACCTTGGTCACTTCACCGTCACCGACCCGCAGATTGAAACCAACTTTCTTAGTCGTCTCGCCCGGCCGGAAGGTGGATACAATCTCGTATTGGTCACCGGAAAAATCTTTGAGCAGGTCATTGCCCTCAGCGACTGCTGCATCTTTGAGAATGATGGCCCGATCTTCCTGCCGCAGGGACTTGTAGGCCTCAATAGGGGTTTGAGTCAGGCGGTAGCTGCCGTCCTCTTTGATCAGCCCCAGCTTTAGATGGAGATTAAAGGTTCCGTTGAATTTCTGCCCGACCGTATCAGCTACTAGATTGCAGTAGTCTTCCCAAGTATTCATCCAGTTGACTTCGATGAGCTCAGGCAGAGTCGGCTTGGCCTTGCTGCCAAAATCCTGCACATAGTAGGTCATGGCTGCATAGGAGTCCTTGCCGAAATTCATGGTCTGGTCGGCATTTTCAAAGTCAGCATCCGGCACAAAGGTCCACTTGCCTTCTACCTGCCGGAAATCCCCTACCTTGTAGGAGCGGCCGCCGCGGGACAGAACCCACTTGAGGCTGCCGTCATCAGCCAGCAAAGGATAGAGGTCCGGGCACTCTGTATGGAGGTCAGCATAGGTCGACTCCACCTGCCAGTTGAGCAGATTGTCAGAAGAGTAAATCCTGAGCGGACCGCCGGCTATGACCATGAACCATTTATCCTCCCAGCGGAAAACTTTTGGATCGCGGAAGTCCCGAGACTGCAGCGGGTCATCACTCCAGTCAGCTGCAATCTGGTCTACCTTGGTCCAGGTCCTGCCTTCGTCCTTGCTGTAGGCCAGCTTGATGCGCTGGCCATTTCCGTCTGCAGTAATCAGCGCGACCAGACCGCCTTCATCATTGTCAAAAAGTCCGGAAGAATTGGTGCTGTCTGCCACGATGGTGCCGGAGAACATAGCCCCGTTGGCATCTGGGTAAAAGGCAACGGGCTGCTCCTCCCAGTGAATCAAATCCTTGCTGGTCACATGGGCCCAGTGCATCGGTCCCCATTTGGTATCATCGTAAAACTGATAGAAGAAATGATAGACACCCTTGTAGTAGACCAGACCGTTGGGATCATTGGCCCAGCCATCCTTGACAGAGTAGTGGTACTGACCGCGGTAAAGCTCATTGTAATAGACTTCATCCTGCTGCCTGCGATGGACATTGAGCCGATAGCTGACACTGACGTCCTGACCATCTGCATCGGTCACGGTGCTGGTGACAGTCAGATAGTTGGCGCCGACTGCCAGCGGGATATTTTTGAAATCACTGTAGCTATTGCCCGCTGCATCCGTCACCTGGACCTTGGCCTTGCTGTTCTTAGCTTGGATGGTTAGGTCTACCGTTTCTGCATCATACTTGACATACTGGATGGTAACAGGCGCAGTAAACTGACCTTTCTGCTCCACTGTCCCCCTTGCAGAGGACACCGTAATGTCCTCCAGTTCGGGATTGGTCTCAGGCGTGATTTCCTTGTAAAAGGTATTTTGGAAAAGAAGCTGACTATTCCAGTTGAGCAGGCCGAAGTAGCCTTCGGACAGATAGGTGTCCTGCCCCTTGTCGTCGCGCTGCAAGGTGTAATCGCCAGAGCTGGCAACCAGTACATCATTGACATAATAGGAAATCCAAGAGCCAATCGCCACAACCTTGAGCTGGTATTTATTGTCCGCTGTGGGCTCGATATGCTTTTCATTGATTAGCTGATCATCGCGGCCCTCCTGCCAGCGCCAGAATTTGACATTGTTGCTGCCGCCGTCAATGTTGACCGCATAGCTGCTCTTGTCATCTGGATTGTTATTGCCGCGGAAAATGAGCGCCGCTGCCCCTTCCTTGCTGAGGAAGGTCACATCCGTTGAGTAGACAAAGTCCTTGCCCCAACTCTGGGAGTACAGAAAGCTGTCCCCCTTGCCTCTGGCATCGCTGTAAAGGCCGTCACTGCGGACTTCCCAGGTTCCGTTTTGGTCTCCCTTGGCTTGGTCTAGATTGGTTTTGAAACCTTCCTGGCGGCTCCTGTCGGCAGCCCGATCAGCCAGAGCTGCACTCTCAGGCTGGACCCGATTGTCAGACACAGCTGATTTTTCTGAATCCGGCTGGACAGCAGGCGAAGCTTGCTCCTCATCCGCAGACTTTACGGCAGGAGCTGTTGCTGCTGCATTTTCAGCTGCAGGGCTGGCTGCTTGGTCCGAAAGAGCTTCCGGCTTGCTTTCATGAGCCGGACTGACCGCTGGCTCACCAGCTGAACTCCCCGCAGCAGCGGTTTCGTCTGCAGCAGCTGCAACTCCCGCTTCAGCATGGGCACTGTCCGCCTCAGCAGACTCTTTTGCAGCAAGTCCCGGCAAATCCTGATCAGCCGCTGGCTGGCTGACTTCTGTCACCTGGGCTCCTGCAGCTTGGCTGCCGACCTCATCCGCAGCGACCGGCCCCGCTTCCAGCATAAAAAGGCCAAAAGCCACTAAAGCACAGCCAAAAATCCAGCGCTTGCCGCTCTTTCTCATAAACCAATTTTTACATGTTTTTTCTTGGTAATCCTTCATTTTCACACCTCATGATCTAAAAAAATAAACACCTGAACTCCGCTGAATTTACCCTGACATAGCGCGCTCCTTTCCCGCTCTGCGCGGACTTTTTATCATTGAATGCAATCTTATCTGTCTTAAATATAGCAGATTATTGGAAACGTTTCACCTCACATTTGTCACAGAAACAAAATGACAGATGTCACATTTTTGAGAGCGCTTGCAAAAAAGGGTAAAAAAAGACCGAACGCGGGGTTCGGTCTTAAGATTTAAAATTTATCCCTCCACATAAGTATGGAGCGGATAGGTTGGATATGCTGCTTCACGCGCCTTTTCGGAAGTGACATAGCCAGCCGGTGCATCCAGTACAGACGGGATGCGGTTGACAATGGTTCCGCAGGTCAGAGCCACTGTGTCGGGTTTGCTGACAGAGAAGACCAGATCAGGCTGACCGGTGATTTCCCAGTCGCACATATCCCCGTCGTCCTGACGGTAGACCTTGCCGATACACTCCACTTCCAGCTCAATGCCCTGATGGGTATGAATGGTCGTGACAGCCGACATACCGGTCACCTGACCAGCAGGAATGGTGCGGCCCAGCGTCTCTGAGTAAACATCCTCATCCAAGACATAAGGCACGCTCTTTTGGGAAATATCCTTGATGGTCCAGTTCATCTTGGAGCAAATGGCTTCTGCTGCATTCCACATATAGGACGGCAGACTCTCTGCCGAAGCGATTTCCCTGTCAAAACGCTCGATATCATAGCCCGCTCCATGGGCCTCTGCCAGAGCCAAACCGTAGTCCTCCACATTGTAGCTGGCCACCCCTTTGACTTTCTCAATCCGGTTCATGCCTGCCATAGCCAGACAAGGCAGGTTAATCCAGTAAATATCCTGCATACCAGATCCCATAATGGTTACCCCATGCTCCTTAGCCAGCTTGTCCAGACGATTGGTCTCAGAAGGCGAAGTCGTCCAAGGATAGATGGCCTCCTCGCAAGTGGAAATGACATTGACCCCGTGCCGGATGGCTGTTTCAAAAAAACCATACATCTCCGGCATATAGGAAAAAATGGTCACGATGGCAATATCTGCATCGCAGCTGGCAAAAACCTGATCAGCATTGTCAGAAATGACCACACCGGTCTTGTAGCCCAAGCCAGCGAAATCACCCACATCCTGACCGACCAGCGCAGGATTGCTGTCAATGGCGCCGACAAGTTCCACCCCCTGGTCTGCCAAATAGCTGAACAGAACCCGGGACATCTTGCCGCAGCCGTACTGAACCGCACGAATCTTGCTGTTTCTCATTGTGTATCCTCCTTTGGTTAGCTGGGGCGAATTGAAAAATCCATTTTCATTCTAATCCAGCGTTTGTTATTTTCTTCACAAATATAGTATAATGTCTCTAGTAACTAGAGAGTCAATAGAGAGTTAAAAAAATGAATCCTATTTTGCGCATCGGAGAATTTTCCAAGATCAATCACATTTCCATCCAGACCCTGCGCTTTTATGACCAGATTGGCCTGCTGACACCCCACTGGATCGATCCGGACAGCAGCTACCGCTACTACCATATCAATCAGTCCTCCCTGGTCGATGCCATCCAGTACCTGCGGCAGCTGGATTTTTCACTGGAAGAAATCAAGGAAATCCTTTCAGACAAGGATAATTTTCACCTGCACCAGCTGATTGAGCAGCGTTACCAAAACCTGCTTCAGGAAAGAGATATCCTCAGCCAGCGGATTGAGGAACTAGAGCACTTCCGCTCCGGCGCCCTGCTCTACCAAGAAAAACAGCGCCAGCAGGATTTGGAAATACTGACCTTTCCCCAGCGAAAACTGCTGGTTTATGAGATTGACAACAATATCTACCAGATGTCCAGCGAGGAATATGAAGTCCACCTCCGCCGCTTCAAATCAGAAATCCTCAGCTACCATCCCTTTTTCAGCCATTTCAGCCGGGTCGGCTCCCTCATGAAGAAGTCCGATTTCCAGCAGAGCAACTGGCAGTCCAGCAAGCTCATCCTCTTTCAGCAGGAGGAAATCCCTCTGCCCAATATGAAAACCGCCACCCTGACCCAAGGAAACTATGCCGTCAGCTACTGTCCTTCCTTTGAGGAAGAAATCCAGCAGCTCTCCCACTTCCGACAAACCCTGACCCAAGCCGGCTACCATATTGCCGGCGACTATATCTGCGAAGTCATTCACGAACAGCCCCAGCTGGACCAAAACCAGAGAGACATGTTTATCCGCATGCAGGTTAAGGTGGAGGAAGGATAGAGCAGTTCACGCAAACAGAAAAGCCCTCCGATTGGAAGGCTTTTTCATCTCATAACTCTTTTAAAATCGTCTGCATCCAGTCTGATTTAGCCGGCAGAAGCCGGAGGACATAAACCTCCTGTCCGGCAATTTCGTAAAAGAGAATATAATCCTGAATCACTCGATACTTGATTGCCGTCTGCTGAGGTATACGAGCCGAAAGATTGGAACCGACTTTAGGAGACAGCTCCAGCCGTTTCACAAAATCAGCCAGGTCCTTTTTAAAGGCTGCAAGGTTTTCTGGATAAACTCCTAATCCTTGCTTATAAAACACTGCTTCCCGCGCATCTCTCAAAACCTGAGCCGACACAATAACACGGTAATTAGTCACTATCTTCCTCCAATAACTCTGCAAACTCTGACGCTGAATAAGTTTCTTCTGTCTTCAGAGAATGATAGCCCTTCTGCAATTCTTCCAGCAGCCTTACCGTAGCCTGAATATTCCGCCACTCATCAATGTCCACCACAGCATATTTGGCCATGCCATTTTTAGTCAGGATAACCTGCGTGCCCCGCTCAACGCTTTTAAGCGTCTGATTATAATTTCGCATATCCGAAACTGGCACCGTATTTTCCATCTGTTCCACCTCATACTTTAAGTAATATTTTACTTAAAATTATTGTATCATGAATGATGAAGCTGGTCAAATTAATCCGTCCATTTTCAGACTCAAGATACTACAAGAAAAAAGAACACCCCAAAGGATGTTCCATGTATATAAGTCGCCAACCGATTAATGTTTTGGGAACTGGCTAGCTTTACGCGCTTTCTTAAGACCTAGTTTGACACGGTTAGTTCTTAAATACTTTCAGATTAGCTTTATATCAATCCTCGACAGATGAGTACTAACTTTTTATTTCAGAAATTTTGAATAAGTTTGATTGGGTGAGGGAATTTCACTCACTTTCCCCCTGAAGGACATATAGCATGATTACCATCATACCAAACTATATGGTAGATACCATTATTAAGTACTCCAAACAATCTAATCTTTCCTTGAATTCTTAACGAATACAAACTCTCATGCTGTAGCAGTTTCAATTCATCTGCTCTATTTCGTGCTTCGTTAATCATACTTTCAAATGAAATAAAATGATTATTTGTTCCCTTTTTTTTTCCTCCACTTGCACTGTCAATTTCTTGCCAAGTCATGCTCTCAAAAGATTTCAACGCTTTGAATATTTCTTTTTCGATAAAATCTGGATTTAAAACACTCCATTCGTCATGATCAAAATCAGCTAAATCAAAACTCCATACCGGACTAGATTGTTTATAAGAATTCGGATCATAGACCACCTGTGTTTTCTTCTTAAATTCAAGATTCGTATCAATATTTGTTTTTTTCTTTCTAGCCATTAGCAACTAATCCTGAATAATATTCTTGCATCAATTCTTTTGAAATAATGGCATTGCTACGCTCACCAAGACCCAGTGAACCACGAGTTTCTAACCATGGACGTTCTTTATGCGTTAGTTCACTTAGCCAAAACGCCTCCTTAGAACCATAGTCTGAAATGACAATGTCTAATGTCTCTTTTTCAGCATTTGAGAACTTATAATCAGTTTTACGCTCTTTGATTTTCTCAGAATTTATCAGAAACTCTCCTTTATGGAAATCATATAACTCTCTACACACTGGACCGTTTGCCCAGGCTTGAAAATCTTCATTAAATAACGGAAAACCGTCCCACGCTAAAGACCAGGCTTGAGCATAGTAACATAGCTTTTGTAATTTCATGGTTGACATGTCACCAAGATTATCCAAAATATAAAATGCCACATCAAATACTGTCGCCATTATAAATCTCCTTATTTTATCTAAACTCTATTTCAATTATTTCAATTCAATTATAACATAATTCTCCACCTAGTTCCAGAATTCTTCTTAGATTAATCAATAACCCTGTAGCTATTTTCGTTCCTGCTAGACTGACCGCTTCTCATTTCGGCCTGACTCTAGGACATTTGA
>NZ_QFAY01000045.1 GCF_017884005.1 Streptococcus panodentis
CGGACTGTGAGAGCCTCGCGGGCTGGGAGTGAAAAGGTTTGGGGAACCTTTTCAGCCTGAGCTTAGAAACAAAAGAGTGAAGGGAACTAAATTTTTAAAAATTTAGTTCTTATACAGTATCTTCCAAAAGATCCATCCCTCTGTGGGTGAGGGCACAGCCATCATGGGAGTCTGTCCCACCGCCATCAGCCTTGCTTTTGACACTTCCTCACGGTCTTTTATCCGCAATCTCAAAGCAGTCCTTTGAGCAGCTCACCGCCTATCATTTTCTTATTTCAAAATGATAGGCTGAAACTGTCCTCCAGACAGGTTCACTGCTAAAAGCAAAGGAAAAGACTCTACATGAATACTTCCAACTGTTTCCCAACTAAAAAACAGCCAAATCTGGCTGTTTTTTTACACCTACTCACGTGTTTTCTTTTTGTAAAAAAGACTCAGAACCATGAGAAGCAGCAAGTGCCCGCTGAGCAGGATCCAATGGGATAGATCATGACCTGTCTTAGGCAGGCTGTTTTCAGAAGCAGCTGCCTGTCTGTGCTTGGCCGCTGCCTGATTGGCAGGATCAGCCGGCTGAGAATAGGCCGCCAGAACCGGCAGATTTTGCTCAGCTGTAGCTAAAATAGACTGATAATGGCTGAGCCGTTCTGCTGCTGTCTGATCAGCATAGAGCTGGGACAGACGGTCATAAACGGCCTGGGCCGCTGCCTGAACAGCCATCAGCCGGGCCAGTACGGCCTCCTGCTCCGCTTGGGCTGCCAGCTTGGCATCGTAGTCCGCCTGAGCTGCTGCCAAGGCTGCCTGCGCCTGAGCCAAGTTTTCCTCAGCCTTTTCCAAAGCTGAAGCATTATCCTGCGCGGCCTGAACAGCGGCCTCAGCTGCAGCTACAGCTGCCTGCAGGCTGTCTCTCTTCTGGACTGCCGCTGCCAGAGCGCTTTCTAGCTGTTCCAGCTTAGAGCTTTCGGCCTGTAGATTTTCCTGAGCAGAAGTCAGGGCATTTTGAGCCGAAGCCAGCACAGATTGCGCCTGTGCCAGGTTTTCCTGTTTGGCAGCTTCATCTAAATCAAGATTGGCCAGTGCTGCCTGAGCTGCTTCCAAGGCTGACTGGTCAGCAGCCAGCTGCTGCTCTGCAGCTGCTAAATTGGCCTGGGCCTGAGCCAGACTGGAGCTGGCTGACTGGGCTTGCGCCAAAGCGGCTTTGGCAGCCTCTAAAGCTGCGGCAGCCTGATTATAGCTGTCTTGTGCTGCTTGTTTATCAGCTTGAGCTTGCTTATCAGCTGCTAAGGCCGCATCGTACGCTGCCTGTGCCTGAGCCACTTTCTGCGGATCCGCTGCGCCGCTTCCTTGGCTGGCTGCAATCGGATTCGCATTGAAATTATTTTGAGTGGCATATTTGACCTGATCCTCGGAGACCAGGGTAAAATGAGCCATCGTAATGTCACTTTCCGTGGAGAAGTCCACTCCCAGATAGTTCTTTTGACTGCCGGTGTTCAGGCCGGAAATTGACTTAGCATGCAGCCATTCATATCCGTTGAACATGAACTCAACCAGCGATTCATAGATTCGCTTTTTCATCTCAGCCACACTCAGCTGGGAGACGACTTCCTTCCAGATGAGGGCATTTTCATAATACTGCTGCCCCTGCTGTTCCTGCTCTGCGCTCGTTGTCGCAAGACCGTACTCACGCGCCACGCGGTTGATTCCCCAAGCATCATGATGGTATTTGTTCATCAAATCCCATGACCAATTATCCTTACGATACTCCGCAGCCACCTTATCGGCAAATTCCAGTGAGGAAGGAGTCACAAGGGTCTGACCAGTCCCCATCTGGCCGCGCAGCTGGTTAATGAGCTCTGAAGCAAACAGGGAGAGCTCCTGACGAATATTCTGCGGGATGTTATTGGTATCAACCATCACCTTGCTGTCATTAGGATCCGCTACATAATTGTTATAAGCTCTGACGGTGGCATTCAGGCCAGCCAGAGTCGCTTCAATCTGACTGATTTGCGCTTGCGTCGTATTGGCGTCGGCCAGCTGTTTCAGGGCTGCGATATACTCCGGCGTCATATAGAGCTTATTCTGATTGTTGGATACCGTAGCAGCCGCCTGAGCAGCAGCTAGATTCTGCTGGGCCTGATTCAGAGCAGTCTGAGTCTTGCCAGCCTGAGCTGTCTTTGCTTCCAGATCTGCCTGAGAAGTTCGCAGAGTCTCTTCAGCCTGTGCTTGATTGGTTTTAGCCGCTTGCAGAGCAGCTTGGTTTTGGCTGTCAGCCTGACTGGCCTTGGCAAGGGCAGATCGTGCCTCCTCTGCTGCTGCTTTATCCGCAGCCACCTTTTCCTGAGCGCTCTTGACCTTCTGAGCAGCCTCAGCTGCACTTTCTCCACTCAGATCGGCCTGCGCCTGCGAAACACCTCTTTCTGCCTGCGATACCTGGCCTTCCTGCAGCTTGACCTGCTCCTGAGCTGTCTGAACAGCAGCCGCCTGACTATCGCGCTGATCCTGAGCAACGGTCACAGCTTGGTCAGCCGCAGCCAATTCTGACTGGCTTGTTGCCAGCTGATCGGTCTGCTGAGCGACTTGCTGCTTGGCCTGCTCAATAGCTTCCGGTGTCGCCTGAGCAGCAAGCTCCTGCGCCCGGTCGGCATCACTTTTGGCCTGAGTGAGCTGCTCTTGGGCTGCCCCAGCAGCTGCCTCAGACTGTGCCAGATTGGCCTGACCTTGATGAAGGGACTGATTCGCCTGATCCAGTTCTGCCTGAGCAGCCGCCACTTGCTCCTGCGAAACAGCTGGAGCCGCCTGAGCACTGTCGGTCTGACTGTGACTATTTGCCGCCTCTGAATGAGCGGCATCCTCAAGCGTCTGGTCCGCCTGCACTCCTTCTGCAAGGAGCAGAGACAGGGCTAAAGCCCCAGCTGACAAAGCACTAAGCTTTTTTTTCGTCATTCATATTCTCCTTTAACTCTTTTTATCATTGCAAAAACAAATGATACTTTCATTCTATCATGTTTACGTTCCATCTGAAAGATGTCAACTCTTTTTTTGGACACTTTTCGCTAAAAAGCCAATTCATTGTCATCAGACTGTTATGAAAAAATCATGGACAAATCCTTTTAAAACCTAAAGAAAAACAGGGCAGCCCTTCAAACAGGCTCCGTTTTTTTACAATTATCCGCATTATTTTACAATTTAAAGACAAGAAAAAGCAGCCCCAGCTTTTACATCCAAAAACAGAGGAGCGGGATCGCCGCCCTGAAGCTCCTTTTGAAAATAAAAGCATGCAGCTGCTGTACCATCCGTCTTAACGGCGGTACTGATGCAGGAAACGCGTCATTTTTTCCTGAATTTGAGCCAACTCATCCACCCGCGGGAGGTAAACGATACGGAAGTGGTCCGGCTCCTTCCAGTTAAAGCCGCGGCCGTGAACCAGCAGGACCTTCTCCTGCTTGAGGAAATCCAGCACAAACTGTTCATCATCATCAATGCGGTACATTTCCCGGTCAATTTTAGGGAAGATGTAAAGACCGGCTTTGGGCTTAACTGCTGACAGGCCCGGAATATCCTGAACAGCCTGATAAATAAAGTTCCGCTGCTCGTAAATCCGGCCGCCGGGCAGCAGCAGCTCATCTACAGACTGATGGCCGCCAAGCGAAGTCTGGACAACCTGCTGGGCCAGCACATTGGAGCAGAGCCGCATATTGGACAGCATATTGAGCCCTTCGATATAGCCTTTGACATGATGCTTAGGTCCAGACAGCACCATCCAGCCGACACGGAAACCTGCAATGCGGTGAGACTTGGAAAGTCCGTTCATGCTGACGCAGAACAGGTCTGGTGCCAGACTGGCTACCGGCGTATGGACATTGCCGTCCATGACCATGCGGTCGTAAATTTCATCTGCAAAGATAATCAGACTGTTCTGACGGGCAACTTCCACAATCTCCAGCAGAAGCTCTTTGGGATAGAGGGCACCGGTCGGATTGTTGGGATTGATAATGACGATGGCCTTGGTATTAGAGGTAATCTTAGACTTGATGTCCTCAATGTCAGGATACCATTCTGCCTGTTCATCACAGATATAGTGCACAGCATTGCCGCCGGCCAGACTGACAGCCGCTGTCCAGAGCGGATAGTCCGGCATAGGGACCAGCACCTCATCCCCGTCATCCAGCAGACCCTGCATGGACATGACAATCAGCTCGCTGACGCCATTGCCCAGATAAATATCGTCGATGTCCACATCTGGGAAACGTTTCAGCTGGCAGTACTGCATGATGGCCTTGCGGGCAGAAAAAATCCCCTTGGAATCCGAATAGCCTTCGCTGTCCCGCGCATTCATAATCAAGTCGTGAATCACTTCATCAGGAGCGGTAAAGCCAAACTCAGCCGGATTTCCAGTGTTGAGGCGGAGGATCTTTTCCCCATTGGCCCGCATACGCATAGCCTCTTCCAAGACCGGACCGCGAATATCATAGGCAACATGTTCCAGCTTGCTGGATTTGTTAAAATCTTTCATTATGTTTATTCCTCAATTCATCAGAATGTTATCATTATACCACCAGAAAAAGCGATTGACAATCACCAGCAGCCATTTTTCTGAGCCGGAAAGCCCACGGTGCCAGGACAAAGGCAGGAAAGATTTTTAATTAAAAAAATCCTCTCTGGATTTCAGCGTTCGGAGAGTGGGACAACAATCGGTCAGACGGAGTCTTCGATCTTGTCAGAATGATACACTTCGAACATCTCTTCAAACTGTGCAGGGGGAGTGGCTGGTTGACCAAAGTCAGCAGAATTTCTCCCGAGCTCTGCGTCCTGCAATTAAACGATTGAAAGTTACGAAGTTAGGTCCCCTTGTCCCAGCCTCGCTTTTAGCGGATTTGCTTATAGCAAAACCTTAAGTCAAGCCAATCCTTTCTGTGCTGGTCTTGGGAAATAACTGGTTCCTGTGTTCCTCCTGCCCCTTGCTATTATATCTTTACATTTTCTCAAAAAAGTTTTACAATAGAAGTAAGAACCGGCAGTTCAGCCTAAAGAAGGTTTCTTTAGGTTCCTGTAGTGATGAAAACAGCTTTGTCGGATGAGGGAAGCTGTCCTGTCCCAGACAAAAACTCGAACGGCGAGTGACAGGAGAAGCCCCCTTGGCTGCTGAGGTGTTCCATGAATACAGGCCTTCAGTGCCGGCAGTTCATCTCAGGCAGTTTTCACGCTGCTTGAGCGGCCTTTCTAGCTGAATGGAGGTAGTGCTATGACTCAAAAATATGAAAACATTATGGTGGCGGTTGATGGTTCGCATGAATCTGAACTGGCCTTTGAAAAAGGGGTCAATGTTGCCCTCAGAAACGGCTCCCGTCTGACCATCGCCCATGTCATTGATACCCGGGCGCTGCAAAGCGTCTCCACCTTCGATGCAGATGTCTATGAAGAGCTGCAGGAAGATGCCAAGAAACTGACCGGCGAACTCAAAGAAAGAGCCCAAAAATCTGGTATCAAATATGTCGATATCGCCATCGAAATGGGCAATCCCAAGACTCTGCTGGCCACGGACATTCCTGATGAACACAAGGTGGACCTGATTATGGTCGGCGCCACCGGTCTCAATGCTTTTGAACGCCTGCTGGTCGGATCCTCTTCTGAGTATATCCTGCGCCATGCCAAG
The DNA here is from genome assembly GCF_017884005.1 of Streptococcus panodentis. Lineage (GTDB taxonomy): Bacteria > Bacillota > Bacilli > Lactobacillales > Streptococcaceae > Streptococcus > Streptococcus panodentis. Next base: position 5,651 of record NZ_QFAY01000045.1, read on the forward strand.
GTGGACCTGCTGGTCGTCAGAGACCGTGAAAAGACCTTATAATACTCTTTCCAGCCATTAACCCGCCTTTCCCTGACAGTTTGGGAGCCTGTCAGAAGCAGCGGATATCGTCAGTTGCTTTATCTTTTATGACTTTGTCAGCTTGCCTTGCTCCAACAGTCCAGAAGGACTGTTGGAGGCTGGAGATAAAGGGAACGCAGTTCCCAGCCTTCGTTCAGCCCGAGCCTAGAAATACGAAAGCGAGGAAGGTCTGGGAGAGCTTTTCAGCCCGAACCTTGGTACGCGAAAGCAAGAGAGACCGCGGGACCTTTTTACTCCCCGGACAGTTTCACTGTTAAAAGAGGCTGAGACAAAAAGCTTCAACTCATGAAAAAGGGATAAGGTCGGTTTAAGATCTTATCCTTTTTCTAGTT
>NZ_QFAY01000046.1 GCF_017884005.1 Streptococcus panodentis
GATTAGCATTATTTTGTGTCTAAACTCTTGAGGGATAAGGGGTTACGGGAGATTTGATGGTTACAAGTTTGAGTTATCTAAATTAAAATCCAAATGCAGTTCCAAGCCCACTAAAGAAACCTGAAACTCCATCGCCTATAGATTTTCCAACCGACTTCACTGTATTACCTACAAACTCTGTTCCTTTATTCCAAACATCATTAACAGCTTTTCCTACTGTATTATCATAAAAGAAATCAGCTACTTTATTAACGCCCCAAGAAACAGCAACACCCGCTGCAACCCCAATAGCATAACCTATCACTGTTCCTGCTCCTGGAATAGGGATAAAGGTACCTAATGCAGCGCCTATTGTGCCCCCTATCCCCCCTGCAACTGAAGTAGTGACTGCAGTAGTAACTGTACCTGAAATCCATGAATGAATTGCTGTTTTTATGGCTGCATTAGGTAAACTTTCTCCGTTGTCTAATTGATCTTTAAAGTCTAAGAAAGTAAACAAACCATTGAGAGCTTTACCCGCTCCTTGGATAATCGGTTTAGCTTTTGAAAATACATTCCCCACAATATTCCCAATTCTACCAGCAGTATTAGCATCTCCAGTAGCAGAATATGCGCTTAGTAAGCTAGTGATTGTCGCTTCTGCATTAGCTCCATTAAACCTCTGCGCAACAAATTCGTAAAATTGAGGCGCTCTTTCTCTAATCTTATCTGGCCCTTCCTCCATCAATGTCAGCAATGTATCTCGAGACATTTCTCCCATAAACGATTCAAAATCAATATCGTTTTCTTGGCAATATTTTTGAGCTGCAACCCAGAAGTCCTCTACTTCCTTATTAGAAAGTTTGCTAGTTGATTCTTTCTTCTTAGACTCATTCTGTCCCAGCGCATGCTTGATATTCTCCAGTAAATTACTATCTGGGTGATTTGACTGATAGTCTTGAAGTGTCTTTGTTTCTTCGTCTGTCAAAGACTTCCCTTCATCCACCTTATCAATCAAGCCTCGGATTTTCATCTCCTCTGCCTTGACCTGACGCGCTTGCTGTACATACTCTAAAACAGAAGAATCCACTCGGTCTGGATAGGCCGCCGCATATCGCTCTATCGCCGTCAGCTCTGCTTCAGTCAGAGATTCGCCGTTGTATACCTTATCCAGCGCTGATAAATAGTTGTTCTCCATTGCTATCTCTCGATCAGCCCATCCTTGCTCAACATCACTCACCCAAGTTAAGTCCTCCGGCAAAGCAAAGCCGCCACCGCTTCGGAATAGAGAATACAGCCCTGATAATAGGGAACCATGACGCCCGTCGCATAGGCACGGGCCGAGTCATAACCGCTTCCCAATAACTCTCCTGCGCTGCCGCCAAAACTCTCAAAAGCTGAAATCAAGCTCCGAAAGCCCGCAACCCGCGACTGCGAGGCCGGGGACAGGCTCGAGGACTGCGTTTGCAGACTGCCGTAGTTTACCTTTACCATAACTTTTCCTTTCGTGTTTGATTCTTTAGCTAAAACAGACTGTAGAAATTATATTACTTCTGTTCTATTTTTTTACGGGTTTCGTATAATTCGTCTAACTGCTGATGATAGATTTGATACCGTTTCTTCAGTTCTTTGTCTTCCTCTTCAAAGTCAGTCGCAAGAGAATGAGTCACCTCTTCTATATCATCCAGCAGATACTGATAAAAGGGCAGGTGCCCCTTGGTCACTCCTCCATCTAAAAGGTTCTTAAAGTGAAACAGTGCACTCCCCTGTGAGGACATCACATCTTCCCGTATCCCTTTGAACTGGCGGTATTCAATCTCCAAATCTTCAATCTTATTTTCCAACTTATACTGCTGGCGCTTCAGAACCTCTAATTGGTCTTCTTGGGTTTTATTCATCATAACAGCTCCTATTTATCTTTTTATCCATTATAACATATTACAGCAATGGGGTCATGAAATGATAGCATAGAAAAAAACCACCCAAAATAGATTCAGGCGGTCACGATTACTAATTAAGAACCTTTCTTTGTGCATTATCAGCTATCAGCTTTTTTAGATTATCCGCCATTTTTCCTCATTGTCAAAAAAACATTGCTATATAGGAGGGATAGGGCAAAATAACATTTCCTAAAGTTCGGTACTTCCTTGCTTATAGCCAGATTCTTTAACTAATCGTGAAAAATTGGGGGTTAATAATAACCAACCAATAGCTCTAAGTATCGTAGTCCGTCTTGCGGAACTATATGATAAAAAGGTGTTGCTATTTCCAAATCATTTTCTTCAAGTGACAGCACTAATTTTGCAAAACCGACTTCTGTCATGGCGGAAAAATCCCCTTTAACAACCGTTTTTAACAAATCTCTCACTTCAAAATAAGTTGAAAATTTATATCCTTCTAAATGAAAAGCATTATTCGATATGGGCATGAACATTTCAATATCAACTATCTCATTTAAGGGAACATTGTTTAAACTGTAGAAGAACGGACCTTTTAATTGATAGCCTGCTTCTGTAAGTTCTGAAACAAATTGACTTAAATGCTTGTCCATCTCACTGTAATGAAATGATGCTCTCTTTCTAACCACATTCTGAAATGCAATCTTTTCAACCTTCACAACATCTACAGGTAATTTCATCCTTCTCTCTCAACCTCGCAATATAAGTCCACTACATAGTCACCATAAAGGTCTAACACTGCATGGAAAATATTTACTAGTTTAAATCCTGCTTCAGAAATTGCTTTCTCAATTTCCTCATAGGGAATCGGTTCCTCCTGATTGTAGTGGCGATAATAAAAATCAGTCGTCAAATCTAAAGACTCTTGGAAGAAAATACCTGATGTATTTTCTTCCTCTATTTCAAGTTGATTTCCTATCGTTGTAAAAACCAAAATATCCTGACTATTTTCTGACGGTACATAGGTAAAGTATGTAGGTCCATCAAAATACAAATCATCTCCCATCATTAGTTGCTTAAATGATGTTGACGCATCTACCAATTGTTCATAAAAAGGGATTCCCGGCTCAATGGTTAATTCAAATCCAACCGCATTTTTCAGGCTTAACTGCCTTCTTTTAAACTTCAATTTATTTTCCTCTCTTTCGTTTTTTGATTTGATGCAGAACAAGACTAGTAATCGCATCTAAGCTAATCGTATAACCAAAAATCCTTACAGTCCATGTTAGCCAAATTGGACTATTTGCCACATCTATATCCATCACTCGTATATAAGACATCAAACTAAAAAACAAAACAACTTCAATAATTAAGCGAGATTTTGCTTTTCTGACATCCAGAACTTTCAACAGGCTCTGCTCCGTCAATTCCTCTGGCATCTCTTCCCAATAAGACTTATCTTTTATTCTCAGATAAAGTAAATAACCTACTTCGACAATTAGCCTAGAGAAGGCACTGATAAATAAAATATTCCCTAATATCCCTAAAATACCCTGCCACGATTTTGTTAGAAAAGCTGCTGCTACTCCTCCTAAAATAGTAAGAGCAAAAATAATCCACAATGATGGCTTACTAAAAACGCTAGAAGCAGCAAAATAGTTGGCATTGGTCCGCTGTTCTGAAAAACCTCTGCTTAACTGTTCTCTTAACCAACGTATATTATAAAGAAGCAGTCCCAAAAAGAAAAGAAAGGAAAAGAAGAAAAAATATACCGAATAGCGCACCAAACCCATTAATGTATCATTTGTAAAAATAATCAGTATGTACCCTGTCAAAACAAGTGATAACAATAAGCCATTTATCATGATTAAAAGCATGCTCGTTCCAAAAACTTGATGTTTATAGATTAGTTTTTTATCAAAAGAAAGCAACTGGCATACCACCAAGAACAACATATAAAAACATAAAAATATAAAAATATAATTCGTAAAAGGATTTACGTTATATTGTTCTTTTATATAGAAAAAAATATATATTGACTCAATTACAAAAAAGAATAAACCTGCCCAAGCTAAGGAAAGCATCCCAACAGAAGCCCGTGTGGAGCCCAACGCCTGAAAATATTCTTTGTTCAATTCCTCTCGCTTTAAATCAGTGTTATTTTTAATCACTTTCCACCTCCAAAGAAATTAGCAATAGAATCGCCTACTCCTTTAGCAAATGACTGAGCATGACCAACTACGCTCTTCTCACCTATAGGCGTATTGATTATTGTATTTATTACCATCCCAGCTAAAGCACCTACAGCTGTCCCCAATGTTGCTTAAATGTTGTTAAAGCATTCATCAACCGCCTTCTTTTAAACTTCAATTTATTTTCCTTTCTTTCGTTTCTTGATTTGATGCAGAATAAAGCTCACTGCGGCATCCAACATAATTGTATAAGCAAAAATGCGCATAGTCCATAATAAAATAAGATTTTTTGTTTCATCTATATTTAACAATCGCAAACAGATGGTAAACCCTAAAAATAAAATAAGCTCTGTCCACAAGCGAATCTTAGGTTTTTTAAAATCCAAAGTTTTCAAAATATTCTGATTCTTTAATTCCTCTGGAACTTCTTCCCAATAAGACTTATCTTTTATTCTCAGATAAAGTAAATAACCTACTTCGACAATTAGCCTAGAGAAGGCACTGATAAATAAAACATTCCCTGATACTCCTAAAATGCTATTCCATGATCTTGTTAGGATAGCTGCTGCTACTACTCCTAAAATAGTAAGAGCAAAAATAATCCACAATGATGTCTTACTAAAAACGCTAGAAGCAGCAAAATAGTTGGCATTGGTCCGCTCTTCTGAAAAGCCATTTTCTAATTGTTTCTTTAGCCATCTTAAATTATAAAAAATTAAGCCCAAAAAGAAGATCAAAGAACTAACCCAATAAATAGTCGAATATATCAAGGAATTCTTTAACAAATCATTATTGAATATAACGAGAACATAGTCCATTAGAACCAAGGATAGAAGCAAGCCATTAATCATTGCAAAAAGCAAAGCTGTACTAAAAGCTTGGTGCCTAAAAATCAATTTTGGACTAAAAGAGACTATTTGGCAGAACAGAAAAAAGACATCATAAGCCAATAAAAATAAGAAAGCTGCATTTGAAAAAGGATTTTGATGAAGCTGATTTTCGACAAAATAATATACATGCGCTAAGCCAATGCTGAGAACAAATAAGCCAGACCAAGCAAGCTTCAGCATCCCCACAGAAGCCCGTGTGGAGCCCAACGCCTGAAAATATTCTTTGTTTAGAATTTCTGATGTCTTCTCTTCTTTTTTCATTTCTTACCTCTCAATAGAAAAACCTTTACCATCAAATAGATTCTTAAATAAATTTTTAGTACCTTGAACTAGATTAGTTTTTGTACCCGGAATATCTACTTCATTAATTAGCTGAAATCCCTTCATTTCCATCCTGTAACATACTAATTCCATTGTTCCAATCTTCTACGGAAATTCCTAAAAATTCCGCCGCTCTCTTTGCATCAGACTCTTGCATCTCTTTCAGCTGCTGTTTAATACCTTCTGGCACTCTATTCGGATAGCGTGACTCATACTCCTGAAGGGTCTTCGTCTCTTCATCTGTTAAGGATTTGCTGGGCTTCCTGCACCCGTGCATTGGCCGCATCCAGCTGACTTTGCAGACTGGCAATTCGGGCTGCGTCTCCTTTGGCCGGTTTCGATTTGGATTGCAGTCCGGAAATGGAGGCACTCAGGG
>NZ_QFAY01000047.1 GCF_017884005.1 Streptococcus panodentis
GCTAAGCGACTTCCATATCTCACAGGGGGCAGCCCCCAACTACTTCCGGCGTTCTAGGGCTTAACTGCTGTGTTCGGCATGGGAACAGGTGTATCTCCTAGGCTATCATCGCTTAACTCTGAGTACTTATCGACTCAAAATTGAATAACTATTCATTACTAACAAGACTTATTAAACGCTGCGCTCAATGAAATTGTACTCGGGCTGAATCCTTACTGGTTGGCCCTCATTACTTCTTAATTGTATTCGAACTAAAAAGCTAGTGATTTAGATAAATCTGCTTGAAGTCCTTATGACTTCGGCGCTGATTCCCTAAAATCATACGCTTTTCTTAACGTTCTCATTACTTATCTTTGGATAAGTCCTCGAGCGATTAGTATTGGTCCGCTCCACATGTCACCATGCTTCCACTCCCAACCTATCTACCTGATCTTCTCTCAGGGCTCTTACTGACATATAGTCATGGGAAATCTCATCTTGAGGTGGGTTTCACACTTAGATGCTTTCAGCGTTTATCCCTTCCCTACATAGCTACCCAGCGATGCTCTTGGCAGAACAACTGGTACACCAGCGGTAAGTCCACTCTGGTCCTCTCGTACTAGGAGCAGATCCTCTCAAATTTCCTACGCCCGCGACGGATAGGGACCGAACTGTCTCACGACGTTCTGAACCCAGCTCGCGTGCCGCTTTAATGGGCGAACAGCCCAACCCTTGGGACCGACTACAGCCCCAGGATGCGACGAGCCGACATCGAGGTGCCAAACCTCCCCGTCGATGTGAACTCTTGGGGGAGATAAGCCTGTTATCCCCAGGGTAGCTTTTATCCGTTGAGCGATGGCCCTTCCATACGGAACCACCGGATCACTAAGCCCGACTTTCGTCCCTGCTCGAGTTGTGACTCTCGCAGTCAAGCTCCCTTATACCTTTACACTCTGCGATTGATTTCCAACCAATCTGAGGGAACCTTTGGGCGCCTCCGTTACCTTTTAGGAGGCGACCGCCCCAGTCAAACTGCCCGTCAGACACTGTCTCCCTAGATGATGAACCTAGCGGGTTAGAGTGGCCATAACACAAGGGTAGTATCCCAACAGCGCCTCTCTCGAAACTGGCGTCCCGAGTTCTTTGGCTCCTACCTATCCTGTACATGTGGCACAGACACTCAATATCAAACTGCAGTAAAGCTCCATGGGGTCTTTCCGTCCTGTCGCGGGTAACCTGCATCTTCACAGGTACTAAAATTTCACCGAGTCTCTCGTTGAGACAGTGCCCAAATCATTACGCCTTTCGTGCGGGTCGGAACTTACCCGACAAGGAATTTCGCTACCTTAGGACCGTTATAGTTACGGCCGCCGTTTACTGGGGCTTCAATTCATACCTTCGGATTTCTCCTAAGCACTCCTCTTAACCTTCCAGCACCGGGCAGGCGTCACCCCCTATACATCATCTTACGATTTAGCAGAGAGCTGTGTTTTTGATAAACAGTTGCTTGGGCCTATTCACTGCGGCTGACATACGTCAGCACCCCTTCTCCCGAAGTTACGGGGTCATTTTGCCGAGTTCCTTAACGAGAGTTCTCTCGCTCACCTGAGGCTACTCGCCTCGACTACCTGTGTCGGTTTGCGGTACGGGTAGAGTATGATACAGCGCTAGAAGCTTTTCTTGGCAGTGTGACATCACTCACTCGCTACTAAACTTCGCTCCCCATCACAGCTCAACGTTAAAGGTATAAGCATTTGACTCATACCACGCCTCACTGTTTAGACGTGCATCCAATCGCACGCACGAGTTAGCCTCCTGCGTCCCTCCTTCACTTCATACTCTAGTACAGGAATCTCAACCTGTTGTCCATCGGATACACCTTTCGGTCTCTCCTTAGGTCCCGACTAACCCAGGGCGGACGAGCCTTCCCCTGGAAACCTTAGTCTTACGGTGGACAGGATTCTCACCTGTCTTGCGCTACTCATACCGGCATTCTCACTTCTATGCGTTCCAGCGCTCCTCACGGTACACCTTCGCCACACATAGAACGCTCTCCTACCATACCTATAAAGGTATCCACAGCTTCGGTAAATTGTTTTAGCCCCGGTACATTTTCGGCGCAGGGTCACTCGACTAGTGAGCTATTACGCACTCTTTGAATGAATAGCTGCTTCTAAGCTAACATCCTAGTTGTCTGTGCAACCCCACATCCTTTTCCACTTAACAATTATTTTGGGACCTTAGCTGGTGGTCTGGGCTGTTTCCCTTTCGACTACGGATCTTAGCACTCGCAGTCTGACTGCCGACCATAATTGCTTGGCATTCGGAGTTTATCTGAGATTGGTAATCCGGGATGGACCCCTCACCCAAACAGTGCTCTACCTCCAAGAATCTTCATGTCGACGCTAGCCCTAAAGCTATTTCGGAGAGAACCAGCTATCTCCAAGTTCGTTTGGAATTTCTCCGCTACCCACAAGTCATCCAAGCACTTTTCAACGTGCCCTGGTTCGGTCCTCCAGTGCGTTTTACCGCACCTTCAACCTGCTCATGGGTAGGTCACATGGTTTCGGGTCTACATCATGATACTATACCGCCCTATTCAGACTCGGTTTCCCTGCGGCTCCGCCTCTTCAGCTTAACCTCGCATCATAACGTAACTCGCCGGTTCATTCTACAAAAGGCACGCTCTCACCCATTAACGGGCTCGAACTTGTTGTAGGCACACGGTTTCAGGTTCTATTTCACTCCCCTCCCGGGGTGCTTTTCACCTTTCCCTCACGGTACTGGTTCACTATCGGTCACTAGGGAGTATTTAGGGTTGGGAGATGGTCCTCCCAGATTCCGACGGGATTTCACGTGTCCCGCCGTACTCAGGATCCTGCTAGGTACAAAGACTATTTTAAATACGAGGCTCTTACTCTCTCTGGCTGATCTTCCCAAATCATTCTTCTATAATCTTTGAGTCCACTTTGCAGTCCTACAACCCCGAAGTGTAAACACTTCGGTTTGCCCTCCTGCCTCTTCGCTCGCCGCTACTAAGGCAATCGCTCTTGCTTTCTCTTCCTGCAGCTACTTAGATGTTTCAGTTCACTGCGTCTTCCTCCTCATATCCTTAACAGATATGGGTACTAGCCATCAGCTAGTGGGTTCCCCCATTCGGATATCCCCGGATCGTCGCTTACTTACAGCTCCCCGAGGCATTTCGTCGTTTGTCACGTCCTTCGTCGGCTCCTAGTGCCAAGGCATCCACCGTGCGCCCTTATTAACTTAACCTTATTCTCTGACCTTGCGGCCATAACTCATTAATATTCACAGCGTTTTCGGTTTATTTCTTGTTACTATTTGATATAGTTATTCAATTTTCAATGGACAATTTAGGATATAAAGAGACGATTCGCTCTAGCGAAAACTTCTGTAGAAAAATAGGAAATCGACGCTGTGTTCCATGAACACAAGGAGATTTATCTTTTTTCCTAAGAAGTTAGTCTCGTATTCAACTTCAATCCGTCGAATACCTATCCTCTTCCTATTTTACTGACTTCGTTGTCATAAACTAAGATACTGTCAGTGACTTCTCTCTTTGAGAATAACTGAACTCCAAGCTAACTTCTTTTGAAAAAAGATAAACTGCCTTGAGTCTTTTATGACTCTGTGTCAGTTTCCTATTTTTCTTCAGAAGTTTCTGGCAAGCCAGAACGCTTTCCGTATCTTAATGGAGCCTAGCGGGATCGAACCGCTGACCTCCTGCGTGCAAAGCAGGCGCTCTCCCAGCTGAGCTAAGGCCCCACATAGACCACTCAAAACTAAACAAGACCCAAGTGCCTTCCGTTGGTCCTTCCGGACTTCCTTAGAAAGGAGGTGATCCAGCCGCACCTTCCGATACGGCTACCTTGTTACGACTTCACCCCAATCATCTATCCCACCTTAGGCGGCTGGCTCCTAAAAGGTTACCTCACCGACTTCGGGTGTTACAAACTCTCGTGGTGTGACGGGCGGTGTGTACAAGGCCCGGGAACGTATTCACCGCGGCGTGCTGATCCGCGATTACTAGCGATTCCGACTTCATGGAGGCGAGTTGCAGCCTCCAATCCGAACTGAGACTGGCTTTCAGAGATTAGCTTGCCGTCACCGGCTTGCGACTCGTTGTACCAGCCATTGTAGCACGTGTGTAGCCCAGGTCATAAGGGGCATGATGATTTGACGTCATCCCCACCTTCCTCCGGTTTATTACCGGCAGTCTCGCTAGAGTGCCCAACTGAATGATGGCAACTAACAATAAGGGTTGCGCTCGTTGCGGGACTTAACCCAACATCTCACGACACGAGCTGACGACAACCATGCACCACCTGTCACCGATGTACCGAAGTAAAACTCTATCTCTAGAGCGGGCATCGGGATGTCAAGACCTGGTAAGGTTCTTCGCGTTGCTTCGAATTAAACCACATGCTCCACCGCTTGTGCGGGCCCCCGTCAATTCCTTTGAGTTTCAACCTTGCGGTCGTACTCCCCAGGCGGAGTGCTTAATGCGTTAGCTCCGGCACTAAGCCCCGGAAAGGGCCTAACACCTAGCACTCATCGTTTACGGCGTGGACTACCAGGGTATCTAATCCTGTTTGCTCCCCACGCTTTCGAGCCTCAGCGTCAGTTACAGACCAGAGAGCCGCTTTCGCCACCGGTGTTCCTCCATATATCTACGCATTTCACCGCTACACATGGAATTCCACTCTCCCCTTCTGCACTCAAGTTAAACAGTTTCCAAAGCATACTATGGTTAAGCCACAGCCTTTCACTTCAGACTTATCTAACCGCCTGCGCTCGCTTTACGCCCAATAAATCCGGACAACGCTCGGGACCTACGTATTACCGCGGCTGCTGGCACGTAGTTAGCCGTCCCTTTCTGGTAAGATACCGTCACAATATGAGCTTTCCACTCTCACATCCGTTCTTCTCTTACAACAGAGCTTTACGATCCGAAAACCTTCTTCACTCACGCGGCGTTGCTCGGTCAGGGTTCCCCCCATTGCCGAAGATTCCCTACTGCTGCCTCCCGTAGGAGTCTGGGCCGTGTCTCAGTCCCAGTGTGGCCGATCACCCTCTCAGGTCGGCTATGTATCGTTGCCTTGGTGAGCCGTTACCTCACCAACCAGCTAATACAACGCAGGTCCATCTGGCAGCGGAGCAATTGCTCCTTTCAAGAAGCTGTCATGCGACTGCTCCTGTTATGCGGTATTAGCTATCGTTTCCAATAGTTATCCCCCGCTGCCAGGCAGGTTACCTACGCGTTACTCACCCGTTCGCAACTCTTCCGGAAGAAGCAAGCTCCCTCCTTCAGCGTTCTACTTGCATGTATTAGGCACGCCGCCAGCGTTCGTCCTGAGCCAGGATCAAACTCTCATTAATAGTTTGAGCTCTCACTCATTTCTGTCACTGACAGATTTATTTTTCGTTCTTTGACAGGTCACATATCTCTATGTCACCCTGCACTTGGTTCGTCTTGTTCAGTTTTCAATGGTCTTTCTGCCGCTCTTGGCGACAACTATATTAGTATATCACCTGCACCTCGCTATGTCAAGTCATTTTT
>NZ_QFAY01000048.1 GCF_017884005.1 Streptococcus panodentis
TGGGAAAGAGTTAACAGATGAAGAGACGAAGACCCTTCAGGAGTATGAGTCACGCTATCCGAATAGTAATTTACTGGAAAATGTCAAGCATGCGCTAGATCAAAATGAGGCGAAGAAAAATATTGAGAAGCAAAAGGAAGTAGACAATAGCTCAGTGCAACAAACAAATGAATTCGCAAAAAAAGGTAATTCTTGGTTAGAAAACGCGACTAATTTTGGCGAGGGAATTGGTGAGGCTGGAAAGTGGTTACTTTCAAAATCAGCAAAAACATTATCTGAACTTACTCGAGCTTCAACAGTCGCGAGTCAAGGTGGACCAAATGGATTTGTTATGCTTGGAGAGAATCTCAGCAGAGTTGCTCGTAATAATGCTCAGTCAGCTGCTAAGATGGCAAAAGTCGGCAAAATACTAGATAACCCAATAACAAAAGTGCTTGGCTTTGGCTTTGGTGTTTGGAATGATGTTGCAAATGAAGGCAAGACATTGGGGCAGGCAGTTGTACATACAGGTGCAAGTACAGCGGTCGGTTGGGCAGCTTCAGGAGTAACAAGTGGTGCTATAGCTATGTTAGCTGGTGGGCCAGTCGGTTGGGCTGGTTTAGCAGGTTTTGCAGTAGGATACGGTGCAGTAAAACTTTTTGAATGGGGCTACGAGAATAATGCATTTGGGATGAGAGACACGTTAGACAATGTTGGGAAAGAGTTGGATAAAGGAATGAAAGCAGCAGGTGATTGGATTGGAGATACAGTGTCAGGTATAGGACAAGCTTTCTCTGGAGGATTTGCTTCTTTGAATCCCTTCTCTTGACGTTACGAAAGGTATTATATAAATGTTTAAAAAGGCTGAAATGGAGCCCTTGGCTAAAAAAAACCTTCGATATCGCATACTAAAAACAGAGGATAGATATTATCTTCTGGATGTAGAACGCCCTTTTTTGATTGTCTACTTCTTTCCCTTGTTGATTTACTTTATGCCTCACAGATGTTACGAGATGAGTAAGGAAGAATATGAGCAATTGTCCCAATCAGAGGAGAAGAATGCTCGGTTAAAAGAGGCTTTTGAAAAACATGGTCTTGGCTATAGCTTAGGAACTGGCGTAGGTGCCATGCTTCTATCAAGAGTATTTGATATTAATCAATTTTTGAAATTTGATTCAAGTAGAATTAGCAATTTTTTAGCTATTCTAATTGTATTATTGGTTTTTGGTTTGCGTTTATGGCTTACAGTTTCTTATGAAGTCCCTAGTGGATTAAAAAATAGGGGCTATCATAAGATATACCTTTATCCTCGTTTTGTTAAAGAATTGCTTTTTAGTATTTTTGCATATATTATGTCAGTGTTGTTTACAGTAATGATTATTGCCGCCTTTTTAACGAACATAATGGATAATTATATTGGTCATATTGGATTGTTAATATTTTTGACATTTTGGTTATTTATAGGGAATATGTTTTTCATGCGTCCGGCAAGTAATTACTGGATAAAAATAAAAAAGAAAAAAAGGAGAAAAAATGTTAAGTATCGGTTCAATTGTGCGTTTGAAAGATGGGTCCCAAGATTTGATGATTTTAAATCGTGCTCCTCTCATTGAAGAAGGTGATGAAACAGTATGGTATGATTATAGTGCTTGTAAGTATCCTATTGGTTTGGATGTTAATCAAGTATTTTATTTTAATGAAGAAAATATCTCTAAAGTCGTATTTGAGGGTTATATAAACGATAGCGAAGAACATTTTAGAGAGTTCTTTCAACAATGGATAAAAGAGCAAGGGACTTCTATTCCGAAAGGTAAAATAACAGGCCCTTTAGAGTAGCATAGAGAATATTACGCTGTAGAGTTTTCAATATTAGCCAATGCTTTAAAATAGAGAACCCCTCAAGAAAAAGTTATATTTTCAGGGGTTTCTCTCGTTTGTTTAAAAGCGGATATATTTGATTTAGATAAGCAGCAAAAACAGATTAGCCGAGGTAAAATGATATAGAGGTTATAATGAAAAAAGAAAAATCGAAACAAGATCAGCTGGATGACTTACATCGTCGCCAGTATGAACTAGAACATAAAATCGAGGATTTGGATGTTGAATATCGTCAGTTTAAGGTGACGCGAGAGGATGTGATGTCCTCACAAGGCAGCGCCCTATTTCACTTTAAGAACTTGTTGGATCTAGGAGTAACTTCGTCTCATTCAGCTTTCTACCATTATCTTTTAGATGATATTGAGTCGACTACACGGACGCTGGAAGTTGACTTTGAGGAAGAAGACAAAGCGATTAAGAAACGCTACCAAGCTTATCAGACGCAATTAACTGCTCTGCATGATCAGCGTAAAAAGCTGGAGTGTGATAAGCAATAGGTTGATAAAGTTTTAGCTAAAGATTTCAGCAATCTAAATTCACTAACAGAAAGGAAGTATATGGTAAAGGTAAATTATGCTAGTCTGCAGACACAGTCTTCCACGATGTCGTCTGCCTCGCAGTCACGTGTAGCAGGGTTCAACCAGTTGATTAGTGCCTTTGACAGCTTCGGCGGCAGCGGCGGTGAGCTGATAGGAACAGGCTATGATGCAGCCCGTGCATATGCGACAAGTGTCATGAGTCCTTATTATAAAGGGTGCATTCTCTACTCTGAAGCAGTTGCGGATGCGGCGAACACACTGGCGGATAGTTATGCGGCCAAGTGTGGAGCTGAAAATATAGATGAGGAACAGCTGCAAGCGGAGATTGATAGCGCAACGAGAGGTTGTATGAGCCTCAGCGCTTCGATTTCTGGTCTTCAATCTAAATCTAAACCAGCTGCAGGAGATGCGGCAAGAATTGGTCGCTTACAAGAACAGCTTACAGCAGCGCAAAATCAACTGACTGCTGCTCAGGAAAAACTGGATAATCTGAGGGCATTCAGTGCGGAGTCTCCAAGTGCCTGTGCCTCAGCAGATGGTTATCAGGGCTTGGTTTCTAAATATTTTTACAACAACTGCAGTGGAAAAAATAAGCAGTGCTGCTGAAGATAAGATTATTGACGTTGGTGCTAAAAAAGCGATGGAAAAAAGTGCTGAGATATTTGCAAACAGATATTCAACAGTCTTGAGCAACGGAAAAATCATGGGGATGACACCAGGAGCTACTAGAGCTGCTACAGAAGCGGCTGAGAATTCTATTAAAGGGACAGCTAAAGCTATTGGTAAAGGTGTTAGTACAGGAATGGGTTTAATAGCAGGTGTTGGCATTGACATGCTGTTTGGGGATTCTGCAGAAGTTGCTTGGGGGAAAGAAATTACTAATACTGTAACGACTGCAGGAGCCATTGCTTTGGTTGAAGGAGGGAGTGTAGTGTTGGCTTCAGTGGGGATGATGGCCAATCCAATAAGTTTAGGATTGGGCGCTACAGTTGCTATAGGTGTAGGTATAGCATATGCAAATGAATGGGCGAGAGAGACTTTCCCAGAGGTGAAAAAATTTGAAGATAATGTTGGGAAAGCTGTTGTTTCTGGTTGGAATAATATGGTTAATGGTGTCAAAGGGTTATTTTCATGGTAAATGTATATAGAGTTAAAGGCCAAATTTTTAATATCACATTGAATGATAGGGCGGTGCAAAAAGGTTGGTATCTGATTGTGACAGATTTAGGTCAAGAATATCTTGTGCAAAGAAATTATAGTCTGTCTTCTAAGAGATTTTTTAAAATTTATCAAACAGAATATTCATTATATAATCATATTGCTGATCGAGGATTGAATAGCACTAAGCGATTGACTAATTTAGGAATAGTAATTGTGTTATCAGCATTTATCCGTTGGCTGACTCCATTTGAGTTATGGTTAGGTCCGACAAATCATGCAGCAAGTTTAGTTCAAGGTAGTATAAATCTATTGATTTTAGTCCTTGTTTTATTAATTTCATTTTTCTTGGTGTCCTGGTATAGGAAAATTAAACTTAAAAATTTTCTTAGAGAACGAAATGCGGATTTAAGCTACACTGGAAAAGTTAGGTCGTTGACGCCATTAAAAACAGTGAAAGAAGGGATTGGTTTTTGGTGATTATGAAAGCGGTTTTTATAAAAATAGTTGCTTATGCATTTTTATTTCTTGTTTTTATTTTTCCAATATTTTTATTTTCCTATTTTGTTCAGTTGAGACTGTTTTTGATTATACCAATTATACTTTATATCATTTTATTTTATAATGGGATTGTTATTAACGAAAACAATCAGATTGTAGAATTTGAAATAGAAGAGAAAACAAAGTGAGATCATTTTACAAGAAAATAACATTTATTTAGATATTTAAAGGAGAGCAGGAGTGAAAACAAATAAGTTATTGACATTAGGTAGTGTGGTTTATTTAGAGGGTGGAGCAATACCAGTAATGATAGTTTTACGCCATCCGATTTTTAGCATCAAGGAGGAACTTTGTTATTTTGATTATGCAGGTGTAAATCAGTTGATTGGGTTAGAACCAGAAAAAATAACCTACTTTAATCATGAGGACATAAGTGAAGTGGTTTTTGAAGGATATGCAAGTGAAAATGAGGAACGAATTCAAAAAGGATTATCTGAATGGATTAGGGAACATCCGGAAATACCTAAGGGAGATGTTGATAAAATTAATTTAGCATTAAATGATAAATAGATTGTAATTAATAGTAGTTATTAAAGATGAGTTAGACGTGATAATTATGGAAAAATAATAAATCACTAAATAATTTTCATTGTTAACAGATAAGAATAAGATTGCACCACTAAAAGGAGAGATGATTAATATGAAA
>NZ_QFAY01000049.1 GCF_017884005.1 Streptococcus panodentis
GAACCCAGTCTCGAATGGTTGTGTCAGAGACTCCAAATATTCTTGCCAAAGTACGGATAGATCGACCTTGTTCTAAGCAAAGATGAACTGCTTTTAACTTTCCCTTAACGGAGGTTTGACTTCTTTTGGACATATAAAAACTCCTCTTATAGCTTCTAGTGAATTTTTGTTTTTTCACTGTCCACTATAAGGGGAGTATATCAAATAGATGGGGTGGTTTTTATGTTCCTTGCGGTTTAAACAGGGTGGGCTAGGCTAGTCATCTCGGTTGTCCTTGCTGTCTGGCCATTTGCAAATAAAATACGCGATTACATTTGCTGCGACAGCAAGTAAGATCTCTAGGAATTGGCTCTTTTTATGTGCTATGTTCTTTCTCTATATTCCGCCTTATTAGTTAGAATGCAACTAGCAAAATCACAATCTTGTTCCCCAAACTTTCTAAATTTTTCAACTAACCAGTTTGGTAAACCTGTTTCTTTAACTTTTCCTAAAATTAAATTTAGCTTGTCACATTCTCATAAAAAAATTTTATTATGTACATCTACCAGTCAAGAAATTGGATGTGATATTGAATTTATTCAAAATAATTTACAATCTATGATGCCACTTGATTTGTTTCATTCAGATGAGTGTAAGTTTATTTTTGCTGAGAACAACGAAAAAATTATCAACAAACGTTTTTTCGAAACATGGACAAAAAAGGAAGCTTATTTTAAAAGAATTGGAACTGGTTTAACCCCTGAAACGGAGCATATAAGTACTCTATCTCTACCAAATTCTATCTTTTATTCTTGGGAAGAAGATGGGTATCGTTGTTCAATCAATTGTGAAAATCCGGAAAAGACAACAAAGCATTATATGGAGGAAGAAGATGTCATCTCTTTTTTTAAAATTTAATTCATTGACATAAAAGATAAAACAGATTATAATTAAACCAACAGTTTAATTTATTGGAGGTGATAAAATGGGTAGAAGAAAAAAAGAGCCCGCAGATGCCCATAGAAAAACAATTTCAGAAGCAGCTAATACTCTTTTTACGAGTAATAGTGTAGAAGCTACGACAATGGATAATATCGCAAAATTGGCTGGTTACAGCAAGGCAACTCTCTATGTTTATTTTGCGAACAAAGAAGAGATATTCTTTTATTTAGTTTACCAACACACAAAACAGCTCTATCAAGATATTCAGAATATTATTTCTAATTCTCCTGATAACAAAGAGGATTGGACAAATAATTATCTGAAAATTTGTTTTGCTATTTCAAAGCTTTGTGAAAACTATCCAATTTATTTCGATGGAATGATTGGAAACATTAATGTGGATATACATTCAGAGTCTACTCCCAATGTATATCGAGAAATTTATCAGCTAGGGTTAGATCTTAATAAACTCATTGGACTTATTATCGAGGACGGTATCAAACTTAATTATTTGCATTCTAACTTAAACGTTAATCGAGTTGTCATGTTTTTATGGAGTGCACTCTCTGGTATTGTTCGGATGTTTCAAAACAAAAAAGAATACTATCAATTACTCGGGTTAGATAATAGTGAGTTTCTAAAAGACGAGTTTTTAGCTTTACTTGAGTATTATAAAAAGAAAGGTTGAGTATAAATGAAAAAATACATTTTGTTCCTCTTATTACTGATTATTTCCGGAGGTTGTCTCATGATTTTTAGTATTGGAAGCCCCGCCAAAGTAGAGTCCAATTTGGCATTAAAAAATATCCCCTCGGATATGGAAAATGTTCTTTATCTTGCTTCGTTTGCAGCAAACTCACACAATGCTCAAAGCTGGAAACTAAGAATATCCCACTCAAACAAAACAATAGAGCTTCACCTTGATGAGAAGCGATTGTTAGATGTTGTTGACCCTGAAAATCGGGAATTATATATTTCTTTGGGTTGCTATATAGAATCCCTTCAAACATCCTTTCAAGCTTATGGTTATGAAATGATTACTCAAGATATTGCTCCTAATAAAGAAAACCATTATCAGGTTGCCATTATTTCTTACAAAAAGAAAGAAAACTCTAAGCCAAATCAAGAGACAATTGACATTATCCAGCAGCGACATACCGATAAGAGGAAGTACTTGTCTCAACAAATTGATTCAAAAACTATTACTAATTTTACAAAGCGTTATAAGGATATGAGTTATTACCAAGCAGGAAGCTCTGAATACAATCTGTTAAAAGATAAAAGCATTGAGGCTATGACCGAACAGACTAGCAATATAGAGTTTCTCAAAGAACAAGACCATTGGCTTCGTTTTTCGAATAAGGAAGTGGAAGAAAAAAAAGATGGAATTTCAGGAGACATGCTTGGCTTGAATCCTATTTTGAAATCACTATACTATTTGACAACAAATCATCAAAATTCGACAAGTCAAACATTTGCTAAACAAAGTATTGACACTTTAAAGAACCAAGTTGAAAATTCCAGTGGTTTCTTCGTTATTACTGGTAATCAAACAATTTCTGATTGGATTAGAGTTGGCCGAGAAACTCAACGTTTTTGGTATGATTGTGTAAAAGAAAAGATCGCAGTTCAACCAATTAGTTCAATTATTGAAGTTCCATCAATCAAAGAGGAGGTCCAAAACCGACTCAATTTGAACAAGGATATCCAAATGATTTTCAGAGTTGGATATGTCAAAGAGTATGGAGAAAATATCAGTCCAAGACGAAACCTTGAAGAGTATATCTCTGTATCTGATTAAAAAACAATTTAATTAATAAAAATAAGAAAGAATATTATTGGTGATAGACACTATTAAGTTGACACCTTTAGCTATCCTGCAGCATTTTATCACAGCAGATAAGAATAATCTCAAACCTCTATCTTACTGTGAATTTTTGTCAAGTAAAACCAAATAGCAACAAGGGACATTAATATTTAACTCTATCGACTATTCCTCATAATTTTACTTATTCAAAAAAGAAGATAAAAATTTACCCTTCTAAATACGTACCCATCATAAAATTTGGTCAACTTTTATTACTTCAATATTATTAAGAATTCGTCAAAGCTTTAATATATCGCGATTCTTACTTTCTTATTTTTAGCACTTCTTACTATTTATCCCTGCAGAGGGCATGAAATAACACATGAAAAAGCCTATGCGATAGGCTCAGACCGTAGACAAACTCCTTTTTTCAAAGCGGTTTGTCTTTTTTGTTTGTCTTTTTTTGTCTGATTTTCCTGGTGTGCCGGCATTATAGTTGAGGTTTTGGGATTCGGGCAAAATAAAAAGCCCTTCTAGGCGACCATCTTCACCAGTTTTTTGAGATTCAGGCAGGCAAAAGTCAGGCCAACCTGATCTTCCATTTTGGCCTTGCCAATCTGTCTAGTGTAGCGCATGCCATGATATTCTTTGGCCGTCCCAAAGTCTCTCTCAATGGTCTCCTTGCGCCGTTTATACCATTCTTTCATCTCAGGGGTGTGCCGAATATCTTCGCATCTATCTAAATAATCCTTCCAAACATGCCGGGTGATGACCCTCTGATGATTCTTAGCCTTAATGCAGACAGACAAAAGAGGACAGGTTTGGCAAATGGCAGGACTGCTCTTATATTCTCGATAGCCGTCCCGGTTGGTTGTGCTGTAGCTCAATACTTGGTTCTGCGGGCAGAGATAACAGTCATAGTATTCATCATAAACGAAATCCTTAGGGCGAAGCATCTTCTTATCTCCCCTTGGACGGGTGTAAGGCAGAACCGGTGTCAGCTTCCGATCCAGCAGGAACTTGGCAATACTGGGCGTCTTAAAACCAGAATCCATCACAAAAGTTTGGGGCCCAAAAGGTTCCAGCTTGGCAAAGAGGAGCGCAAAGAGCTGGCTGTCGTGCACATTTCCAGCTGCGACGGCATAGGAAAGAATCCAGCCATTCTTATCACAGGCTGCCTCGACATTGTAAGCAAAGACTTCCTTATGTTCTCCTTTATGAAACCAGCCGCTCTCAGGGTCGGTAGTGGATACCTTTCTATCTTTCTCCGTCACCTCCTTCTTGAGTTTTAAGGGCTTTTTTCCGCGCTGGCCCCGGTCTTTCTTAATCTCCTCTTCCAATTCCTGCGCCATAAATTTGGCTTCCTGCTGGCAGACCTGATTGGTAAACTTATGACCGTTGGCGGCCGCTTTAACATGTGTGCCGTCAATAAACAAAGTCCGGCTGTCTACCAAATGATACTGAAAGCAGAGAGAAAGGATGTGGTTAAAAATCGCCTCCACAACTGCCCTGTCTTTAAAGCGGCGCTCATAATTCTT
>NZ_QFAY01000005.1:0-20219 GCF_017884005.1 Streptococcus panodentis
AGCTGATTAGCATTATTTTGTGTCTAAACTCTTGAGGGATAAGGGGTTACGGGAGATTTGATGGTTACAAGTTTGAGTTATTAATCATGACTTATTCTTAACTCTTGCTGGAAGAGATGATCCTGGCTGACTGTCTGGAGCGAAACATTGCGGTAGCGACTGACAATACTTTGAACATTGGCAAGACCAATCCCTCGATCCTGTCCCTTGCTGCTGACACCACGCTCAAAAATCTGTGAGGTATCTACAAAGCTTTCTTTAGTAGAATTTTCAATCATGAAGATTTGCTTGTCCCCCTGCTCCAGATAAGCAATCGAAACCGTCGGACATTCGGCATGTATGGCCGCCTCTATAGCATTATCAGTTAAGACAGAAACCAGAGTGAGAAGGTCTAACAGCTCCATCCCCTGAGGCTCTATCATACCAGACACCTCCAAACTGACAGCTATCTGTTTGCTCTCAGCCTCGATAAACTTAGCAGATAGGAGACTTTTTAGGGCATCATTATGGATACTGGTCAGACGACCTAAATCAAACTTGGGCTGATTGAGCGGCTGACCTGAGTCCTTAAGAACGTCATTATAAACCCGTTCTATCGTCGACAAATCCCGATTCTCAATCCCTAGTCTGAGACTTCTGAGAATATTGATATAATCGTGACGAAAACTGCGGAGCTCATTATAAAGTTCCTCAATATGTCGGCTATAGTCCGACATGTTTTTAAGTTGGAGCTCTCTTTGGTTATTTAGTTTTTCTTGAATTCTTTTTCGTAGATTACGATCTAAAATATTAACAGATATTAAAAACAAGATAATATAAACAACAACCAACAACTCCCGAAAGGCCATTGTATTTATTTTCAGCGAAATTTCAAAATAAGAAAATAGCTGAATAAAAATGAAATAAAGGAACATTGAGAAATTTAAAAATTTTATTACGTTTTTCTCCTCATTATTTAATTTAAATTCTCTTAATCGTTTAAAATCATACTTAAGAATATTAGGGAGAAACAAAGACAGAATACTAGCTAGAAAAGAGCTTATAATTAAAAGAAAACTATTTTCCGTAATCTTTTCATACTGAAAACCAAAAACTGGTAATACCAAAAAATTTATTAGACGATGTAATAAATTCCAAAGAACAATCGGAAACAAGCCATAAAAAATTGATAGATGCTTAGTTAAAAAACGACTTCGCACAAAAGAATATAGCAAAAAAAATCCAGGCAGAATAAGATATTCCAAGAATGTCCCATTTAATAAAAAACCGAGTGTTCCAGTAAACGAGAGATACGCAACAAGCCCTATAAAATAGTTATACCACGCTAATCTAATCCCACTGATTCTGGCATATAAAACTTGTAGGATGATGGTTTCTATCGATAAAAAGATAACTTCCATTATGATGAGTCGCATAATAATTCTCCCCTATTCCTATCCGTGTTTCCCTACTTTTCTAAAAGCCTCTAGTAATCCTTTCATCTTATACCGCGACACATAGCAGCTGGCGCCATTGGGGAAAAAGACCATCTTTTTATCCTTGTCAATAGAGCTGATCTTGCCTGGATTGACCACAAAGGATCGGTGGCAGCGAATGAGGCGCTTGTCATGGTCGACGACCTCTGAAAGCTGGCCGTAAAACTCCAGGCGCTGGGTCTTGGTATAGAGGATGAGCTTGTGGGGAACTTCGGATGTTTCAAAATAGTAGATTTCGTTA
This sequence comes from Streptococcus panodentis, assembly GCF_017884005.1. GTDB lineage: Bacteria > Bacillota > Bacilli > Lactobacillales > Streptococcaceae > Streptococcus > Streptococcus panodentis. The sequence continues at coordinate 1,717 of NZ_QFAY01000005.1, forward strand.
AAGGGAACTTGAAACTCTGAATGCCCATTTTCAAAAATATAGGTTTCATCAGCTTGGTAGATATCCCTTCTCTCATAGAGATAGGCCAGATCCTGCTCTATCCGCTCCGCAAAATCCTCATCTGACAGGTTTTTGTCGATAAAGTCAAAGGCAGAGACCTGATAGCGGAAGGTCAGGGGCAAAAACTCTGAATGGGTGGTCACAAAGACAATCAGGGCATAGGGATCCTGCTTGCGGATTTGCTGGGCTACCTCCAGCCCCTTCTGAGCCTCTTTCTTGATCTCAATATCCAGAAAGAAAATCTGGTGGCTGCCCCGCTCATGCATGGCGTCAATCAGCTGCTCTGGCTTGCCATAGATTTCTAAAAGCTGAAAGTCTTCCCAGCCATTTTTTTCAAAAATCCGGCGAATGGTTGTTTCCATATAGACTTGCTGTTGTTTATCATCGTCTAGTACAAAAATTTTCATGTCATTTTCCTCCTTCTTTTGACCATCTTCTGAGCAGGCTGGCAAAATGCCGTCTAGAGCAGACCAAGTCGGGCAGGCCTTTTTTGTCAAAAAGAATGGACTTAGCTTGCCGATTGATTCCCTTGATTTTAGCGAGATTGACCAAGGTCTGGCGGTTGCAGTGCAGCAAAGAGTCGGGGTAGGTCTCTTTGAGCTCAGCCAGAGATGCCCGGAGCTCAAAGTCACCTTTTCCAGTCACGATAAGAACGAAATGCGGCTTTTGAGGATGAGACTGGATATAAAAAATTGCTGACAGATTCAGCTTGCGATAGGTGCCGCCGTCTTTGATTACGATAGTAGTCATGATCTACCTCCTTTTTTCTCTAGCATAGCATATTTTTACCTCAAAATGTGGGCAAAATCCTAAATGGTAGCCAGGAGGTCTTAAATGGTCGATTGCTTTTAGCAGTCCCGAGAAAGCGGCTTCACTTTACAGTTCTATTTTACCATAAAAATAGGAAATTTTGCAGTTGATATGGTGAATTTCCCTCTGTAAGACAAAGTGAAAAGACCGCTGATTGGCGGTCTTTAGTCTTATTTTCCCTGCATAAATTCTTGAAAACGATTTGTATCGAAGTAAATGAAAGATGAAACTAATTTATCTGATTCATCAAATGTTAGAAATTCTGCGACATCCAATTCTAGTTCTTTTCCATGTGGCGATTGCAAGCGGTAACGATTCAAAGCAGCTGCTTCTCGTCCTTCTACCAGCAATTTCTTCACTTCAAGATGTTGGCTTAAAGCATAGAACTGACCCGCACCCTGCAGGTAAACTTCGCGTCCTTGTCTGATTTTTTGACTGTCGCACATTCCATACTCAAAGTTTTCTGCTACAAAGTCTTCCCAGCCGCCTGTATTGACAGCAGTAAAATAGCTTTCTGCTAATGTTTTTGTATCCATCTGGAACCTCCAATAAAATAATTTTGGGCAAGCACTCAACAATGAGATTTTCAACCCACTTCAGATTATACAAAAAGCAATATGACTACAGGCTGTCATATTGCTGAAGATTTTTTTGGAGAGTCTGGATCAACTGCTCCTGCAAGTGACTGGGAGACAAGACTTTCACCTGTTGCCCAAAGCTTAAGAGCAATTCAAAGAAGGCTGGCGTTAAAGCTCGAAAAGCATGTATTCTTATTCCGGTCTCCTCTATGCTGATTTCTTCTTCTGTGAAATGGTCATAAATCTTTGGCAGGGCAGACGCCGCAAACTGTAAGTCTATTTCCTCTTTGCTGCCCTCTACTTTTTCCTTTGGAGGATTTAGAAAATAGTCTAACTTTTCCTGAGATAAGAGCGGGTAATCTTTCGGACAAGTCTCTTCTCCTATCAGCTGCAGCTGGCGAATCCTGCTGAGTTTGAAAAAGCGAAAGTCGGATTTGTCCAAGCAAAAGCCGACGACATACCAAGCATTCAGCTTAAAAACCAGTCGGTAGGGAAGTATCATACGCTGGCTGCGCTCCTGCTTTTTGGAATAATAAGAAAAGGAAATCTTCTGCCCCGCCTGAATCGCCTGCTCAATCTTCAGCAGATAATTGGTATTGAGAGACCAGGAACTGAGATCAAAGTAAAAAGGATTGGCACTGCCTGCACTTTCTTGAGAAGCCAGCTTGTGCTCGATGCTGTCAAAGCTTGGACGGCCGACGATTTTGCCAACGTTTTGGCTCATATTGATGATAAACTGTTTTTCCTCTTCTGTGAAAAAGCTGCTGTCCATCTTATAGTCGTCCGGTATATAGAAGCCGCCCTTATCCCCTCGTTCGGAATAGATAGGAATACCCGCTAAGCTGAGCGTGTCCATGTCTCTGTATACCGTGCGAGTCGATATTCTAAAACGGGCGGCAATCTCTTTAGCGGTTATCTGCCTCTTATTTAAAAGAGCCAGTAAAATGTAAATTAATCTTTCTAATTTCATGATTTCTATTTTTTCCTATAAATCACAAAGCATCAGATAGTCCGTCTCCCTTTCCTCCACGGTGACAAAGCCCAGCCGCTGATAGAAGCGCGCAGCGGGATTGTCTTTGGAAACGGACAGGGAGACGCGGGGATAGCCTTGAGCTCGGAGCAAATCCAGCATGGCTGTCATCAGCTGCTGTCCGATTCCCTGCCTCCGATGGTCGGGCAAGAGAGAAATGGACAGGGAGGGTGTCAGGTCATCATAATAGCCGTAATCCCGCATGAGGCGGACCCAAACGGCTCCGACCAGCTGGCCCTCTGCTTCCGCTGCCAGTGCCCAATCATCCGGCCGGGCACCAAAATCCTTGATATAAAGCTGCAAATCAGGATCCTGCAGAATACTCCTGGACGGAGCCGGGATACCCTCCGGAACAAAAATAGCCTGATAGAGAAATTCTTCTAGGAGATAGATTTCGTCTGGCTCGATAGGCCTGATTTTAAGCATGACCGCTCCTTTCAAATCAGCTGGCTGTCATCAATGCCGGCTTCTGCTACTATCTGCTCCGCCCGGTCAAAATTGAGCCGGAAATGCTCCAGCTTGTGCCCGTCCGATCCGACAGAGAAGCGCTGGCCGCCCAGCTCCTTGACCAGACCCAGAGCATAGATATAGAGGTCTTCATGGCCGTAGAGATACATGGACTTGCAGTTGAGCTCAAAGGCCAGGCCGTGGTCGATCATCTTTTGAAAAAGCTGGCGCAGCTGAGGCTCAAAGCTTTTCAGCTCCTCCACTGTGACCTCAAACTGGCGGAAGCCATAGTCAAAGTGGGCCAAGACATCCGCCGGAATAGCCTCAATCGCCTCTTCTAGCTCTCTCAGATAGCGGGGAATCAGCTCCATCTTATCCAGCTGCAGGACGGGCTCCTCCAGATAGTCAAAGCTGCCATTGTGGTGGACAGAGAGAAGCTTGAGGTCATAGTCTTTGTCAGCCAGAAAGGCCAGAATATCCGCCTTGCGGGGGGCATAATAGCCGATTTCAATGCCCTTTTTGATGCGGTTGCCGTATTGCCTATTCAGCTCTGCTATTTTCGCCGAATAGGCCGCATAGTCGGGCACATCATCATGGGGCGAAGCTGCCTGATAAGGGTAGGGATTGGACAGGTCATAGTGCTCAGTGGTGACAATCTCGCCCTCATAGTGGTCCAGATAGTCACGAAAATCGGCTTCTGAGTCGTAGGAAAAATAGGTATGCAGGTGGTTGTCGCGCATGCTTGCCGCCTTTCTGTTAAAGATCTATTCGTTTAGTAATTGTCAATTTCCGGCCGGTCATGGATCCGGCTTTGCTTGCCCTGACGGGCTTGGAGGACGCTCTCGACCTGATCTAGGCTGACGCCGGTCTCCACCAGAGCAACTGCCAGATGGTAGAGTAGGTCAGCCGTTTCATTGGCGATTTCTTCCTTATCCGCATTTTTGGCTGCAATGACGACTTCGGCTGCCTCTTCGCCGACTTTTTTGAGAATCTTGTCCAGCCCCTTGTCATAGAGATAGCTGGTATAGGAGCCTTCCTTGGGCTCTTTTTTGCGCTTGAGGGCTTCTTGGTAAAGGCTTTCTAGCATGGTGTCTCCTTTTTTATACTTTTGAGAAAACTCTTCAGATCAGGACATCTCAAAGCAGTGCTTTTGATCTCCAACAGTCTCCCAGACTGTTTTGACGCCAACTTCGTTTGCTTTATCCGCAACCTCCAACAGTCTCCCAGACTGTTGGAGCTGCCATCATGGCTGTAAACTGCCGACTCCAGCTGAATGGAAACGATGATTTTCAATTCAGCTGGTTAGTGCAGGAGCTAGAGAAAGTCCCATGGGATTTCTCGTGGCAGGATGAGCAGCTTGCCTGCCATCATGCCTGCTCCTGCCAAATCTGGTTGAAAAAGCAGGATTTGGCGCCGGTATGGCAGGCAGCGCCTGTCTGGTCCACTTCGATCAGCAGGGTGTCCAGATCGCAGTCGGCCGTGATTTTCCTGACAGTCTGATAGTGGCCGCTGGTGGCTCCCTTGTGCCAGAGCTCCTGACGCGAGCGGCTCCAGTACCACATCTGACCGCTGGAGCGGGTCAGCTGGTAGGCCTCTTCATTGAGATAGGCCAGCATGAGGACTTCCTTGCTGCTGTGGTCTAGGATAATGGCCGGGATCAGACCGCCTTGTTTTTGAAAATCCAATCTTACATCTGCCATCAGAGCCTCACCTCCAATCCTGCTTCCCGCATGGCCTGCTTGGTGTCTGGGATAGAAACCTGCCCATAGTGAAAGATAGAAGCAGCCAAGGCCCCAGTTGCCGCCGTTTTCTCAAAGACTTCCAAAATATCCTCCAGGCTGCCCGCCCCGCCTGAGGCGATGATGGGCACGGATACAACCTGCGAAATAGCCTGCAGCATGGGCAGGTCAAAGCCAGACTTGGTCCCATCCTTATCCATGCTGGTCAGGAGGATTTCTCCGGCCCCTAGACGAACAGCCTCCTGGACCCAAGCCAGAAGCTCCCGGCCAGTGTCCTTGCGGCCGCCGGCCAGATAGACATGCCAGCTGCCGTCAGCTGCTTTCTTGGCATCAACAGCCAGCACCACACACTGACTGCCGAATTTCTCCGCACAGTCGGCAATCAGCTGGGGATTTGCCAGAGCTGAGGAATTGACGGCAACCTTGTCAGCGCCGGCCTTGAGCATCCTGTTCATATCCTCAGCCGAGCGGATGCCGCCGCCGACCGTAAAGGGGATAAAGACCTGCTCGGCTACCCGCCGGACCATCTCAACTGTCGTGTCGCGCTGCTCATGAGTGGCAGTGATGTCCAGAAAGACCAGCTCATCACAGCCTGCCTCATAGTAGGCCCTAGCTGCATCGACCGGGTCACCGACATCGGTCAGATTGACAAAGTTAATGCCCTTGACCACCCGGCCGTCCTTGACATCCAGGCAGGGGATGATTCTTTTTTTCAGCATGGTTGGTCCTCATCTATCTCTCTGAGCTGGCTCAGGGTCACCCGGCCGCTGTAGTAAGCCTTGCCGACAATGGCACCGGCCAGCCCTAGTTCCTCCAGTTCCTGCAAATCTGCCAGCGACTGGATACCGCCTGAGGCGATGACTTTCGCATGTGTGAGAGCAGCCTGCAGCCTTTGATAATGCTGGATATTGGGTCCGGTCAGGGTGCCGTCTCGTTCAACATCGGTATAGACAAAGAGACGGACGCCAATCTTTTCCATAGCCAGGGCCAGACTGATATAGTCCTGGCTGCTGGTCTCCAGCCAGCCTTCGGTAGCGACCAGACCTTTTTTGGCATCAATGCCGATGACGATGTTGCTGCTGCCGAAGCGCTCCAGCGCCGCCTCAACAAAGGCAGGATCTTTGACCGCCATGGAACCGATGATGACCCGGTCAATCCCTGCTGCCAAATAATCCTCAATCTGCTCCAGACTGCGGATGCCGCCGCCGACCTGGACAGCCAGTCCGGTCTGCTGCTTGATCTGGGAAATCAGCTGGCGGTTGCTGGCCCGGCCCTCCAAGGCACCGTCCAAGTCGACTACATGAATCATGCGGATGCCGGCGGCTCTGAAGGTTTCAGCCTGTCCCAGAACATCCGGATTGACTACTGTCTTCTGGCTGAAATCCCCCTGAAAGAGACGGACCGCCTGGCCGTCCTTAATATCAATAGCAGGCAGAATCTTCATAGACATACTCCTTAAATCTTTCTAGAATGCCCAGACCGACCGAGCCGGACTTTTCTGGGTGAAACTGGCAGCCAAAGACATGACCCTTGCGGATCATGGCCGGCAGCGGGAAGCCGTAATCCGCAGTCGCATCAATATAGGCCTCAGCAACATCCGTATAATAGCTGTGAACAAAGTAGACTGCCTGTCCCTGCAGGCCCTCGGTCAGGGCAGATTCCTGCTCAATCTTCAAATCATTCCAGCCCATGTGGGGCACTGGCAGGCCTGCTTGGTCAGGGATTCTGCGGCAGGATCCGGGGATGAAAGCCAGACCTTGCGTTCGGCCGTTTTCCAGTCCCTCTTCCAGCAGCAACTGCATGCCCAAGCAGATGCCCAAGAGCGGCTTGCCGGCTGCCACAGCCTGCTGGATGACCGCAGTCAGTCCCCGCCTGCTCAGCTCCTGCATAGCAGCCGCATAAGCTCCGACACCGGGCAGAATCAGACCGTCAGCCGCTAAAATTTCCTGCGGATCGGCCGACAGGCGTGCGGCCATCCCAACCTGGGCCAGGGCTCGCAGAACATTGGCCGTATTTCCCGCACCATAATCAAGTACAATAATCATGTTAGCTATCCTTTATCAGTAGAGAGCAGCTCCATCCCGCCGGCAGGCTAGAGCAGACCCTTGGTAGAATTGACCCCGCGAATGTCTGGATTGACAGTGACCGCTTCGCGCAGGGCCCGGCCGGTCGCCTTAAAGAGGCTCTCCGCCTTGTGGTGGCTGTTTTTGCCATGCAGGATTTTCAAGTGCAGATTCATCTGCAGATTGAAGGCCAGAGCTTGGAAAAATTCCTCCACCAGCTCAGTGTCAAAAGTCCCCAGCTTAGGATTGTCAAAGGCTGCGTCAAAGACCAGATAGGAGCGGCCTGACAGATCCAGACTGGCCATGCCCAGCGTTTCATCCATGGGCACAAAGCTCGTGCCATAGCGGTTAATGCCGGCCTTGTCGCCCAGAGCCTGGCGCAGGGCCTGCCCCAGCACGATGCCCACATCCTCTACTGTGTGGTGGCTGTCCACCCAGAGGTCTCCCTCGGCCTTGACGGTTAAGGAAATCCGGCTGTGACGGGCAAAGAGGGTCAGCATATGGTCAAAAAAACCAACCCCCGTATCAATGTCCACTGGCTCCTGCTGGTCCAGATTGACGGCTAAAGCAATCTTGGTTTCCTGAGTTGTACGGCTCAATTCAGCTTTTCTCATGGTATCCTCTTTCTACTTGTCCTGTCTGCGGGCTTCGATTGCCTTGGCATGAGCCTGCAGGCCTTCAGCATAGGCCAGGCTGGTAATGTCGCGGTCAGCTGCTCTGACAGCTTCCCGGCTGTACTGGGTGTACTGGATGCGCTTGATAAAGTCGTGCACACCCAGAGCCGATGAAAAGCGGCTGGTGCTGGTCGTTGGCAGCACATGATTGGCTCCGGCATAGTAGTCTCCGATAGGCTCGCTGGTATAGTGGCCCAGAAAGACCGATCCGGCATTTTCAATCTTATCCAGATAGCTGTAGGCGTCATCCATGGCAACCTCCAAGTGCTCCGGTGCCACCTGATTCATAAGCTCAAACATGGCTTCCTTAGAAGGCGCGATGATGATGCGGCCGTTATTTTCAATAGAAGCACGCGCGATTTCCTCCCGCGGCAGAGTCTTCAGCTGCCTGTCCAGCTCCTGCTCCACTTGATCAGCCAGCTCCTCTGAGTCTGTGACCAGAATGGCCCGGGCCAGCTTGTCATGCTCAGCCTGTGAAAGCAGGTCCGCCGCCACATAGACCGGACTGGCAGAAGCATCTGCAATCACACCGATTTCTGACGGGCCGGCAATCATGTCAATCCCGACCAGACCATAGACCAATTTCTTGGCTGTGGCTACAAAAATATTGCCCGGACCGGTAATCTTGTCCACCTTGGGAATCGTCTCGGTCCCATAGGCCAGAGCCGCCACTCCCTGAGCACCGCCCACCTGAAAAATCCGGCTGACCCCAGCCAGCTTGGCCGCTACCAGAATGGCCGGATTAAAGCGCTCCTGAGGCGGGGTGATCATGATAATCTCCTTGACCCCGGCAATCTTGGCCGGGATGACATTCATGAGGACAGAGGAAGGATAGGCCGCTGTTCCGCCCGGTACATAGGTTCCCACCCGCTCGATGGGCCGGATGAGCTGGCCGCGCAGAACACCCGGACTGGGGCTGTCCTCAAAACCGGCCTCCAGCTGCTGCTGGTGGTAGCTTTCAATATTGGTCTGAGCATTCTTAAGGGCTGTCAGCACCTGCGGATCAATCTCCTCAAAAGCCCGCTCAATCAGGTCCTGCCCGACCTCAAAGTCTGTCACTTCTACCTTGTCAAAGAGCTGAGAATAGTAAGTCAGGGCCTGGTCGCCATCCTTTCTGACGGCTTCCAGAATGTCACTGACTGCATCTTCCACATCCAGATTCTGCTGGCTGAGCTTTAGCTGCTCTTCATAGAGAATACGTGAAATTTCTTCATTTGTTCCGCTTAATCGTTCAATCCTTTTCATTCAAAAGCCACCTCTCTCGTTCCCACCAGGGATTCAATTTTCGCAATAAAAGGCATCAGGTCCGGATTATTTTTCAGGGAAGCCTGATTGACAATGAGCCGGGCCGACACCCGGCAGATGTCCTCAAAGACAATCAGTCCATTGGCCGACAGGGTATGGCCAGTCTCGACAATATCGACGATAGCATCAGCCAATCCCAGCACCGGAGAAATCTCCACGCTGCCCTGAATGGAGATGATTTCCACATCTTCGCCCTTTTGGTTGAAATAATCCATCGCCACTGTCGGATACTTGGTCGCAATCCGCTTGCGCTTATGGTCCTGCGGATCATAGCTGGGCACCGAGGCCAGAGAAAACTTGCAGAGACCAAAATTGAGGTCCAGCATTTCCAGATAGCCGGTCGGATGCTCAAAGAGAATATCCTTGCCGACAATGCCCACATCGGCCACACCGTGACGGACATAGGTCGTGACATCGGGTCCCTTGACCAAGAGAAAGCGAAATCGGCCGTCCGGACTTTCAAAAATCAAATTCCGCCCCTTGTCAGCCATAAAGGCCAGGTCAAATCCGGCTCGGCTCAAGAGCTCAACCGTCTCCTCCTCTATCCGCCCCTTGGTCAGGGCAATGGTAATCTGGCTCATCTGCTGCCACCTTCCTTTCCATTTTCATCCGGCAGATCATCATGAATGGCCTGATAGACGCTGTCAATATCCAGCGTCCAGCCTACCGCCGTCAGCTGATCTGCCCCGAAGCGCTCAAAGAGCTGGTCATAGCGGCCGCCGGACAGAAAGGCAGCCGGCACTTTTTCGCCAAAGACTTTGAAGGTCAGGCCGGTATAGTAAGGCATAGACGCTACCTGTCCCAGATCCATGGTGCTGGCCGGCAGCAGATCCGAAAGCTGGACCAGCATGTCTTCCAAATCATCCAAGGCTGCCAGAATCTGCTGGTTCTCAAGCAGCTTTCTGGCTTGATCCAGCACCTGCCGGCTGGGGCCGAAAAGGCAGGGCAGCTTCTGCAGAAATTCATCAAACTCACTGGGATTGGCCTGAGTAAATTCATAGAGACCAGTCATATTTTTCTTGCGGATATGGTCTAAAAGCCGTGCCTCTTCCTGCTCGTCCAGCTTCAGTTTTTCCAGAATGGTCTTTAAAATAGCCGCATGGGAAAACTCAAACTGATACGAGCGGACCTGAGCTAGATCCAGCGACTGCTTGGCCGACTGAATGGCCTCCAGCACCGCTTGCCGGACAGGGTAGCCGATGATTTCAATGCCGGCCTGACTGAGCTCATTGGCCAGCCCGCGCAGCTCCTCATTGTAGTGAAAAACCTTGCCCGAATAGGAAAATTTAGTCGGGGTATGAACCCGGGTCGAAGCAATGACCCGGCCGATCTGACTGGTCACATCGGGCCGTAGCGCCAGCAGATGGCCCTTCTTATCAAACAGGTGATAATGGCTGGCCTCAATGCTGTCCCCAAAGACTTCGAAATGCTCCAGAGTCGGTGTATCAATGCGGTTAAATCCCTGAGCCATGAGAAAATCACTGATATTCCGCTCAATCTCATAGGTCACACGGGCTCGTTTAAATAATTTATCGTGCATGCCGTTAGGCAGAGTGACTTGCTTCATCGGCCGGCCTCCTTTCGCTCCTTGATAAATGCCCTGATAATGGCCAAAACCTGCTCCATTTCCTGAGGCTGACCGACTGAAATCCGCAGATAATCCTTGATGCGTTCAGCCTTTGGGAAATATCGGACATAGATATTCTGGCTTTGCAGATGAGAAAATAGTTCCCCAGCTGACACGCCATTCGGCCTGACCAAGAGAAAATTTGCCAGACTGGGCAGAACCTCAAAGCCCAGCGCTGCCAGCTCCTCCGCCAGCAGGTCCCGGGTCTGCTCAATCTGCCGGCTGGTCTGCTCATAGTAAGCCCAGTCCTCGATAGCTGCCTGAGCCAGCTTCTCTGCCAGCAGATCCACCGAATAAGGATTGATCGAATGCTGAACGGTCTTCATGACCCCAATCAAGTCCGGATGCCCGATACCATAGCCTACCCGCAGGCCGGCCAGAGCCGCATCCTTGGAAAAAGTCCGGCTAATAAAGAGATTGGGATACTCCTCCAGCAGCGGCAGGGCCGTCTGGCCGCCAAAATTGATATAGGCTTCATCTACTACCACGACCAGATTCCGATTGGCCGCCAGTATCTGCTCCAGCTCCTCCAAGGGCTTGTAAATCCCGGTCGGAGCATTGGGGTTGGCCAAAACAATGCCTCCCTCGGCTTTCAGATAATCCTCCGTCCGAATCCGGAAATCCTCCGTCAGCGGTACTTCTCTGTAAGGAACCCGATAAAGCTGGGCCCAAACCTTGTAAAATCCATAGGTCAAGTCCGGAAAAAGAACAGGCTCCCCGCTGTTAAAGAAAGCCAGAAAGGCCATAGACAGGATGTCGTCGCTGCCATTACCGATAATGAGCTGGTCTGGCGAGACGCCCAAGTTTGCTGCCAAAGCCTGACAGAGGCCGGCCTGATCCAGACTGGAGTACCTGCGCAGGCTGGCAGCGTCAAAATCCTTCAGCGCCTCAGCCACCCGCGGACTGGGAGGGTAGGCATTTTCATTGGTATTAATCTTGATAAGCCTGTCTCCTGCAGGCTGCTGCCCCGCCACATAGGGAGTGAGTGATCTGAGACCTTTTAGTTTGAGCATACTGCTACCTCGCTTTCGCTTGTTTCCAATCATTTCTGCTCTTTGAAAATCAGCATCCGCCTCGTCCGTTAAGTTTGGGGAACTGTCGGATCTTGTAGATTAGGAGACAGATTCCCTTGACAGCTGTACCCTCACCCGCATAGGAGACGGCGACAAAAGTATTGCAGCCTCGCTCTGTTCGGGTAAGGAACTCTACACGCCTGATCTGAAGCCGATTTTCGAAAAGTATAAGGATTGATGCTATTCAAAAGATAATAAAAAGCCCTCGCAAAAAACATTGCAAGGACGTTGACACGCGGTTCCACCTTTATTCAGCCCTCAGTCGCCTGAGGACCCTCATGGAGTACAAGACTCCGAATTCGTAACGGGAATCAGCCGTCGGCCACTAATCTCAGTATGCTGATTTCGCAGCCGCACTCAAGAATGTGTCGCTTAAGGATTGCATGCCTTCTCACCGCCGGGCACTCTCTGTCTGTTGTCTTAAGCTTTTTCTCTCATCGCTTTAAATGATTGTTGAATATTCTACCTGAATTTTTCAGAAAAAGCAAGAGAAAAATGAAAAAAATTTTAAAGCGGGGGTTTTCCGGTAATTTTCCAACCTCAGTCCGAAATCCAGTCACCGTGCTTCACTTTAGCACCAAAGCGGCTGCATAAGATGCTGGGAGTAAAAAGATTGAGGAGATTTTTTTCAGCCTGAGCCTAGAAGCACAAGGTTCCCCCTTTTGCGGGTAAGGACACAGCCAGCGCGGGAGTCTGTCTCACTGCCACCGCCGCCCTATGCTAAACCAACAGGCAATAGCCCAGCCTTCCTATCCTTTTGGTGTAAAGACAAGGTGCTCATTGACAAAGGCATCGAAACCTAGATGACTGAGTTCACGGCCATAGCCCGAATTCTTAATCCCGCCAAAGGGCAGCTCTGGATGAGAAGCCCAGCCTGAATTCACAAAGGTCATCCCTGTTTCAATCTGGGCAGCAACACGCGCCACTCGCTCTGGGTCAGAGGAGAAGACCGTTCCCCCCAGACCGTAACTGGAATCATTGGCCAGTGCAATCGCTTCTTCTTCTGTATCCACTTTGTAAATAGACGCCACAGGACCGAAGATTTCGGTGTTGTAAATTGGATTGTCTTTGCTGATATCGGTCAAGACTGTCGGCATGACAAAATTGCCTGGATGGTCAATCTCCTGATTGCCATAAGCGACCCTTGCTCCATTATCCACTGCCAGTTTGATTTGTCCTAAGACTTCCTCTTTAGCCGCCGCAGAAGACAGAGGAGCCAAAGTGGTCTCAGCTTTCATCGGATCGCCCCATTTTGCTGTCTTGAAGGTTTCCACTACCATATCCACAAACTTACGGTAATTTTCTTCACCGACAACGATAAACCGTTTTGATGAGGTACATACCTGACCGGCATTGTAGAGACGGGCAAAGAAAATGGTATCTTTCAGCAGTTCAAAATCGGCATCTTCCAAGATCAGAAAGGCATCGTTTCCGCCCAGTTCCAGCGCTGATTTCTTAAGATTGGCACCAGCTTCGGCCGCGATGGAAGCCCCGCCGCGCTCAGACCCTGTCAGGGCCACTCCCTGAATCCGCGGATCCGCAATGGCTTTGCTGACTTGGCCGTAAGTCAAAAAGAGATTTTTAAAAGAGCCGGCAGGAGCGCCTGCTTCCTTGACCAGTTCCTCAAAGGCCTGTGCAGAAGCCGGACAGATAGAGGCATGCTTGAGCACCGTTGGATTGCCAATCATAAAGTTAGGCGCAAAGACACGCATGATTTGATAGAAGGGGAAATTCCACGGTTCTACCATGAAGAGCACGCCGACTGCCTGCTTGATGTAATAGCCTTCCCCATGCACGGCTTCCAGCTCTCTTGGTTTCAGGAATTCTTCAGCCTTATCAGCAAAATAGTCCGCAATAGCAGCACAGAGCTCCACTTCGCCTTTGGCTTCAGTAAAGAGCTTGCCCATGTCTTTGGTCATCACTTCAGCGTATTTATCCACATCACGGCGAAGAAGTTCCGCCACCTTGTGCAGCTGGCCTTTTCGCTCTTCCAGCCCGCCTTCAGCCCGCCATTTTTTGTAAAGGGCGTGGCCCGCAGCCAAAGCCGCTTCCAGATCAGCATCCGTATGGTTGTCAAACTCCTTCAGCACTTCATTGGTATAAGGGTAAATTGTCTTATAAGCCATCGTTTTTCCTCCTTTTGAGATCTGAGGGGCTAAATAACGAAGAAATCCCAATGGGCATCCACATCTCTAAGCAAAGCAGGCTGCCAGAGCTGCAGAAAAATGAGAAGCAAACACTCAAGCAACAGCTTCAAGAACGATTGCTCTTTTTTTCAACATTTTTAGCCCAAGTTCTGTCTCCAACCGAACTCAGACAGATCGGCCTGTCTGTTCTGACACATACTCCAATGATAAACAGTCAAACTGGGCAGGGCTGAAAAAAATTCTTGGAACCTTTTTCACTCCCCAGACTGTTGGCACAAGCCCAAGCCAATCCCTGCAGAATTGAGGGCAGCAAGAGTATCAGCAGAAATATTGTTCAGTTTTCACAAAGCCATTATACCATTTTTGCAAGCGATTTCAAATGTTTTGCTGAAGGAAGTCTCAAAAGCAGGTGGGACAGACTCCCATGATGGCTGAGTCCTCACCCACAGAGGGATGCATCTTTTGGAAGATACTGTATAAAATTTTTAAAAATTTAGTCCCCTTCACTCTTTTGTTTCTAAGTTCAGGCTGAAAAGGTTCCCCGGAGCTGACGCAGGCTGAAGAGATTTTCGCAGAGTTTTGGCAATCGTCTGCCGCGCTAAGGTCAAGAACTTTCGGCCATAATCAAGCGAGACTGAAACACTTGGTTCCAGCCTCGCTGCCTCTATCGGTCTGCCTGATCATTTTCGATTGTCTTTGAGTGTTAAAACAGCTCCCTGTAAAAGGCAATGGTTTCTTCTAAGGTTGGCATAAATGGATTGCCTGGGGCGCAGGCATCTATCAAGGCATTCTTAGAAAGGTAATCAAAATCAAAGTCTTTTTCTTCGATACCAAGTTCTGTCAATTTCTTTGGAATGCCGACGGTTTCAGAAAGTTTTTCGATTTCAGAAATGGCATAGGCTGCACATTCTGCATCTGTCTTGCCTTCGGTATGAAGACCGAGGGCTTTGGCGACATTGCGGAAGGCTCCTGGCACCCGTTTGGCATTTTCACGCTCAACAACCGGGAGCAGCATGGCACAGCAGACACCGTGCGGCAGATTATAGACAGCTCCCAGTTGGTGAGCCATGGAGTGCACGTAGCCCAAACCAGCATTGTTAAAGGACATGCCTCCTAGAAAGATGGCATTCACCATGCCTTCGCGCGCTTCGATGTCATGGCCGTTGGCCACTGCCCGAGGCAGGTATTCTTTGATTAGTTCGATGGCACCAATCGACAGTTTCTTAGTCACGCCATAAGCGCCCGGAGTGACCAAGGCTTCTACCGCATGGGTCAGGGCATCCATACCTGTCGCAGCTGTCAAGGCAGCTGGCTTGGATACCATGAGTTCAGGGTCATTGACCGAAATCAGGGCTAGGCTGTTCTTATCCACCATAACCATTTTGACCTTGCGCTCTTCATCAGTGATCACATAGTTAATGGTAATTTCAGCTGAAGTTCCCGCAGTCGTATTGATGGCTGCAACTGGCATACCTTTCTTGGCTGACTTGTGCAGACCCTCATAGTCTTGCGGCTTACCGCCATTGGTCGCAATGACGGAGATACAGCTTGCGGCATCTTGCGGAGAGCCTCCGCCGACACTGATAATAAAGTCGCAGTTATTTTCTTTCAGCGCTGCTAGCCCATCCATGACATTTTTACAAGTTGGATTTGGCTCTACATCGCTGAAGATGACATATTCGATTCCTTCAGCATCCAGAGGTTTAAGCACCTTCGGCAGAATTTCACTGCTTTCGATAAATTTATCCGTAACCAGCAGAGCTTTACTGTAACCCAATTCTTTAACATAAGGGCCGACTTCATTGACAACGCCTTTGCCGATAAGGTTGACGGCTGGTACATAAAATGTTGACATCTTTCTTCTCCTTTTTGTTATGTTAATATGATTTTATACCTATCTTTTTCGATTTTCAAGTATTTTGTGATTTTTTTAACAAAACATCCTGCAGGAAAAGCAAAGCCTCTCCCCCAGCTCACTTTTTACCTATCTATCCAAGAAGCCTTCATGCGGGGTCTTGTTGAAAGATTCTGCAATTTCCTGCAGCTCTCGGATTGGTGATTTCCTGCTTGATCTGGCTGCCCTGCCCCGATTTGGGAATAAATCATGGCAGCCTTTTCAATGACTGCAATCAGGCCGTAGCTTTCATCCAGCGATACTCCGGAGGCAAACAAAAAGACCCCAGCTTTTCGTTTCGCAATGAAAGGGCGGGGTCGTTTGCCCATGTGCCGACCGCTTAAGGCCAACTGACTCAAGATACGGTTTACGAGCAAGTCTATTGATTAAGTGTTTCTAAAAGGCGGTGGGATTGAGTCTGTCTCAGCCTCTTTTAGGATATATTCTACCTCACCTCTGCTCCGAGCTTTTCGGTCAGGGATTGTTGGATTTTTTTCATATATTTTGCGACTTCTTCGTCGGTCAGGCTGGCTTCTGGATTTTGGAAAGTCAGGCTGTAGGCCATAGATTTGAGGCCGACACCCAGCTTGTCACCTGAGAAGATGTCAAAGAGTTTGATGTCGGTCAGGCGTTTGACACCGGCTGCCTGAATGGCATCCAGGACCTCTTGGTGGGTGATTTCTGCCTTGAGCAGCAGAGCCACATCACGGGTCACAGCCGGGAACTTCGTAATTTCAGCAAATGGCTGGGCTGGCTGCAGCTGCTCTTCGATAGCAGAGAGGCTGAGCTCGGCCACATAGGTCTCTGGAATGTCGTAGGCCTTGGCTGTCGCTGGGTGCACTTGTCCGACAAAGCCGATCGGCTGGCCATTGACAGAGATAAGCGCGGTCCGGCCGGGATGCATGCTGGGCAGCTGATCCGTAGCTCTATAGTCAGCTTCCAGCCCAAGACGGTCAAAGAGGGCTTCTGCCACTCCTTTTGCATAGAAGAAATCTACCGGCACAGCCTTCGTTTGGAAATCCTTCTCCTGGACCAAGCCAGTAAGAGCAAAGGCAAAGCTGTTGATTTCATGGGGCAGATCTTCCTTGGGATTGCCTGTCTGCTCAAAGACCTTGCCAATTTCATAAAGGGCAGCATTCTTATTTTTACGGGCAGCATTATAGCTGACCGCATCCAGCATGCCAGACACCATATTCTGACGAAGCACGCTGCGCTCCACCGTCATGGGCCACATGAGCTCGGTCTGCTTGCTGGGATTGAGGCTAAACTCAACCGCCTTTTCCGGTGTCGTCAGAGCATAGGTGATAATTTCTGTCAGGCCAGCTCCCTCTGCCGCCGTCCGAACTTTACGGCGTAATTTTTGTGTCGCGGTCAGTTCTCCTGCTGTACCAGCATCCTGAGGCAAGGAAATCGGCAGGCGATCATAGCCATAAATACGGGCAATCTCCTCATAGAGGTCAGCCGGAATGCTGATGTCCCAGCGGCGGGCAGGCACGCTGACAGTAAATGTCTCTGCCGAACCGCTCAGGCCAAAGCCCAGCCGGCGGAAAACATCCTCGACATCCGCATAGGTCAAGTCTGTTCCCAAGACCCGATTGACATCTGCCAGACTGGTCGAAACCTGCTTGTCAGCCGTGTCCAGCTGGCCGGCTTGGACGATACCTGCCCGGACAGTGGCTCCTGCCAAGTCCGCAATCATGCTGGCTGCCGCATCCAAGGCTTCGTTGACCGTTGCTGCATTGATGCCTTTTTCAAAGCGGGATGAAGACTCCGACCGCAATCCCAGACGGCTGCTGGTCTTGCGGATAGATTTGCCATCAAAGACGGCTGCTTCCAGAACAATCCGGCTTGACTTGTCAGAGATTTCCGTCGCCTGACCGCCCATGACACCGGCCAATGCCACCGGCTGATCCGCTACCGCAATGACCAAGTCTGAAGCTTCCAGCTGGCGTTCTTCTCCGTCCAGAGTGACCAAGCTCTCACCGGCACGCGCCTCCCGCACGACAATCCTGTCGCCCTCAAAGGTATCCAGATCAAAGGCATGCATGGGCTGACCAAAGTAGAGCAGGATATAGTTGGTGACATCAACCACATTATTGATAGGACGGATCCCCTCATTCATGAGGAGATTTTGCAGCCACTGCGGACTTGGAGCAATGCGCACATTGTCCAAAATACGGGCCGCATAGTAGGGAGCTTTCTCTGTCTCGATAGCTACCGCAAGCTGATTCGCTGCCTGCTTGTCACCTTCTGTCAGCGGGAAAGCCTTAAACCGCACAGCCTTGTCGTAGATTGCAGCCACTTCGTGGGCGACACCGCGCATAGAGAGTGCGTCTGCCCGGTTTGGCGTGATGGAGAGTTCGATGATTTCATCGTCCAAGTCCAGATATGGAAAGACTTCCTGACCCGGCACAGCCTCCTCCGGCAGGATTTGGATACCATCCGCAAATTCCTTTGGCACGACTGAGTCAGAAATGCCCAGCTCGCCGAGAGAGCAGATCATGCCCAGCGACTCCAGGCCGCGGATTTTCCCTTTTTTAATCTTGTAATTGTCCGCAATGCGTGCACCGGGCAAGGCCACCATGACCTTGATACCGGCCCGGATATTGGGAGCTCCGCAGACAATCTGACGCGTCTCCGCTTCGCCGACATTGACCTGACAGACATGCAGATGGGTATCCGGCACATCCTCACACGATACAACCTCACCGACAACGATCTTGGACAGACCGGCAGCCGGCGATGTCACACCTTCTACCTCAATCCCGGTTGTGGACATTTTCTCAGCCAGCTCAGCGCTCGCCACATCAATGTCTACTAATTCTTTTAACCATTTATAACTTACTAACATAATTAAGATACCAAGGGCGTTTAAAAACGACTGAAAAATAGGAGATTGACGAAGCATTCGATGAATGCTAGGAAATCTATCTTTTTTCCGAGTTTTTAGCCCGGGTTCCATTCCTTTCTCTATTCTATCACCGAAGAACTTGAACGACCAAATTTTAGGGATTTGTCTGAAATCCTGATTTCAGAAACAAATCATCTAAATTTCA